>NZ_MJAA01000079.1:0-731 GCF_001743375.1 Enterobacter sp. IF2SW-B1 | reverse complement strand
AACAGCTACAAACATATCAATTTATTCTATTTGACAATTTCAAGTTCAAAAAATTAGATTAGGGACAATACATTTTATTTTCGTTAAAAATATAATATCGTTATTGTTGAATCATGTTTACTTACCATAAAAAACTAACATGATGTTTAATAATGATTTTATACAAAATAATAACATCAAATTCATCATTTTTCTTTTTCGATTGTATTAAACCTTATTAATTTGCACTTAATTTTAATTAATGAAGTGTTAAGTGGTAAAAGCATGAAACCGTTTGTAAAATAGCAGTGTACTCGCAACATTAAGTACAAATTTATTTTACAGGGAGAACTTATTATGAAAAAAAATATTACAAAAGTAATTATTGCATCTACAGTCATCGCTACAGGTCTTCTAACTCATTCAAATGATGCTAAAGCTTTCTTTAGTTATGAATGGAAAGGTTTAGAAATAGCTAAAAAATTAGCAGATGAAGCTAAAAAAGATGATGAACGTATTGATAAGTTAATGAAAGAAGCTGATAAAAATCAAAAACCTTACAAAGGTGAAACTGTTAATGATCTTTATCTCATCGTCAAAAAATTAAGCCAAGGCGATGTGAAGAAAGCAGTCGCTACAACCAATTATTGTGCTTCTAACGGTTATTATACACTTGATCTTACTCACCCATTAGAAAAGAATAGCAAAAATATTAAGGTCGTCGCTGACGGCGATATCGAGTCAATTACTTG
>NZ_MJAA01000078.1:0-732 GCF_001743375.1 Enterobacter sp. IF2SW-B1 | reverse complement strand
ACTCTTAGTTTAGTAAAAAACGCCTGAGGAATTAGCAATAGATGTTTTACGATAACTTTATCTTCATTTATATAGTATAAATTAATTATTAATAAATTTACTATAAATGATATTTAATAGACTTAATCATATTCAACAATATAGCTATAATTTCTAATAATATTATCTGAATAACCTTTTAATTTTAAAGGTATATTTAAAAAAGGAATTTCTCCGTACTTTTCTATATGTTGCTCAACAATATAAGAAAATATTTGTTCCTTATTTTTGCTATCAATCCACGATACTTTTAGATTAAGTAAATCAGCGATTTCAATATCTTCAAATTTTTTTAATTTTTTGGTTATAATATTGGTTATTAAACTTTTAATTGCCTTTCTCAAGTCTTTACAACTCTCTACATATAATATATTTCCTTTAACATTAATATCTTCACCAGTATTTTCGTTTTTCAAAATATTGTTATTATGCTTAAATATATAAAACACACCTTTTGAATTTGGTATTGTATTGTAACCTATATTTTCAATTTCTTTTAATTTTATTGACTTCTGAATTCTGGGTTTTAGTATAGTTAAAAGGTCAATATATAACTCTTTATTCCTATTAACTACTAAAACAAGTTTATGTTTTGTTCTAGTCACATTTTGATAAAGTAATTTCATAAGATCAAGTTGATCATTAACATCATTCGCTCTTAAGAACCCATCATTATCATAAAAAAATTCATTA
>NZ_MJAA01000077.1:0-740 GCF_001743375.1 Enterobacter sp. IF2SW-B1 | reverse complement strand
CTTTTTTAAATTCGCCATCTCGGTATCCTTCTTTGTCGTATAAATCCTCAAGATTTTTGATTGGATACATATCTAACGTTTTCGTAAAGCTCTTTTTGATTTGTATTTCTTTTGAATCTTCAGTGATTTTATTACCACCACCGCAAGATGTTACAAAAATGATTACAATCAACAGGCTTATACACATTCCAATCCTTTTTAAATATCYCATCGTTTCACGTCTCTCTGTTTTAGAATTATTTCTACATCTAATTATCTTTAGCTAACTCCATCAGATGGTCCAAAATTCAAAAAATCTCTAACAGCAGTTTCTTGGTCTTTTACTTTTGAAAAATTATATTCTATATTTTTATAACCAACTGAACTTCCTTTTATATCGCCATCTATATGTAATTTTAATACTGGCGACTTTTTGGTTGTAATCGGATAAACTTCTCTAAGTTTTTTTACATTTTTATCSGTATKACTCATTTTATATTCTGCATCGTAGCTTGGCACATTATCTGTACTTGATATATTTCCATTTTTATAATTTTTAAGATCTCTAAAATCAGCATACTGACTAAAGAATTTAAAATTTTCTATTTTATTTTTGAGCTTTGGATCTTCTACTTTATCCAAAAGTACTATCTCATTATTTTTTAATTCCACATGATATTTCTTTTGTTGATCTTTTTCATTAAATTCATCATGAACTTTGCTCGTGTAATAATAACCTGTTGCCTTCTTAGTATTTCTAT
>NZ_MJAA01000076.1:0-745 GCF_001743375.1 Enterobacter sp. IF2SW-B1 | reverse complement strand
GGCAACATTTGGTATTGAAGGAAAGTCTGTTGACGAWATACTTGAAACATTAATGGAACAAGATGTAGATGTAAATGATGTGATTGACGAYAATGGATTGACAATAGTCTATGCTGAACCAGATCARTTCGCAGTCGTTCAAGATGCGCTTCGTGCAGCAGGTGTTGAAGAATTTAAAGTAGCWGAATTTGAAATGTTACCTCAAACAGATATTGAGCTTTCTGAAGMGGACCAAGTAACATTTGAAAAATTAATCGATGCATTAGAAGATTTAGAAGATGTACAAAACGTATTCCATAATGTGGATTTGAAATAATGAAAWCAGCARAACAATGGATTRATGAATTRCAACTYGAATCRCATCCTGAAGGTGGTTTYTATAGAGAGACRATCCGAGAAGTATTAAAAGATGGACRCAGAGCGCCGTTTAGTAGTATTTATTTTTTACTTACAGATGACAATATTTCGCATTTTCATCGAATTGATGCTGATGAAGTATGGTACTATCATGCCGGTGATTCTCTAACAATTCATATGATAAATCCGGATGGGGCATATACGACAGCAACATTGGGTACTGATATCCAAAATGGAGATGTATTGCAATATGTAGTGCCTAAAGGAACAATTTTTGCTTCTTCAATTGAAAATTTAAATTCTTATAGTTTAGTAGGTTGTATGTGTCAACCGGCATTTGAGTTTAAGCAATTTGAATTGTTTAAGCAATCTGAATTATTTGTTCAAT
>NZ_MJAA01000075.1:0-748 GCF_001743375.1 Enterobacter sp. IF2SW-B1 | reverse complement strand
ATAAGAAATACTAATTTCTAAAGAAAAAGTATTTCTTTACGTTAGAGCCCACCCCAACTTGCATTGTCTGTAGAAATTGGTGTTCYAATTTCTCTATGTTGGGGCCCCATCAACTACTGTCAATATARCATTGTAGAGCCTAGGACTTTGATTTTATGTCCTGGGCTCGTTTTTTGCGTTTCAACATAASTTTTAGTAAGTTATATATAAGATCTATCAAGGAAGTGATGTTATGAAAGTCCAAATTTATCAATTACCGATTATTTTTGGAGATAGTTCTAAAAATGAAACTCAAATAACGCAATGGTTCGAAAAAAATATGAATGMTGAAGTAGATGTAGTCGTTTTACCTGAAATGTGGAATAATGGCTATGATTTAGAGCATTTAAATGAAAAAGCAGATAATAATCTAGGACAAAGTTTTTCATTTATTAAACATTTAGCTGAAAAATATAAAGTCGATATCATAGCTGGGTCAGTTYCTAACATTAGAAACAATCAAATATTTAATACAGCTTTTAGTGTGAATAAAGGTGGCCAGCTGATTAATGAATACGACAAAGTTCATTTAGTTCCTATGTTAAGAGAGCATGAATTTTTAACCGCTGGCGAAAACGTAGCTGAACCCTTTCAATTGTCTGACGGTACTTATGTGACCCAACCTTATCTGTTATGATTTACGTGTTACAGAATTATTAAGATAGCCTGCTCGTAGTGGTGCTAAAATTGCATTTTGAGTGGCTCAATT
>NZ_MJAA01000074.1:0-749 GCF_001743375.1 Enterobacter sp. IF2SW-B1 | reverse complement strand
TTAGTCACTATGGCGTCAAAATTATATCGTTAGTTGCGATGACTACTGATGACAAACGTATAAAAGATATCGTATCCCATGCGGAAGGCTTTATTTATACTGTGACGATGAATGCGACAACAGGACAAAATGGTGCGTTTCACCCAGAATTAAAACGAAAAATTGAGTCAATTAAAGCGATAGCCAATGTGCCAGTTGTCGCAGGATTTGGCATAAGATCTCCACAACATGTTGCAGATATAAAAGAGGTTGCAGATGGTATCGTTATTGGTAGTGAAATAGTAAAACGATTTAAATCTAACACGCGTGAAGAAATCATTAAATATTTACAATCTATCCAGCAAACATTGAATAATTAAGTTTACTTGATTTAAAAAAATTAGTCGAATACTGTTTGAAAAAGTGAAAAACGGTGAATTATAAAATTGAATAGAAATGATACAAAAGTAATATGAGCAAACCCAAACGTTCATATTACTTTTTTTGAAATTGTATGCAAAAATCTAAATTTAACCATAAAAGTATACGCAATTAAAGCGTTTATTTTTTAGTTTTAACATTAACTATTGTATACTTATTTAGATTAGATTTATTATTTTTGACATTTGCAGAGGGGAAATAGAAAAACTGCAAATACGGAAATGAAATTAATTAACGAGAGACAAATAGGAGTAATGATAATGAAGTTTACAAATTTAACAGCTAAAGAGTTTGGTGCCTTTACAGATAGCATGCCATACAGTCATTTC
>NZ_MJAA01000073.1:0-757 GCF_001743375.1 Enterobacter sp. IF2SW-B1 | reverse complement strand
GCTCTAATATCATAGTTTTCTTTTATAATATATTCTTGAGCAAGGTATGGATAATTTTGATTTTTGAGATCTAAAGAAGTTGATACTTCTTTCCACAAAATAAAATCATTATGACTGTCAATTTTAACAATACCTCTACCCCAWGAGGAATTAACGSGTTTAATTACAAATGGGGTTTTGAATTTATTATATAGATCTGGAAAAGTTGTTTCTGGAAAAATAGCCTCAAATTCGGGTGTAGGTAAATTATGAWTAGAAAAAATATTAGATTGTATTAGTTTGTCAGTACAAATTTTGATGGTATCAAATGTATTAATACATTTGATACCTAAAGATTCAAATAACTTTGCTCTTTGTAAACACATATCTTGAGATAAATTACGAATTATTGCTAAATTAAACTCTTGCAAATAGGATAATTTATGATTGTTTTTTTCTGTCATTATCACTACTTCAACATCATATTCTTTAAGGCTATTTACTATTTGTTTTTCTTCTTCTCTAACAAAAGTTACTGACAAAATAATTTTTAGCAAATTATTCTCCCCAGTCTTCTTCGATTTCAGGAGCAAATTCTAGTTTGAAGAAATTACCATCTTTTACAAGTTCATGTTCTTGTCCGCAAGAATCACATTCTACAATTTCCCCCTCAATTAAACCTTCGCCTAAGTTGATTTCTGAGTTACATGTTAAGCATTTTAATTCCACAAATTATTCCTCCTAATTACTATTTTTTATCCAACAAACCAAATAATTC
>NZ_MJAA01000072.1:0-760 GCF_001743375.1 Enterobacter sp. IF2SW-B1 | reverse complement strand
CAAGAAGAAATTTTTGGGCCAGTAATGTCAGTTATCACTTATAACGATTTAGATGAAGCGATTCAAATTGCAAATGATACAAAATATGGTTTGGCAGGATATGTTATTGGTAAGGACAAAGAAACATTGCATAAAGTAGCTCGTTCTATTGAAGCAGGTACAGTAGAAATAAACGAAGCAGGTAGAAAGCCAGACTTACCATTTGGTGGCTATAAACAATCTGGTTTAGGTCGTGAATGGGGCGATTATGGTATTGAAGAGTTCTTAGAAGTGAAATCTATAGCTGGCTATTTTAAATAAATTTGATTTTTGAATTAAAAATCGCAATAAAACAGTGCACATGACTAATTAAGTTTTGTGTACTGTTTTAATTTTGCAATTTTTATAAATAGATTTTGTAATTAAAATAAAAATTTGCTATAGTTATTCATGTATTTAAAAGGTTGGGGATTAGCATAATGGGATTGTGCTAGCACAGTTATTTATGCATTGTCATGCCTATCTATTACTTACTAACTAAAAAATAATGAAATGGGTGTAAACTATATGCCTGAAAGAGAACGTACATCTCCTCAGTATGAATCATTCCACGAATTGTACAAAAACTATACTACCAAGGAACTCACTCAAAAAGCTAAAACTCTTAAGTTGACGAACTATAGTAAATTAAATAAAAAAGAACTTGTTCTAGCTATTATGGAAGCACAAATGGAAAAAGATSGTAACTATTATATGGAAGGTATCTTAGATGATATACAAC
>NZ_MJAA01000071.1:0-764 GCF_001743375.1 Enterobacter sp. IF2SW-B1 | reverse complement strand
CACACAAGCTGATTCAGACTCCGGGCTGCTCCCCGTTCGCTCGCCGCTACTGGGGGAATCTCGGTTGATTTCTTTTCCTCGGGGTACTTAGATGTTTCAGTTCCCCCGGTTCGCCTCGTTAACCTATGTATTCAGTTAACGATAGTGTGWCGAAWCACACTGGGTTTCCCCATTCGGACATCGACGGGTCAAAGGTTCATATCACCTCGCCGTCGCTTTTCGCAGATTAGCACGTCCTTCATCGCCTCTGACTGCCAGGGCATCCACCGTGTACGCTTAGTCGCTTAACCTCACAACCCGAAGATGTTTCACTTCATGATTGCGAAAATTTGAGAGACTCGAACACACCATTAAAGATGTGTCGTTTCAATTTTCAGCTTGATCCAGATTTTTAAAGAGCAAATATCTCAAACATGACTCGCAAGTCAGTTTTGAGATATGACGGCAGGTGACTTTCACTCACGAACCAGCAAGTGGCGTCCCCTAGGGGATTCGAACCCCTGTTACCGCCGTGAAAGGGCGGTGTCCTGGGCCTCTAGACGAAGGGGACACTGAAGTCTCAATCGCAAGACGCCTTGCTGYTTACTTTTCATCAGACAATCTGTGTGAGCACTACAAAGGCAGGTTCTTTAAGGTAAGGAGGTGATCCAACCGCAGGTTCCCCTACGGTTACCTTGTTACGACTTCACCCCAGTCATGAATCACAAAGTGGTAAGCGCCCTCCCGAAGGTTAAGCTACCTACTTCTTTTGCAACCCACTCCCA
>NZ_MJAA01000070.1:0-765 GCF_001743375.1 Enterobacter sp. IF2SW-B1 | reverse complement strand
ATAGTCTTTTCTAGTCAAACCAATTTCGTTTAAATATTTGCGTGAAGTGAGTTTTTGTATCGGTAGGTATGTCATTAAAAAGCCAACAATACCAATAGACATATCAATTAAAAAAGATACATCAAGTGCAATCATCCCAAATATGCTTGTTAAAAACGCTACAGGAATTCCCACTAACACCCCAAATATATGAGAAATATTATATCTCACTGTCATCTTCCTTTATTTAGCATTTTATATTGATCGAAAATCCGATAATTTTTGATTTAGTTCTAACTCTTCAAGTTGATGGCTTGTTACATTGGATGCTGGTGAGGCACCTTCAATTACACCTTGAATAAATCTCTCTATAACTGCGTCATCCCCTTGTGCATCTTTCTCTACATAGTCATCTACATTTTGAACAGTACCGACAATGTTATAGTTCATTGCAATGCGTTGTGTAAAATATCTAAATCCGACGCCTTGAACGCGTCCGAATACWTGTAAATGTATATGTCTCATTTTTACCACCTCATAATGTTATTATACGTAGTTTTACTTAAAAAAACTAATAATTACTATAGTTACTACTTTGTTTGTTTCAAGTCGTCAAACTTGATTTTCAGAGGATAAAGGTATAAAAATAAGTATAGAGTTTTTGAAGTATGGAAGGGGTCTTTAATAATGTGGACAGTTACCAAAACAGAGGATAAAGGTATAAAAATAAGTATAGAGTTTTTGAAGTATGGAAGGGGTCTTTAATAATGTGGACAGTTACCAAAA
>NZ_MJAA01000007.1:0-266823 GCF_001743375.1 Enterobacter sp. IF2SW-B1 | reverse complement strand
TCCGAGGACGTTAAGAATCCATGTCACTTTGAGTGCCCACACAGATTGTCTGATAAATTGTTAAAGAGCAGTGCCGCTTCGTTTTCGCTGCGGCGCGGGGTGTGCATATTACGCTTTCCCGCTTCAGAGTCAAGCGTTTATTTTCGCTGCTCTCTGCTGACCCGGCGGCGTGTGTGCCGTTGTTCCGTGTCAGTGGAGGCGCATTATAGGGCGTTATTCTTAAGTGACAAGAGGAAATTCAAAAAAAGTTTCTGACCGTGTTTTTTTTCACCAACAGAGGTGATATCAAGCTACAAATTGTTCTATTTGATGTATCTGCAACCACAATCACATTCGAGGTGGCATAATTAACAGCATGAAACATTAAGGAATAAAAGCGATGCCATTAAGCGCACAACAGCTGGCCGCCCAAAAAAATCTGTCCTATGTGCTGGCAGAAAAGCTGGCGCAGCGGATTTTAGCGGGTAAATATGCCCCGGGGAGCATCCTGCCGGGCGAATTGGAGCTGGGTGAGCAGTTTGGAGTAAGCCGTACCGCGGTTCGCGAGGCGGTGAAAACCCTGACGGCAAAAGGTATGGTACTTCCACGCCCTCGTATTGGCACGCGCGTGATGCCACAGAATAACTGGAATTTTCTCGATCAGGAGCTGCTCTCCTGGTGGATGACCGAAGACAACTTTCATCAGGTCGTCGATCACTTTCTGGTAATGCGCAGCAGTCTTGAACCTCAGGCATGCCTGCTTGCCGCCACGCTCGGGACAGCAGAGCAGAAAGCGCAGCTTAACGCACTCATGGAAGAGATGGTGTTCCTGAAAAAACACTTCAACCGGGAACGATGGATTGAGGTCGATATGGCCTGGCATGAACATATCTATATGATGAGCGCCAATCCGTTCCTCACTTCCTTTGCTTCGTTATTCCATTCGGTGTACCACACCTACTTTACCTCTATTACACAAGACGAAGTGGTAAAGCTGGATTTGCATCAGGCGATAGTAGATGCCATTCAGGAGAGCGACGGGCAGCGAGCCCTGACTGCATGTCAGGCATTGCTGACCGCACCAACCCACCAGCAGGTAAATAAATGACAGAGAAAAAAGCGCGCAGCATGGCCGGATTGCCGTGGATTGCAGCCATGGCGTTCTTTATGCAGGCACTGGATGCCACCATCCTCAATACGGCGCTTCCCGCCATTGCGCAAAGCCTTAACCGCTCCCCGCTGGCAATGCAGTCCGCCATCATCAGCTACACCCTCACGGTGGCGATGTTGATCCCGGTAAGTGGCTGGCTGGCCGATCGCTTCGGTACCCGCAGAGTTTTCATGCTGGCCGTAACGCTCTTTACGCTCGGTTCACTGGCCTGCGCGCTCTCCACTTCATTAACGGAGCTGGTTATCTTTCGCGTACTGCAAGGAATAGGCGGCGCGATGATGATGCCGGTGGCGCGCCTCGCTTTGCTGCGTGCCTACCCACGCAGCGAACTGCTCCCCGTACTCAACTTTGTCACCATGCCGGGGCTGGTCGGCCCAATACTTGGCCCGGTCCTCGGGGGTGTGCTGGTTACCTGGGCAAGCTGGCACTGGATTTTCCTGATTAATATTCCGATTGGCGTGGCAGGGCTGATCTATGCCCGCAAATATATGCCGAACTTCACCACGCCAAGGCGCAGCTTCGATATGGGCGGCTTTTTCCTGTTTGGACTGAGCCTGGTGCTGTTCTCAAGTGGCATGGAGCTCATTGGCGAGAAGCTCGTTGAAACGTGGCTGGCGCTCGCCGTCATCCTCAGTGGTATTCTGCTGTTCCTTCTTTATATACGCCATGCGCGTCGTCACCCGACACCGCTTATCTCTTTATCTCTCTTTAACACCCGAACCTTTTCCGTCGGGATCGCGGGCAATATTGCCTCACGTCTGGGCACGGGCTGCGTACCGTTCCTGATGCCATTGATGCTGCAGGTGGGGTTCGGCTACCCGGCGCTGATTGCCGGCTGCATGATGGCGCCCACGGCAATGGGTTCCATTCTGGCGAAATCAACGGTCACGCAGGTACTGCGCTGGTTTGGCTATCGTAAAACGCTGGTTGGCGTGACGGTCTTTATCGGTCTGATGATTGCGCAGTTCTCGCTGCAATCCGCGGCGTTACCGGTCTGGATGTTGATCCTGCCGCTGTTTGTGCTGGGAATGGCGATGTCAACGCAGTTCACGTCGATGAACACCATCACCCTTGCGGACCTGACCGACGAGAACGCGAGCAGCGGCAACAGCGTACTGGCGGTGACCCAACAGCTGTCGATCAGCCTCGGGGTAGCCGTGAGCGCGGCGGTGCTGCGGTTTTATGAAGGGTTTGGCGGCACGAATACCGTTGAGCAGTTCCACTATACCTTTATCACCATGGGCGCGCTTACCGTGGTGTCGGCGCTGGTCTTTATGTTGTTAAAACCGAAAGATGGCCGGAACCTGATTAAAGAGCGTCACAAAGAGAAAGCTAAACCGAACCGCGTTCCATCAGAACAGGAGTAAGCTGCAAACGTTGCTGTTGCAGCGTGGGCTGCGCCATACGGTGGATCAACACGTCTATGGCCAGCTCACCCAGTTCATCCTTCGGCTGATGGATCGTGGTCAGCGGCGGCGTCATGTAGCGCGCCAGTTCGATATCATCGTAGCCCACGATAGCCATATCGTCCGGAACGCGCAGTCCCGCCTGATACAGCGCCTGATAGGCACCAAACGCCATCGCATCGTTGCCGATAAACACCGCCTGCGGGCGAGGCTCTTGCGCCAGCAGCGTCTGCATTGCCTCGAAACCGCCGTTAAACTCGAAATCGCCGGTGATGCGATAGCCATCAGGAATGGCAAGCCCTGCCCGCTCCATTGCCGAAAGATAGCCTTCCAGACGCAAGCGCGCCGGGGTTTTATCCAGCGGGCCGGTAATGCAGGCAATGCGGGTATGGCCTTTATCAATCAGGTGCTGCGTCGCCATATCGCCGCCCAGCAGCGAGTTATCCTGAATCAGATCGCTGGTCCCGTCGAACGGCGCCCAGTCCATCATTACCGTGGGAATAGAAGGGTAGCGCTGAATGATCTCTTTTGAAGGTTGATGCGTTTCGGTACAGAGCAGCAGCAGCCCGTCGACGCGTTTTTGCATCAGCGTTTCCAGGTTGCGGTTCATGCGCTGCTCGTCGCCTTCAGTATTGCACAGCACCAGACTGTAGCCACGCTCGAAGCAGCTGCGCTCTACGCCACGAACAAGTTCAGAATAGAAAGGATTGGTACTGGCCGTGATCAGCATGCCGATGGTGCGCGTCTGGTTAAGCTTCAGACTGCGCGCCAGCGCCGACGGCGCATAGTTGAGATCTTTTACTGCGGCTTCGACTTTCTCCCGAATCGCCTCGCTGACGAAGCGGTCGTTATTAATAACGTGAGAGACGGTCGAAGTAGAAACGCCCGCCATGCGGGCGACATCTTTCATCGTAGCCAAGCGTTACCCCTGCTGACTTAAGAATTCATCGATCTCTTTACGCCACGGAACGGAAGGCTGTGCGCCTTTGCGCGTCACCGCAATCGCGGCGGCGGCATGCGCAAAGCGGATCGCGTCATCCATCGCTTTTCCTTCCAGCAATGCCGTCGCCAGCGCACCGTTGAAGGTGTCTCCAGCGGCGATGGTATCGATGGCTTTGACCTTAAAGCCCGGCACGCGACGGCCTTCGCCATTGACGCTAGCCCACACCCCGCGGCTACCAAGAGTAATGATAACGGTCCCGATGCCTTTTGCATGCAGCACTTTCGCCGCACGCGCGGCATCATTGTCATTTTCAACGCGAATGCCCGTCAGCTTTTCCGCTTCGGTTTCGTTCGGCGTAATGATGTCCACCAGTGCCAGCAGTTCATCTGATAATACACGGGCAGGCGCAGGGTTAAGTACGACAGTTGTATGATTTTCATGCGCAATTTTCGCGGCGGTCAGCACGCTTTCAACCGGAGACTCCAGCTGCATCAGCAGGGCTTCCGCTCCGGCGATGATCCCACGCTGCGCTTCGACGCGTTCAGTCGTTAACGCGGCGTTAGCCCCCGCATGAATACCGATGACATTCTCACCTTCCGCATTGACGAAGATCAGCGCCACACCGGTAGATTCCCCTTCAACAACGCTGACGGGTGCAGTATCGATGTTGTCACTTGCCAGCTGCTTGCGTACGCGCTCGCCGGTATCGTCATCACCCGTACAGGCGATAAACGCGATATTCGCCCCGCTGCGCCCGGCGGCAACTGCCTGGTTTGCGCCCTTACCGCCAAACGCGACCTGATACTGATTGCCGGTGACGGTTTCGCCCGGAGTGGGGAACGTTTCAAGGTTAAGAATGTGATCGGCATTGATACTGCCAAGGACGACGAGGTTGCCTGCGGTTTTCATGTATTGAGGTGTCCATCTGAGAGCGCCACCGGTATTACCCGGTGGCGTATGCCACACTTTTCTTTTATTTGGTGTCCCTCAGGCAGCCAGCGACTGCCTGAATCGCCTTTACTGCTTAATGACCAGCTTCAGGTCAACAGGGTATTTGGCCTGAACTTTTTCGCCCTTCAGCACTTTGTCGGCAGTTTCAACGCCAGTCGCGCCAATCTGCTCAGGCAGCTGAGCGATGGTCGCAGCCAGTTTGCCATCATTTACTGCTTTTTCACCATCCGGCGTGCCGTCAAATCCGACAACCATCACATCTGATTTACCCGCAGTCTGGAGCGCACGCAGCGCACCGAGCGCCATCTCATCGTTCTGTGCAAATACCGCCTGCACATCTGGATGCGCGGTCAGCAGGTTCTGCATGACGTTCAGACCCTTAGTACGGTCGAAGTCTGCCGGCTGGCTGGCCAGCACGTTGAATTTGTGTGCAGCCACGGCCTGCTGGAAGCCTTCACCACGTTCACGGGCCGCGGAAGTCCCGGCAATGCCCTGCAGTTCGATAACTTTCGCGCCTTCACCGGCTTTCTTCGCGATGTAGTCACCAGCAATTTTACCGCCCAGCACGTTATCAGACGCAATGTGGCTCACAACTTCGCCTTTCGTTGCCTGACGGTCCAGAGTGATCACCGGAATTTTCGCCTGGTTTGCCATCTTCACGGCGTTACCTACGGCATCAGAATCGGTTGGGTTGATCAGCAGAATTTTGGTGCCACGAACGGTTAAGTCCTGAACGTTAGCCAGCTCTTTCGCCGGGTTGTTCTGTGAATCCAGCACCACCAGGTTGTAGCCCAGTTTGTCCGCTTCTTTCTGCGCACCGTCCTTCAGGGAGACGAAGAACGGGTTGTTCAGGGTAGAGACAACCAGCGCGATGGTGTCTTTCGCCATGGCGTTAGCACTTACGGTTGCGCTCAGCGCGACAGCGGAAACCAGGGTAGCCAGTTTTTTCATGTTCATATCTAAGATGTCCTGTAGTGTCGTCAGTTACTGTTTTTTGTTGTCTACCAGTACCGCCAGCAAAATCACCACTGCCTTAACGATCATCTGGTAATAGGAGGAAACACCTAACAAATTCAAACCATTATTCAGGAAACCGAGGATCAGTGCGCCGATCAATGTCCCAACAATGCGACCTTTACCGCCCGCAAGGCTCGTACCGCCCAGAACCACCGCCGCGATGGCATCCAGCTCGTACCCCGTCCCCGCCGTCGGCTGTGCGGAAGAGAGGCGCGCCACTTCGATGATGCCCGCCAGAGAGGCCAGCAGGCCGCACAGGGAGTACACGATAATTTTGACTTTATTAACGCTGATACCGGACAGGCGCGTGGCCGCTTCGTTACCACCCAGCGCATAGATATAACGTCCCAGACGGGTATGGTGCAGCATGTACCACGCCGCCAGGAAGACGATAGCCATGATCCAGACCGGAGTCGGGACACCCAGCGGGCGACCGATACCGAACCAGCCAAACAGATCCGCGTTATCCGTAAACCCGGTATTCACCGGGCTACCGTTGGTGTAAACCATGGTCACACCGCGCAGCAGCAGCATCATCACCAGCGTGGCGATAAACGCCTGAACGCGGCCTTTTGCCACAATCACACCGGTAACGGCACCAATCGCCGCGCCAGCCGCCAGTGCAGCCGCAACGGCCACCAGCGCGTTGACCTCAATTCCCACAATTGAAGCGGCGATCGCACCGGTGAGCGCCAACAGGGAACCGACGGACAGATCGATACCCGAGGTCAAAATCACCAGCGTCATGCCGACCGCCATAATGGCGTTCACCGACGTCTGCTGCAGAATGTTGAACAGATTATTGACGGTAAAAAAGTTCGGGCTCATGGTCGAGACAATCGCGATCAGCACCAGCAGGGCAATCAGCGATTTTTGTTCCATCAGCCATGCCTTTGTGAAATAGCGGCGACCAGAAACAGCCTGGGTAGTCATCTTCTTACTCCTGATTCACGCGATTAAGCTTGCCCACAGCGGCAGCCATCAGAACTTCCTGGGTGGCCTGCTCGCGAGTGAATTCACCGCCGAGATGCCCTTCATGCATGACGATAATGCGATCGCTCATGCCTAATACTTCTGGCATCTCGGAAGAGACCAGAATGATGCTCAGACCGTCGGCTTTGAACTGGTTAATCAGCTGATAGATCTCTTTTTTCGCGCCCACGTCCACGCCGCGGGTTGGCTCGTCGAGGATCAACACTTTCGGGCGAGTCATCAGCCCGCGGGCAATCGCCACTTTCTGCTGATTCCCGCCGGACAGCAGGCCAATAGCCTGCTCCATCGACGGGGTTTTAACGTTGAAGAGACGGATAAAATCACTGACCGCCTGCTGCTCATCTTTATGCTTCAGGCTGCCGCCGCTATGGCTGAAATAGCGCAGCGCGGTGAGGGACATATTCTCTTTCACCGACATGCCCAGCACTAAGCCGTCGCGCTTGCGGTCTTCGGAGATATAGACGATGCCGTTCGCCAGCCCGTCCTGAGGCGAGCGGGTCACCACTTCATGGCCGTCAAGAGTAACGTAACCGCTGGTGCGCGGCAGTGCGCCGTACAGCACTTTCATCAGCTCGGTACGGCCCGCGCCCATCAGGCCCGCCACGCCCAGGATCTCGCCCTGACGCAGGGTAAAGGTCACATCATTTACGCCTGGGCCGCAGAGGTTATCTACCTTCAGGCGGATCTCGCCCGGTGCTTTGTCCAGATGCGGATATTGGTCTTCGAGCTTACGTCCCACCATCATTTCGATCAGCGTATCTTCGGTCAGCGTCGCCACTTCGCGCTCGGCGATAAACTGGCCGTCGCGGAAGACGGTAACGTCGTCGCAAATTTCGAAGATCTCTTTCATGCGGTGAGAGATATAGACAATGCCGCGCCCCTGCGCTTTCAGTTCGCGGATCACGCGGAACAGGGATTCGGTTTCGGTATCGGTCAGGGCATCGGTCGGTTCATCCATAATGATGACCTTCGACTCGAAGCTCAGCACCTTCGCGATTTCCACCATCTGCTGATCGCCGATGGAGAGGTCGCCCACCAGGCGGTCGCTCTTAAAGCGCAGGTTCAGCTTCGCCAGCAGCTTGTCCGCTTCGGCGTACATGGTTTTCCAGTCGATTTTGCCGAACCGGTTCACGAACTCGCGGCCCAGGAAGATGTTCTCCGCAATGGTCAGCTGCGGGATGAGGTTCAGCTCCTGGTGAATAATGCCGATGCCCGCTTCCTGAGAGGATTTCGGGCCGTTAAAGGTGGTTTCTTTACCCAGCCAAACGAGTGAACCGGCATCGCGCTGGTAGATCCCGGTCAGCACTTTCATCATGGTGGATTTGCCGGCACCGTTTTCGCCCACCAGCGCCATCACGCGTCCTGGGTAGACGTTAAGCGCCGCACCGGAGAGGGCTTTTACGCCCGGGAACGACTTATCGATCCCTTTGAGTTGCAGTAATGCGTCCATGATGGCCTCAAAAGGTGACGCCAGCACAGAGAATGATATTCGCATACGGGGAACACTCCCCGCTGCGAATCACCGCCTGACTGTCTGCGGTTTGTTGTTTGAACTGTTCGTGCGTTGTGTAACGAATTTCTATGGTGTTTCCCTGGTGTTGTTGCAGTTGCTCAATGTGGCTGAGCAACGTTTCGTGGAGTTGCGGATTATGTTGTTTGATTTCCGCCGCGAGAATGGCCGCCTCAACCTGCATCTCCGTCGTCACCACCTCCAGTACCTGCATAAACGAGGGCACGCCCTGCGTTAACGCCATATCGATACGGGTTGTGCTGCGCGGAACCGGTAAGCCTGCATCGCAAACCACCAGCGTATCGGTATGCCCAAGACGGGAAATAACCGATGAGATTTCTGAGTTGAGAACCGTGCCTTTCTTCATTTTCTTGCTCCACTAGCGAAACGTTTCGCTAAAAATAGTGTAGCCGCATAAATGTTCAGAAAACCATCATGACGTAACGGATTTGTGATCAACGTCGAAACGTTTCGCTAAGTGAAATGGAGGGGGAGGTAAATGCAAAACGGTAACCGTCAGGTTACCGTTTTAGATGTTTGCGCCCTCTCCCTGTGGAAGAGGGACGGGGTGAGGGTATCAGGCCGCACGAAGACTTAAATCTCGACCTGCGTCCCCAGCTCAATGACGCGGTTAGGCGGGATCTCAAACTGGTCAGGCGCGCGCAGGGCGTTACGCTGCAGGATCAGATACAGCTTGCCGCGCAGACGCAGGTACCATGGGCGCTTGCCGATGATCAGCGACTCGTGGGACATAAAGAACGACGTCTCCATCATCCGGCAGCTTAACCCTTCCAGACCGCAGCGGTGGAACACCTCTTCCACGTTCGGCGTTTCGCGCCAGCCGTAGCTCGCCACCACGCGCCAGAAGGTCGGGGACAGCTGCTCAATCTGTACGCGGCGCACGTTGTGAACGTACGGCGCATCTTCGGTGCGCAGCGTCAGCAGGATCACGCGCTCGTGCAGCACTTTATTGTGCTTAAGGTTATGCATCAGCGCAAACGGGATCACATTCAGGGCACGAGACATGTAAACCGCGGTACCCGGCACGCGCACCGGCGGGGATTTCTCCAGCGACGCGATCATCGCCTCCAGAGAATTACCGTGCTCATGCATGCGGCGCAGCAGGCGGAAGCGCTCGCTTTTCCATGTGGTCATGACAATGAACATCAACAGGCCCAGCGTCAGCGGCAGCCAGCCACCGGAGACAATTTTGTCGAGGTTCGCAGAGAACAGCGGCACGTCAATGCACAGGAAGCCCACCAGAATCATCCCCACGAGGAACTTATTCCAGTGCCAGTTGCGGTACGCCACCGTGGTGGAGAGAAGCGACGTCAGCACCATCGTACCGGTCACGGCAATACCGTAGGCCGCCGCCAGATTACTGGAGTGTTCGAAGCTAACAATCACGATCACAACAGCAAAATAGAGCAGCCAGTTAACGAACGGGATGTAGATCTGGCCCGACTCCATCTCTGAGGTATGGATGATGCGCATTGGCGAGAGATATCCCAGACGAACGGCCTGACGGGTTAGAGAGAACACCCCGGAAATCACCGCCTGAGAGGCAATCACGGTCGCCAGCGTTGCGAGGATCAGCATAGGCACCAGCGCCCAGTCAGGTGCCAGCAGGAAGAATGGGTTCTTAATCGCTTCCGGGTTCTTGAGCAACAGCGCGCCCTGACCGAAGTAGTTCAGCACCAGCGACGGGAGCACCACAATAAACCATGCCACGCGGATAGGCAGCTTCCCGAAATGCCCCATGTCAGCATAGAGCGCCTCCACACCGGTGATGGAGAGCACGACCGCACCCAGCGCCACGAAGGAAACCACTTTGTATTCAAGGAAGAAATGCACCGCCCAGTAAGGGTTCAGTGCATGCAGCACTTCCGGGTTCGCGATAATGCTGCGTAAACCGAGCGCCGCCAGGATCAGGAACCAGGCCAGCATAATCGGCGCAAACAGTTTGCCCACCAGCCCGGTACCGTGTTTCTGGATCATGAACAGCAGCGTCAACACGATGATTGCCAGCGGGACAACCCAGGCATCAAGCTGCGGGGCAATAATCTCCAGCCCTTCAATCGCCGAGAGCACCGAGATAGCCGGTGTTATCACCACTTCCCCGTAGAAGAAGCTGCCACCTATCAGGCCGATAATCACCAGCACAGACGTCATTCTGGCCGAGGTATTGCGACCGGCAAGGGACATCAGGGTCAGGATCCCGCCTTCGCCCGCATTATCTGCACGCATAACGAAGGAGAGATATTTAACGGAAACGACCAGAATCAGCAGCCAGAAGATGAGGGACAGGAAGCCAAACACGGCATCGCGCTCAACACCAAAGCCAAACTGGCCGGACAAACATTCACGAAGCGTATAAAGTGGGCTGGTGCCGATATCACCGTAGACAACCCCGATCGCCGCAAGCGTTATTGCGGGTAATGATTGCTTATTATCAGTGCTCATAGACTAGTCTTTTCGTTTAAATAACAAATGTGTTCCTGTCCCTTGGTCCACAAAAAGCGCACAGTATGCACGATTCATTGCAAAATCGTACCCCTAAATGCAACCGCATTAATGTAGCGCAAAGAAAATTGCGCCGCACTTCAGCCTATTACCAGCCCTGACTGAAACGTCTATACTCGCTTCAATTGGCCGCCACAACGGCGAAAGGATGCAAAACTATTATGGCTCACTCACATTTATTAGCAGAAAGAATTTCCCGCCTCAGCAGCGCGCTGGAGAAAGGCCTTTACGAGCGTAGCCACGCCATTCGCCTTTGCCTGCTGGCGGCATTGAGCGGTGAAAGCGTATTTCTGCTGGGACCGCCGGGCATTGCCAAAAGTTTGATTGCACGCCGCCTAAAGTTCGCTTTCCAGAACGCTCGCGCATTCGAGTATTTGATGACGCGCTTCTCCACGCCAGAAGAAGTTTTCGGCCCGCTTTCTATTCAGGCGCTGAAAGATGAAGGGCGCTATGAGCGTCTGACGGCGGGCTATCTCCCGGAAGCGGAAATCGTCTTTCTTGATGAGATCTGGAAAGCCGGCCCGGCCATTCTGAATACCCTGCTGACGGCAATCAACGAACGCCGCTTCCGCAACGGCGCGAGCGAAGAGAAGATCCCCATGCGCCTGCTGGTGGCCGCGTCAAACGAACTGCCCGAAGCCGACAGCAGCCTGGAAGCGCTGTATGACCGTATGCTGATCCGCCTGTGGCTGGATAAAGTCCAGGATAAATCAAACTTCCGTTCAATGCTGGTGAGCCAGCAGGACGAAAACGAAAACCCGGTGGCACCTTCACTGCAGGTGACGGACGAGGAGTACCATCAGTGGCAGGAAGAGATCGGCAAAATTAAGCTGCCCGACGCCGTCTTTGAGCTGATCTTCATGCTGCGCCAGCAGCTTGATTCCCTGCCTTCCGCCCCGTACGTCTCGGATCGTCGCTGGAAAAAAGCGATCCGTCTGCTCCAGGCCAGCGCGTTGTTCAGCGGTCGCGACGCGGTCGCCCCTATCGATCTGATCCTGCTAAAAGACTGCCTCTGGCACGACGCAGAAGGCATGAACCTGATGCAGCAGCAGCTGGACGTTTTGATGACCGGGCACGCCTGGGGGCAGCAGGCGATGCTCAACCAGCTGGGGGCGATTGCCCAACGGCGCATTCAGCTCCAGCAGCAGCAAAGCGATAAAACCGCGCTAAAAGTGAACCGACTGGGCGGCATGTTCGCCCGCAAACCGCATTACGAGCTACCCGCCGATCTGACCGGCACGACGCTGACACTGCTGCTCCAGCAGCCCCTCAAGCTGCATGATATGCAGGTGGTGCACATTACGATTGAACGCGAGCCGCTGGCGCAGTGGCTGGATAAGGGCGGGGAGATCCGCGGAAAGCTCAACGGCATCGGTTTCGCGCAGCCGCTGAATATGGAAGTGGACAGCAGTCAGCACCTGGTGATCCGCGACGTGAGCCTTCAGGGATCGCGTCTTGCGCTTCCCGGCACCGCCTCGGACAGCGTGCCGGAAGAGATTAAACAGCAGCTGGAAGCGCTGGATACCGAATGGCATCAGCAGCACACCCGCTTCAGCGAGCAGCAAAAATGCCTCTTTATTCATAGCGATTGGCTAGGTCGCATTGAAGCCAGCCTGCAGGACGTCAGCGCGCAGATCAAACAGGCGCGTCAATGCTAACGCTGGACACGCTCAATATGATGCTGGCCGTCAGCGAGGAAGGGTTGATCGAGGAGGTGGTGATTACCCTTCTGGCATCGCCGCAGCTGGCGGCCTTCTTTGAAAAATTCCCGAAACTCAAAAAAGCGATGACGGACGATCTCCCGCGCTGGCGCGACAATCTGCGGCAGCGGTTTAAGGAGACAGAAGTCCCGCCCGAACTGACGGAGGAAGTCGCGGCCTATCAGCAGTGTCAGCGGCTATCGACGCCACAGTTTATCGTCCAGATCCCGCAAACCCTTACCCTGCTCGATAAAGTCCACTCTCCGTTTGCCAGCCAGGCCAGAACGCTGGTCACAGAAAACGTCACCTTTACCCCGGCGCTGCACACGCTCTTTTTACAGCGCTGGCGCCTGAGCCTGGTCGTCCAGGCTACCACGCTGAACCAACAGCTTCTGGATGAAGAGCGGGAACAGCTGCTCAGCGAAGTCCAGGAACGCATGACGCTGAGTGGCCAGCTCGAAGAGGTGCTGGTAGAAAATGAAAACGCCGCTGGTCGCCTTTGGGATATGAGCGCCGGGCAGCTGCGGCGCGGGGATTATCAACTGATCGTGAAGTACGGCGACTTTCTTACCCAGCAGCCGGAGCTGATGAAGCTCGCGGAACAGCTCGGCCGCTCGCGAGAGGCCAAATCGGTCCCAAAGAAGGATGCCCCGATGGAAACCTTCCGCACCCTTGTACGCGAACCGGCTACCGTGCCGGAGCAGGTCGACGGACTCCAGCAAAGCGATGACATCCTGCGCCTGCTGCCGACCGAGCTAAGCACGCTGGGGATGACCGAACTGGAGTATGAGTTTTACCGGCGGCTGGTGGAAAAACAGCTTCTCACCTATCGGCTGCACGGCGAAGCCTGGCGAGAGAAGCTCAGCCAGCGCCCGGTCGTGCATCAGGACTTTGATGAGCAACCGCGCGGGCCGTTTATTGTCTGCGTGGATACGTCCGGCTCAATGGGCGGCTTTAACGAGCAGTGTGCGAAGGCGTTCTGTCTGGCGCTGATGCGCGTGGCGCTCGCTGACCGCCGTCGCTGCTTTATCATGCTCTTCTCCAGCGAAGTCGTGGGCTATGAGCTGACGAACCAGCAGGGCATTGAGCAGGCCATCCGCTTTTTAAGCCAGCGTTTTCGCGGCGGCACCGATCTGGCCAGCTGTTTTCGCAGCATTGTAGAACGGATGCAGGGCGGCGACTGGTACGACGCTGACGCGGTGGTGATTTCCGATTTCATTGCCCAGCGGCTGCCGGAAGATGTGGTAAATAAAGTGAAGGAGCTGCAGCGCGTGCACCAGCACCGTTTTCATGCCGTGGCGATGTCCGCACATGGAAAACCCGGCATCATGCGCATCTTCGATCATATCTGGCGCTTTGATACCGGGTTGCGTAGCCGCCTGCTCAGACGCTGGCGGCGTTAATTAAAGAAGAGAATCGACGCTTTCACGTACCTGCTGCGGCCAGACCCCACACTGCACCTGACCAATGTGAGACAGTTGCAGCAGCAGCATGGTCAGACGGGACTGCCCGATACCGCCGCCGATGGTCTGCGGCATTTCACCGCGCAGCAGCGCCTGATGCCACTCTAATTTAAGGCGATCTTCATCACCGGTCACCGCCAGCTGGCGCTTCAGCGCCTCTGCATCCACGCGGATCCCCATCGAAGAGAGCTCAAACGCATCTTCCAGAACCGGGTTCCAGACCAGAATATCGCCATTCAGACCGGCATATTCGCTTTCGCCCGCGGTGCTCCAGTCATCATAATCCGGCGCACGAACGTCGTGACGTTTGCCATCAGACAGTTTGCCGCCGATGCCAATCAGAAATACCGCGCCCAGTTCTTTGGCGATCGCACGCTCGCGGCCTTTGGCATCAAGATCCGGGAAGCGGCTCAGCAGTTCCTGGCTGTGGACAAAGTGGATCGTATCCGGCAGGAACGGTGCCAGACCAAACTCTTTGCTCACGGCCGCTTCGGTCGCTTTGATCCCCGCGTAGATCGCCTCAACGGTGGATTTCAGCGTGCCGACGTGGCGCTCGCCGTCACCCATTACGCGCTCCCAGTCCCACTGGTCAACGTAGACAGAGTGAATCGGGGAGAGGCGGTCTTCATCGGGGCGAAGGGCTTTCATGTGCGTGTAGAGCCCTTCGCCCGCGCTGAAGTCGTGTTGTCCCAGGGTTTGACGCTTCCACTTCGCCAGGGAATGCACCACTTCGAACTGGGCGTCTGGCAGTGTTTTCACTTTTACCTGTACCGCTTTTTCGCATCCAGACAGGTTATCCTGCGTCCCGTCACCCACGCGGCTCAGAATCGGCGCCTGAACTTCAATAAGACCAAGCTTCTCTTCCAGTTGGCGGGAAAAATGGGATTTTACGAAACTGATCTGGCGTTGTTTTGCGATGTAAGCGGTTTTCATTATTTATACTCCTGCGTCCTGTTGATAATGATTAAGCAACAGAAACGACACTTAATTCAATAACCCATCAACAAAAAGCCACCTTCACTTTTGATTCGTTAAAATAAGACGCTAGAATAGACGTATTCATTAATCTTCATAAGAAAAAGCTATGGAAAATTATCAGATCGACAATCTGGACCGCGGCATCCTTGAGGCCTTAATGGCTAATGCCCGTACAGCCTACGCCGAACTGGCGAAACAGTTTGGCGTCAGCCCGGGAACCATTCACGTTCGCGTAGAGAAGATGAAGCAGGCAGGGATCATTACCGGTGCGCGCATCGACGTCAGCCCGAAGCAGCTGGGTTACGACGTCTGCTGCTTCATCGGCATTATTCTTAAAAGCGCAAAAGATTACCCCTCCGCGCTGGCAAAACTGAACGCGCTCGATGAAGTCACCGAGGCTTACTACACCACCGGGCATTACAGCATCTTTATTAAGGTGATGTGCCGATCCATCGATGCCCTCCAGCAGGTACTTATCAACAAGATCCAAACAATCGATGAAATTCAGTCCACCGAGACACTGATCTCCCTGCAAAACCCGATCATGCGTACCATCCGCCCGTGATCGGGCAAATTCATTCCCACATTTTCCACAGGTAGATCCCAGCTCGTTCACAGCGTACAATGATCCCCTCTTTATCTGAGCGAGCGATCAATGGCGGACATTACCCTTATCAGCGGCAGCACTCTTGGCGGTGCGGAATACGTAGCGGAACATCTGGCTGAGAAGCTGGAAGATGCAGGCTTTTCTACACAAACGCTGCACGGGCCGCTGCTTGAAGATCTCCCGGTTGACGGGGTCTGGCTGCTGATCACCTCCACGCACGGCGCGGGCGATCTGCCGGATAACCTGCAACCTTTATATGACGAACTGCTGGAACAGCAGCCCGACCTGTCAAACGTCCGTTTTGGCGCAGTGGGGATCGGCAGTCGTGAATATGACACCTTTTGCGGGGCAATAGAGAAGATCGAAGCCGCTGTTACCGCTTGCGGAGCAAAACAGCTGGGTGAAACGCTCAAGATCAACATCCTCGATCATGACATTCCGGAAGATCCAGCCGAGATCTGGCTCGCGGAATGGAAAAATTTACTCAAAAACGATTAAAGATCGCGCGAACAGATGTGGATAACTCTGGTTAAAAGCTCGTATTAACCCGTAGTTATCCAAAGAACAACCCTAGCGTAGTTTTTGGCCTGTGTATAAAGTCGCGATCTGATCCCAGCTTATACGGTCCTGGATCACCGATCATTCACAGCAAACGATCCTTCCTAACTGCATGATCTTATTTGCAGGATCGGACTTATCCACACGTGTCCGCGATCCTAATAAGAGATCACAATAGAACAGATCTCTAAATAAAAAGATCTTCTTTTTAATAGCCCAGGATCCCAATGCTTTCTCGAAAGACTAAAGTTGAGTAGAATCCACGGCCCGGGCTTCAATCCATTTTCATACCGCTTTACGCGAGGCAGACCACCATGTTTTATCAGGATCCTTTTGACGTCATCATCATTGGCGGGGGTCATGCAGGCACTGAGGCCGCAATGGCCGCAGCGCGAATGGGTCAGCAGACCCTGCTTTTGACACACAATATCGACACGCTGGGACAAATGTCCTGTAATCCGGCGATTGGCGGCATTGGGAAAGGACACCTGGTAAAAGAAGTGGATGCACTTGGCGGCCTGATGGCGAAAGCGATCGATCATGCGGGCATTCAGTTTAGGATACTAAACGCGAGTAAAGGCCCTGCTGTTCGCGCCACTCGTGCGCAGGCAGACCGCGTGCTTTACCGCCAGGCCGTGCGCACCGCGCTGGAGAACCAGCCGAACCTGATGATCTTCCAGCAGGCGGTAGAAGATCTTATCGTTGAGAACGATCGCGTCGTGGGCGCCGTGACCCAGATGGGCCTCAAGTTCCGCGCCAAAGCCGTGGTGCTGACGGTCGGGACATTCCTGGACGGCAAAATCCATATTGGTCTGGACAACTACAGCGGTGGCCGTGCTGGCGATCCGCCGTCCATTCCGCTGTCTCGTCGTCTGCGTGAACTGCCGCTGCGCGTCAGCCGTCTGAAAACCGGCACGCCGCCGCGTATCGATGCGCGCACCATTGATTTCAGCGTACTGGCCCAACAGCACGGTGATAACCCGATGCCGGTTTTCTCGTTCATGGGCAACGCGGCGCAACACCCGCAGCAGGTACCGTGCTACATCACGCATACCAACGAAAAAACCCATGACGTGATCCGCAATAACCTCGATCGCAGCCCAATGTACGCTGGCGTGATCGAAGGGATCGGCCCACGTTACTGCCCGTCGATCGAAGACAAAGTGATGCGCTTTGCCGATCGTAACCAGCATCAGATCTTCCTGGAGCCGGAAGGGCTGACCTCGAACGAAATTTACCCGAACGGCATCTCCACCAGCCTGCCCTTCGACGTGCAGATGCAAATTGTTCGCTCAATGCAGGGGATGGAGAATGCGAAAATCGTTCGCCCTGGCTACGCTATTGAGTACGATTTCTTCGACCCGCGTGACCTGAAGCCGACGCTGGAGAGCAAATTCATCCACGGCCTGTTCTTCGCGGGGCAGATTAACGGCACCACCGGCTACGAAGAAGCCGCAGCGCAGGGTTTGCTTGCCGGTCTGAACGCTGCCCGCTTCTCGGCCGAGAAAGAGGGCTGGGCACCGGCGCGTTCTCAGGCCTATCTGGGCGTTTTGGTCGACGATCTCTGCACGCTGGGCACCAAAGAACCGTACCGTATGTTTACCTCTCGCGCGGAATATCGTCTGATGCTGCGCGAGGACAACGCCGACCTGCGTCTGACCGAGATAGGCCGCGAGCTGGGTCTGGTAGATGACGAACGCTGGACGCGCTTCAACGAGAAGCTGGAACGTATTGAACAGGAACGTCAGCGCCTGAAAACCACGTGGGTAAACCCACAGGCGGAAACCGCTGCCGAAGTGAACGCTCACTTAACAGCGCCGCTGTCGCGTGAAGCCAGCGGCGAAGATCTGCTGCGTCGTCCTGAAGTCACCTACGAGAATCTGGTCAAACTGACTGCGTTCGCACCGGGCCTTGAAGACGCTGAAGCTGCCGAGCAGGTCGAAATTCAGGTGAAGTACGAAGGCTACATCGCGCGTCAGCAGGATGAGATCGAAAAACAGCAGCGCAACGAAAACACGCTGCTGCCGGAAATGCTGGACTACCGTCAGGTGACGGGCCTTTCCAACGAAGTGATCGCTAAGCTGAACGATCACAAACCGGTATCGATTGGCCAGGCCTCCCGTATCTCGGGCGTTACGCCGGCGGCGATTTCGATCCTGCTGGTGTGGCTGAAAAAGCAGGGCATGCTGCGCCGTAGCGCGTAATTGACATTGCTTTTGGCGGGTAGCGCTTCGCTGGCCCGCCCTACTTATTCGTAGGCTCGGTAAGCGGCAGCGCCACCGGGCAAAAAAACTCTCAACAGGTATTCACCGTGCTCAACAAACTCTCTCGTCTGCTGGATCAGGCAGGTATTTCGCTCACCGATCACCAGAAAAACCAGCTGGTGGCGTATGTCGATATGCTGAACAAATGGAATAAAGCGTACAACCTGACGTCTGTGCGCGATCCCAACGAGATGCTGGTTCGCCATATTCTCGATAGTATCGTGGTGGCGCCGTACCTGAAAGGTGAACGTTTTATCGATGTGGGGACGGGGCCGGGTTTGCCGGGCGTTCCGCTGTCGATTGTCCGACCCGAGAGCCATTTCACGCTGCTGGACAGCCTGGGCAAGCGCGTGCGCTTTTTACGCCAGGTTCAGCATGAACTGAAGCTCGATAACATCACGCCCGTACAGAGCAGGGTAGAGGAGTTTCCGGCAGAGCCGCCGTTTGACGGCGTTATCAGCCGTGCGTTTGCTTCGCTCAATGACATGGTGAGCTGGTGTAAGCATCTGCCAGCAGAAGATGGCCGTTTTTATGCGCTGAAAGGACAGCTGCCCGGTGATGAAATTGAACAGCTTCCGGACGGTTTTAGCGTTGAAACCATCGAGAAATTAAACGTTCCGCAGCTCGACGGTGAACGTCATCTGGTGATAATTAAGCCAAACAATTTTTAAAAAAATAATAAAAAATGTGGAATTTGTGCTGTTCTGAGTATGTTAAAAAACAGCACAACTAACCGGGATTAACCAGAGAGCGTTTAACCGCTTTTTTACCAGGGATTTTCTTGCGGTTAACCTCACGTCGATTATTCATCGCGAAGATAGTCAACTATGAAAATATCAGCCTGCTAAAAGTGGAAGGCTGTAACCAGAACGCAATGTTAATTATTTATTAAGAATGTCAATAAAAGGTTTTTATTGTGTACGGGGCTGTTTTGAAAATAGTTGCGATATTTTGTGTTTAATTTCAGAAAGATAATCCTGGGCGATTTACGGCTTTGATAAATACAACCTTATCGCAAATGTGTGTTTTGTGATCTCGTGCACGCTTTGTAGTCAACGTTTTCGCGCTGTTTGCAGTTTTGCTCGAAGGTCGATGCTTTCTACGAAAGTTAAAAAATAGCGCTGGGGAAAAATATTTAAACATTTATTCACCTTTTCGCTACTTAATGTTTGAAATCACGGGTACGCACCGTATAATTTGTCCGCTTTTTGATGCTTGACTCTGAGCCTTAAAGGACGTTTTATACGACACGCGGCATACCTCGAAGGGAGCAGGAGTAAAAACGTGATGTCTGTGTCGCTCTTGAGTAGAAACGTTGCTCGTAAGCTTCTGTTCATTCAGTTTCTGGCTGTGATAGCAAGTGGACTGCTGTTTAGCCTCAAAGACCCCTTCTGGGGCATCTCCGCCGTGTGCGGGGGTTTGGCGGTCGTGCTGCCAAACGTGTTGTTTATGATTTTTGCCTGGCGTCATCAGGCGCATACACCCGCCAAAGGCCGCGTGGCCTGGTCCTTCGCCCTCGGCGAAGTGTGTAAGGTGTTGCTGACCTTTGCTCTACTGGTGATGGCGCTGGCGGTTTTGAAAGTGGTATTCATGCCGCTGATAGCAACGTGGGTTTTGGTGCTGGTGGTACAAGTTCTGGCTCCAGCTGTAATCAATAACAAAGGGTAAAAGGCATCATGGCTTCAGAAAATATGACGCCGCAGGATTACATAGGTCACCATCTGAATAACCTTCAGCTGGACCTGCGTACATTCTCGCTGGTGGATCCACATAACCCCCCGGCCACCTTCTGGACGATCAACATCGACTCCATGTTCTTCTCGGTGGTTTTGGGTCTTCTGTTCCTGGCCATGTTCCGCAGCGTTGCTAAAAAAGCGACCAGCGGTGTTCCAGGGAAATTCCAGACGTTCGTTGAGATGATCATCGGCTTCGTCCATGGCAGCGTGAAAGACATGTACCATGGTAAGAGCAAGCTGATTGCTCCGCTGGCCCTGACCGTGTTCGTTTGGGTCTTCCTGATGAACCTGATGGACCTGCTGCCAATTGACCTGCTGCCGTTCATCGGCGAGCACATCTTCGGCCTGCCTGCGCTGCGTGTTGTACCGTCTGCGGACGTGAACATCACCCTGTCGATGGCGCTGGGCGTGTTTATCCTGATTCTTTTCTACAGCATCAAAATGAAAGGCGTAAGCGGCTTTGTGAAAGAGCTTACCTTGCAGCCGTTCAACCACTGGGCGTTTATTCCGGTCAACCTGATCCTGGAAGGCGTTAGCCTGCTGTCCAAACCTGTTTCACTGGGTCTGCGACTGTTCGGCAACATGTATGCGGGTGAGCTGATTTTCATTCTGATCGCGGGTCTTCTGCCGTGGTGGTCACAGTGGGTTCTGAATGTGCCATGGGCCATTTTCCACATCCTGATCATTACGCTGCAAGCCTTTATCTTCATGGTTCTGACGATCGTCTATCTGTCGATGGCGTCTGAAGAGCACTGATTTTTTACCAACACTACTACGTTTTAATTGAAACAAACTGGAGACTGTCATGGAAAACCTGAATATGGATCTGCTGTACATGGCTGCCGCTGTGATGATGGGTCTGGCGGCTATCGGTGCTGCGATCGGTATCGGCATCCTCGGAGGTAAATTCCTGGAAGGCGCAGCGCGTCAACCTGATCTGATTCCTCTGCTGCGTACTCAGTTCTTTATCGTTATGGGTCTGGTGGATGCTATCCCAATGATCGCTGTAGGTCTGGGTCTGTACGTGATGTTTGCTGTCGCGTAGTAGTTGTTTTAAAACCCCAAGCCACAGAAATTTAAGAGGTATTGTGCTGTGAACATGAACGCAACAATCCTCGGCCAGGCCATCGCGTTTATTCTCTTTGTCTGGTTCTGCATGAAGTATGTATGGCCGCCTTTAATGGCTGCCATCGAAAAACGTCAGAAAGAAATTGCTGACGGTCTGGCTTCCGCAGAACGCGCTAAGAAAGATTTGGACCTTGCACAGGCCAACGCGACAGACCAGCTGAAAAAAGCGAAAGCTGAAGCTCAGGTAATCATTGAACAGGCTAACAAGCGCCGTTCTCAGATCCTGGACGAAGCCAAAGCTGAAGCAGAACAGGAACGTACTAAGATCGTGACACAGGCTCAGGCTGAAATTGAAGCTGAGCGTAAACGTGCTCGTGAAGAACTGCGTAAGCAGGTTGCGATTCTGGCTGTTGCTGGCGCCGAGAAGATCATCGAACGTTCCGTGGATGAAGCTGCTAACAGCGACATCGTGGACAAACTTGTCGCTGAACTGTAAGGAGGGAGGGGCTGATGTCTGAATTTGTTACGGTAGCTCGCCCCTACGCCAAAGCAGCTTTTGACTTTGCTGTCGAACACCAAAATGTCGATCGCTGGCAGAATATGCTGGCGTTTGCCGCAGAGGTGACGAAAAACGAACAAATGGCCGAGTTGCTTTCCGGTGCGTTAGCGCCTGAAACCCTCGCCGCGTCGTTTATCGCCGTGTGCGGAGAGCAACTGGATGCCAACGGCCAGAACCTGATTAAGGTCATGGCAGAAAATGGTCGTCTCCGTGTGCTCCCGGATGTTCTCGAGCAGTTTGAGCACTTACGTGCCCTTAGTGAAGCAACTGCAGAAGTCGAAGTGACTTCCGCGACTGAACTGAGTGACGAACAGCTTGCGAAAATCACCGCCGCGATGGAAAAACGTCTGTCACGCAAAGTTAAGCTGAATTGCAAAATCGATAAGTCTGTAATGGCAGGCGTAATCATCCGCTCGGGTGATATGGTCATTGATGGCAGCGTACGCGGCCGTCTTGAGCGCCTTGCAGACGTCTTGCAGTCTTAAGGGGACTGGAGCATGCAACTGAATTCCACCGAAATCAGCGAACTGATCAAGCAGCGCATTGCTCAGTTCAATGTTGTGAGTGAAGCTCACAACGAAGGTACTATTGTTTCTGTAAGTGACGGTGTTATCCGCATCCACGGCCTGGCCGATTGTATGCAGGGTGAGATGATTTCCCTGCCGGGTAACCGTTACGCTATCGCACTGAACCTGGAGCGCGACTCCGTAGGTGCAGTTGTGATGGGTCCATACGCTGACCTCGCCGAAGGCATGAAGGTTAAGTGTACTGGCCGTATTCTGGAAGTGCCGGTTGGCCGTGGCCTGCTGGGTCGCGTTGTTAACACCCTGGGTGCGCCAATCGACGGTAAAGGTCCGGTTGAGCACGATGGCTTCTCCCCAATCGAAGTTATCGCACCAGGCGTTATCGACCGTCAGTCCGTTGATCAGCCAGTGCAGACTGGTTATAAGTCCGTTGACGCCATGATCCCAATCGGTCGTGGTCAGCGTGAACTGATCATCGGTGACCGTCAGACCGGTAAAACCGCGATGGCAATCGACGCCATCATCAACCAGCGTGACTCCGGCATCAAATGTGTGTACGTGGCTATCGGCCAGAAAGCGTCCACCATTTCTAACGTGGTTCGTAAACTGGAAGAGCACGGCGCACTGTCTAACACCATCGTTGTGGTAGCAACCGCGTCTGAATCTGCTGCACTGCAATACCTGGCGCCATACGCCGGTTGCGCAATGGGCGAATACTTCCGTGACCGCGGTGAAGATGCGCTGATCGTATACGATGACCTGTCTAAACAGGCTGTTGCTTATCGTCAGGTTTCCCTGCTGCTCCGTCGTCCACCAGGACGTGAAGCATTCCCGGGCGACGTATTCTACCTCCACTCTCGTCTGCTGGAGCGTGCTTCCCGCGTTAACGCGGAATACGTCGAGAACTTCACCAAAGGTGAAGTGAAGGGTAAAACAGGTTCTCTGACCGCGCTGCCGATCATTGAAACCCAGGCGGGTGACGTTTCTGCGTTCGTTCCGACCAACGTAATCTCCATTACCGATGGTCAGATCTTCCTGGAAACCAACCTGTTTAACTCCGGTATTCGTCCGGCTGTTAACCCGGGTATCTCCGTATCCCGTGTGGGTGGTGCTGCTCAGACCAAGATCATCAAGAAACTGTCCGGTGGTATCCGTACCGCGCTGGCACAGTATCGTGAACTGGCTGCGTTCTCTCAGTTCGCATCCGATCTGGACGAAGCAACCCGTAAACAACTGAGCCACGGTCAGAAAGTGACCGAGCTGCTGAAGCAGAAACAGTACGCTCCAATGTCTGTTGCTCAGCAGGGCCTGGTACTGTTCGCGGCTGAACGCGGTTACCTCGAAGATGTGGAACTGGCGAAAATCGGTAGCTTTGAAGCCGCTCTGCTGGCTTACGTCGACCGTGATCACGCTCCGCTGATGCAAGAGATCAACCAGACCGGTGGCTATAACGACGAAATCGAAGGCAAGCTGAAAGCTATCCTCGATTCCTTCAAAGCAACCCAATCCTGGTAATCGTCCGGCGGCTTGTCTCAGGGCAAGCCGCCTGGCATTGAGGAGAAGCTCATGGCCGGCGCAAAAGAGATACGTAGTAAGATCGCAAGCGTCCAGAACACGCAAAAGATCACTAAAGCGATGGAGATGGTCGCCGCTTCCAAAATGCGTAAATCGCAGGATCGCATGGCGGCCAGCCGTCCTTATGCAGAGACCATGCGCAAAGTGATTGGTCACCTTGCAAACGGTAATCTGGAATATAAGCACCCTTACCTGGAAGAACGCGACGTTAAGCGCGTGGGCTACCTGGTGGTGTCGACTGACCGTGGTCTGTGTGGCGGCTTGAACATTAACCTGTTCAAAAAACTGCTGGCGGATATGAAAGGCTGGTCTGATAAAGGCGTTCAGTGCGATCTGGCACTGATTGGCTCTAAAGGCGTCTCTTTCTTTAACTCCGTTGGTGGCAACATTGTCGCTCAGGTGACCGGTATGGGTGATAACCCGTCCCTGTCCGAACTGATCGGCCCGGTTAAAGTGATGTTGCAGGCCTACGATGAAGGCCGTCTGGACAGACTGTACGTTGTCAGCAACAAATTCATTAACACCATGTCTCAGGTTCCAACGCTCACTCAGATGCTGCCGTTACCGGCATCAGAAGATGACGAGCTGAAGCAGAAAGCCTGGGATTACCTGTATGAACCCGATCCGAAACCGCTGCTGGATACCCTGCTGCGTCGTTACGTTGAATCTCAGGTTTATCAGGGCGTTGTAGAAAACCTGGCCAGCGAGCAGGCCGCACGAATGGTGGCGATGAAAGCCGCGACCGATAATGGCGGCAGCCTGATTAAAGAGCTGCAGTTGGTTTACAACAAAGCTCGTCAGGCCAGCATTACTCAGGAACTCACCGAGATCGTCTCGGGGGCCGCCGCGGTTTAACCAGGTTTACGAATTACGTAGAGGATTCAAGATGGCTACTGGAAAGATTGTCCAGGTAATCGGCGCCGTGGTGGACGTCGAGTTCCCTCAGGACGCCGTACCACGCGTGTACGACGCGCTTGAGGTACAGAATGGTAACGAGAGCCTGGTGCTGGAAGTTCAGCAGCAGCTCGGCGGCGGTATCGTGCGTACCATCGCCATGGGTTCTTCCGACGGTCTGCGTCGTGGTCTGGAAGTTAAAGACCTTGAGCACCCGATCGAAGTCCCGGTAGGTAAAGCAACGCTGGGTCGTATCATGAACGTATTGGGTCAGCCAATCGACATGAAAGGCGACATCGGCGAAGAAGAGCGTTGGGCTATCCACCGCGCGGCACCTTCCTACGAAGAGCTGTCCAGCTCTCAGGAACTGCTGGAAACCGGCATCAAAGTTATCGACCTGATGTGTCCGTTTGCGAAGGGCGGTAAAGTTGGTCTGTTCGGTGGTGCGGGTGTAGGTAAAACCGTAAACATGATGGAGCTGATCCGTAACATCGCGATCGAGCACTCCGGTTACTCCGTGTTTGCGGGCGTAGGTGAACGTACTCGTGAGGGTAACGACTTCTACCACGAAATGACCGACTCCAACGTTCTGGACAAAGTATCCCTGGTTTACGGCCAGATGAACGAGCCACCAGGAAACCGTCTGCGCGTTGCGCTGACTGGTCTGACGATGGCTGAGAAATTCCGTGACGAAGGCCGTGACGTTCTGCTGTTCGTTGATAACATCTATCGTTACACCCTGGCCGGTACCGAAGTATCTGCACTGCTGGGTCGTATGCCATCAGCGGTAGGTTATCAGCCTACGCTTGCGGAAGAGATGGGTGTTCTTCAGGAACGTATCACCTCTACCAAAACCGGTTCTATCACCTCCGTTCAGGCGGTATACGTACCTGCGGATGACTTGACTGACCCATCTCCAGCAACCACCTTTGCGCACTTAGACGCAACCGTGGTACTGAGCCGTCAGATCGCGTCTCTGGGTATCTACCCGGCCGTTGACCCGCTGGACTCCACCAGCCGTCAGCTGGATCCACTGGTTGTTGGTCAGGAACACTACGACACCGCGCGTGGCGTACAGTCCCTGCTGCAGCGTTACCAGGAACTGAAAGACATCATCGCCATCCTGGGTATGGATGAACTGTCTGAAGAAGACAAACTGGTGGTAGCACGTGCGCGTAAGATCCAGCGCTTCCTGTCCCAGCCGTTCTTCGTTGCGGAAGTATTCACCGGTTCTCCGGGTAAATACGTTTCCCTGAAAGACACCATCCGTGGCTTTAAAGGCATCATGGAAGGCGAATACGATCACCTGCCAGAGCAGGCGTTCTACATGGTTGGTTCCATCGAAGAAGCCGTGGAAAAAGCCAAAAAACTTTAACGCCTTAATCGGAGGGTGATATGGCAATGACTTACCACCTGGACGTCGTCAGCGCAGAGCAACAAATGTTCTCTGGTCTGGTCGAGAAAATCCAGGTAACGGGCAGTGAAGGTGAACTGGGTATTTTCCCGGGTCACGCACCGCTGCTCACCGCCATTAAGCCTGGTATGATCCGCATCGTTAAACAGTTCGGTCACGAAGAGTTTATCTATCTGTCCGGCGGCATTCTTGAAGTGCAGCCTGGCAGTGTGACCGTTCTGGCCGATACCGCTATTCGTGGCCAGGATCTCGACGAAGCGCGAGCCCTGGAATCGAAGCGTAAGGCTGAAGAGCACATTAGCAGCTCTCATGGTGACGTGGATTACGCTCAGGCGTCTGCGGAGCTGGCCAAAGCGATCGCGAAACTGCGCGTTATCGAGTTGACCAAAAAAGCGATGTAACACCGGCTTGAAAAGCACAAAAGCCAGTCTGGATACCAGACTGGCTTTTTTTTTGATCCTTAATTCATGATGAAAAAGATGTAGAATTTTAGGCATCAAACGTTTTTACTTCTCACTCAAACTACCGTCAGGATGCGTATGTCAAACAGTGCGATGAGCGTGGTGATCCTTGCCGCTGGCAAAGGTACCCGCATGTATTCCGATCTGCCTAAAGTGCTCCACACGCTGGCAGGAAAGCCAATGGTGCAGCATGTCATTGATGCAGCGAATGAACTGGGTGCCCGTCAGGTTCACCTGGTCTACGGCCACGGCGGCGATCTGCTTAAGAAGACGTTGAGCGATGATGCGCTCAACTGGGTGCTTCAGGCTGAACAGCTGGGTACCGGTCATGCGATGCAACAGGCTGCGCCGTTCTTTGCCGATGACGAAGATATTCTGATGCTCTACGGCGACGTTCCGCTGATCTCCGTTGAAACGCTGACTCGCCTGCGTGCAGCCAAGCCGCAGGGCGGCATCGGTTTATTGACCGTTGTGCTGGACGATCCAACGGGCTATGGCCGTATCACGCGTGAAAACGGCAACGTAACGGGTATCGTTGAACATAAAGATGCCAGTGATGAACAGCGCAAGATTCAGGAGATCAACACCGGCATCCTGATTGCTAATGGCGCGGACATGAAGCGCTGGCTCTCTCAGCTCGACAACAATAACGCGCAGGGTGAGTACTACATCACCGACATCATTGCGATGGCATATCACGAAGGGCGTGAGATCGCCGCCGTTCATCCGGCGCGCATCAGCGAAACGGACGGCGTGAATAACCGCCTGCAGCTTTCCCGTCTTGAGCGTATTTATCAGTCCGAGCAGGCCGAAAAACTGCTGCTCGCGGGCGTGATGCTGCGCGATCCGGCGCGTTTCGATTTGCGCGGCACCGTGTCTCACGGGCGCGACGTTGAGATCGATACTAACGTTATCCTGGAAGGTAACGTCACGCTGGGTAACCGCGTCAAAATCGGCGCTGGCTGCGTGATTAAAAACAGCGTCATCGGTGACGACTGCGAAATCAGCCCGTACAGCGTGGTGGAAGACGCGCGTCTTGATGCGGCGTGTACCATCGGCCCGTTTGCGCGTCTGCGTCCGGGTGCTGAGCTGCTGGAAGGCGCGCACGTGGGCAACTTCGTGGAAATGAAAAAAGCGCGTCTGGGTAAAGGCTCCAAAGCGGGTCATTTAACCTATCTGGGCGATGCGGAGATTGGCGACAACGTGAATATTGGTGCAGGAACCATTACCTGTAACTATGACGGCGCCAATAAGTTTAAAACCATCATCGGCAATGACGTGTTCGTGGGCTCGGACACGCAGCTGGTGGCACCGGTTACCGTGGGTAACGGCGTGACCATTGCCGCCGGCACGACCGTCACGCGCGACGTAGCGGATAACGAGCTGGTGTTAAGCCGCGTGCCGCAGGTACACAAGCAGGGCTGGAAACGCCCGGTGAAGAAAAAGTAACAACAAGGCGGGTGGCGCTACGCTTACCCGCCCTACGATTGAGTAGGCCTGATAAGGCGTAGCCGTCATCAGGCAAACCCGGGAGAGGAGATAAATATATATCTCCCCCACAAGCAGTACCCATAAAAATAACCCCACTCTCTACAAGGCTCGGGGCGCCCGGAAAGGGTAAATACAGGTCAGCGACAACGCAGGCATAATGCCTAAATTCGGAATCTAAAATATGTGTGGAATTGTTGGCGCAGTTGCGCAGCGTGATATTGCTGAAATCCTTCTCGAAGGTTTACGTCGTCTGGAATACCGTGGTTACGACTCTGCCGGTCTGGCTGTCGTGGATGCAGAAGGGCATATGACCCGTCTGCGTCGTCTCGGTAAAGTGCAGATGCTGGCCCAGGCCGCGGAAGAACACCCGCTGCACGGGGGTACCGGTATTGCGCACACCCGCTGGGCGACGCACGGCGAACCGTCTGAAGGTAACGCGCACCCGCATGTGTCTGAACACATCGTGGTGGTGCATAACGGCATTATCGAAAACCACGAACCGCTGCGCGAAGAACTGAAAGCGCGCGGCTATACCTTCGTCTCTGAAACCGACACCGAAGTGATTGCTCACCTGGTGCACCGGGAGCTGGCAAAGGGCGGTACGCTGCGTGATGCGGTGCTGCGCGCTATCCCTCAGCTGCGCGGTGCGTATGGTACGGTGATCATGGACTCCCGCGATCCATCTACCCTGCTGGCCGCGCGTTCCGGTAGCCCGATGGTTATCGGTTTGGGCATGGGTGAAAACTTTATCGCCTCCGATCAGCTGGCGCTCCTGCCGGTCACCCGTCGCTTTATCTTCCTGGAAGAGGGCGATATCGCGGAAGTGACGCGCCGCAGCGTGACCGTCTTCGACACCAAAGGCGAGCAGGTGAAGCGTCAGGAGATCGAATCTAACCTGCAATACGACGCGGGCGACAAAGGCGCTTACCGTCACTACATGCAGAAAGAGATCTACGAGCAGCCGAACGCTATCAAAAACACTCTGACCGGGCGCATCAGCCACGGCGAGGTGGATCTGAGCGAGCTGGGGGCAAACGCCAACGAACTGCTCGGCAAGGTTGAACATATTCAGATCGTAGCCTGCGGTACCTCATATAACTCCGGTATGGTCTCTCGCTACTGGTTTGAATCCCTGGCGGGCGTGCCATGCGACGTGGAAATCGCGTCTGAGTTCCGCTATCGCAAGTCTGCGGTGCGTCGTAACAGCCTGATGATCACCCTTTCCCAGTCCGGCGAAACGGCGGATACGCTGGCAGCGCTGCGTCTGTCTAAGGAATTGGGTTATCTGGGCTCGCTGGCCATCTGTAACGTCCCGGGCTCATCCCTGGTGCGTGAGTCCGATCTGGCGCTGATGACCAAAGCGGGTACCGAAATCGGCGTGGCCTCCACCAAAGCGTTTACCACTCAGTTGACCGTTCTGCTGATGCTGGTGGCGAAGCTGGCGCGTCTGAAAGGCGAAGATGCTTCCGTTGAGCACGACATCGTTCACGGTCTCCAGGCGCTGCCGAGCCGTATTGAGCAGATGCTGTCTCAGGACAAACGCATTGAAGCGCTGGCGGAAGATTTCTCTGACAAACATCACGCCCTGTTCCTGGGTCGTGGCGATCAGTATCCTATTGCGCTGGAAGGCGCACTGAAGCTGAAAGAGATCTCCTACATCCACGCGGAAGCCTACGCGGCAGGCGAGCTGAAGCATGGCCCGCTGGCGCTGATTGACGCGGATATGCCGGTCATTGTTGTCGCACCGAACAACGAACTGCTGGAAAAACTGAAATCCAACATCGAAGAGGTGCGCGCCCGCGGCGGCGTGCTGTACGTCTTCGCTGATAAAGATGCCGGTTTCGCCAGCAGCGACAACATGCATATCATCGAGATGCCGCACGTTGAAGAGGTGATTGCACCGATCTTCTACACCGTTCCGCTGCAGCTGCTGGCTTACCACGTGGCGCTGATCAAAGGCACCGACGTTGACCAGCCGCGTAACCTGGCGAAATCGGTCACCGTAGAATAATCCCTTCTGTTAATGGCTACACGACGTGTAGCCATTTTTTCCTTACTTTTTCTCATCAGCTTTCTCTTTGCTATCAATCATCTTATTCTGACGCATTTCGTTACTTTATTGTGTGAATAATGAACGAGATTGCTTCTAGGCATTAGTATTTTCTATTTTGATCACTAAACGATCAGCTTTTATTAACGGAATCCTAAAAATGGTTTGTTTATAAAATATGTGTCCTTTTTATGTGTATACTGAAAAGGAATTTTAATGATAAAGCAAAAATAATATTATATTTGTTTTTCTCTATTATTATTCCAGCTATGGTTCGTCATTATTCCATTAATTTAAACTCCCCCCTTGAAGATCATTCTTCCTGAAGAATATTATTTCATCGCATTTGGGATGGCGTTGTCTTTATGATAAACGCAATATTGATTTAATTAATGGAGTTATCATGAAAAATAATGGAATTACGGTGGCGATTGCACTCGCATCGGCGTTAATGGCAGGACAATCATTTACTGCGGATGGTACGGTTCATTTCCGCGGAGAGGTTATTGATTCAACGTGTGAAGTGACGCCTGATACCGCCGATCAGACGGTGAATATCGGCCGCGTTGCCAAAACGACGTTCTCCGGCATTGACTCAACGGCGTCAGTAAAAGATTTCCATATTAAACTGGAGAAATGCCCTGCAACCTATACTCAGGCAGCAGTTCGTTTTGACGGAACAGAAGATAAAGACACCATCGGCAAAGGATATTTGTCTATTGGCACGCCTGTTAACGGTGAAGCGGATACTGACGGTATTTACACCGGCGAAGGTGAAGCCGTTACTGCTACCGGCGTTGCAATCAAGCTCTTCAACCTGAACGATGATACGGCGATCCCGCTGTATAACAATTCAAATTATGTTGCTATCACCGACGGCAAAGCGGACATGGGCTTCAAAGCGAAGTTTGTGCAGACGCTGGCTACGGTTACGCCGGGTACAGCGAACGCGGATTCCCAGTTCACCATTGAATACCTGAAATAATCTTCAGCTGTTCGCCAGGAGCCTGTTTTATCCTTTTTGCAGGCTCCTCCACAGGATGTGAGGATAACTGATGTATTTACGGCGTTTGTTGACTCTGTTCATCATGCTCTCTTTTTCATTTTTAACACCCTTGTCGACGGCTGGCGTCATTATTGGCGGAACCCGCGTTGTTTATAGTAGCGATAAATCCGATGCGACAATTAGCATAAAAAATAACGAAGCGACCACGCCTTATCTCATACAGACGTGGGTCGATCCTTTTAAAGGCGATACAGCGTCGAATAAACCTCCTTTTACCGTTATTCCGCCGGTTTCAAGGCTGGAGGCCGGGCAGGAGAAAGTATTGCGCATCATGAAAGTGAAGGGCGAACTGCCTCACGATCGGGAATCGCTGTTCTGGCTCAACATCAAAAATATTCCGCCGTCCAGTTCAAACCCCAATTCGCTCGAAATTGCGATTAAGACGCGGATAAAACTTTTTTGGCGTCCGGCGACCCTGAATATCACGCCTGAACGGGCTGCGGCGAAGGTTAAATGGCGTGTTCAAAACCAGCAGCTCGTGATTGAAAATCCGAGCCCGCTACATATTAACGTTATGAATGTCACCGTCGATAAAAAAGACGTTCCCTTAAACATCATTCCCCCTTTTGACACCGTGCGTTTGCCGCTTCCGGAAGGGATTAACGGCCATGCGCTGGTCTGGCGTTTCGTTAACGATTTTGGGGCAATCAGTCAGGAAATTCACGTCACGCTGTAAACATAGGGATGTTTGATATGGGGTGTTTCCGTTTTTTCATTGCGCTGGCCTCGGGGGTATCTCTCGGCTTTTCAGGCGTGACGCTGGCAAAAGATATCTTTAACCCTGCGCTTCTTGAAATTGACCATCCGGTGGATGTTGATATCCACCAGTTTAACCGCGCCAATACGTTACCTGCGGGCTCTTATAAGGTTGATATTCATGTTAACGATGAGTTTATCGATAGCCGGGAGGTCACTTTTATTGAAGATAAGGCTGGCGATGGGCTGCATCCCTGTTTTAAGCACGTCAGGACGGTGCTTGCGGAGCTCGGGACTAAGGTGGCGGCGATCGGTTCGCTGGATCGCCTGGACGAAAACGCCTGTGTGGACCCTACCCCGCTGATCCCTGGCGCCACATGGACGTTCGATACCGATAAGCTGCTGCTCAACGTCACGCTGCCGCAGATTTACATTGATACCACCGCCCGCGGCACCATCAATCCTGCCCGCTGGGATGAAGGTATTAATGCGTTGATGATGAACTATGACTTTTCCGGCTCCAGCACGTTGCAGTCTGATGATGACGACAATAGCGATTTCTACTATCTGAACCTGCGAAACGGGGCGAACATTGGCGCGTGGCGTTTACGCAATTACAGCACGCTAAACATCATTGACCGTCATTCGGATTACCATTCCATCAGCACCTATGTGCAGCGAAACCTCGCGACGTTACGCAGCCAGATCATGCTGGGTGATACCTGGACCGCGAGCGATGTCTTCGACAGTACCCAGGTGCGCGGCGTGCGCCTGTATACCGATGATGAAATGCTTCCTTCCAGCCTGACGGGCTTTGCGCCGGTCGTTCGGGGCGTAGCGAAAAGCAATGCGACGGTGATTATTCGGCAGAACGGCTACATCATTTACCAATCTGCCGTGCCGCAGGGACCGTTTGCGCTAAAGGATCTAAACACCACCAGCTCCGGCGGCGACCTGGACGTGACCATCAAAGAAGAAGACGGCAGTGAGCAACACTTCACGCAGCCCTACGCCTCGCTGGCCATCCTCAAGCGTGAAGATCAGACCGACGTCGATATCAGCGCGGGTGAACTGCGCGATCAAAGCGAATTCCAGCCCAACGTTTTTCAGGCGCAGGTTCTGCACGGCTTTCCTGCCGGGATTACGGTATACGGTGGCGTGCAGGCCGCGGAAGCGTATCGCTCGGCAGCGGTGGGGGTCGGCAAAGATATGGGTGCAGTTGGCGCGTTTTCCGTCGATATCACCCAGGCACGCGCGCAGTTTAAGGACGAGGACTCAGAGGAGTCCGGCCAGTCCTGGCGTTTTCTCTATTCGAAACGGTTTGATGAGACGGATACCACGCTGAGGCTGGTGGGGTATCGCTACTCAACACAGGGCTACTACACCCTCAATGAATGGGCGTCACGCCAGAACAGTCAGCGCGATTTCTGGGTAACGGGCAACCGACGCAGTCGGCTTGAAGGGTCCTGGACGCAGAATTTCGGCGATGGCATGGGGAACATTTATCTCACGCTGAGCCGCCAGCAGTACTGGAAAACCGACGAAGTTGAACGCCTGGTTCAGCTTGGCTACAGCAATGTCTGGCGGTCGCTTTCCTGGAACCTCTCCTGGAACTACAGCGATTCCATCACCACGGCGCAGAGCGCGGAGTATACAGATAGCGACGATCGAGAAAGCGAACAGGTTTTTATGCTGTCGTTCTCCGTGCCGCTGTCAGCATTGCTGCCGGACAGCTATGTGAGCTACGGCCTCACGCAGAACAACAGCGGAAAAGGAATGCACCAGCTTGGCCTGAACGGTACGGCGCTTGATAACCGTAATCTCTCCTGGAACCTCCAGCAGTCCTGGGATGCGGATGACAGTGTGTACAGCAGCAGCGCGGGGGTGGGATATGACGGAACCTATGGTTCGGTTAACGGCAGCTATGACTACAACCAGGACAGCCAGCGGCTCAACTACGGCGCGCGCGGCGGGATCCTGCTGCATGGCGATGGAGTGACGTTCTCGCAGGAGATGGGTGAAACCGTGGCGCTGATTAAAGCACCCGGTGCAGCCGGTCTGGCAATGGAAAACGGCACCGGTACGGCAACCGACTGGCGAGGCTACACCGTTCAAACGCAGCTTAACGCTTACGATGAAAACCGTGTGGAAATTGAGAGCGGCTATTTTGAAAAAGCGAACGTCGAGCTGGAGAACAGCGTGCTTAACGTCATCCCCACGCGAGGTGCGGTGGTGCGGGCGGAATTTATCACCCACGTTGGCTATCGCGTGCTCTTTGAGGTCACACAGGCCAACGGCAAACCGGTTCCATTTGGCGCAGTGGCGTCTGCCGAACTGGCGACGGGCAGCGTGTCGGGCATTACCGGCGAGAATGGCGAACTGTATCTTTCGGGCATGCCGGAAGAGGGAACGTTCACGCTGAAGTGGGGGAGTGAAAAGACAAAACCTTGCAAGGTCCATTATCAGTTCCCCAAACCAACGGGTGTTGAACTGGTTCAAACAGCGGTCGTGTGCCAATAGGGAAATGAGATGAAACGACGTATCACTTTTATAGCAGTCGCCATGCTGCTTTTTACCCCTTTTTCCCACGCTGCGACGACAGAAGGCGGGGTGTGTTTCGCCATCGGCGGCACCTATATTTTCAATCTGAATCTTAACGGGGCAGAAATACCGGCAGATAAAAACCAGGCGGGAACCGAGGTGCGCGATCTGACGACCCTGCAATCGCCTTCCCAGTATAAACTGGGATGTAACTGCCTGACCCATTTCACCACCACGTTTCGTAGCGTCTACTTCACCGCGCGTTCGCCCTTAAGCGTTAATACCGTTAAAAATGGATATACCTACTACAGGTTGAACGATCACCTCAGTATTGCGTCCTCTATTCACGTGCTGGGACGTGACTATCTCGCCGTTCCCTTTGAGGCGGAGCCCAACCGGGTGACGTCCGGTATCTACTGTTATACCTCCAGTGTAGAGGGCTCAGAGGCAACGCTTGATACCGGCTCTCAGGTAAAAATATCGTTTTTGATCGACAAGCCCTTTATTGGAAAAATTACCGTTCCGGGTACGACGATTGCCACGCTCTATGGCGGTATCGATGAAGCGTCCTCTCTGGCAAGTACCGAGAAGCTCGCCGAAATAAAAATTGCCGGAGACATCGTGGTACCGCAAAACTGCGAGATTGCGCCGGGTCAGTCGCTGGAAATTGATTTTGGAAAAATTCCCGCCAGCGCGTTTTCAGCCACCAAAGGCGAGGCGGTCGGTAGCCGCAAAATCCGCAAGATGATACAGGTGAAATGTACCGGCATGCTGGATGAGAACATCGTCCGATCCGCTTTCCATGCCGATCCCGTTGACGCTGACGCCACGATGATGAAAGTGAACGGCAATGATGACGTAGGGATCGTTATTTATGATAAATGGGACCGCGTCGTCAACGTCAATGGGGGGAGCATGGAGATGGATATGGGAGCCAACCAGGGGGGCGCCGAAGTTAACTCGCTCACCTTCTCTGCTGCCCCGGCCAGCGCGACGGGGAGTATTCCGAAGCCCGGCGCCTTTGAAGCTTGGGCAACCGTGACCTTCGAAATTCAAAATTAATAACAACGGCTGTTTATGACAGCCGTTGTCATATTCACATCTTTGAACCAGGCTTAACGCATCTCAGTGTGACATTATCATGACAGGGATATGATTTTATTTGTATTAAAATCATTACCTTAACTCAAACGCGTTGATTGTCATAAAACTGTCATATTTCGTACATTTATCTGTCACCTGTTTGTCCTATTTTGCTCATCGTAGCCACTTAAACAATGATTTACGAAATCCTTGCAGGAGACATTATGAAAGTTATGCGTACCACTGTCGCAACTGTTGTCGCCGCGACCTTATCTCTGAGCGCTTTCTCTGCTTTTGCAGCAGCAAGCCTGACTGGCGCTGGTGCAACCTTCCCTGCGCCGGTGTATGCCAAATGGGCGGATACCTACCAGAAAGAAACCGGTAACAAGGTGAACTATCAGGGTATCGGCTCCTCCGGTGGCGTAAAACAAATTACCGCGAATACCGTTGATTTCGGCGCATCCGACGCTCCGCTGTCTGATGAAAAACTGAATCAGGAAGGCCTGTTCCAGTTCCCGACCGTGATCGGCGGCGTTGTGCTGGCCGTTAACATCCCTGGCCTGAAATCAGGCGAGCTGGTGCTGGACGGCAAAACCCTGGGTGACATCTACCTGGGCAAAATCAAAAAATGGGATGACGAAGCCATCACTAAGCTGAACCCGGGCGTTAAGCTGCCTTCGCAGAACATCGCTGTGGTTCGCCGTGCTGACGGCTCTGGTACCTCCTTCGTGTTCACCAGCTACCTGGCAAAAGTGAACGAAGAGTGGAAATCGAAAGTCGGCTCCGGCTCTACCGTTAACTGGCCAACCGGTCTGGGCGGTAAAGGTAACGACGGCATCGCTGCCTTCGTACAGCGTCTGCCTGGCTCTATCGGTTACGTAGAATACGCTTACGCTAAGCAGAACAACCTGGCTTACACCAAACTGGTTTCTGCTGACGGCAAACCGGTTAGCCCAACTGAAGAGAACTTCGCTAACGCAGCGAAAGGCGCTGACTGGAGCAAATCCTTCGCACAGGATCTGACTAACCAGAAAGGCGACAACGCGTGGCCAATCACTTCTACAACGTTCATTCTGATTCACAAAGATCAGAAGAAACCAGAGCAAGGTACTGAAGTGCTGAAGTTCTTTGACTGGGCATACAAAAACGGCGGTAAACAGGCTAACGACCTGGATTACGCCAGCCTGCCAGACAGCGTGGTTGAGCAGATTCGTGCTGCATGGAAAACCAACGTGAAAGACAGCAGCGGTAAAGCATTGTATTAATTTAGCATTCTGACGAAAATGGCGGGTGGCGCTTGCGCTTACCCGCCGATTTCGTAAACGCGTTTAACAGAAGAGTGATTTATGGCTGCAACCAAGCCTGCATTTAACCCTCCGGGTAAAAAAGGTGACATGATTTTCGGCGCGCTGGTCAAACTGGCTGCGCTGATTGTGCTATTGCTGCTGGGCGGCATTATCGTGTCTCTGATTTTCTCCTCCTGGCCGAGCATTCAGAAATTCGGTTTCTCCTTCCTGTGGACCAAAGAGTGGGACGCGCCGAACGATATCTACGGTGCGCTGGTGCCGATTTACGGTACGCTGGTGACCTCGTTCATCGCCCTGCTGATTGCGGTTCCGGTAAGCTTCGGTATCGCGCTGTTCCTGACGGAACTGGCGCCGGGCTGGCTGCGTCGCCCGCTGGGTATTGCCATCGAACTGCTGGCGGCAATCCCAAGTATCGTATACGGCATGTGGGGCCTGTTTATCTTTGCGCCGCTGTTTGCCACGTACTTCCAGGAGCCGGTAGGTAATGTTCTCTCCGCCGTTCCGTTTGTGGGAGCCCTGTTCTCTGGCCCGGCATTCGGTATCGGTATTCTGGCGGCAGGTGTGATCCTCGCCATCATGATTATTCCGTACATTGCGGCGGTAATGCGCGATGTCTTCGAACAAACACCGGTGATGATGAAAGAGTCGGCCTACGGCATCGGCTGTACCACCTGGGAAGTTATCTGGCGCATTGTCCTTCCGTTCACCAAAAATGGGGTGATCGGCGGCGTAATGCTGGGCTTAGGTCGCGCGCTGGGTGAAACGATGGCGGTCACCTTTATCATCGGTAACACCTACCAGCTCGACAGCGCTTCACTCTATATGCCGGGTAACAGTATTACCTCCGCGCTGGCAAACGAATTTGCCGAAGCGGAATCCGGGCTTCACGTCGCAGCGCTGATGGAACTGGGTCTGATTCTGTTCGTTATCACCTTCATTGTTCTGGCGATTTCCAAGCTGATGATCCTGCGTCTCGCGAAAAATGAGGGGGCACGCTGATGGCAACTCTCGAAATGCAAAGCACCGCTCAGCTTGCCGAATCCCGCCGCAAAATGCAGGCGAAGCGTCGTTTTAAAAACCGCATTGCGCTGACGCTTTCCATGGCAACGATGGCATTCGGCCTGTTCTGGCTGATCTGGATCCTGATGTCCACCATCACCCGTGGTATTGATGGAATGTCTCTGGCGCTGTTCACCGAGATGACGCCGCCGCCAAATACGGCGGGTGGTGGTCTGGCGAACGCCCTGGCGGGCAGCGGCCTGCTGATCCTGTGGGCGACCGTTTTCGGTACGCCGCTGGGCATCATGGCCGGCATCTACCTGGCCGAGTACGGGCGTAAATCCTGGCTGGCAGAGGTGATTCGCTTCATTAACGACATCCTGCTTTCCGCTCCGTCGATTGTCGTGGGCCTGTTTGTTTACACCATCGTAGTCGCGCAAATGGAACACTTCTCCGGCTGGGCGGGCGTAATTGCGCTGGCGCTGCTGCAGGTGCCTATCGTCATTCGTACCACCGAAAACATGCTGAAACTGGTGCCGGATAGCCTGCGTGAAGCAGCTTACGCGCTGGGTACGCCGAAATGGAAAATGATTTCTGCGATCACCCTCAAAGCGTCGGTCTCCGGGATCATGACCGGTATCCTGCTGGCTATCGCCCGTATTGCCGGTGAAACGGCACCGCTGCTGTTTACTGCCCTCTCCAACCAGTTCTGGAGCACGGACATGATGCAGCCGATCGCCAACCTGCCGGTGACGATCTTTAAATTTGCGATGAGCCCATTCGCGGAATGGCAGCAGCTGGCCTGGGCCGGGGTGCTGATCATCACCCTTTGCGTACTGTTGCTGAACATTCTGGCGCGCGTCATTTTCGCGAAGAAGAAACACGGTTAATTTTTTACGGCGCGGCAGCTCGCGGCGTCGAATGAGGAAATGAGTCAATGAGTATGGTTAATACTGCCCCGGGTAAGATTCAGGTTCGTGATTTGAACTTCTACTACGGCAAATTCCATGCCCTGAAGAACATCAACCTGGATATCGCTAAGAACCAGGTCACGGCATTCATCGGTCCGTCTGGCTGTGGCAAGTCCACGCTGCTGCGTACCTTTAACAAAATGTATTCGCTCTATCCGGAGCAGCGCGCTGAAGGTGAAATTATCCTGGATGGCGAAAACATTCTGACCCAGGCCCAGGATATCGCCCTGCTGCGTGCCAAAGTGGGCATGGTGTTCCAGAAACCGACGCCGTTCCCGATGTCCATCTATGACAATATCGCGTTTGGCGTTCGCCTGTTTGAGAAGCTCTCCCGTGCGGACATGGACGAGCGCGTGCAGTGGGCATTGACCAAGGCCGCATTATGGAACGAAACCAAAGATAAACTTCATCAGAGCGGGTACTCTCTCTCCGGTGGTCAACAGCAGCGTCTGTGCATTGCGCGCGGTATCGCCATTCGCCCGGAAGTGTTGCTGCTGGATGAGCCGTGCTCAGCGCTGGATCCGATCTCAACCGGCCGTATTGAAGAGTTGATCACCGAGCTGAAGCAGGATTACACCGTGGTTATCGTGACCCACAACATGCAGCAGGCTGCGCGTTGCTCAGATCACACGGCGTTTATGTACCTGGGCGAGTTGATTGAGTTCAGCGATACGGACGCGCTGTTCACCCGGCCCGCGAAGAAACAAACCGAAGATTATATTACTGGCCGCTACGGTTGATTTGCCTTAGTGCATGTGGAGAAACCATGGACAACCTCAATCTTAATAAACACATTTCAGGCCAGTTCAACGCAGAGCTGGAAAGTATTCGCACGCAGGTGATGACCATGGGTGGCATGGTTGAGCAGCAGCTTTCTGATGCGATTACGGCAATGCATAACCAGGACAGCGAGCTGGCGAAGCGCGTCATCGAAGGCGACCATAACGTCAACATGATGGAAGTGGCGATCGACGAAGCCTGCGTGCGTATTATCGCCAAGCGTCAGCCGACCGCGAGCGACCTGCGTCTGGTAATGGCGATCATTAAAACCATCGCCGAGCTGGAACGTATTGGTGACGTGGCGGATAAAATCTGCCGCACCGCGCTGGAGAAGTTTTCCCAGCAGCATCAGCCGCTGCTGGTGAGCCTGGAGTCGCTGGGCCGCCACACCGTGCAGATGCTGCACGACGTGCTGGATGCCTTTGCGCGTATGGATCTGGACGAAGCGGTGCGTATCTACCGTGAAGACAAGAAAGTCGACCAGGAGTATGAAGGCATTGTGCGTCAGCTGATGACCTACATGATGGAAGATTCCCGTACCATCCCAAGCGTGCTGACGGCCCTGTTCTGCGCGCGCTCTATCGAGCGTATCGGCGACCGCTGCCAGAACATTTGCGAATATATTTTCTACTTCGTGAAGGGTCAGGACTTCCGTCACGTGGGCGGCGACGAGCTGGACAAGCTGCTGGCGGGTAAAGATCCGAAAGAGTGATGGTTGTGGCGGGTGGCGCTGGCGCTTACCCGCCCTACGTTAGCTTAACGCGTAATATCCCACCCGCGTGCCTTCCACAACTCTGGCAATTGCGCCAGATCGGTAAAGGTCGTCACTTTTGGATGATCGATCGGCTTGTTGTGCGGATCGGCACAGAAGTAAAACACCTCCATCCCCGCATCAATCCCCGACTGGGCGCCCGCAGGCGAGTCATCCACCAGAATGCAGTTCTCCACGTTGACGTTCATCGCTTTCGCCGCGTGGAACATCAGGGCCGGATCGGGCTTCCAGCGCTGGATATCGTAGCCGCTGAACAGTTTTTCCGGAAAGTGGTGCAGCATTTCAAGCTTGCCCAGTGAATGCTGCATTTTGCTGACCGGACCGTTGGAAACTACGCAGATTGGCACCGTCATCGCATCCAGCAGCGCGTTAGCCCCGGCAATAACGTCCAGTTCTGAGTCAAAGAGGCGTGCGACCTCGGCGCGGTACACTGGTTCCAGCTCCGCTTTCGCCAGATCCACCCCGTGCTCTTCGTTAATGATGTCGATGATCTCGTACAGCTTCACGCCCTTAAAGCGTTTGAACACCTCTTCGAGATCGAGCGTAATGCCAAATTCCTGGAACATGGCGACATACGCGCGGGAACAAATGACCTCACTGTCGACCAGCGTACCGTCACAGTCGAAAAATACCGCTTCAATTCCGGACATGCCCTTCCCTTTTAACAAGTTTAACGTTTACGTACGACAGATTTACGAGACGCAATCGTTGCCGTATAAGCATAATCAATGAAAAAAGTATCCCGTAACCGCCACTATTGTCGCATTTTGGTATAGGATAGCGACGAATTTTCCCTCCTTGTTCGGAAATTGATGATGAGTCAACAACACACAACCCAGACATCTGGTCAGGGTCTGCTTGAGCGCGTATTCAAACTGCGCGAGCACGGCACAACGGCACGCACCGAAGTGATCGCCGGTTTCACCACCTTCCTGACGATGGTCTATATCGTTTTTGTGAACCCGCAAATTCTGGGCGTCGCTGGCATGGACACCAGCGCCGTCTTTGTTACCACCTGTCTGATCGCGGCCCTTGGCAGCATCCTGATGGGCGTTTTCGCTAACCTGCCTGTGGCGCTGGCACCCGCTATGGGCCTGAATGCGTTCTTCGCGTTCGTGGTGGTTCAGGCGATGGGCCTGCCGTGGCAGGTTGGTATGGGCGCTATCTTCTGGGGTGCGGTCGGCCTGCTGCTGCTGACCATCTTCCGCGTCCGCTACTGGATGATTGCCAATATCCCGGTGAGCCTGCGCGTGGGTATCACCAGCGGTATCGGTCTGTTCATCGGCATGATGGGGCTGAAAAACGCCGGTGTGATCGTGGCGAACCCGGAAACGCTGGTGAGCATCGGTAACCTGACCTCGCACAGCGTGCTGCTGGGCGTGCTGGGCTTCTTCATCATCGCGATCCTGGCGTCGCGCAACATCCACGCTGCGGTGCTGGTCTCTATCATCGTGACCACGCTGCTGGGCTGGATGCTGGGTGACGTGCATTACAGCGGTATTGTCTCTGCGCCGCCGAGCGTCTCTACCGTGATTGGTCACGTTGACCTGGCGGGTTCCCTGAACCTGGGCCTGGCGGGCGTGATCTTCTCCTTCATGCTGGTCAACCTGTTTGACTCCTCCGGTACGCTGATTGGCGTGACGGACAAAGCGGGTCTGGCTGACGAGAAAGGCAAATTCCCGCGCATGAAGCAGGCGCTGTATGTGGACAGCATCTCGTCCGTCGCCGGCTCTTTCATCGGCACCTCATCTGTTACCGCTTACATTGAATCCTCTTCCGGCGTGTCCGTGGGTGGCCGTACCGGCCTGACGGCGGTGGTGGTGGGTATCCTGTTCCTGCTGGTGATCTTCCTCTCTCCGCTGGCGGGTATGGTTCCACCGTATGCGGCTGCCGGCGCGCTGATTTACGTGGGCGTGCTGATGACCTCGAGCCTGGCGCGCGTGAAGTGGGAAGATTTAACCGAAGCGGTGCCGGCCTTTATTACCGCCGTGATGATGCCGTTCAGCTTCTCGATCACCGAAGGTATCGCGCTGGGCTTTATCTCTTACTGCGTAATGAAGATCGGTACCGGCCGCTTCCGCGAACTCAGCCCGTGCGTGATTATCGTTGCGCTGCTGTTTGTGTTGAAGATTGTGTTTATTGACGCGCACTAAGGTGCGGTTTGTGGTGTCAGGTGGCGCTTCGCTTACCTGACCTACAGACGAGTGTAGGCCCGGTAAGCGCTAGCGCCACCGGGCTTTTTTATCAGGCTTTAACCCGCTTAATATAATCCCCAAACGCGGTCAGCTGGCCAGAGAGATGGTCACGCGTGCTCTGTTCCACCACTTCACCCGTCTGCGGGTCGACCTTGTTTTGAATCACACCGCCCATAAATTCCGGCTTGTTCATCACCATCGCATCCAGGAACACCAGGATCTGACGCAGGTGATACTGGCAGCGTGCGCCACCAATCGCGCCCATTGAGCTGGTCTGGATCAGCACCGGTTTGCCAGACAGCGGCTGCTCCGGTAAACGGGATAACCAGTCAATCGCGTTCTTCAGGCCACCCGGCACCGAGTAGTTATACTCCGGCGTGACAATGACCACACCGTCGGCCTGGCGGATTTGCTCGGCTATCGCCTCCACGCTCTGCGGGAACCCCTCTTCCTGCTGGACATCTGCATCATACAGCGGGATATCGCCAATAGATGGCAGGGCACTAATTTCCATACCTGCCGGGGCCAGCTGCGGCAGCGTGCGGGCAACCATTCCGTTAAATGAACCTTTGCGCAGGCTTCCCAGCAACGTAACTACTTTCAACGTATCAGACATGATTACTCCTGTTTCATCATGATGACCCTGATTGGATCAGCTATGGGTAAATGCTTTTTCTGCCGGTAAACTGGTTAAACGCATCAGGCGTGCGGCGGGCTCGTTGGCGCGCTCGGGCACATCCGGAAGGCTACTCCATCCCTCTTTACTGTCAAATTCCCAAATCTTTAGCCGTTCGATGGCTGGGCTAACTGCAACAGACCATATCAACACATCTTCTGCATCGCTGAGCGCCTCTACAAGCGTAGCTTTAGCGGCACGCAGGCGTCCGGAGCCGGGCAACAATTGCAACAGACTGGCGTCGTCTGAAGCGCATCCGCAGAGCTTGCGAATACTCTGGCGCAGGGTGATGAGCTGGGCTCTGGCCTCGACGGAGTCGTTCTGGTTGCGTACCCACAGCTTCTCATTACTGGAGAGCGGGTAGTCATCGTGCGGGCTTGCGCCGTGGAAGCTCCGCGTCGCACGCTGAAGCTCCATATCCAGCCCGCAATCCCCTTCGGTGGTCAGCGCCACGCCAATGATATTGCCCGTATAGGCAATGGAAAAACGGGGGAGTTCCGGGTCAGCAAAGACCGGGCGGCCTTCTGGTTGCGTGACGATCTCCGGCAGTTCGCTGGTGCCGTACAGCATAAACAGCAGTTCTGCGAGAAGTGCTCTCGAGGCTAAAAACCGCGTCCTGCGGTGTTCGGGGAGTTTGAGCGCCTCACTGTGACAGGCTGAAGAGAGTCTGGCCGATACGAGACGTCCTTCTGTAAGTATCCCTCTTGCAAAGTGCGTTGCCATTTTTCGCTCCTTGATAATGGTCGTAATCGGTTAAACGGTTACATGATTATCGCTTAACTTGACTCCTGTTTTAATCAGTAAATCGGAGTAAGAGAAGCCTGAAGGCCGAACTTTACATTTTCTTAGGCAAAAATTGGATCGCTGCCACCGTACAACGCCTTGATGGTCTCCCGCAGCCAGAGGATTTTCGGATTATGGCTGTTCCGTTTATGCCAGATCAGCGTGAAGGGAACGGTCAGCTTTTCAGCCTGCGCTTCGTCAATGGGAATAGGAAGCGCGATCAGCTTCCGCTGGTGGAGATCATTGTAGTGGCGGCAGTAGTGGGGAGCCGTGGCGATATAGTTATGGCCGGGCTGCGCCGCCATAAACATCGACTGCTCAAAACCCGGCAAACACATGGCAATGTTTCTCTCCCGCCCCATCTCTTTTAGCACCTCATCCAGCGCCCAGGTGTCGCTCCGTTCCCAGAAGATACTGATATGGGGATAGCGCAGGAAGGTCTCCAGATTCCACTCCTCCTGCAGAGCGGGGTGGTCCTCACGCAAATAGACGTATGGACGGTCGCTAAACAAGATTTCGTAGTCGATAAACCACGGCATCAGCTTCAGCAGTTCACGCGAGCGCGGGTGGGTTTCGCGACCGGTGAAGCCAACGTCCACTTCCCCGCGCGTAATGGCGTCCAGCGAGTCGTAATCCCAGTGACGCATCTTCACCGTCGCCTGCGGATAACGCTGGTTCACCTGCTCAAGCAGGGCGTTAAAGCGGATGAGCATCAGCGGCGTTTCGGCGGCCAGCACAAACGTCAGCCCGCCAGGCGAATCATGGTGAGATTTATCGAGGATCTGGTTGCCAATCTGCATCCAGTCGGCCAAATCCTGCTCCAGGCTGACCGTCAGCGGCGTAGGCAGCAGCCCTAACGGCGTTTTGACAAACAGCGGGTCGTCAAACCAGTCGCGCAGCCTGGCCAGCGATTTACTCACCGCCGACGGCGTCACGTTCATCCGCTTTGCGGCTTTGGTGACGCTGCGCTCCTGCAGCAAAAGCTGCAGGCAAAGCAACAGGTTAAGATCGAGACTGCTGATGGGCTTCTTCATACTGTGCCGCGGGCTGGATGACCATAAGTAAGGTGATGCAGACTATGCTACAGCCAATCAGAATCCCGATCAGCATATTGAGCGCGTTAAGTCCGATGACTGCCGCCAGCCATATCCACAGAGACGAACCGCAGACCTGCGCGATCCCCAGGACCGAGCTTGCCACGCCTGCCCGCAGCGAGAAGGGACCAAGCGCCTGACTCATCGCCACGCCAAAGCCAACCGAGAACCCGGCACAGATGAGGGTAATGCCCGCCAGCATCAGCGCATGCGAGCTGGTGGTTGCCAGAACCACACCTGCGGCGAGAAACAGTGCCTGCGAGGTCAGCATCAGCGTGCGCTGGCGGAAGATATTCAGCGCAAACGGGGTGGAGAACGATACAGCCATACTGACCATAGCGGTTAATGCCATCACGGTGGAATACTCACCGCGATCGAAACCCATGGTCTCCATCAGCAAAACCGGGGAAACGTTTACATACGTCAGGATCACCGCCACGCTTAACGTGGTTACGGCCAGACGGCTGAGGAAAAAGCGATTGAGAAGTTTCTCTGCCGGATGAATGGTCGCGGTATGGCTGGGATTCTGCGAGCCCGGGTGGGTTTCTTTCAGTACGGCGATCGACAGCATAAAGACCAGGGCGCCCATTGCAGCCATGGTCCAGAACAGGCTCTGCCACGGGAATTTCAGCATGATCAGATAGCCTACAACCGGTGCCAGCACCGGAATGATGCAGGTTATCCCGTTCAGCATGGAGAGCACTTTAGCACGGCGCTGGGCGCTTAAGGTGTCGCGCAAAATGGCAAACGCCACCACGTAACAGCCGCCGGCACCAATGCCCTGGATGAACCGTCCTGCCAGGAACAAGGTGCTGTTCTGTGCCTGTGAGCAGAGAAGAGAGGCCAGGGCAAAGATAATGGCTCCGGTTATTGCGACGGGCTGACGGCCAGCCTTATCCGCGATCTTCCCGGCAAAGACCATCGACGACGCCATTCCTGCGAGGTAGGCCGAAAACGCGATGTGCAGCTGCGCTTCGCTGGCACCCAGATCGCGGGCGATGTGCGGTAATCCCACCAGATACATATCAATACCCGACGGATAAAGCAGAACTAATGCGAAACTACAAAACAGAAAACGCGCCATAAACCCCCCATAAATGCAGGCATGCAGAATAGGGGGTGAAAAGGGTTAAGGCGAGTTGCCATTTGGACAATGGTGATTTCCTGAGAGGAAATCACCATCAATTAGCGGAAACTATTTACCAATACAGAAGCTCGAGAAAATCCTGCCCAACAGATCGTCCGACGTGAACTCCCCGGTGATCTCGCTCAGATTCTGCTGCGCCAGACGCAGTTCTTCCGCCAGCAGTTCACCCGCCCACGCACCAATCAGCTGCGCTTTACCCTGGTCAAGATGGCGTGCCGCCTCTTCCAGCGCCTGCAGGTGACGGCGACGCGCCAGGAAGCCGCCTTCCATGCTGGTATCAAAGCCCATGCTCTGCTTGAGATGGTTACGCAGGGCTTCCACGCCTTCCCCTGTACGTGCCGAAAGGCGAATAAGTGAGTGACCATTCACATCGCTGATGCCCAGCGTTTCGCCGGTCACGTCTGCCTTGTTGCGCACTACGGTGATCGGCAGTTTGGCCGGCAGACGGGCGATAAAGTCCGGCCAGATCTCCGCCGGGTCAACGGCGTCGGTCGTGGTGCCATCTACCATAAACAGCACGCGGTCGGCCTGCTCAATCTCCTGCCAGGCGCGTTCGATGCCGATACGCTCGACTTCATCGCTGGCATCGCGCAGGCCCGCGGTGTCGATAATGTGCAGCGGCATCCCGTCGATGTGGATATGCTCGCGCAGCACGTCGCGGGTGGTCCCGGCTATGTCGGTTACGATTGCCGCTTCACGGCCCGCCAGGGCGTTCAGCAGGCTCGATTTCCCGGCGTTAGGGCGACCAGCAATGACGACCTTCATCCCTTCACGCAGCAGGCTGCCCTGACGCGCTTCGGCGCGGACGGCATCCAGATCGCTCATCACCTGGTTCAGCTGTGCTTCGATTTTACCGTCAGAGAGGAAGTCGATTTCCTCGTCCGGGAAGTCGATAGCCGCTTCGACATAGATTCGCAGGTGAGTAAGTGCTTCCACAAGGTGATTCACACGTGCGGAAAACGCGCCCTGCAGCGAGTTCAGGGCGGAACGGGCCGCCTGTTCAGAGCTGGCGTCGATCAGGTCTGCAATCGCCTCGGCCTGTGCCAGGTCGAGCTTGTCGTTCAGGAAGGCACGCTCGGAGAATTCGCCCGGCTTCGCAATGCGCAGGCCAGGCAGGGTCAGAATACGTTTTAACAGCAGGTCGAGGATAACCGGGCCGCCGTGGCCCTGAAGCTCCAGCACGTCTTCACCGGTAAAGGAGTTTGGGCCGGGGAACCACAGCGCAATGCCCTGGTCCAGCGGCGTGCCGTCGGCATCTTTAAACGGCAGGTAATCAGCGTAGCGCGGCTTTGGCAATTTACCCAGCACCGCTTCAGCCACCTCGCGCGCCTTCAGGCCGGAGATACGCAGAATGCCTACACCACCGCGTCCCGGTGGGGTTGCCTGGGCGACGATAGTGTCGTTATGGCTCATGGTTGCTCTCGTTCAATACAAATAAAAAAGGCGGTCAATCGACCGCCCTTATTTTAGCGTTATCTTACCGAATCAGGACTTTTTCTTTTCGCGGCTATGCAGGCCACGTTTTTCCAGACCACGGTAAATCAGCTGCTGCTGGATGATGGTCACCAGGTTGCTGACGATATAGTACAGCACCAGACCTGACGGGAACCACAGGAAGAACACGGTGAAGATGACCGGCATAAAGGTCATGATCTTCTGCTGCATCGGGTCGGTTACGGTGGTTGGCGACATCTTCTGGATGAAGAACATCGTCACGCCCATCAGGATCGGCAGGATGTAGTACGGGTCCTGTGCGGACAGGTCATGGATCCACAGGGCGAACGGCGCGTGGCGCAGCTCAACGGAACCCATCAGCATGTAGTACAGCGCAAGGAAGATTGGCATCTGAATCAGCAGCGGGAAACAACCACCCAGTGGGTTCACTTTCTCTGCCTTATACAGGGCCATCATCTCCTGGCTCTGACGCTGTTTATCATCGCCCAGACGCTCACGCATCGCCTGAATCTTCGGCTGCAGCATGCGCATCTTCGCCATGGAGGTGTACTGCGCTTTGGTCAGCGGGTACATGATGCCACGAACGATGAAGGTGATAACGATGATGGAGAAGCCCCAGTTACCCAGGAAGCTGTGGATGAACTTCAGCAGCTTAAACAGCGGCTGAGAGATGAACCACAACCAGCCGTAATCAACGGTCAGATCCAGGTGAGGCGCGACGGCAGCCATTTTGTCCTGAATTTCCGGGCCGACCCACAGGGTGCTTGCCAGCTTACCGGTTTGACCCGGCTGAACCAGAACAGGCTGTGATTTGTAGCCGATGGCTGCAATACCGTTGCCCAGGTTCGCGGTGTAGAAGTTATTCGTACCGTCGTTATTCGGGATCCACGCGGTCGCGAAATACTGCTGCAGCATTGCTACCCAACCGCCTTTGGAGCTGACGTTCAGGTTTTCGTTATCGGCAATGGTGTCGAATTTGTATTTCTCGTACTTCGCATCAGGCGTGGAGTACGCCGCGCCACGGAAGGTATGCAGCGCAAAGTTGCTGCTTCCGGTGTCACGGTGTGACGGCAGATTGATGGACTGCTTCAGCTGACCGAAGGTAGACAGTTCCAGCGGTTTCGCACCGGCGTTCTGTACGCTGTAGCCCACGTTCACCGCATACTCACCGCGTTTCAGGGTGAAGGTTTTGGTGAAGGTGTTGCCTGCCGCGTCGGTGTAGGTCATCGGGATAACGAGTTCGTTCTGGCCATCAGCCAGTACAAAGGTGTCGTTCTCGACGTTATACAGTGGACGCGCACCGTTAGCCGGATTGTCCGGGCCATCACGACCGGTCAGGCCGCTCTGCGCCTGATACAGGAACTCCGGTGTGGTTTCCAGTAACTGGAACGGTTCGTTAGACTTCAGCTCTTTCGGGTAGGTCAACAGCAGCGCCTGCTCAACATCACCACCACGGGTGTTGATAGTCAGCTCAAGCACATCGGTCTTAACCGTAATCTGTTTCCCCTGGCCACTGGCCGGTACGCCCTGGTCGGCGGCGCTACCCGCTGCGGTGGTCGTGGTCTGCGTGGTCTGCTGCTGGGGTTGAGGATTTTTATCCTGCTCCCATGCCTGCCAGATCATGAAAGACACGAACAACAAAGCGATGATAAGAAGATTGCGTTGCGAATCCATCGTTAGTGTTCTCTGGTATCAAAAGGTCCTGGGGGGACGGGGTCGTCTCCACCGGGGTGTAAAGGGTGGCATTTTAATACGCGTTTCACCGTCAACCAACTGCCTTTTATCACTCCAAACCTGCGCAATGCCTCAATTCCGTAGCTTGAGCATGTTGGTGTGAAACGGCAGTGCGGCCCGAGTAGCGGACTAATCAGGCGTTGATAGACCCGAATGAGGGCTATCAGGACCCGTGAGCCAGGCGACAGTGGCGGCGCCATAATTTTTCCAACGCTTCCGAGAGAGCACGGTTATCGAGGTCGGCAACCCCCTTTTTAGCCACCACCACGAAATCCATAGAAGGCAGTTCGTGCTGACGTAAACGGAAGCTTTCACGCGTCAGACGTTTAATCCGGTTGCGTTCATGCGCACGCTTAACGTTTTTCTTAGCGACTGTGAGACCGATGCGGGGATGCCCCAGCGAATTTTGGCGGCCGAGGATGGTGATTTGCGGCGTGCCAGCCCGTTGTGGCTGCTGGAAGACGAAAGTGAAATGAGTGGGAGTTAACAAACGTAACTCCCTGGGAAATGCTAGCTTAACCACTCAGGGGTTAGCTTTATTACTTGGAAACGGTCAGACGAGCGCGGCCTTTAGCACGACGACGTGCCAGAACCTGACGACCATTTTTAGTAGCCATACGAGCACGGAAGCCGTGAGAACGGTTGCGCTTCAGTACAGACGGTTGAAAAGTGCGTTTCATGGCGATTTCTACCTAAACTTGAAAAAATTCATGACTTTTGCGGATGCCCGACCGAGTTTCGAATGACGGACGCCGAAGCCGTGGGTGATTAAAGAGGCCGGATTGTAATAATTGTACACTCCGGAGTCAATTCTCTTTCCTTATTTCCCGCGTATTTCCGCACGATTTCGCGTGGAAAATGAGCAACGGACGACGCAGGAAGATGAGCATCACGCGCCGGGTCGAGGATTATACGGCCTCGCCAACAAAGCGCAAGGATCGTCCCGGATCTTCGTTAGATCATTTAAGCAATAAATTGTCGCTGCTCATTAAATTTTCCAATATGCGGGCTAAATCGCGGGGCACTCGCCTCAGGATCGTTTACACTTACCCGGTTTCGGATCTTCCTGTGGATAAATCGGGAAGAATCTGTGAGAAACAGAAGATCTCTGGCTCAGTTTACGCTATGATCCGCGGTCCCGATCGGGATCCGAGGATCCTGGTCAGGATAAATTGCAGATAGCAATTCGCACGTCCCCCTTTACGCAGGGTCATGTCGATGTGCGCCAACAATCATGAATATTCAATAGTTTTCTTTTATTGTTCGAGTGGAGTCCGCCGTGTCACTTTCGCTTTGGCAGCAGTGTCTTGCCCGATTGCAGGATGAGTTACCAGCCACAGAATTCAGTATGTGGATCCGCCCGTTGCAGGCGGAGCTGAGCGATAACACGCTGGCTTTGTATGCGCCAAACCGTTTTGTGCTCGATTGGGTAAGAGACAAGTATCTTAATAACATCAATGGCCTGCTGAACGATTTTTGCGGGTCAGATGTCCCACAGCTGCGTTTTGAAGTGGGCACAAAGCCGGTCACCCAAACCGTTCGTGAAACCGTAAATGTAGCCGCGCCCGCTCAGGCTGTTCCGGCTCCGGCGCCTCGCGTTGCACCTGCTCGTCAGGGCTGGGATAACGTCCCTGCCCCCGCAGAGCCAACCTACCGCTCTAACGTTAACGTGAAACACACGTTCGATAACTTCGTTGAAGGTAAGTCGAACCAACTGGCGCGCGCGGCAGCCCGTCAGGTTGCCGATAACCCCGGCGGTGCTTACAACCCGCTGTTCCTGTATGGCGGCACGGGTCTCGGTAAAACCCACCTGCTGCATGCGGTGGGTAACGGCATTATGGCGCGCAAGCCCAACGCGAAAGTGGTGTATATGCACTCCGAGCGCTTCGTTCAGGACATGGTAAAAGCCCTGCAAAACAATGCGATCGAAGAGTTTAAACGCTACTACCGTTCCGTTGACGCGCTGCTGATCGATGACATCCAGTTCTTTGCCAATAAAGAACGATCGCAGGAAGAATTTTTCCACACCTTCAACGCCCTGCTGGAAGGTAATCAGCAGATCATTTTGACCTCGGATCGTTATCCTAAAGAGATCAACGGCGTTGAAGATCGTCTCAAATCCCGCTTCGGCTGGGGCCTCACCGTGGCGATCGAGCCACCGGAGCTGGAAACCCGCGTCGCGATCCTGATGAAGAAAGCCGATGAGAACGACATCCGCCTGCCGGGTGAAGTGGCGTTCTTCATCGCCAAGCGCCTGCGCTCCAACGTGCGTGAGCTGGAAGGGGCGCTGAACCGCGTTATCGCCAATGCCAACTTCACCGGTCGTGCGATCACCATCGATTTTGTGCGTGAAGCGCTGCGCGATTTGTTGGCATTGCAGGAAAAACTGGTCACCATCGACAATATTCAAAAGACGGTGGCTGAGTACTACAAGATCAAAGTGGCAGATTTACTGTCTAAACGTCGTTCCCGCTCGGTGGCGCGTCCGCGTCAGATGGCGATGGCGCTGGCAAAGGAGTTAACCAACCACAGTCTGCCGGAAATCGGCGATGCGTTTGGTGGCCGTGACCATACGACCGTGCTGCACGCCTGTCGCAAGATTGAGCAGTTACGCGAAGAAAGCCACGACATAAAAGAAGATTTTTCCAATCTAATCAGAACATTATCATCGTGACGCTATGAAATTTACCGTTGAACGTGAACATTTATTAAAACCGCTGCAACAGGTGAGTGGCCCATTAGGCGGCCGCCCAACGCTGCCTATTCTCGGAAACCTGCTGCTTCAGGTCGCGGACGGTACGCTGTCGCTGACCGGTACAGATCTGGAAATGGAAATGATCGCGCGCGTTACGTTGACGCAGCCGCACGACGCGGGCGCGACCACGGTTCCGGCACGTAAATTCTTTGATATTTGCCGCGGGTTGCCGGAAGGCGCTGAAATCGCCGTGCAGCTGGAGGGTGACCGCATGCTGGTGCGCTCTGGCCGCAGCCGTTTCTCGCTCTCCACGCTGCCCGCTGCGGACTTCCCGAACCTGGACGACTGGCAGAGTGAAGTTGAATTCACTCTTCCGCAGGCGACGATGAAGCGTCTGATTGAAGCCACGCAGTTCTCCATGGCGCATCAGGACGTTCGTTACTACTTAAACGGCATGCTGTTCGAAACCGAAGGTGAAGAGCTGCGTACCGTCGCCACCGACGGCCACCGTCTGGCGGTCTGTTCCATGCCGATTGGCGACTCGCTGCCGAATCATTCGGTGATCGTGCCGCGTAAAGGCGTGATTGAACTGATGCGTATGCTCGACGGCGGTGACACGCCGCTGCGGGTGCAGATTGGCAGCAATAACATCCGTGCCCACGTGGGCGATTTTGTCTTCACTTCGAAGCTGGTTGATGGCCGTTTCCCGGATTATCGCCGCGTATTGCCGAAGAACCCGGACAAAACGCTGGAAGCGGGCTGCGATAGCCTCAAGCAGGCGTTTGCCCGCGCGGCCATTCTCTCGAACGAGAAATTCCGCGGCGTGCGCCTGTACGTGAGTGAAAACCAGATCAAAATCACCGCCAACAACCCGGAGCAGGAAGAGGCAGAAGAGATTCTGGACGTCACCTACGCCGGGGCTGAGATGGAAATCGGCTTCAACGTCAGCTACGTGCTGGATGTGCTCAATGCACTGAAATGCGAGAATGTGCGCATTCTGCTGACCGACTCCGTTTCGAGCGTACAGATTGAAGATGCGGCCAGCCAAAGCGCGGCTTATGTTGTCATGCCAATGAGACTGTAATGTCGCTCACCCGTCTGTTGATCCGCGACTTTCGCAATATCGAAAGCGCGGATCTCGCATTATCCCCCGGCTTTAACTTTCTGGTTGGCGCGAACGGCAGCGGCAAAACCAGCGTGCTGGAAGCCATCTATACGCTCGGCCATGGCCGGGCGTTTCGCAGTTTGCAGATTGGTCGCGTCATTCGCCACGAGCAAGAATCCTTTGTTCTGCACGGGCGTTTGCAGGGCGCAGAGCGGGAAACCGCCATCGGCCTGACCAAAGACAAGCAGGGCGATAGCAAGGTGCGCATCGACGGCACCGACGGCCATAAGGTGGCGGAGCTGGCGCTGCTGATGCCAATGCAGCTGATTACGCCTGAGGGGTTTACTTTACTCAACGGCGGCCCCAAATACAGAAGAGCGTTCCTCGACTGGGGATGCTTTCACAATGAAGCCGGTTTCTTTAACGCCTGGAGCAACCTGAAGCGTCTGCTTAAACAGCGTAACGCCGCGTTGCGCCAGGTCACGCGCTACGCCCAGCTGCGTCCGTGGGACATGGAACTCATCCCTCTTGCGGAACAGATCAGCCGCTGGCGTGCCGAATACAGCGCGGGTATCGCCGAAGATATGGCTGACACCTGCAAACAGTTTTTACCCGAGTTCTCTCTCTCCTTCTCCTTCCAGCGTGGCTGGGAGAAAGAGACGGATTATGCCGAGGTGTTAGAGAGAAGCTTCGAGCGCGATCGGATGTTGACCTACACCGCGCACGGCCCGCACAAGGCGGATTTCCGCATTCGTGCCGACGGTGCGCCGGTGGAAGACACGCTGTCGCGCGGGCAGCTCAAGCTCCTGATGTGCGCGCTACGCCTGGCGCAGGGGGAGTTCCTCACCCGCGAGAGCGGACGACGCTGCCTGTACCTGATAGATGATTTTGCCTCGGAACTTGACGACGCGCGGCGCGGGCTGCTTGCCAGCCGCTTAAAAGCCACGCAGTCGCAGGTTTTCGTCAGCGCCATTAGCGCTGAACACGTTATGGACATGTCGGACGAAAATTCGAAGATGTTTACCGTGGAAAAGGGTAAAATAACGGATTAACCCAAGTTGAAATGAGCGAGAAACGTTGATGTCGAATTCTTATGACTCCTCCAGTATCAAAGTCCTGAAAGGGCTGGATGCGGTGCGTAAGCGCCCGGGTATGTATATCGGCGACACGGATGACGGCACCGGTCTGCACCACATGGTATTCGAGGTGGTAGATAACGCTATCGACGAAGCGCTCGCGGGTCACTGTAAAGACATCGTGGTCACCATCCATGCGGACAACTCCGTCTCCGTTACCGATGACGGCCGTGGCATCCCAACCGGTATTCACCCGGAAGAGGGCGTATCGGCTGCGGAAGTGATCATGACCGTACTGCACGCAGGCGGTAAGTTCGACGATAACTCCTATAAGGTTTCAGGCGGCCTGCACGGCGTAGGCGTTTCCGTAGTAAACGCCCTGTCGCAAAAGCTGGAGCTGGTTATTCAGCGCGAAGGCAAAATTCACCGTCAGATCTATCAGCACGGCGTGCCTGAAGCCCCGCTGGCCGTTACCGGTGATACCGATAAAACCGGTACCATGGTGCGTTTCTGGCCGAGCCTTGAAACCTTCACCAACGTCACTGAATTCGAGTACGACATCCTGGCGAAGCGCCTGCGTGAACTGTCGTTCCTGAACTCCGGCGTCTCTATTCGCCTGCGCGACAAACGCGACAATAAAGAAGACCACTTCCACTACGAAGGCGGTATCAAGGCGTTTGTTGAGTATCTGAACAAGAACAAAACGCCAATTCACCCAAATATCTTCTACTTCTCCACCGAAAAAGACGGTATCGGCGTGGAAGTGGCGCTGCAGTGGAACGACGGTTTCCAGGAAAATATCTACTGCTTTACCAACAACATTCCACAGCGCGACGGCGGTACTCACCTTGCGGGCTTCCGCGCGGCGATGACCCGTACCTTGAACGCCTACATGGACAAAGAAGGCTACAGCAAAAAAGCGAAAGTCAGCGCCACCGGTGATGACGCCCGTGAAGGCCTGATTGCCGTGGTCTCCGTGAAGGTGCCGGATCCGAAGTTCTCCTCACAGACCAAAGACAAGCTGGTTTCTTCTGAGGTGAAATCGGCGGTTGAGCAGCAGATGAACGAACTGCTGAGCGAATACCTGCTGGAAAACCCGAACGATGCGAAAATCGTGGTGGGCAAAATTATCGATGCGGCACGTGCCCGTGAAGCGGCGCGTAAAGCCCGTGAAATGACCCGTCGTAAAGGCGCGCTGGACCTGGCAGGCCTGCCGGGCAAGCTGGCTGACTGTCAGGAACGCGACCCGGCACTGTCTGAACTGTACCTCGTGGAAGGGGACTCCGCGGGCGGCTCTGCGAAGCAGGGCCGTAACCGTAAGAACCAGGCGATCCTGCCGCTGAAGGGTAAAATCCTCAACGTTGAGAAAGCGCGCTTCGATAAGATGCTCTCTTCTCAGGAAGTGGCGACGCTCATCACCGCGCTCGGCTGCGGCATTGGCCGCGACGAGTACAACCCGGACAAGCTGCGCTATCACAGCATCATCATCATGACCGATGCGGACGTCGACGGCTCGCACATCCGTACGCTGCTGTTGACCTTCTTCTATCGTCAGATGCCTGAAATCGTTGAGCGCGGCCACGTCTACATTGCGCAGCCGCCGCTGTACAAGGTGAAGAAAGGCAAGCAGGAACAGTACATTAAAGATGACGACGCGATGGATCAGTACCAAATCGCGATCGCCCTTGATGGCGCGACCCTGCATGCGAACTCCAGCGCGCCGGCACTGGCAGGCGAGCCGCTGGAGCGTCTGGTCTCCGAGTTCAACGCCACGCAGAAAATGATTGGCCGTATGGAACGCCGCTATCCAAAAGCGCTGCTGAAGGAGCTGGTCTATCAGCCAACCCTGACCGAAGCCGATCTGAGCAACGAGCAGGCCGTGACCCGCTGGGTGAATACCCTGGTGAGCGAGCTGAACGAGAAAGAGCAGCACGGCAGCCAGTGGAAGTTCGACGTTCAACAGAATGCGGCACAGCAGTTTGAGCCGATTGTTCGCGTGCGTACTCACGGCGTCGACACCGACTACCCGCTGGAGCACGAATTCGTGACCGGCCCGGAATACCGCCGTATCTGCACCCTCGGCGAGAAGCTGCGCGGCCTGATTGAAGACGATGCCTTCATCGAACGTGGCGAGCGTCGTCAGCCGGTAGCAAGCTTCGAGCAGGCGCTGGACTGGCTGGTGAAAGAATCCCGTCGCGGTCTGTCTATTCAGCGTTATAAAGGTCTGGGCGAAATGAACCCGGATCAGCTGTGGGAAACCACCATGGATCCGGAAAGCCGCCGCATGCTGCGCGTCACCGTTAAAGACGCGATTGCAGCGGATCAGCTGTTCACCACCCTGATGGGCGATGCGGTAGAACCACGTCGTGCGTTCATTGAAGAGAACGCACTGAAAGCGGCGAATATCGATATTTAACAGTCGCTATCCCGCATGAAAACTGGCCGCGCTTTTAGCGCGGCTTTTTTATGGGCGCAGGAATGTCCAGCGACATCGCCGCCGGTAAACGGCTCGCCAGCGCATCTATGGCCATTCTTACCCTCAGGGGCAGGTACGGCGTCTGTTGCCAGACGGCGTGGACGTCAAAATGGACATCCGGCGCCTGCTTAAAGAGCGGGACAAGCTTTCCCTGATGAATTTCTTTGATGGCCATCCAGCAGGGGAGCCAGGCAATGCCGTGCCCGGTCACCGCCGCGTCGCAGATGGCCTGCAAATCATCCATATTGAGTGATGACCGCGGCGTAAACGTGCGCGGCGTTCCGTCGCTGTCCATAAGCTGCCAGGATAGCACGCGGCCTGCGCGCAGATAGTTAATGGCCGCGTGCCGGGATAAATCATCCACAGCGTCTGGATGACCTCTTTTTTGCAGATAGTCGGGCGAGGCGCACAGGACCATGCGGTGTTCTCCCAGCTTTCTGGCCACCAGCACGCTGCTGTCCTGCAGCGTGCCGTTACGTACCGCCATATCGAAGCCTTCCTCGACCAGATCCACCACGCGGTCGCTGAACGACATTTCAAGCTCAAGCCCAGGGTGTTCCTGCGCCAGTTCAATCAGCAGCGGCGCGACGCACTGGCGTCCAAACAGCACCGGCATGGCAACACGAAGCCGACCGTTGATCTGATGTTTCCCCGTTTCCAGCAGGGATTCCGCGCTCCTGATCTCCTCCAGCGCGCGCAGGCAGCGCTCGTAGAACAGGGCGCCGTTATCGGTGAGCCGCTGGCTGCGGGTGGTGCGCTGAAACAGCCGCACTCCCAGACGTTCCTCAATTCGAGCAATGCTTTTACCCACCGCAGAGCGTGACAGGTGCAGGCGAACTGCGGCCTGTGCAAAGCTTCCTGCCTCCACGGCAGCGACAAAAACAGGAATATCTTTCAGCGTATCGGTCACGGTTTGTATCCATTCAGGCGTCAATGAAGAGAAAACTTATCGCCACTGGTGACGAGGAGTCAACGGTAGACTGTCATTACTGAAGCTTATCTGATGGCAGGAGAAAAAAATGACAGAGACAATGCAGCGCTGGTCAATGAACGCCCTCGGGCGCGAGAATCTCAAACTCATTCATGAATCGGTTCCACAGCCAGGCCCCGGTGAGGTTCGCGTACGGGTAAATGCCGTTGCGCTCAACTATCGCGATAAAATGGTCATCGAAGGCACGATGCCGATTCCGCTTTCCTTCCCGTTCACCCCGGCGTCTGACATGGCGGGCGTGGTGGACAGCGTAGGGGAAGGGGTCACGCGTTTCAAACCCGGCGCTCGCGTCATTTCAACCTTCTTCCCGGAGTGGATCGACGGCAAGCCGCAGGCAGACGCGCGTGATTTGCCCTACAAAACGTCCGGCGGCTATTTCCAGGGAATGCTGGCCGAATATGTGGTTGTAAATGAAAACGCGCTGGTAGCCTCTCCGGAAACTCTGAATGACGCAGAGGCCAGCACGTTACCCTGCGCAGGGCTTACCGCCTGGTTCGCGCTGGTGGAGCGGGGTCAGCTCCGCGCCGGGCAATCGGTGCTGGTACAGGGGACGGGCGGCGTGGCGATTTTCGCCCTGCAAATTGCAAAAGCGCACGGCGCAGAGGTTATTGTCACGTCCGGGAGCGATGAAAAGCTGGCGCTCGCCAAAAAACTGGGCGCCAGCCAGGGCGTTAACCGCCTGAAGAGTGACTGGGCTGAAGAGGCATTGGCGCTGACTCAGGATCGCGGCATCGACCATATTATCGAAACCGTAGGTGGGGAAAACCTGAAGCATTCCCTGCGCGCCGTTGCCGTTCATGGGCGTATCTCCGTCATTGGCGTGCTGGCCGGGACTGATATTTCGCTGCCTGCTGGCGAGCTGCTGCTGAAATCCCCCGTCATTCAGGGGATTGGCGTGGGACACCGCCGGGCGCTGGAGGATTTCGTCCGCGCTGTTGACGTCACGGGACTGAAGCCGGTGATTGAGCATCGCTACCGTTTTAACGAGCTTGAACAGGCCCTTGAACATCTGGATCGCGGCGCATTCGGTAAAATCGTTCTCACCCGCGAGTAAGTCGTCGTTCCCCGGGATAAGCGTAAAAGGGGTGTTTCTGTTGCGCAATGTAGCTCTATTTTTGTGTGCTTAATCGCGTTAGCATGAGGTAGCACTCATTTATCCCGGGGAACTCATGGCTATCAAACTCATTGCAATCGATATGGACGGCACGCTGCTGCTGCCAGACCACACTATCTCTCCTGCCGTTAAAAACGCGATCGCCGCCGCACGAGCGAAGGGCGTGAATGTGGTTCTGACCACGGGGCGTCCGTATGCGGGCGTACACAGCTACCTGAAAGAGCTGCACATGAATCAGCCGGGCGATTACTGCATCACCTATAACGGCGCGCTGGTGCAGAATGCCGTAGACGGCAGCACGGTTGCGCAAACTGCGCTGAGCTATGATGACTACCTGTTCCTCGAAAAACTGTCCCGTGAAGTGGGCTCCCACTTCCACGCGCTCGATCGCAATACGCTCTACACCGCCAACCGCGATATCAGCTACTACACGGTGCATGAATCCTACGTTGCGACCATTCCGCTGGTGTTCTGTGAAGCCGAGAAAATGGATCCGGCGACGCAGTTCCTGAAGGTGATGATGATTGACGAGCCGGAGATCCTGGATAAAGCCATCGCGCGCATTCCGGCAGAGGTAAAAGAGAAGTACACCGTGCTGAAAAGTGCGCCGTACTTCCTCGAAATCCTCGATAAACGCGTCAATAAGGGCACCGGCGTGAAATCACTTGCTGATGCGTTAGGGATTAAGCAGGAAGAAATCATGGCGCTCGGCGACCAGGAAAACGACATCGCGATGATTGAATTCGCGGGCGTTGGCGTGGCAATGGATAACGCCATTCCTTCGGTGAAAGAGGTGGCTGATTTCGTCACCAAATCCAACCTCGAAGACGGCGTTGCCTACGCGATCGAGAAGTTTGTGCTGCAGTAACGCTTATTTTCAATCATCAGCCCTGGTTATCAACCGGGGCTTTTTTTTGCCCTGTATTTATCGAATTGTTCTTTTTGTGATCTTGATTGTAGTACAACATTAACTGATTGTACTACATTGTCACCACGGCAAAGACGAATGACCTCACGTTTGTACTGCAAAAGTGAGGCGAAATTCAGCGGTCGCGGTAAAGTAGTGATGGACATACAGAGCACAAGGACTCTCCATGACTCTCAATAAAACCGATCGCATCGTTATTACGCTGGGCACCCAGATTGTGGGCGGTAAATACGTTCCCGGTTCGCCGCTCCCCGCAGAGGCTGAACTGTGCGAGGAGTTTGAAACCTCGCGCAACATCATCCGGGAGGTGTTCCGCTCGCTGATGGCGAAGCGGCTGATTGAAATGAAGCGCTATCGCGGCGCGTTTGTTGCTCCGCGCAACCAGTGGAACTACCTCGATACCGACGTGCTGCAGTGGGTGCTGGAAAACGACTACGACCCGCGGCTTATCGGCGCGATGAGTGAAGTTCGAAACCTGGTGGAGCCGGCAATTGCGCGCTGGGCGGCGGAACGCGCGACCTCCGGTGATTTGGCCCAGATTGAATCGGCTTTAAACGACATGATCGCCAATAACCAGAACCGGGAGGCGTTCAACGAGGCGGACATTCGCTACCACGAAGCGGTGCTGCAGTCGGTGCATAACCCGGTATTACAGCAGCTTAGCGTGGCGATCAGCTCGCTACAACGAGCGGTATTTGAACGTACCTGGATGGGTGATGAGGCCAATATGCCAAAAACGCTCCAGGAACATAAAGCGCTGTTCGATGCGATACGGCATCAGGACGGCGATGCGGCAGAGCAGGCGGCGCTTACCATGATTGCCAGCTCGACACGAAGGCTGAAGGAAATCACATGACATCTCGCTACATCGCAATTGACTGGGGATCGACCAATCTGCGCGCCTGGCTTTATCAGGGCGAGCAGTGCCTGGAGAGCAGGCAATCAGAAGCAGGCGTGACGCGCCTGAACGGTAAATCCCCCGAGGCGGTGTTAGCAGAGGTCACACAAAGCTGGCGCGACAGCGCCACGCCGGTGGTAATGGCGGGAATGGTGGGCAGTAATGTAGGCTGGAAAATTGCACCTTATCTGCCGGTTCCCGCCCATTTCTCCGCTATTTGCGAGCAGTTAACGTCCGTTGGCGACAATATCTGGATTATTCCCGGTTTGAGCGTCTCTCGCGACGATAACCACAACGTGATGCGCGGCGAAGAGACGCAGCTGCTTGGCGCGCGCGCTCTCTCTCCTTCTTCTGTCTACGTCATGCCCGGCACGCACTGTAAGTGGGTCCAGGCTGACGCTGAGCAAATCCACGATTTTCGCACCGTAATGACCGGCGAGCTGCACCATTTGCTGCTCAACCATTCGCTGGTCGGGGCCGGTTTACCTGAGCAGGAATCCTCGTCAGAGGCGTTTGCCGCCGGGCTTGAACGTGGGATCGCCTCCCCTGATGTGTTGCCGCAGCTTTTTGAGGTTCGCGCCTCGCACGTGCTGGGACTTCTCCCGCGCGAGCAGGTCAGCGAGTTTCTCTCCGGCCTGCTGATTGGCGCAGAGGTCGCCAGCATGCGTGAGTTCATCGCGCACGAACAGGCCATTACGATTGTCGCAGGCGCATCGCTAACGTCGCGCTACGAACAGGCATTTCGCGCCGTTGGGCGTGATGTTTCGACGGTATCCGGCGACACGGCATTTCAGGCAGGAATAAGGAGCATCGCTCATGCAGTGGCAAACTGATCTTCCCCTTATCGCGATTTTACGCGGTATCACGCCCGATGAGGCGTTAGACCACGTCGGCGCGGTTATCGACGCCGGATTCGACGCGGTAGAAATCCCGCTCAACTCGCCCGACTGGGAAAAAAGCATTCCGGCCGTGGTGGAGGTTTTCGGCGATAAGGCGCTGATTGGCGCAGGCACCGTGTTACAGCCTGAGCAGGTCGATCGGCTGGCAAAGATGGGCTGCAGGCTTATCGTCACGCCCAATATTCAGCCTGAGGTGATCCGCCGCGCGGTGGGTTACGGCATGACAGTCTGCCCGGGCTGCGCCACCGCCACGGAAGCCTTTACTGCCCTTGATGCGGGAGCGCAGTCGCTCAAAATTTTCCCGTCATCGGCTTTTGGACCGGACTACATCAAGGCGTTGAAAGCGGTATTGCCCGCCAGCGTACCGGTCTTTGCCGTGGGCGGCGTAACGCCAGAAAACCTGGGCCAGTGGATGAGCGCTGGCTGTGTGGGCGCAGGGTTGGGTAGCGATCTTTATCGTGCCGGACAGTCCGTGGAACGTACCGCACAGCAGGCGGCAGCATTTGTGAAAGCGTATCGAGAGGCAGTGAAATGAAAATAACCAAACTCACCACGTACCGTTTACCCCCGCGCTGGATGTTCCTGAAAATCGAAACCGATGAAGGGGTTGTAGGCTGGGGCGAACCGGTGATTGAAGGGCGCGCGCGCACCGTTGAAGCGGCAGTACACGAGCTGGGCGAATACCTGATTGGTCAGGATCCGGCGCGCATTAACGACCTGTGGCAGGTGATGTACCGCGCGGGCTTCTACCGCGGTGGTCCGATCCTGATGAGCGCCATCGCCGGTATCGACCAGGCGCTGTGGGATATCAAAGGTAAAGTGCTTAACGCACCGGTCTGGCAGCTTATGGGCGGCCTGGTGCGCGACAAAATCAAAGCCTACAGCTGGGTAGGCGGCGACCGCCCTGCGGAAGTGATCGACGGCATCACGCAGTTGCGCAATATCGGCTTTGACACCTTCAAGCTCAACGGCTGCGAAGAGATGGGCGTTATCGACAATTCGCGTGCGGTAGACCGGGCGGTTAATACCGTGGCGCAAATTCGTGAAGCCTTCGGCAACGAGATTGAGTTTGGCCTGGATTTCCACGGCCGCGTCAGCGCGCCGATGGCCAAAGTGCTGATTAAAGAGCTGGAGCCGTATCGCCCGCTGTTTATCGAAGAGCCGGTGCTGGCCGAGCAGGCGGAGTACTATCCGAAGCTGGCTGAACAGACCCACATTCCTATCGCGGCGGGTGAACGTATGTTCTCGCGCTTCGAGTTTAAACGCGTACTTGAAGCGGGCGGCATAGCGATCCTACAGCCGGACCTTTCTCATGCGGGCGGCATCACCGAATGCTACAAAATTGCCGGGATGGCAGAAGCTTACGATGTGGCGCTGGCACCGCACTGCCCGCTCGGCCCAATCGCGCTGGCGGCCTGCCTGCACGTCGACTTCGTCTCCCGCAATGCGGTGTTCCAGGAACAGAGCATGGGGATTCACTATAACAAGGGCGCGGAACTGCTCGATTTTGTGAAAAATAAAGAAGACTTCTGCATGGAAGGCGGTTTCTTTAAACCGCTTACGAAGCCGGGCCTTGGCGTGGAAATTGACGAAGCTAAAGTCATTGAGCTGAGTAAGAATGCGCCGGACTGGCGAAACCCGCTGTGGCGTCATGAGGACGGCAGCGTAGCGGAATGGTAATCGCCATCCCGTAGACCCGGTAAGCCTCCGGGCAAAAATCATACATACAAAAATATAACCCTCTGTAAATTACAGGGCATGGTGAGCGGCTTCGCTATGCCCAAAATCTGGAGACAGATTGCGATGGATATTCCAGTTACCGCTACAAAAATCGGGCGTCGCCGCTACCTGACGCTGATGATGATCTTTATTACCGTGGTCATTTGCTATGTCGACCGCGCCAACCTTGCCGTGGCATCGGCCCATATTCAGGAAGAGTTTGGCATCACCAAAGCGGAAATGGGCTACGTCTTCTCGGCGTTTGCCTGGTTGTATACCTTATGCCAGATCCCCGGCGGCTGGTTTCTTGACCGCGTGGGTTCACGTCTGACCTACTTTATCGCCATATTAGGCTGGTCCGTGGCGACCCTATTCCAGGGCTTCGCCACCGGGCTGATTTCGCTGATTGGCCTGCGTGCCATCACCGGGGTTTTCGAAGCGCCCGCGTTTCCGACCAACAACCGTATGGTGACCAGCTGGTTCCCGGAACACGAGCGCGCGTCCGCCGTTGGTTTTTACACCTCTGGCCAGTTTGTCGGCCTGGCGTTCCTGACGCCGCTGCTGATCTGGATCCAGGAGCTGCTGAGCTGGCACTGGGTGTTCATCGTCACCGGCGGGATTGGCATTATCTGGTCGCTAATCTGGTTCAAGGTCTACCAGCCGCCGCGTCTGACCAAAAGTATCACCAGGGCCGAGCTGGACTACATCCGCGACGGTGGCGGTCTGGTGGATGGTGATGCGCCGGTGAAAAAAGAGGTGCGCCAGCCGCTGACCAAAGCGGACTGGAAGCTGGTCTTCCACCGTAAGCTGGTGGGCGTTTATCTGGGTCAGTTCGCGGTTACTTCTACGCTGTGGTTCTTCCTCACCTGGTTCCCGAACTACCTGACCCAGGAAAAGGGGATCGCGGCGCTAAAGGCGGGCTTTATGACCACTGTGCCGTTCCTCGCCGCATTTTTCGGCGTGCTGCTCTCCGGCTGGCTGGCCGATAAGCTGGTGAAAAAAGGGTACTCGCTGGGCGTGGCGCGTAAAACGCCGATTATCTGCGGCTTGCTGATCTCAACCTGCATCATGGGTGCCAACTACACCAACGATCCGGTGTGGATTATGGCCCTGATGGCGGTGGCGTTCTTTGGTAACGGTTTCGCCTCTATCACCTGGTCGCTGGTGTCGTCCCTTGCGCCGATGCGGCTGATTGGCCTGACCGGCGGTGTGTTCAACTTTGTCGGCGGACTGGGCGGGATCACCGTACCGCTGGTCATCGGCTACCTGGCGCAGGACTACGGCTTCGGCCCGGCGCTGGTCTACATCTCTGCCGTGGCGCTGATCGGGGCACTCTCCTACATCCTGCTGGTGGGCGATGTGAAACGAGTAGGCTAATCCCTGCGGATGTTTTACCCTGATGCACTCACCGTGCATCAGGGTATCCTCATGAAACAAATTACCTTCGCCTCCCGCAACCACCAGCTGACCAACATCAATACCTGGACGCCGGACAGCCAGTGGCTGGTCTACGACGTGCGCCCGTCAGGCGCGTCATTTACCGGCGAAACCATTGAGCAGGTCAACGTCGTTACGGGTGAGGTGGAGGTGGTTTATCGCGCTACTGACGGCGCGCATGTTGGCGTGGTGACCGTTCATCCGGCACAGGACAAATACGTCTTTATCCACGGTCCGAAAAACCCGGATGCTGACTGGCACTACGATTTTCATCATCGTCAGGGTGTGATTGTGCATCACGGTCAGGTGAGCAACCTGGACGCGATGGATATCACCGCGCCTTATACCGCAGGCGCGCTGCGCGGCGGCAGCCACGTGCACGTCTTCAGCCCGAACGGGCAGTTCGTCAGCTTCACCTATAACGACCATGTTTTACATGAGCGCGATCCGAAGCTCGATTTACGCAACGTCGGCGTGGCGGCACCGTTTGGCCCGGTGAACCCGCAGGGGAATCATCCACGTGAATATTCAGGCACGTTCTGGAGCGTGCTGGTCAGCCGCACAACACCCAACCCGCAACCGGGCAGCGATGAAATCAACCGCGCCTACGAAGAGGGCTGGGTGGGCAACAACAGGCTGGCGTTTATCGGCGACACCCTCTCCGCGCAGGGCGAAAAAGTGCCTGAACTGTTTATTGTTAACCTGCCAGAAGACGAGCAGGGCTGGAAACGAGCGGGCGATGCGCCGCTGCAGGGCACCCCAGACACCCTGCCAGCGCCGCCTGCCGAGGTGAAGCAGCGTCGTCTGACCTTTACCCACCAGAGGGCCTACCCGGGTCTGGTGAACGTGCCGCGTCACTGGGTGCGCAGTAACCCCCAGGGGACGCAAATCGCGTTTCTGATGCGGGATGATAACGGCATTGTGCAGCTGTGGCTGATCTCTCCTGAGGGCGGCGAGCCGCGCCAGCTGACGCGCACCGGGAGCGGTATTCAGTCTGCGTTTAACTGGCACCCTTCCGGGAACATGCTGGGATTTGTGCTTGAAAACCGAATCGCCTGCTGTGACGCGAAGACTGGAGAAGTGACGTTTTTGACGTCCGATCACGGCAATCCGCCGTCTGCTGATGCGGTCGTGTTTTCCCCGGACGGGCGCTTTATTGCGTGGATGCAAGAGACGGGCGGTTTCCGTCAGCTTTGGGTAACGGAAACCGCGAAGGACTAGCGCGGCGGCATCTCGGCGGGCGGGATAACGGCGTTTGTCGCCAGATTTTCCTGCTCGCTTTTCTCTACCCGTGAGCGCACGGAATCGTCCTTACGGAATACATCCCACGGCAGCAGAAGCGTATCCGCCACTGCTGTAAAGGGCATATCCAGGATAACCAGGGATTTGGTGCCCCAGTTCGTATCGTCATCGGAGATCATCGCCGCGCTGGCGCGCGTCCCCGGATATGTTCCTTCTTTACCGCCGGTGTGAGACATCACGCTCGAACACCCGCAAAGTAAAACCACCCCGCTGAACGTCGTCAGCTTTATCAGAACATTTTTCATCATCACTCAGTCATCGTTAATGGCACTGCATAGACCTGCAACTCAGGGTTATAGCGAGCCTTATCCGAAATGAATAGCCCGATAACCCCGCACTGTGGCAGCCATCGCAATTTAACCCTTTGTGCTGTTGTCCCAGAGTCTATGCGACAACCAGCAAAGTGCAAAAAAATCTCGCCTAAATAGTCTTGAAAAGCTCGGTTCCAGACCCATTTTAAGAATGTGACCCGATAACGAACACGCCTGATGGGTGCTCGGGGGCGCAAAGGCCTGTCCATGGTGGAAGGCTACAATTTCTCGCTGATTTCAGGAGTATTATCTATGCGTAACTTCGATCTTTCTCCGCTATACCGTTCTGCAATTGGTTTTGACCGCCTGTTTAACCATTTAGAAAATAACCAAAGCCAGAGCAACGGCTACCCTCCATACAATGTTGAGCTGGTTGACGAAAACCACTACCGCATCGCCATTGCCGTCGCCGGTTTTGCAGAAAACGAGCTGGAAATCACCGCGCAGGACAACCTGCTGGTGGTGAAAGGTTCCCATACGGCCGAGCAGAAAGAACGTACCTACCTTTACCAGGGCATCGCCGAGCGCAACTTTGAACGCAAGTTCCAGTTAGCCGAGAACATTCACGTTAAAGGCGCGAACCTGGTTAACGGCCTGCTGTTTATCGAACTGGAACGCGTGATTCCGGAAGAGAAAAAACCGCGCCGTATCGAAATTAACTAATTACGCGGGTCGCGCGGGCGGCCCACCCAGACTTGCTTGCCGTAACGGGAGCATATGCGAATCCATCAGGATTTGCAGGAACAACTGTGCACAAAATTAAACTGTGCCGAACTCGCTTCTCAGAAGGAGATTTAGTATGCGTAACTACGATTTATCCCCCCTGCTGCGTCAGTGGATTGGTTTTGACAAACTGGCTAATGCCCTGCAAAGCACCACCGAGCAACAGACATTTCCGCCGTACAACATTGAAAAAAGCGACGATAACCACTATCGCATCACCCTTGCGCTGGCCGGGTTCCGCCAGGAAGATCTGGATATCCAGCTCGAAGGTGCGCGCCTGACCGTGAAGGGTACGCCGGAAAAACAAGAGACCGAAACCCGGTGGCTGCATCAGGGTCTGGTTAATCAGCCGTTTAGCCTGAGCTTTACCCTGGCAGACCATATGGAAGTGTCCGGTGCGACGTTTACCAACGGGCTGCTGCATATCGATCTTATCCGTAACGTGCCGGAAGCCATCGCGCCGCAGCGTATCGCCATTAGCGAGCGGCCGGCGTTGAACAGCTAATCCGCTTTACTCACAGACTGCACAAAGCCCTGCTCCGGCAGGGCTTTTTTGTGCGCCATCGCCCATACAACCGCATCCGGCTCTGAGAGAATCCATAGCATAACTAAGGTTATACACAGGATGTGGATCATGAGTGATATCGCGTTAACCGTCAGCGTGTTGGCCCTGGCCGCGGTTGTAGGGCTATGGATTGGCAATATCAAAATCCGTGGCGTCGGGTTTGGGATTGGCGGGGTGCTGTTTGGCGGCATTTTTGTCGGGCATTTTGCTGACAAGCTCGGGCTGGTTCTCAGCGCCGATATGCTCCACTTTATTCAGGAGTTCGGCCTGATCCTCTTCGTCTACACCATCGGGATTCAGGTAGGGCCGGGCTTTTTCGCTTCCCTGCGCGTCTCCGGGCTACGGCTCAATCTGTTTGCCCTCGGCATTGTGGTGATGGGCGGGCTGGTCACCGCGATCCTGCACAAAATCTTTGCTATCCCCCTGCCCGTGGTGCTGGGCATTTTCTCCGGGGCGGTCACCAACACGCCGGCGCTCGGTGCCGGGCAGCAAATCCTTCGCGATTTGGGCATTGAACCCGGCATTGTTGACCAGATGGGGATGAGCTACGCCATGGCCTATCCGTTTGGGATTTGCGGCATTCTGCTCTCCATGTGGCTGGTCCGCGTCCTGTTTCGCGTTAACGTCGACAAAGAGGCGAAAGATCACGAAACCACGCTCACCAATGGCCACATGCCGATCAAAACCATCAACATTCGCGTCGATAACCCCAACCTGAACAATATGGCGATTCAGGACGTACCGATCCTGAACAGCGCCAATATTATCTGCTCCCGCCTTAAGCGCGACGACGTGCTGATGGTGCCTGCGCCCGGCACGATGATCCAGCAGGGTGACCTGCTGCACCTGGTCGGCCAGCCGGGGGATTTAAACAACGCGCGGCTGGTGATTGGTCAGGAAGTGGATACCTCGCTTTCGACTCGCGGCACCGATATGCGCGTGGAGCGTGTTGTGGTGACCAACGAGCACGTTCTTGGCAAGAAAATACGCGATCTGCAGGTAAAAGAGCGCTACGACGTGGTCATCTCCCGCCTCAACCGTGCGGGCGTCGAACTGGTTGCCAGCCCGGAGGCCAGCCTGCAGTTCGGGGATATCCTCAACCTGGTCGGACGCCCGTCGTCCATCGATGCCGTGGCGGATATGGTGGGCAACGCCCAGCAAAAACTGCAGCAGGTGCAGATGCTGCCGGTGTTTATCGGCATCGGGCTTGGCGTGCTGCTCGGCTCTATTCCGCTGTACGTGCCGGGCTTCCCGGTGGCGCTCAAGCTCGGCCTGGCGGGCGGGCCGCTGATTATGGCGCTGATCCTCGGGCGTATCGGCTGTATCGGGAAGCTCTACTGGTTTATGCCGCCGAGCGCTAACCTGGCGCTGCGCGAGTTGGGCATCGTGCTGTTCCTGGCGGTTGTCGGGCTGAAGTCCGGCGGGGATTTTGTCGATACCCTGGTCAAGGGCGAAGGGATGAGCTGGGTCGGCTACGGCATCTTTATCACGGCGATCCCGCTGCTGACGGTGGCAATCCTGGCGCGGATGTTCGCCAAAATGAACTACCTGACGCTGTGCGGTATGCTGGCAGGCTCCATGACCGACCCGCCAGCGCTCGCTTTTGCCAACAACCTGCACGCCACCAGCGGCGCGGCCGCGCTCTCCTATGCCACCGTCTACCCGCTGGTGATGTTCCTGCGCATCATCACCCCGCAGCTACTGGCGGTGCTGTTCTGGGGGATGGGCTAACAGCTCTTCCGGGTGGATGCGCCGCAGATGGTAGTCCACCTGGTAATCGCTGGTATTTCGGAACATCACGGAATAATTGAGGAACTCGCCGCTGTCGCTGTAGGAGAGAGAGGTAATTCGCAGCAGCGGCGTCTGTTCCGGCAGATTCAGATAACCAGCCAGCTGTTTATCTGCCAGCACCGGCGTCAGGCTCTCGTAGTTGCCGCTGATGGTGATCCCGCACTCCTTCTCAATGTAATCAAACTTAGACCCCTCAAGATGCGCCAGTGACAGGTTGCGGAACAGCTTCACCGGCATAAAGCTGTCCTCCAGCATCAGCGGCTTTCCGTCCACGTAGCGCACCCGCCGTGAAAAGTAGATCCGCTCATCCACCTGGATCCGCAGCTGGCTGGCGATGGCGGGCGGGGCGGGCATCACTTCGAATTGCAGCACCTTGCTCTGCACCTCTTTTCCCTGCTGACGCAGTACCTCCACCAGCCCGGTCAGGTTAGTGGTTTCGTGGTGAACGTCTTTGCGCGAGACAAACGTTCCGCTGCCGTGCCGGCGCTCAACCAGCCCCCAGCTCACCAGCAGATCCAGCGCCTTGCGGATGGTCATGCGCGCCACGCCAAACTCCTGCGCCAGCGCTTTTTCACCAGGCAGCGGGCTGCCGATGTTGTAGTCCGATGAATTCAGCCGCAGCCGCAACCTGTCAGCAATTGATTTGTAGATCACCAGTAGACCTCTCTGCCCTTATCAGGGCGTGGAATGCGTCCTGACATGTCCATATTTACCGCAAGAAGTAGACCTGACTGGTCAAAATAAAACCATGAATGCGATCACGAATCGCAGCGGCACGCCATGTTCGTACATCAGTAAGTTCTTATGCTCACCTCAGGCCAGCACAAAACCATAAAGGCCTCTACCCCTACAGGTTGTTACGTGAGGATTTAAAAATGCTCAGTCAAATACAACGTTTTGGCGGTGCCATGTTTACCCCGGTGTTGCTGTTTCCGTTTGCCGGGATCGTGGTGGGAATCGCTATCATGCTTCGCAACCCGCTGTTTGTCGGCGAAGCCTTAACCGCCCCCGATCATCTTTTCGCGCAGATCGTTCACATCATTGAAGAGGGCGGCTGGGCGGTGTTTCGCAATATGCCGCTGATTTTTGCCGTCGGCCTGCCGATTGGGCTGGCGAAGCAGGCGCAGGGCCGCGCCTGCCTGGCGGTGCTGATTAGCTTCCTGACCTGGAACTACTTCATTAACGCGATGGGGATGACCTGGGGCCACTTCTTTGGCGTCGACTTCTCCGCCGAACCAACGGCGGGAAGCGGGCTGGCGATGATTGCCGGGATCAAAACACTCGATACCAGCATCATCGGTGCCATCGTGATCTCAGGCATCGTCACCGCCATCCACAACCGCTATTTCGACAAGCCGCTGCCGGTCTTTCTGGGGATTTTCCAGGGCAGCTCGTTTGTCGTTATCCTCGCGTTCTTCGTGATGATCCCCTGTGCCTGGCTGACGCTGCTAGGCTGGCCGAAAGTGCAGATGGGCATCGAATCCCTGCAGGCGTTCCTGCGCTCTGCCGGTGCGCTGGGCGTGTGGGTGTATACCTTCCTGGAACGCATTCTGATCCCAACGGGGCTGCACCACTTCGTCTACGGCCCGTTCATCTTCGGCCCGGCGGCGGTGGAGGGCGGTATTCAGGTCTACTGGGCGCAGCATCTGCAGGAATTCAGCCAGAGCACCCTGCCGCTGAAGACCCTCTTCCCGGAAGGTGGCTTCGCACTGCACGGCAACTCAAAAGTGTTTGGCTCGGTCGGGATTGCCTTCGCTATCTGGTACACCGCGTCGCCAGAAAATCGCGTCAAGGTGGCGGGCCTGCTGGTTCCGGCCACGCTCACCGCCGTGCTGGTAGGCATTACCGAACCGCTTGAGTTCACCTTCCTGTTTATCTCGCCGCTGCTGTTCGCCGTGCACGCCGTGCTGGCGGCCACCATGGCGACGGTGATGTACGCCTTCGGCGTCGTGGGGAATATGGGCGGCGGCCTGCTGGACCAGTTCCTGCCGCAAAACTGGATCCCGATGTTCCATAACCACGCCTCGACGGTGTTCACCCAGATAGGCATTGGTGTCTGCTTCACCGGCATCTACTTCGTGATCTTCAAAACGCTGATTGAGCGTCTGAACCTGAAAACGCCGGGCCGGGAAGAGAGCGAAATCAAACTCTACAGCAAGGCCGACTATAAGGCGGCGCGCGGGCAAACCACCGCCCCGGCGGCGGCCAGCCAGCAGGTTGGGCAAGCCGCCGGATTCCTGCAGGCGCTCGGCGGCGCGGCCAACATCGAAAGCATCAATAACTGCGCCACCCGCCTGCGTATCGCACTGGTGGATATGGCGAAAACCCAAAGCGACGACGTCTTCAAAGCCCTGGGCGCACACGGCGTAGTGCGACGCGGCAACGGCATTCAGGTGATTGTCGGCCTGCACGTTCCTCAGGTGCGTGACCAGCTGGAATCGCTGATGAAAACTCCTTTAACAAATGAACAAACCACCCTGACAGAGGCTATATCATGAAAAAATTCTCAGTTGTCATTGCAGGCGGCGGCAGCACCTTTACGCCTGGTATCGTCCTGATGCTGTTAGCCAACCGTGACCGTTTTCCGCTGCGCGCCCTGAAGTTCTATGACAACGACGGCGCGCGTCAGGAGACCATCGCCGAAGCGTGCAGAATCATCCTTAAGGACCAGGCCCCGGAGATTGAATTCAGCTACACCACCGATCCAAAAGCGGCGTTTACCGATGTCGATTTCGTGATGGCGCACATCCGCGTGGGCAAATACCCGATGCGCGAAAAAGATGAAAAAATCCCGCTGCGCCACGGCGTGCTGGGCCAGGAAACCTGCGGACCGGGCGGTATCTCTTACGGCATGCGCTCTATCGGCGGCGTGCTGGAGCTGGTGGATTATATGGAACAGTACTCTCCGAACGCGTGGATGCTGAACTACTCCAACCCGGCGGCGATTGTCGCAGAAGCCACGCGCCGCCTGCGTCCGAACGCTAAAATACTCAACATCTGCGATATGCCGATCGGCATTGAAGGGCGCATGGCGCAGATTGTCGGCCTGAAAGACCGCAAAGAGATGCGCGTGCGCTACTACGGCCTGAACCACTTCGGCTGGTGGACGTCGATTGAAGACCTGAACGGCAACGATCTGATGCCGAAGCTGCGCGAATACGTGGCGAAAAACGGCTATGTTCCGCCTTCGGAAGATGCGCATACCGAAGCGAGCTGGAACGATACCTTTGCCAAAGCTAAAGACGTGCAGGCGCTGGATCCGGACACCATGCCTAACACCTACCTGAAGTATTACCTGTTCCCGGACTACGTGGTCGCGCATTCCAACCCGGAACGGACCCGCGCCAATGAAGTTATGGATCACCGTGAGAAGCATGTGTTCAGTTCCTGTCGGGCGATTATCGAAGCCGGCAACTCCGCCGCCGGTGAGCTGGAAATCGACGAACATGCGTCGTACATCGTCGATCTGGCGACTGCGATTGCCTTTAATACCCAGGAGCGGATGCTGCTGATAGTGCCAAACAACGGTGCCATCCATAACTTTGACGCCGACGCGATGGTGGAGATCCCGTGCCTGGTGGGCCATAACGGACCGGAGCCGCTTACGGTGGGTGATATTCCGCACTTCCAGAAAGGGCTGATGAGCCAGCAGGTGGCGGTGGAAAAACTGGTGGTGGATGCCTGGGAGCAGCGCTCGTACCAGAAGCTCTGGCAGGCCATTACCCTGTCGAAAACCGTGCCGAGCGCCTCCGTCGCGAAAGCGATTCTGGATGACCTGATCGAGGCCAACAAAGAGTACTGGCCAGAGCTGCATTAATCGTCCTGACCGGCATCGCCCGATGCCGGTCTCCTTGTCCTTGTCGATTTACGCTATGCTGAAGCCTGCCCGTAGCACGACAAGGAACCTCCATGAAAATTTCCCGCCTCGGCGAAGCGCCGGACTACCGCTTCTCTCTGGCTAATGAACGCACGTTTTTAGCGTGGATCCGCACCGCACTGGGCTTTCTGGCCGCAGGTGTCGGCCTTGACCAGCTCGCCCCCGATTTTGCCACGCCGCTGATTCGTGAAGTGCTGGCGCTGCTGCTGTGCCTGTTCGCGGGCGTGCTGGCGATTTACGGCTACCTGCGATGGCTGCGCAATGAGAAGGCGATGCGCCTGAAGCAGGATCTGCCCTATACGCGCGGGTTACTCATCATCAGCGTGATTCTGCTGGCGGTGGCGGGCGTGGTGATGGGGCTGGTGTTCTATGGCGGATAGCCGCAAAGCGCGGCGCGAAGCGGACCCCGGCCTGCAGCCGGAGCGGACGTCGTTGGCCTGGCTGCGCACGCTGCTGGGGTATGGCGCGCTGATTGCCCTGGCGATTAAGCACAACTGGCACCGAACCGGGGTGCCATTCTGGATCTCTATTATTGTGCTGGCGCTGGTGGCCATCATTTTATGGCGCTATACCCGCAGCCGTAACCTGATGGACGTGGCGCAGAACGATTTTGTACAGCCGAAAGCGGTGCGGGATAAGTTCCTGATTGCGCTGGCTGTTCTCTCGCTGTCGCTGCTGTTTGCGGTAACCAATATTCAGCAAATTTTGAGCCTGTAAGCCCGGTGGCGGCTTAATTACTTCCCTTTAGCCAGATACTTCGCCATCTCGTCTTCCGGCACCATGCCGCCGCCGGTTGCCCACACCAGGTGGGTAACGTTGGTATGCGAATGAACGCGCAGCGGCCCGGCCATCCCCGCCAGCGCTGAAGGCTCAAGGCGGATCCCTTCCTCCTGCGCCAGCCAGCCAAGCATGTCGTACATGCTCCGATCGGAAAGCGTATAGAACCCGTCGAGCAGGCGCTCCATCGCGCGGCCCACAAAGCCGGACGCGCGCCCAACCGCCAGACCGTCCGCCGCCGTCACGTTATCAATGCCCAGATCCTGCACCGCGATTTCATCGTGCAGGCCGGTGTAAACGCCCAGCAGCATGCACGGCGAGTGCGTTGGCTCCGCGAAGAAGCAGTGCACGTTATCACCAAAGGCCAGCTTCAGACCAAACGCCACGCCGCCAGGCCCGCCGCCTACGCCGCACGGCAGATAGACGTACAGGGGATGATCCGCATCCACCACGCGGCCCTGTTCGGTGAACTGCGCTTTCAGGCGCTCGCCCGCCACCGCATAGCCCAGGAACAGGGTGCGGGAATTCTCATCGTCAATGAAGAAGCAGTTCGGATCGCTTTCCGCCGCTTTGCGCCCTTGCTCCACCGCCACGCCGTAATCCTGCTCATATTCCACGACGATGACGCCGTGGCTGCGCAGCCTGGCTTTCTTCCACTCGCGGGCGTCGGCGGACATATGGACCGTCACCTTAAAGCCGATGCGTGCGCTCATTATGCCAATGGATAACCCCAGGTTGCCGGTGGAGCCCACGGCAATGCTGTACTGGCTGAAGAAGGCCTTAAAGCGTGGCTCCAGCAGAACGCTGTAGTCGTCTTCAACGCTCAGCAACCCGGCGTCCAGCGCCAGTTTTTCCGCGTGGGTCAGCACCTCATAGATGCCGCCGCGCGCTTTAATCGAGCCGGAAATCGGAAGGTGGCTGTCTTTTTTCAGCAGCAGCGTGCCGGGAATGGATTTGCCAGATTCTCTCTCCAGCCGCGCCTGCATTGCCGGAATGGCGACCAGTTCAGATTCAATAATCCCACCCGTTGCCGCCGTCTCCGGGAAGGCTTTCGCCAGATACGGCGCGAAGCGGTTGAGGCGCGCGTGGGCGTCGTCCACGTCGGCTTTGGTCAGCCCGACATAGGGCAGCCCTTCTTCAAGCGTGGTGGTGTTCGGGTTAAGCCAGGTGGTTTCTTTCAGGGCAATCAGATCCTCAACCAGAGGAAACTGTGCGGTTAAAGTGGTGATAGTTGCGTTTTCCATAATATGTCTCTTCGCGCTCAGATAATGAAAGAAAGCAGGAATGTGCCGCCAAGTGCAAGCACCGAGGCGATAAACGTCGCCGTCGTATAGTATTTGAAGGTCTCATTCAGGGTCGCGCCGCAGTATTGCTTCACCAGCCAGAAGAGAGAATCGGTCACGATCGTGCAGCCAATGGCGCCAGAACCGATGGCAATGGTGATGATCTCCGGGCTGACGTTCGGGTAGAGCGGCAGCATCGGCGCGACGATGGCCGTGGCGCCCATCATCGCGACCGTGGCGGAGCCTACGGCGGCATGCAGCACCAGCGCCACCAGCCAGGCGAGCAGGATAGGGTGCATGTGCAGGTTCGAGAGAATTTGCGCCAGCGAGTCCGCCAGTCCGCTGGTTTTCAGGATGGCGTTGAACGCGCCGCCCGCGCCGATAATCAGCAAAATGTTGGCGATAGAGCCAAAGCCGTGCTCGGTGTGCGTCAGCATCGCGCCCATGCCCATGTGCTGGCGGATGCCCAGCAGGTAGTAGGCGATAAACACGGCGATAAACATGGCGGTGATCGGGTTGCCGATAAACTCCAGCAGCGTATACAGCATGCCGTCTTTTGCCATATTCAGTTCAGCGATGGTCTTCACCAGCATCAGGGCAATCGGCAGCAGCACCGTAAACAGCGTGGCGCCCAGCGACGGCAGGGTATGCTCCTCCCGCACCTTCAGGTCTGAAAATTCCGCCGGAACCGGTTTAAACGGCAGACGATTGCCGAGCAGCTTCAGGAACAGCGGGCCGCCGACCAGAGAGGCCATCAGGCCGACCATCAAACCGTAGACAATGACCGTTCCAACGTCCGCCCCTAATTTATTGGTCACAAACAGCGCGGCCGGATGCGGCGGCACCACGCAGTGCACCGCCATCAGCGCGGTACAGAGCGGAATGGCCAGCTTGAGCAGCGACGTGTGGGTCTTTTTGGCGATGGAAAACGCCAGCGGTATCAGCAGGACCACGCCCACTTCCACGAACAGCGTAATGCCGCAGATCAGGCCCACCAGCACCATAATCACGTCTGCTGACAGCCAGCGGCAGCGCTGCAACGTAATCCCGATGCGCTCTGCCGCGCCGGAAACCTCCATCATCTTGCCGAGAATGGTCCCAAGACCAATCACGGCCGCCAGGAAGCCCAGCGTGCCGCCAATCCCACTCTCAATGGCGTTTACCATATCCAGCGGGCTCATTCCCATCATTGCGCCGACGAAAAAGCTCGCCAGCAGCAGCGCGAGGAACGGGTGAAACTTTAGCTTAACGATGGTTAAAACAATCAACACAATGCTGACCAGCAGCGTTGCCACAACCCAGACCTGAGATCCCATATCTCACCTCACCCTTATGTCATCTGGGGGTATTGGACGAAAAAGCGGCGTGGGCTGACAAACGATATAAATTGGCGTTCAGGTGAGCCAGATTGAATCAACTGAGTGACTGCGCTCTAAAAAACGCACTTAAACCGCATTAGGTTCACATATATTCACCCTTAAACAGTATGCTGAGCGCACAAACCACGCGTGAGAATTGTGATGACCGATGCAAATGAAGCCAGAAACCGGCTGCTCAACGGCTGGCAGCTGTCGAAAATGTACACCTTTGAAGTGGCGGCTCGACATGAATCCTTCGCGCTGGCGGCGGAGGAGCTGTCGCTCAGCCCCAGCGCGGTGAGCCACCGCATCAACCTGCTCGAAGAAGAGCTCGGTATTCAGCTGTTTGTCCGTTCGCACCGTAAAGTCGAGCTGACGCAGGAGGGAAAGCGCGTTTACTGGACGCTAAAATCGTCCCTCGACACCCTGAATCAGGAGATCCTGGACATCAAAAACCAGGCGCTGTCCGGCACGCTGACGGTCTACTCCCGGCCGTCGATCGCTCAGTGCTGGCTGGTACCCATGCTGGGCGACTTTACCCGCCGCTATCCGTCGATTTCGCTCACCGTCCTGACCGGCAATGATTACATCAATATGCAGCGAACGGGGGTCGATCTGGCGCTCTATTTCGACGATACGCCGCCAAACCATCTGTCTCATCACTTACTGATGGACGAAGAGATTTTGCCCGTCTGCTCGCCGCAGTATGCCCGCGAGCATGAGCTGTTGAAAAACCCCGATAACCTTAGCCACTGCACGCTGCTGCACGACCGTCAGGCCTGGAGCAATGATTCCGGTACGGATGAGTGGCTGAGCTGGGCGCAGCACTTTGCGGTGAATATGCCGCCATCGTCGGGTATTGGTTTCGATCGTTCCGACTTAGCGATTATTGCGGCCATCAACCACGTCGGCGTCGCGATGGGGAGAAAGCGGCTGGTGCAAAAACGGCTTGAACGGGGCGAACTGATCGCCCCGTTTGGTGACAAGACCCTGAAATGCCATCAGCACTACTATGTTTCGACGCTTTCGGGCCGACAGTGGCCGAAAATAGACGCCTTTATCGGCTGGCTGAGAGAACTGGCAGGTTGAAGAATTATTACGCTTTCGCGCTACACCAAATGTGAAAAAGCGTGCTAAATACAGGTAATGCTTTCGATTTATCCAGGGTAAACCGTGTTAAAGCCTCTTATAGCGACCGCGTTACTGATCTCTTCCGGCTGGGCCATTGCCGCTGAGCCGCCGCTGACGGCTGCCCGTTATGCGCAGCAGCTGGGCGTCGGGATGGATGTGGACTGGGCGCGCACCGAGCGCGGCATACGCGAGTTCGACCCGCTGGTGGTTCGCGATTTTCGCGCAAAAGGCATTACCCACGTGCGCATTCGCGTCGCCGATGAGCCGACGGAAGCACGGCTGATCCACCTGCGCAAGCTGGTGGAAGCCTGCGAGCAATATGGCGTGATCCCGATTATCGCTTATCAGGCCGATGAATATAAAAACGACCCCAAAGCCGATAACGAGAAAGAGACGATCAACTGGTGGATTGCCGTGGCGCACTATTTCGGCCAGAGCTATCCGCTGCTGGGTTTTGACCTCATTTATGAGCCAGCCGACAAGCTTAACCACAACCTCGCGTCGTTAAACCGCGTGTATGAAAAAACCATTAAAGCGATCCACGACATCGACCCGCAGCGCATGATTTTCATTGCGCCGCGCCTGCGTGCCGCGCCGGAAGATTTATCCGGCCTGAAGCTGCCTGCGCACAGTCAAAACTACCTGCTGGCGGAGTGGCATATTTTCCCGTGGGGGCCGCTGAAAAATAGCGGTAAATACCCGTGGACGTCCGGCACGGCGGCTGAGAAGGCGGCTATCCGTAACCGCATCAGCGCCGCGCTGCGCTGGCAGCAAAAAACCGGGCACGTCAGTTGGGTTGGGGGCTGGGGCGTGGGGGAGTCAAACCACCTCACGCCAACCGCTTCGCAAATGGCCTTCGCCACCTTTATGGCCTGCGAGCTGCAAAAGGCGAAAATCCCGTATGCGCTTAACGCGGATTTCCAGTTTTATGACGGGGAAGAGGGGGCCTGGCGGCCTGCGCCGGAGCCGTTATTGCAGGCGATGATTGCGCCCGTCTGTGAAAAGCCCGGCGAGAAGCCGGGCCATCATGCGGTTAAACCGGCTGCTCGTGATGCGGAACGCGCGACGACAGCGGCAGCCAGCACAGTAAAATCAGCAGCCCCATTAGCGTCATCAGCAGGCCCAAACTAGCCTGCCCGGTCTGCGGCATCATGGCCGAGAGCCAGGCCAGCGCGCCGGAACCGATGTTCTGCAAACCGCCCACCAGCGCGCCCGCCGTGCCGGCGAGGAACGGGAACGGCTCCATCGCGCCGCTGGTGGCGAGCGGGAACAGCATTCCCGCGCCGAAGAAGAACAGCGCCGCCGGAATCAGCAGCGTCCAGACGGTCATCACGCCAAACAGCCCCGGGATCCACATCATCAGACCCGCCAGCAGGCAGCTGATCACGGCCTGCCACATCAGGGTTGAAAAGCGCTTGTTCTGACGCCCGGCAAACCAGGCGCCAAAGAACGCCGCCGGGATTGGCAGAATAAACAGAATGCTCACCACCATGCTGCTCAGGCCAAGACCCGCGCCCAGCAGCACGCCGGAGCAGGCTTCGAACACGGCAATACCCGCCAGGCCGCCGATCAGCATCAGCAGGTAGCAGGTAAACGCGCCGTTGCCGAACAGCGTCTTATAGCTTGTGAGAAGCTTCGTGCGCGGCGCGTCTTTTGGACGGGTTTCCGGCATCCAGCGCGCCATGCTGAAGGTGACAATTACGCAGAGCACCAGCAGAAAGGCGTAACAGGCGCGCCAGGACCACATTGTGTCCAGCAGGCCGCCAATCAGTGGAGCGAGAAGCGGGCTGACCAGAATGCCCATATTTAACAGGCTGTTGGCGTGGCGGAGCTGGGTGCCCTGATACATATCGCGCGGTAAGGTTCGCGCCATCACCCCGCCGACACCCGTCCCAACGCCCTGCAGGGCGCTGGCGGCAATCAGTACGGTCAGGCTGTGGGTGGTAATGGCAATCACCGTCGCTACCATGAAAATGCTCATGCCCACCAGGATCACCGGGCGACGCCCGACGCGGTCGGAGAGCGGGCCGTAGAAGAGCTGTGAAACGCCATAGGTCAGCAGGTAGGCTGCCATCACGCTCTGCACCGCGCCTTCGCGGACGTTCAGTTCCTTTGCCATGTCGGCAATCGCCGGAATGTAGATGGTTTGCGCCATCTGACCGACGGCCACCAGTAACACCAGCATCAACAATAAGTTAACGTTCCTTTGCTTTTTCATGTCGCTGAATACTTTTGCCAAAAGAGAGAAATGAAGAATAAGTGACTACGCATTCCCATAAATGCGCGAGGAATCTACCACAGACAGATGACAATTTAAGCATTGTTGCGGTGAATGAAAAAACCGGGAAAGGCAGGATTTGTAAACAAGAACGGCAACTAATGTTGCCAGCGATTTACGCCAGACGCAGCAGAATAGCGCCGACAGCAATACCCAGCGCTGCCGCGATGCGCAGGCCCGCAACCTTCTCTTTTAAAAGGACAAAGGCGATCAGCGCCCCGAAAAGAATCGAGGTTTCACGCAGCGCGGCGACCACCGCCAGCGGCGCCTGCGTCATCGCCCAGAGGGCCAGACCGTAAGAGCCCATGGTCCCCACGCCGCCGAGCAGCCCTTTTTTCCAGTGCAGACGCAGGTAGCTGGACGCCTCGCGCCGACGCGCCACCATCGCCCAGCCCAGCAGGCAGAAGCCGTTCATAAAGAAGGTCCAGAGCGTGTAGCCCAGCGCGGTGTCCGACAGCCGCACGCCGGTGCCGTCCACCAGCGTATACCCGGCGATAAAACAGGCATTCAGCAGCGCCAGCCAGATCCCCCTGCGTGACTGCATGCGGCCATTCATCGCCATCGCCAGAATCGACAGGCAAATGACTCCGATACCGGACCAGGCGAGCCAGGAGAGATGGTCGCCGAGCGCCAGCACGCTGATCAGCGCCACCAGCAGCGGGGCGGTGCCGCGCATCAGCGGATAGGTCTGGCTCATGTCCGAGACCTGATAGGTCTTCGCCACCAGCACGGTGTAGACAACCTGTAAGGCGCAGGAGACGATCAAAAACGGCCAGCTTGCCGCAGAAGGCTGTGGTGAGAAGGGCAGTAAAATCAGGGCAATAATCGCGGCTGAGCCGCTAACGCCGATCGCAGAGTAGAGTTTATCCGTTCCGGCTTTAACGATAGCGTTCCAGCTGGCATGCAGCAGTGCGGCGAAAAGCAAAATGCAGAAAACGGTGATGGTCATGGCGTATTGGGTGATGAATTGTCACTCAACTGTAACATTCACATCCTGTTGCCGCCAGCCAGTTACACCGCACAAAAAAGGCGGTGCGTCACCCGTGGTTCGTCTGAGACCAGCGTAAAACCGGCTCGATTGTAAAATCCGTACGCGCTGTCCGGCGCGTGAGTATTCAGAAAATCAAACCAGATGCTGGCATCCGCCATCACTACGGTTAAAAGCTGTTTTCCAATGCCCAGCCCGCGGCACTTCTCGCTGACGTAGAGATGGCGAATGCGTCCGGCACGCGGCTGCTGGCTGAACGGATCGCGGTTGAGTCCACACACGCCCACCAGCTTGCCGTTAAGAAACGCACCCAGCAGCTTTTCACCCGGCGCGTTAAAGCGGTTCTCACCCCGCAGCCAGTTCTCTTCCAGCCTGCGCAGCATGTTGAAATTCAGCGCGATACTTTCCGCCTTCAGGGCGATATACCCCGGCTCATCCGGTGTGACAGGCTCAATTAACAGACGCGACATAGCATTCCCTCGTTATTAAAGAGGGGCGGTTGCCCGCCCCTCTCAGGTGCGACTTGAACCTGAATTACCGAACGTATTTCAGGACAGCATCAAGCAGTTGCAGTACTGCAACAATGAGTTTGAGGATAAGTATCACCATATCCACTACGCTCATACGCGTCTCCTTTTGGTTAAAAGGAGCACGATGCTGGCGTACCTTTCCGCCGCCTGTTGCCAGCACCTGGATTGACGTAACACAGTGTGCTCACTTCAGGGGTTAAGGCACTGACGGCACCACCCGTTTCAGCCAGGACTTCGTTGCGCCGGTAAACTGCGGCCCCCTCGCTCACTGCGAACACCCTCAGTATAGATAAATACTGTATGCATGAACAGTATTTTTTGGACAAAATTCGGAAGGTGATCCATACTCAAAAACGTCAAAATCCGTGCCGGAATTGCGCGTTCGAGTTCGATCGCGTATACTTTTTCCGTTGACGTAACACAGTGTGTTCTGCGGCGACCAACCGCAAAACCCTGATAAAAACCTCGCTCCGGCGGGGTTTTTTGTTTTCTGGTCTGCCCACAAAAAAATACCGGGATAAGCGGTGGCCTGGTCAGGCTTCTTAAGAAATCAATTTTATGCAGGGGAACCAGGATAGTTTTACGAGATGCAGCACCAAATAAGTCATTTAATATAAAAAACAGACTCGCCAGGATATTAAAACCGCATCGGATATAGCCGTAAAAAATAATATTCAATCGAATTATTTTTCTCGTGAATGTATTTTTTAGGCAATTCACCAGTTTGAATTACACTGCTTTTCATTGTATATTTCTATAGCCACAATCATGATATGGATATCTTATGCAAGCATCGGATTATTTGAAGATGAAGTTCCAGGGCGACAGACAGTTGGCTATTTATGGACAGCAAGGCGTTGCCGGGACATGGAAAGCATTAAAGGGAATCGGCTCTGATATCTATTCAGGAATGGAGCGTGTAAGCTGGTACTCATCATGCTTAATCCCCAGCTATCACGATGTATGTGATGAGCTTCTCTCAGAAGAAAAGAGAATGTACCTCTCCATTGTGTCTCTTTACCGTTATCGCGATGTAATAGCACAGATGCTCTATCTTTATTTTAAAAGTGTTCTAAATGACTCTAAAAATGGAAATGAACAAAATCGCGCCCGCAAGACGGGTTCACAAGTAACCGGATTTGTTAAAAATATCCCGACAAGCAAAGCAGCGCGTTTAGCAATAGCATGGGGGTTGGCAATATATCTTTCCAAATCTGGCCTGCTCTCAGAAATCGTCGTCGAACGGCTTGCACGTCGCGTACCGAACGTTGTCATGGCATTTCAATTGATTGGCACGGACCAGAAGTGCGCGCTTGCTGCTCGTCGCCTGAAAACGTTGGACCCAAAGTATTACGCTACCCTCTATGCCGCACAACTGGAAATGCTCTATTACTTTATTGAACCATTCCTGTCTGAACTGATTAAGAAGGTTCAAATGGGTTTCTACAGGGATTTTGAAGCGATTTATGACGACTTAAGGGACAAGTAGCGTGTTTAAGAGTCTGTTATCAATTCTATTTACGGATATTTTATTTCCCGTTTATGTTTTTGTATGCGCCTCTTTTTTTCTATGGTTGATACCTGACCACTGGGTATTACTCACATTTATTGCTATCGGTGTATTTATTCTTGTTCATCCAATAATTTTTGGTCGTTTTGATAAGTACGATTGATTTTTAAAAAAAGGTATTCTTTATGTCAAATCCGGCTTATTTATTTCTTACAGATGAAAATGGTTCCCCCATGGTTGGCCCCTGCCTTGTGACAGGGCGTGAAGGTTCAATTGAACTCAAATCATTCACTCATAATGTCAACATTCCAGTCGACGGGAATACCGGGAAATTGACGGGCACGCGCATACACATGCCCATCATGTTCCAGAAAGAATTTGATCGTGTAACCCCGCTTCTCTTTCGCGCGCTGAGTACGGGAAGAACACTCCAGTCAGCCACCATTAAGATGTATCAGATTAATGAGGCGGGTTTAGAACAGGAATATTTTAATATCCTCCTGGAGAATGTGAAAATAACTTCAATCACACCTGACCTGTATCCCGGCGCAAACACGGGAACACACCTTGAAACGGTTCTCATACGCTATGAGAAAATCACCTGGAAGCATTGCGACGGCAATGTCATGTATAGTGACTCCTGGAATGAGCGAGCAACGTACTGAAACGTGATCCCTGACGCATTTTTGCGCAGATGAAAATATTTCCATTGTCACGCCCGAAAACCTGTGTTTGTATAAATTCAATCAATGATTCCAAACACAGGTCCCCAATGACTTCATCCATCTTCACTTCGACCCTACTAAAAACTGCGCAACCTGCCGCAGTGGTCGTCGTGCGTGTGGTGGTGGTCGTCGGCAATGCGCCGTAGGGACTGGATCAACACACGAATCCAAAACCCCGCCGGCGCAAACCGGGCGGGGTTTTTCGTTTAGGACCCTCCCCGGAAAGTCGGCCCAGAAGAAAAGGACTGGAGCATGGCAAGTTCGGGCACAACATCCACAAAGACGCGTTTTACAGGCGCGCAGCTGATTGTTCATTTACTGGAACGACAGGGCATCACCACGGTTGCGGGTATCCCGGGTGGAACCGTGCTGCCGCTGTACGATGCGTTGAGCCAAAGCACGCAGATCCGCCATGTGCTGGCGCGTCACGAGCAGGGGGCAGGATTTATCGCTCAGGGCATGGCGCGTACGCAGGGCAAACCGGCGGTCTGTATGGCCTGCAGCGGCCCCGGCGCAACCAACCTGGTGACCGCCATCGCCGACGCGCGCCTCGACTCCATTCCGCTGATCTGCATTACCGGCCAGGTGCCGTCCTCGATGATCGGCACCGATGCGTTCCAGGAAGTGGACACCTACGGCATCTCTATCCCCATCACCAAACATAACTATTTAGTTCGCGATATCAGCGAGCTGCCTCAGGTTATCAGCGATGCGTTCCGTATCGCCCAGTCTGGCCGCCCGGGCCCGGTGTGGATAGACATTCCTAAGGATGTCCAGACCGCAGAGATCGAGATCGACGTGTTGCCGGAGCCGGGCGAGCGTGCCCCCGCGCCGGAATTCAGCGCTGAAAGCGTGCGCGACGCCGCCGCCATGATTAACGCCGCCAAACGCCCGGTGCTCTATCTGGGCGGCGGGGCGATTAACGCTGCGGATGAAATCCGCCAGTTTGCGGAAAAGGCCAACCTGCCGACCACCATGACCCTGATGGCACTGGGTATGCTGCCTAAAGCGCATCCGTTGTCATTAGGCATGTTGGGCATGCACGGTGCGCGCAGCACCAACTACATCCTGCAAGAGGCGGATTTGCTGATTGTTATGGGCGCACGTTTTGATGACCGGGCGATTGGCAAAACCGAGGAGTTCTGCCCGAACGCCAAAATCATTCACGTGGATATCGACCGCGCCGAGCTGGGTAAAATCAAACAGCCGCACGTGGCGATTCAGGGCGACGTGGCCGAAGTGCTGGCGCAGCTGATCCCGCAGACGGACGCAACTGACCGGGCCGACTGGCGTCAGCTGGTGGCGGATCTGCAACGCGAGTTCCCGGGCGCCATCCCAGCTGAGGGCGACCCGCTGAGCCACTACGGGCTGATCAACGCCGTGGCCGCCTGCGTGGACGACAGCGCGATTATCACCACTGACGTGGGCCAGCACCAGATGTGGACCGCGCAGGCGTATCCGCTGAATCGTCCGCGCCAGTGGCTGACCTCCGGCGGCCTCGGCACCATGGGCTTCGGCCTGCCGGCGGCAGTAGGCGCGGCGCTCGCCAACCCGGACCGCAAGGTTATCTGCTTCTCCGGCGACGGCAGCCTGATGATGAACATTCAGGAGATGGCGACTGCAGCCGAAAACCAGTTAGACGTGAAAATCATCCTGATGAACAACGAGGCGCTGGGTCTGGTGCACCAGCAGCAGAGCCTGTTCTACAAGCAGGGCGTGTTTGCGGCGACCTATCCGGGGATGATTAACTTTATGCAGATTGCCGCCGGCTTTGGCCTGCACACCTGCGATCTGAACGCGGAAGAAGACGCCCACGCGGCGCTGCAGGCGGCGATCTCGCGTCCCGGCCCGGCGCTGATCCACGTGCGTATCGACCCTGAACAAAAAGTGTATCCGATGGTGCCGCCGGGTGCGGCCAATACTGAGATGGTGGGGGAATAAGCCATGCAGAAACAATATGATAACGTCATTCTGGAACTCACCGTCCGCAACCACCCTGGCGTTATGACCCACGTCTGTGGGCTGTTTGCCCGCCGCGCGTTTAACGTGGAAGGTATTCTCTGCCTGCCGATTCAGGGCAGCGAGCACAGCCGCATCTGGCTACTGGTCAACGACGATCAGCGTCTGGAGCAGATGATGGCACAGATCGACAAGCTGGAAGACGTCACCAAAGTGGCGCGCAACCAGTCCGATCCCACCATGTTTAACAAAATTGCGGTGTTTTTCGAGTAAATCGCTTAAGGTAAGCGTCTTTCGCTCTTGTAGGCCGGATAAGCGCAGCGTTATCCGGCTTTTTCAGACCGCAGGAACACACATGACCACCATCGCTCTCATCGACGACCACCTTATCGTCCGCTCCGGCTTTGCCCAGCTTCTTAACCTCGAACCGGATTTCCAGGTCGTGGCCGAGTTTGGCTCCGGTCACGAGGCGCTGGCGGGCCTGCCGGGGCGCGGGGTGCAGGTCTGTATCTGTGACATCTCGATGCCGGATCTCTCCGGGCTGGAGCTGTTGAGCCAGCTGCCGAAAGGGATGGCGACGATCATGCTCTCGGTTCACGACAGCCCGGCGCTGGTCGAGCAGGCGCTCAACGCGGGCGCACGCGGCTTCCTCTCCAAACGCTGTAGCCCGGACGAGCTGATCGCCGCCGTGCGCACCGTCTCCACCGGCGGCTGCTACCTGACGCCGGATATCGCCATCAAGCTGGCGACCGGACGTCAGGATCCGCTCACCAGACGCGAGCGCCAGGTGGCGGAGAAGCTTGCCCAGGGCATGTCGGTGAAAGAGATTGCCGCCGAGCTGGATCTGTCGCCGAAAACCGTGCACGTCCACCGCGCCAACCTGATGGAAAAACTCAACGTCAGCAATGACGTCGAGCTGGCGCGCCGCATGTTCGACAGCTGGCAATGAGTCCCGTGTTTTCGCGGCTGATCGCCGTCGTCGCCAGTTTTTTTATCTTCTCCGCTGCGTGGTTTTGCCTGTGGAGCATCAGCCTGCACCTGGTGGAGCGTCCGGAGCTGGCGGTGCTGCTGTTTCCCTTCGGCCTGCGTCTGGGGCTAATGCTCCAGTGCCCGCGCGGCTACTGGCCCGTTTTGCTCGGCGCGGAGTGGCTGATGCTGGTCTGGCTGGCGCAGGAGGTGGCCCTCGCGCATCTTCCCTTATTGATGACCGGAAGCCTGCTTACGCTTCTCCCCGTTGCCCTGATTTCCCGCTACCGCTACCAGCGCGACTGGCGCACGCTGCTGCGTCAGGGGGCGGCGCTGATTGCCGCCGCGCTGTTACAATCCCTGCCGTGGATCGGCGAGAAGGAGATGCTTAACGCCCTGCTGCTGACCCTTACCGGCGGTCTGACCCTCGCGCCGACCTGTCTGGTTTTCTGGCACTACCTCACCAGCACCGTCTGGCAGCCGCTCGGCCCCGCGCTGGTCTCCCAACCGGTGAACTGGCGCGCCCGGCACCTCATCTGGTATTTGCTGCTGTTTATGGTGAGCCTGTGGCTGCAGCTTGGTCTGCCCGCCGAGCTTTCGCGCTTCACGCCGTTTTGCCTGGCGCTGCCGATCATCGCTCTGGCCTGGCACTACGGCTGGCAGGGGGCGCTGATCGCCACGCTGATGAACGCCATCGCGCTGATCGCCAGCCAGACCTGGCACGATCATCCGGTGGATCTGCTGCTCTCGCTGCTGGCCCAGAGCCTGACCGGGCTGCTGCTCGGGGCGGGCATTCAGCGTCTGCGCGAGCTGAACCAGTCCCTGCAAGCCGAGCTGGCGCGCAACCGTCGTCTGGCGGAGCGTCTGCTGGAGACCGAGGAGAGCGTGCGGCAGGAGGTGGCCCGCGAACTGCACGATGATATCGGCCAGACCATAACCGCCATCCGCACGCAGGCGGGCATCGTCCAGCGTCTGGCGGCGGATAACGCGGGCGTGAAGCAGGGCGGGGCGCATATCGAACAGCTTTCGCTGGGTGTCTATGACGCCGTTCGCCGCTTGCTGGGACGGCTGCGTCCGCGCCAGCTTGATGATCTGTCGCTGGAGCAGGCGATACGCTCCCTGATGCGCGAGATGGAGCTGGAAAGCCGCGGCATTGTCAGCCATCTCGACTGGCGCATTGATGAATCATTGCTCAGCGAAGGCCAGCGCGTGACGCTGTTCCGCGTCTGTCAGGAGGGGCTGAACAATATCGTTAAACATGCCAATGCCAGCGCGGTGACGATCCAGGGCTGGCAGCAGGACGAGCGCCTGATGCTGGTGATTGAAGACGACGGCTGCGGCCTGCCGCCGGGCTCCGGCCAGCAGGGCTTTGGCCTGGCGGGCATGCGCGAGCGCGTGAAGGCGCTGGGCGGCACGCTGAACCTTTCCTGCACTCACGGGACGCGCGTCAGCGTCAGTTTGCCGTTAAGGACGTATCATGTTTAAAACCCCAACCAGCGCGGCTCCGTTGCGCGACAAGGCGGAAATCGACGCCCGCTATCGCTACTGGCGTCGCCATATCCTGATCACCATCTGGCTCGGCTACGCGCTGTTCTACTTCACCCGTAAAAGCTTCAACGCCGCCGCGCCGGAAATCCTCGCCAGCGGCGTGATGACGCGCACCGATATCGGCCTGCTGGCGACGCTGTTTTACATCAGCTACGGGCTGTCGAAGTTCTTCTCCGGCATCGTCAGCGACCGCTCCAACGCCCGCTATTTCATGGGCGTTGGGCTGATCGCCACCGGCGTGGTGAACATCCTGTTTGGCTTTTCCACTTCGCTGTGGGCCTTTGCCCTGCTGTGGGCGCTGAACGCCTTTTTCCAGGGCTGGGGCGCGCCGGTCTGCGCCCGCCTGCTCACCGCCTGGTACTCGCGCAACGAGCGCGGCGGATGGTGGGCGATCTGGAACACCGCGCATAACGTCGGCGGGGCGCTGATCCCGATGGTCGTGGGAGCCGCAGCGCTGCACTACGGCTGGCGCACGGGGATGATGATTGCTGGTGGCCTCGCGATTGTCGCCGGGCTGTTCCTCTGCTGGCGCCTGCGGGACAGGCCGCAAACCGTCGGCCTGCCTGCGGTGGGCGACTGGCGGCACGACGAGATGGAGATTGCCCAGCAGCAGGAGGGCGCCGGGCTGTCCCGCCAGCAAATCCTCACCAAGTACGTGCTGAAAAATCCGTACATCTGGCTGCTGTCCCTCTGCTACGTGCTGGTCTACGTGGTGCGCGCGGCGATCAACGACTGGGGCAACCTGTACATGTCCGAGACGCTCGGCGTGGACCTGGTGACCGCCAACTCTGCGGTGACGATGTTCGAGCTGGGCGGGTTTATCGGCGCGCTGGTGGCGGGCTGGGGCTCGGACAAGCTGTTCAACGGCAACCGCGGCCCGATGAATCTGATTTTTGCCGCCGGGATTTTACTCTCCGTCGGCTCGCTGTGGCTGATGCCGTTCGCCAGCTACGTGATGCAGGCGGCGTGCTTCTTCACCATCGGCTTTTTTGTCTTTGGCCCGCAGATGCTGATCGGCATGGCGGCGGCGGAGTGCTCGCACAAGGAGGCGGCAGGCGCGGCGACGGGCTTTGTCGGGCTGTTTGCCTACCTCGGCGCATCGCTCTCCGGCTGGCCGCTGGCACGGGTCATCGACGTCTGGCACTGGAGCGGTTTCTTCGCGGCGATCGCCATCGCGGCGGGGATTTCCGCCCTGCTGCTGCTGCCGTTTTTGCACGCCCAGGCGCCGCGCGAAGCGTGACGTGCCTCACCTTTTGTTGCCGAATGGCGCAAAACTAAGAAATTTTCCCGGTTTCACCTGGACGCTGTCTCAGGCATCTCTCCCGGCTGATTTTTACAATGCTGCAAAAATCAGCTCAGGAGTAAACCAACCATGCTGGCCTTCTTAAACCAGGTGCGCAAGCCGACCCTGGATCTGCCGCTCGACGTGCGGCGCAAGATGTGGTTCAAACCGTTCATGCAGTCTTATCTGGTGGTCTTCATCGGCTACCTGACCATGTACCTGATCCGCAAAAACTTTAACATCGCGCAGAACGACATGATCTCCACCTACGGGCTGAGCATGACGCAGCTGGGGATGATTGGCCTGGGCTTCTCCATCACCTACGGGGTGGGGAAAACGGTTGTGTCCTACTACGCGGACGGCAAAAACACCAAGCAGTTCCTGCCGTTTATGCTGATCCTCTCCGCCATCTGTATGCTCGGCTTCAGCGCCAGCATGGGCGCGGGCTCCGTCAGCCTGTTCCTGATGATCGCCTTCTACGCCCTGAGCGGTTTCTTCCAGAGCACCGGCGGGTCGTGCAGCTATTCCACCATCACCAAATGGACGCCGCGCCGCAAGCGGGGTTCGTACCTCGGCATGTGGAACATCTCCCACAACCTCGGCGGGGCGGGTGCGGCAGGCGTGGCGCTGTTTGGCGCGAACTATCTGTTCGACGGCCACGTGATCGGCATGTTTATCTTCCCCTCGATTATCGCCCTGATCGTCGGCTTTATCGGCCTGCGTTTCGGCAGCGACTCCCCGGAATCGTACGGCCTCGGCAAAGCCGAAGAGCTGTTCGGGGAGGAGATCAGCGAAGAGGACAAAGAGACCGAAGAGAACGAGATGTCCAAATGGCAGATCTTTGTTGAGTACGTGCTGAAAAACAAAGTGATCTGGCTGCTGTGCTTCTCAAACATTTTCCTGTACGTGGTGCGCATCGGCATCGACCAGTGGTCTACGGTGTATGCCTTCCAGGAGCTGAAGCTCTCGAAAGAGGTGGCGATTCAGGGCTTCACCCTGTTCGAAGTGGGCGCGCTGGTCGGCACGCTGCTGTGGGGCTGGCTCTCCGACCTCGCCAACGGCCGTCGCGCGCTGGTGGCCTGCGTCGCGCTGGCGCTGATTATCGCCACGCTCGGCATCTACCAGCACGCCAGCAACCAGTACGTTTACCTGGCGTCCCTGTTCGCGCTCGGCTTCCTGGTATTTGGCCCGCAGCTGCTGATTGGCGTGGCGGCAGTAGGGTTCGTGCCGAAAAAAGCGATCGGCGCCGCCGATGGGATTAAAGGCACCTTCGCCTACCTGATCGGCGACAGTTTCGCCAAGCTTGGCCTGGGGATGATCGCCGACGGCACGCCGATTTTCGGCCTTACCGGCTGGGCGGGCACCTTCGCGGCGCTGGATGCGGCAGCGATTGGCTGTATCGTCCTGATGGCGATGGTCGCGGTGCTGGAAGAACGTAAAATTCGCCGCGAGAACCGCGCGCAGAAATTAAAAGCGGCCTGAGTGTGCAGGTAACGTCTTTGCCCGGTGTGTGATGCCGGGCTTTTTTTATTTGCTCGTCCTACCTTTACCCCGCTTTACACACCCACTCCTCTCCATGCTCTACAGTGTTTTTTGCTGCCGCCTTTCGTGCAGCCTTAGCCCCTTTTGCTAACGGAGAGCTTGCATGTTAACCCGACGATTGTCCTGCCTGGCGCTGCTGATGGCGCTGGCGTCCCCCGCAATGGCTGCGGATGCCCCCACCTACGGCGAGAAGCTGGAAGGTTTCGACTACGGCTGGCCGGTAAAACACTTTACCTTTACCTCGCAGAACCAGCCTCTGGATATGGCTTACCTGGACGTGAGGCCGGAAAACCCCAACGGACGCACCGTGGTGCTGATGCATGGCAAAAATTTCTGCGCCGGAACCTGGGACGGCACGATCCGCGCGCTGTCGGCCAGCGGCTATCGCGTGATCGCACCCGACCAGATCGGCTTCTGTAAATCCACCAAGCCGGCGCATTATCAGTACACCTTCCAGCAGCTGGCGGACAACACCCACGCGCTGCTCACATCGCTTGGCGTCGATCGCGCGACGGTTATCGGCCACTCGACCGGCGGCATGCTGGCGACCCGCTACGCGCTAATGTGGCCGCAGCAGGTAGAGCAGTTGGTGATGGTGAACCCGATAGGCCTGGAAGACTGGAAAGCCCGCGGCGTGCCGCATATTACGGTCGACCAGTGGTACCAGCGCGAACTGAAGGTCAGCGCCGACGGCATTCGTCAGTACGAGAAAAATACCTACTACGCCGGGGAGTGGAAGCCGGAATACGAACGCTGGGTCACGATGCTTGCCGGGCTGAACAACGGGCCGGGCAAAGCGCGCGTGGCGTGGAACTCGGCGCTGCTCTACGACATGATCTACACCCAGCCGGTCATCTATGAATTTAGCGACCTGAAGATGCCGGTATTATTGATGATCGGCACGAAGGACAACACCGCCATCGGGAAAGACCTCGCCCCGCCGGAGGTCCGCAAGACGCTTGGCAACTATGCGGTGCTGGGCAAAGAAACGGCGAAGCGCATACCGCACGCGACGCTGGTGGAGTTTAACGACATGGGCCACGCGCCGCAGATGCAGGATCCCGCCCGCTTTCACGAGGCGCTGTTGAAGGGGCTTCAGGCGCGCTGACGGGTCTCCAGCAACAGCCCGCGCAGCCACGCCTGCGCGGGATTGCTTTCATCGCATTTATCCAGCTTTTTTCGGTTCACTATTCTGGCCGTACCCGCTGTCGACACGCTGCGTTTCCCGCTATGATGAGCGGCTAGTCTAAGGAGAACGCATGGTCTGGATAATGCTGGCAACGCTTGCCGTGGTGTTTGTGGTGGGATTTCGCGTCCTGACCTCAGATTCCCGCCGCGCCATCAAACGTTTAAGCGAACGGCTGGGGATTACCCCGATGCCGATCGAGTCGATGATTGACCAGTTCGGTAAAACACCGGGCAATGAATTTATCCGCTACCTTGAGCGGCCTGACGAGGCGCATCTGCAAAACGCCGCGCAGGTGCTGCTCATCTGGCAGGTCTGTATTGTCGACGGTAGCGAAGAGAATCTGCATACCTGGCACCGTATGCTGCGTAAAGCCCGCCTTGCCGCACCCATTACCGATGCGCAAATTCGTCTGGCACTTGGCTTTATGCGCGAAATGGAGCCCGATCCGCAGGAGCTGAACGCCTTCCAGCTGCGCTATAACCAGCTATTTCTGCCGGAAGAAGGTGTGTTTTATCTGCATTAAGCCTTTTTGCCGCACAAGATATTCTGAGCGTTCAGGATCTCCTCTCTGTTTTCATTGAGGCGAGTTGCGGCATAGATATCAATATTTAATCTCTTTGCCTCATCGTCCGTTAGTTCGCGATAGCATAGCCCCTCCTGATTGAAGGTGCATTTTGACTGAGGCAGCAGCGCAAACCCTTTCCCTCTTGCGATACGGCTTAGCATCACGAGGGAATCATCCGGCTCTTTAATACGCTTCAGCGGCCTTTTCAGCGTGTCAAAGTAGCTTTCGCATTTATCATAGAATGACGGATTAGCGCTTCTCGAAAACCAAAAAAGTGGAAGATCGCTAATGTCTTCCAGCGAGACTTTCTCTTTCAGACTGGCAGGATGTAAAGAAGGCATTGCGATGAGCAACGGTTCCTGGCAGACCCAGCGGTATTGAACAATGTCTTCATGACCCGTTCCTTTTTCCCCGGTCAGCACCAGATCCAGCATATTTTTAGACAAGCTTTGCAGCAGCTGTGCTGACGTCAGGTCGGGCGTTTCAACGTCATCTCCGGCGTTCATTTTTTGAAGCTGGGTATTTACAGGTTCAATATATTCAAAATTAAGCGTGCGCGTGAGACCGATGCGCAGATTCGTTTCTGAAGAGTGAGGATCTTCTTTTAAGCTGCTGATGTCTTTGAGTATTTTTTCTGCCTGAACGACCAAGGCTCGACCTGCTTCAGTGAGGCTAACGTCATGCGTACTGCGACTGAACAACTGACGTTTCAACACCGCTTCAAGGCATTTTATCTGACGCGTCAGAGGCGGTTGAGTCATGCGCAGACGTTCGGCAGCCTTACGAAAGTTCAGTTCATGTGCAACAGCGAGAAAGCATTGTAATTGTTTGATACTGGGCAGGTTATTGCTGATTAAATGTTCTGCTGTAGCCATACGTGGGTCCTAAATGCGAAAAGGTATTTCGTCTTTTTTCCATTTCGATATTACACGCTAAATGCTGGCAGCAAAACCAGTTTTAACAGTAATACAAAAAATATATTACAAATTTAACAATTCCAATAGTTTCCTGTATTGATAAATTTCTATCCGAATCCTCACTTAATCAATACTCGGAGTAATTATGTCGTCTAAATATGTACTGGTATCACGCTTCCCATTAAAAAACACTTTTTCTGAAAAAGAATTTACTTCCTTAAAAAGCAATGAAAACGTTCGCTACTATACCTGTGAAGAAAACGGCGTTAATGAATTGCTGGAATTACGCGCATTCAACGATATTAACGAAATTGCATGGGTTGAAAGTGAAATGGAATCCATGTTCCATCGTTTCTCTGAGGTTCTTTCTGCCGATATCCGTCGCGAACTGCTTAAGTTTGTTGAATCCCCAATTGATAATAAAAATAGCTTGCCACAATCAAATTATATTCAACTCCGACACGTCGAAGTGCCTGCGCATAACTATCAGCAGTACCGTCAGTGGCGCGATGAAACCATTTTTAATGTTGTAAGAGATAACAAAGATAAGATTGAAAGTTTCGAAGCATTTCATTCACTGATCAGCGGCGTTCCGGGTGTAATGTTTATCTCCTCATTCAACGGTGATAAAGCAGCATATAAAGAAGCATTTACCAATGCGCGTTATCAGGAAATCATTCAACAGGCCGGCGATAACTTTATTACTGGCGGTAATGACGGCCTTTATACACGTATCTATCGTGCTTGCTGTTGTTGAGGGACAATGAATGAACTGTAAAAAGTTGGTAGTTGTTGGCGATAAATTTAATGAATTTGCCAATGGTAAAGATGTACTGACTATATCTCAGCTAGAATTATTGACTCAAATCCCTGCGAATATCATTGATAAAGAACATGAAATTATTGTTGGGCAGGGCGTGCGCAAGGATTTTGCCGGAAAGGTAATTTCAAACCAGGCAAGAAATGCGATTCATGGTAATAAGTTAAAAATGTGCTCTCTGGAAAAACTGGTTAGCGACAAAAAAAATGCTTATTGCCATAAAAGACTGGAACAGAATGTACTTATAGGACCTGCGGAACAAGCTGAGCATAACCACGATCTTTATGCGATGCCGCTGTTAATCGATGAGCGTTGCGAATTGATGGCGGATCATCAGACGGGGCAGCATATTCAGGGAATGCTCCTGGTTGAAGCCAGCCGACAGGCCTTTATCGGCGTCACCGAAGAATTTATTTACCAGCAGGAAAGTGGACGCTATTACGTCATTAATAGCATGGCAATCAATTTCGCCAGTTTCCTGTTCCCTTTACCGGCGCTGGTCCACTTTGAATTTCTTGAAAAAGATATTAACGACCGCCGGGGGCGTTTCAGGGCTCAGGTTCGCGTCACTCAGCACCAAACGCTTTGCGCGACAATGGATGTCTCGTTCACCGTCTATCCTTCCGCCCTGATTACAGAGAAAGAGAAATCTCTGGCTGAGGTTGCCATGCAGGCGACCCTTGTTGAGCAGCAAGGGGTGACTCAGGGGGTAACGCATGCCTGAATTACGTAGCCAGAAATACCGTCTGGCTGCGACCACGCAGGGGCCGCTTTACCCCCCTGCGGAGGTCATGGACGGGAAGGGTAATTTTGTCGTGGTGGGCATGGTGCCAGGGGATAACGGACTGCAGTGGCGAAGCGTCATTGTCTCTCCGGACAGCCCGCTTCCGGCATTTGGGGAAGTCGCACCCTATAACATTCTGTGCGATCTGGACAAGATGCCTCAGGACGCGTTGAAGGACATCATTCTTCATACTCTTCCTTTACCCATTCCGATGAACAACTATCGGATGGTTTTCGCACCAGAACAGCGGCCGCAGGCCAATAATGAAATAAGGCCTGGCCTGCCACTTCATGAAGGCTATATCGCGGATTATCGCAGCAGCGATGGAAAGCGAGAGATCGAGCCAGTGACCCTCGCTGCCTGGCTCGAGGCAGAGGGCACCTTTGAGGTCACATTGTCCGAAGATAAGAAACGAGCCCGGTTCACGTTTTCGTTCCGGAGCCTTGTTCCGGATAGCGTTTACACCGTGATGAGTCTCAGGGAAAACGATCTAGCCTCGGAGGATCCGAGCAGGCCAGGTCCGCTGGGAATACCCAACGTATTTATAACCGATAGTGAAGGTAATGCCGAATATTGGGCAGAGTTAACCGATCCTTTCCCGGCTCCGGCGAGGAAAGGAAACAGAATTATTAACGTAGTCGTACTTTATATGAGCTCGCGTCAGAGCTACGGCGGTGCAATTGGCTTTTATGGTCTTGGAGGCGATATCCATGCCCATTTAAAACTCAAAGGCCGTTCCTTCGATGAATTTACAACTATAGAGTGAGAAAAATATGCCATTTGTTCATGTTATGACCTGGCCTGCGAAAGATGAAAATCAAATCATCAGACTCCAGGAAGATATTACATTTGCCGTTCACAAAAACACGGGTGCGCCGCTGGATAAAATTTCCGTGGTGGTTTCTGAAATTGCGCCTTCCCGCTGGGCGGATGCAGGCGTGTCTGGTACGGATAGAGATTTTCCGGTTAAGAGTCGAAGAAAAAACTACGAGGAATAAAGTTTGCGTAAACATGCCGCTTTTTTTGATGTTGATGAAACGCTTATAAATATTAAAAGCATGTTTGATTTCTATGATTTCTGGTGCAGGGAAAATAATCAAAACGATCGTCTTCAACGCTATATGTCTCGTTTTCGCACCGACGTGAAAAACGGCGTGCCAAGGGAAGCCCTGAACAGAGATTATTATCGTCAGTTTAAAGGTGTGTCTTGTCGTTATCTGGAAGAAATGGGTGAGAAGTGGTTCAGGCGTAAGCTGGAAAGCGAGTTTTTTATTGAGAGTGCTGTTTCAGCCCTTAAAAAACATCAGAACCAGAACATGTATACCGTATTTATATCGGGCTCTATGCTTCCGATTCTTTCACCCATTGCAAAATATCTTGGAGTAACGGAAGTACTCTGTGCGCCGGTGATAATAAATGACGCAGGTGAGTTGACGGGTGAAATCGGCCTGCCTCAAACAATTGGAACAGGTAAAAAAGACGCGCTTATCGCCTTTTGCGATGATAAAGAGATTAACCCCGTGGATTGTTATGCCTACGGCGACGATCTTTCGGATATTCCAATGCTGGAAGCCACTGGCCATCCCGTCTGTGTGGGAGAGCATTCCGCGCTTACCAGATATGCAACTGAAAAAAATTGGCACATTATTTAAATCCTTATTGAGGTAAGTAGTATGACTTCAGAACTCACTCCGCAGAATATGACGTTAAGGTCATGGCTAGCTTTATTCATTCTGGCTATTTCAACCTTTACTATTGTCACCACCGAACTGGCGCCAGTCGGATTATTAACGCCAATCGCAGAAGGGCTACAGTCTTCGGAATCTGCGGTGGGCATGACCGTGTCGCTTTATGCCTGGGTGGGGGCGTTGAGTGCGCTGTTTGCCTCCGTCTTTTTAGGGAATGTGTCCAGGAAGCGGCTTTTACTTGTGCTTACCGTGGTACTTCTGGTCTCTAACGTTATGGCTGCGACGGTAAACGTCTATAGCATGCTGCTTAGCGCCCGCGTACTGGGAGCGCTCGCTCACGGCGCATTCTGGGCGATGATCGGCGCAACGGCGGTGGCTATGGTCCCTGCCAGATATATAGGGGCGGCGACGTCAATCGTATTTGGTGGTGTTTCCGCAGCAAGCGTTTTTGGCGTACCGGTATCCAACTATATTGGTATTCACTTCGGCTGGCGGCAGGCATTTTGGCTGATGGCCGCGCTGAGCGTAATTGCCTTTGTGGGTATTAGCGTTCTTGTTCCCAGGATTACCAGCAAAAGCGCGCTCGGGCTGGATGCGCTTAAAGGCGTGCTGAAATCGTCAACATTATGGAAAATTTACTCAGCAACCTTGCTGGCTGTGACGGCTCACTTTGCTGCCTTTACGTACATTGAACCCTGGCTACACACGCAGAGTTTACTGTCCACCACCATTATTCCTGCTGTGCTTTTTGTTTACGGCATCGCGGGTCTGGCAGGTAATTTCCTGACCGGCGTGTTGATTGATAAGTATCTCAAGCTGACGGTCTCTTTGTCTGTACTGCTGATCTGTGCAGTGCTGCTGTTCCTGGGCCTGTCTGGTTCCTCGCTCTCTGCTGCGTTGATATTTACCAGTATGGTTGTCTGGGGTGTCGCCGTATCAGGAATATTTGTCGGTTTCCAGACGTGGGTTTTACGTATGGCAGAGGATAAAGCCTTCCCGGCCTCCGCAATCTACGTTTCATTTTTCAATACCGCCATTGGTATCGGTGCGTCAGTCGGTGCCTGGATGGTTTCATCATTTTCAATGCCGCTCCTGTATATCGTCGCCGGTACGGCCATCGGTCTGTCCGTTCTGCTTGTCGCGGTTATTCCGGCAACGTTGACCGCAAAACAATCCCGTATGGAGAAATCTTATGAGTCAAATTAATGACCGCACGCGCTATGGCAGAGAGATTATGGACCGTCTTGAAGCGGGGCTCGCGGATAAAGTCACCCGCCGCCTGAGCGAGCTGGACCCGGGGCTGCCCGCCCTGATTACCGACTATGCGTTCGGGGATGTGGTGGGTCGTCCGGGACTGGATCTCAAAACGCGTGAAATGTTGACCGTCGCCTCGCTTGTGACGCTGGGTAATGCCATGCCGCAGCTAGAACTGCATATGCGAGGCGCGCTCAATACCGGCGTGACGCCGGAAGAGCTGCTTGAAATTGTGATACAGATGGCGGTATATGCTGGCGTTCCCGCCTGCATGAATGGTCTTACTGCATACCGCGCGGCAATGGCCGCGACGGGCCATACTTTGCCAGGACTGAAGGGAAGTGACGCATGAGCGAGATTGTTATTATTGCAGCCCGCCGCACGGCGACGGGCGCATTTCAGGGCGCGCTTGCGGAGCATTCAGCCTCTGATCTGGGAAGCCGCGTCATTCAGGCGCTCCTGAAAGAATCTGGCGTAGAAGCCAGAGATATCTCTCAGGTCATTATGGGACAGGTTCTTACTGCGGGGTGCGGCCAGAACCCGGCCCGACAGTCGGCACTGAATGCTGGATTGCCCGTAGATACGCAATGTCTGACGGTAAACAAAGTGTGCGGGTCCGGGCTTAAGGCGGTCCATCTTGGCATGCAGGCGCTGCAGACGGGTGAGGCTGAGTTTGTTATCGCCGGTGGTCAGGAGAGTATGTCCAACGCGCCGCATATCGCCACGACGTCGCGTAGCGGAACGCGGCTGGGTGATATTACTCTCAAAGATAGCCTGGTTTCTGACGGGCTCTGGGATGCCTTCAACGATTATCACATGGGTATCACGGCAGAGAATGTTGCGACGGAGTTTGGTATCAGCCGCGAAATGCAGGATGAATATGCCCTTGTCTCTCACCACAATGCGCTTGAAGCGCAGGCGCGTGGCATTTTTGAGCGTGAAATTGTCCCGGTTGAGTGGCAGACGCGAAAAGGTGAAACGATCAGCGTGGAGAGGGATGAAGGACCCCGTGCAACCAGTATCGAAAAATTGACGAAACTGAAGCCTGTTTTCCGAAAAGAGGGTACGGTGACGGCGGGAAATGCTTCATCGTTGAATGACGGTGCCGCGGCGGTCCTGCTTTGTACGCGTGAGACTGCCGAAGCACGTGGCTTGCCGGTTCTGGCATCGCTGGGCGTATTTTCCAATTCCGGTATCCAGCCGGCATTAATGGGTGCAGCCCCGATTCAGGCCATTGCCGACTGTCTTTCCCGCTCGGGATGGAAGCCTGAGGATGTCGATCATCTCGAATCCAACGAAGCGTTTGCCGCCCAGGCGCTGGCCGTGATTCAGCGGGCCGGAATTTCCCCGGATCGTATCAATCCATACGGCGGGGCAATCGCGCTTGGGCATGCGATAGGTGCATCCGGCTGCCGAATTTTGGTGACGCTGGTTCATTCCCTGATCCGTAATGATGCCAGGCGTGGCGTTGCCGCACTGTGCGTTGGCGGCGGGGAAGGCGTCGCGTTGAGCGTTTATCGCTAACGGCGTATCTGTGGATATAAAAAAACCGGGGAAACCCGGTTTTTTATTTTCAAGATGCTGTATCAGGCATTCACGCCCTTCATACCCTCGGCAGAATAACGATCGCCTTTAATCGCTACCCGGCGATGAAGGTTGTTCAACGATTCGATATCGCTCTTCTCAAGCACAATATCGGCAGCGCGCGCGTTCTCGGCCAGATAGCTGACGTGCTTAGTACCCGGAATGGGAACCAGCCGATCGTATTGTGCTAACAGCCAGGCAAGCGCAATCTGACCTGCGGTACAGCCGTATTTTGTCGCCAGCGGGGTAATGATATCGAGCAACTGGCGATTATGATCGAGGCTGGACTGAACAAATCGTTCGTTATTCTTGCGGAAATCACCTTCTGCAAAATCGTTGTTGTTCAGGTATTTTCCCGTCAGGAAGCCTCTGCCAAGAGGTGAGTAGGGCACCAGGCCGATACCTAGCGCTTTCACGACCGGCAAAATGTTTTCCTCAATGTCTCGTGTCCACAGAGAATATTCTGTTTGCAATGCGGTGACCGGATGCACCGCATGAGCCCGTTGTAGCGTTGAAGCCGACACTTCGCAAAGGCCGATGTGGTTGATCTTGCCCTCTTTAACAAGGGTGCGCAGACAATCCATACTCTCTTCGATCGGGGTTGCGTTACTCACTCTGTGAAGATAAAAGAGGTCGATTCGCTCCACGCCAAGCCGCTTAAGGGATTCGTTACAGCAGCGGATGATATAGTCCGGCGTATTGTTGATGGTGCGGGCGTAGGACTCGTCAGGAGAACGATCGATGCCGCACTTCGTGGCGATTTTGAACTGGTCGCGAGTGTTTTTATCCAGCCCGGCAAGAAAGTGACCGATTAGCCTTTCATTATGGCCACGGCCATATAAATTTGCGGTATCAATAAACGTCACGTTCAGATCGATGAGGTTATGCAATACCTGCAGTGAACCTTTGTCATCAGTCTGGCCATAAAATTCACTCAGACCCATGGCACCGTAGCCGACGGCACTGACGGTAAGATTTTGAGATAAAGTACGTGTTTTCATAGTTTCTCCTTTTCAGACGCTATGATTGTTTCACCTCAATTGTGGTTACTGAATTTTCATTTTCGTTATGCTGAAAAGGTATCAGTCACCGCCGCTCTGCCTTCCGAATCATTAAAAACGACAAAAGTTGTCTAAACGTTAAATTCGTCACACTTTTGATGATAAACTGCGCGACTTTTCCGCACGTTTTTATCTTCAGGTGATGCCATGACAGAACATATCCAGCCCACAACCAGACCGCAGACCAGCGAGGTTTCACGCCCCAACTGGTCGGCGGTTTTCTCCGTGGCGTTCTGCGTCGCCTGCCTGATTACCGTTGAGTTTCTGCCGGTGAGCCTGCTGACGCCGATGGCGCAGGATCTGGGCATTTCCGAAGGCGTGGCGGGGCAGTCCGTTACCGTCACCGCCTTTGTGGCGATGTTCGCCAGCCTGTTTATCACTCAGGTGATTGGCGCGATTGATCGCCGCAAAGTGGTCATTCTGTTCAGCGTGCTGCTGACGCTCTCCTGCCTGCTGGTCTCTTTCGCGGAAAGCTTCACTCTGCTGCTGCTCGGTCGCGCCTGTTTGGGGCTGGGATTAGGCGGCTTCTGGGCGATGTCGGCCTCGCTGACCATGCGCCTGGTGCCCGCGCGCACCGTGCCAAAAGCGCTGTCCGTTATCTTCGGCGCGGTCTCTATTGCGCTGGTGATTGCCGCGCCGCTGGGCAGCTTCCTTGGTGGGATTATCGGCTGGCGTAACGTCTTTAACGCGGCGGCAGTGATGGGTGTGCTCTGCATTATCTGGGTGTGGAAGGCGCTGCCGTCCCTGCCGGGCGAAGCGGCGCACCACAAACAGAACATGTTCGCGCTGCTCAAGCGTCCGGGCGTGCTGGCGGGGATGACCGCCATCTTTATGGCCTTTGCCGGGCAGTTTGCCTTTTTCACCTACATCCGCCCGGTGTTTATGACCATGGCGGGCTTTGACGTGGACGGCCTGACGCTGGTGCTGCTGAGCTTCGGTATCGCCAGCTTTATCGGCACGTCGCTGTCGTCCCAGTTCCTGAAGCGCTCCCTGAAGGTGGCGCTGGCGGGGGCGCCGTTGCTGCTGGCGGTGAGTGCCACGGTGCTGATTCTGTGGGGTAGCGACAAATGGGTTGCCTCGGCGATTGCGATTATCTGGGGCTTTGCCTTTGCGCTGGTACCGGTGGGCTGGTCGACGTGGATCACCCGAACGCTTGCCGATCAGGCGGAAAAAGCCGGGTCGATTCAGGTGGCGGTGATCCAGCTGGCGAACACCTGCGGTGCGGCCATTGGCGGCGTGGCGCTCGACCATCTGGGGCTGACGTCACCGCTGGTGATTTCCGGCACGCTGATGCTGCTGACCGCGCTGCTGGTGGCGGGAAAGGTTAAGGCGAAGTAGTGTTTTTCTCCCTCTCCCGTGGGAGAGGGTTGGGGTGAGGGCATCAGGCTACGCCGATGCCTTAACCCTTCTACGCGAATCCATCGAAATCAGCACCACCGACGACACGATCAGCAGCGTCCCCAGCCAGTCCGGCAGCGTAAACGCCACGCCAAGCAACACCACCGACAGCAGCGCGCTGCTCAGCGGCTCGGCGCAGCTCAGAATGCTCGCCTTCGGCCCGCCAATCATCTGCGCGCCCTTCAGGTACAGGCTGAACGTCAGCGCCGTGCCGATCACCACCAGGTAGAAAAATGCCAGCAGCAGGCCGCCGTCAATCACGAAAGTGGTGCCGCGCCCGGCGTAGAACGGCGTCAGCATTAACCCGGCAATCAACATGCTCCAGCCGACAATCGGCAGCGTGCCGTAGCGGGCAATCAGCGCTGACGGATAGGTGGTGTAAAACGCGGCGGCAAACGCCGAGGCGATGCCGAAGAACAGCGCGGCAGGGGAGATGGAGAGCGAGGTTGGGTCGCCGTGGGTCACCAGCAGGAAGGTGCCGATCAACGACGTAAAAATCGCTGACAGGACAAACACGCCGGGGCGCGTTTTCCGCGCCAGGGCGAACCACGCCACAATGATGGTCGGCGACAGGAACTGGAGCACGGTCGCCGTAGCGGCGTTGGATTTTTCAATCGTCAGCAGGAAGGTGAGCTGCACGGTGAGCGCTCCGACCAGCGAGAAAAACAGCAGACTGAGGGCGTCTTTACGATGCTTGATGATCGAGAAAATCTTGTCGCCGTGAACGAAGGAGAGCGTCAGCAGGATCACGCCGGTAAACAGCAGGCGAACCATGGTCAGGTAAGGCGAAGAAATGTGGCTTTTCTCCATGATGTACTGCGCGCAAACTCCGGAACTGCCCCATAAAACGGCGGCGATCAGGACGTTCAGCATCCCTTTACGTGTGGAACCCATTTTCTCCCCTGCTATGTTGTCGTTAATTGGCCAACAGCATAGCATGGTTGTGTGCGGCCTGATGCCCTCACCCCGGCCCTCTCCCACGGGGAGAGGGGGAAAACCATAGGCCGGGTAAGCGTAGCGCCGCCCGGCATGTTGTTGACCTTAGAACCACGCCTCCCACATCGCGCCGACGTTGAAGTCGTCGAGCGTCTCGTCTTTGGTATTGTTCACGCGCGCGGTGCGTTCATTATCCACTTTGCCGCCGGTGACGTAGAAGCGCAGCATCGGACGGAACTCCGGCCCCATGGCGATAGACATGTTCTGCGACAGGGTCAGCTTCCAGCCCTTGTTGTCGCCGCCGTTGTCGTAGTCAACGTGCTGCCAGCCTGCTTCCAGCCAGGTAGAGTGAACGTCGGTCCACCAGTGCATCGGGCGCACGATGGCGTTGTAGTTCTTGCGGTTGTCGGTCTTATCGCGGCTGTTGTCGTAGTCGTGGAAGGCGAGGATGTACTCCACCTGCGTGGCCTGGGTGAATTTATACAGCCCTTCGAAGCTGGCGTAGACCGTGGTCAGATCTTCGGTTTTGTTGAACACGCTGTTGTCCGCGTTATCGGAGTAGCGGGCGATCACCTTGTTCACGCCGCTGTCGTTGGTGTGGCTTAGCACCACGCCGCCCTGCCAGGCGTTCAGGCGTTCGTCGCTTTCAACCGCTTTCGAATCAAAGCCGTAGTTGGCGTACAGCTCCATGTCGATCGGGCCGAGCTTCATGCCGTGGATTTTGGAGGTCGCGGCGTAGTTGCCCTTGTCGCCCGTGCCGGAACCGCCGGTACAGGTGATGCGCGACGGGTTCGCTTCATCTTCCATCACTTCCGGACTACAGGATTCGACTGCCGCCACGGCAGCCACGTCAAACTGCACGCCGCCGATGTCAAAGTTCTTCACCCCGGCGCCCTGGCCGTCGTGGTTCATCCAGAAGTAATCGTTGATGCCCTGCTGCGGACGCTGGTGGAAGTCACGACCGGCCCAGAAGTAGGCATTTGGGTTGGAGGCCATAATGTTGGTCACCCCCGCGTAGGCTTTTTTCAGGTTAACCTCGTCGCCCCAGTGGTCGATCATCACGTTGATGTCCCAGATGGCGCCGTTGTCCCCTTTGAAGGCCTTGGAAAGCTGGAATTCCCCGCCGTTACCTTCGTTACCCAGACGACCAATCGCGGACGCGCCGTTGTAGGAGCCGTCCACCGCCACGTATTTCTGATCGGCGGCCTGGAAGTGCGCGCCGTAGCGGGCGTAGCCGGTAAATTTAATGCCGAACGGTATCGCCATATCCGGGGATTGCGCCGCGCTTTGCGGCTCGGTCACCACGTCCGCTTTTTTCGCAACCGCCGCATCCATCTTGGCCTGACGCTCGGCCAGAGCTTTATCTACCGCTTTCGCCACAATGGCGTCGATTTGCTCCTGGGTAAATTCTTGTGCGAGTACGGAAATTGGGCAAAGCGCGGCGATAACCGCCATGGTTAATGGAAGTTTTTTAATCGTATTCATGGTTATCTCAATATAGTTTAATTTTATTCAGACAATAACCATCCCGCTCCGATCTGACAGAGTATGTCGCTATCATCAGAACAAGTGGATCTCTATTTAGGGTACAGAGGTATTACATTAACTTTATTTCGCCATAGACTATCTCTGATATAAATGAATAATTTCTTCAGACAGTTCACGCGCTAATAAGGAATTCATTAAATGATCCTGCGCGTGCACCATGATTAACGTCATCGGCTGGCGGCCTTCGCCCGCATCCTGCTCGATCAGTTTGGTCTGCATCTTGTGCGCCTGGCGCGCGTAGCCGTCGGCTTCGTGCAGCAGGCTTTTGGCCTCGTCAAAGTTGCCCTGACGCGCCGCGTGCAGCGCTTCAAAGCACAGGCTGCGGGACTGTCCGGCGTTGACGATAATTTCCATTACGGCTTCTTCTAGTGCGATCATCATTATTACTCTTTTTCAAAACTATTATTTAAGGCGGTGGCGGCAAACCACTCTCCGCTTTTCTTAATGGTGCGCATCTGCGTCTCTAAATCGAGCTGAATAAATCCGTAGCGATTTTTATAGGCATTGCACCACGACCAGTTATCAATAAATGTCCACATATGGTAGCCAAGGCAATTGCACCCTTCGCTAATCCCTTTATGCAGCCACGTTAAATGCTCAAAAATAAACTCGATGCGGTAGTGATCGTTAATCTGGCCATTTTCAATAAAGCGCTGTTCATTTTCGACGCCCATGCCGTTTTCAGAAATAAAGCAGCGAGGGTTGCCGTAATTGTCGCGCAGGTTAACCAGAATATCGTAAATACCCGGCTCGTAGATTTCCCAGCCGCGGTACGGATTCATCTTGCGGCCCGGCATCTCGTAGTTATCAAAGAACCACTCCGGCATAAACGGCGCCTGCGGGTTCACCGCGCTGTCGCGACACTTCACGCGACGCGGCTGATAGTAGTTCACGCCGAGCAGGTCGATTTTCCCTTCCGCAATCAGGAAGCCGTCTTCCGGCTTGCAGGCGGGCAACTGATCGTAGGATTTCAGCAACGCCACCAGGTCGGCCGGATACTCCCCGCGCAGTACCGGGTCAAGGAAGCTGCGGTTAAACATCAGGTCCGCGATGTGCGCCGCCTTCACGTCCGCCGGGTTCTGCGAGCGCGGGTAGGACGGCGTCAGGTTCAGCACGATGCCGATCTCACCCGCGTAATGTCCGGCGCGGTAAGCCTGAACGGCCTTCGCGTGGGCCAGCACGGTGTGATACGCCACGGTGGCCGCCCGGCGGAAATCCACCACGTTGGGATAGTGGAAGTCGTACAGATAACCGCCCTCCACCGGGACGATGGGCTCGTTGAAGGTAAACCAGTGCAGCACGCGGTCGCCAAACAGCTCGAAGCAGATCTGCGCATAGCGGGCGTAAGCGTCCACCACGTCACGGTTTTCCCAGCCGCCGAGCTCCTGCATCGCCATCGGCATGTCGAAGTGGAACAGGGTGATAAACGGCGTGATGCCCTGTTCATTCAGCTCATCAATGACCTGATTGTAAAAATCGACCGCTTCCGGGTTCACTTCACCGATACCGTCGGGGATCAGGCGCGCCCAGCTAATCGAGGTACGAAAGCTGTTGTGGTTCAGCTGCTTTAACAGCTGAATGTCCGTTTTCCAGTTTTGATAAAACGTGGAGGTATGCTGCGGCCCCACGCCGTTGTGAAAACGGTTCGGCTCGCGGGCAAACCAGTAATCCCATGTGGTTTCCCCCTCTCTTGCCCCTTCGGTCTGGAGAGCGGAGCTTGCGCTGCCCCACCAGAAGTTATCGGGAAATGCGTATTTCATGTCCTTTCCTCTTTGACTTAATTGCTTGCGGCTTCAGCGGTACCGACGGTTGCCTGGGCCTTCTGCTCTTCGTTTTTCATCAGCGTACGCTCATAGGCGCGCAGGAACGGCAGGTACATCAGCGCGGACATCACCATACAAACCAGGCACATTATCACCGGACTGAGCGCCCAGTTTGCCGCCCATGAGGCACCAATCGGCGCGGGGGTGGTCCACGGGGTTAATGACACCACCTGAGCCAGCCAGCCGAGCTTCGTTGCGCCGTACGCCAGGCAGGCATTGACCAGCGGAACAAACACGAACGGGATAAACAGCATCGGGTTCATGATGATCGGCGCACCGAACAGAATCGGCTCATTGATGTTAAAGAAGCTCGGCACAATGCCCATTTTGCCGATGGTGCGCAGGTGCGTGGCGCGGCTGCGCAGCAGCAGGAACGCCAGCGGCAGCGTGGAGCCTACGCCGCCAATCAGCAGGTAGTGATCCCAGAAGCCCTGCAGGTAAACGTGCGGCAGCGCCGCGCCTGCGGCGAGCGCCGCCTGGTTTGCGGAGAGGTTCGCCATCCAGAATGGGTTCATGATGCCGGTGACAATCAGCGAGCCGTGAATACCGGCAAACCAGAAGATCTGGCATAGCAGCACGGAGAGCAGTATCGCGGGCAGGGAGTCGGATGCGGATACCAGCGGCTCCAGCAGGTGCATGATCGCCTGCGGGATGATCATTCCGGTCTGCGCTTCAATGAACAGGTTCAGCGGGTGCAGCGTACCGATCACCACCATCACCGGGATCAGGATCTCAAACGAACGTGCCACGCCGGTGGGCACTTCCTTCGGCAGGCGGATGGTCACGTTGTTCTGCTTCAGCCACGCATAGACGCGGGTGGCGTAAATCGCGGTGATAAGCGCGGTAAAGATGCCCTGACCGGAGAGATACTGGGTCGAGATTTTACCGTCGGCATACGGCGCGGCGACCAGCAGGAAGGCCATAAAGGCCAGCAGGCCGGACATCACTGGGTCGAGGTTAAACTGACGCCCCAGGCTCGCCCCAATCCCCACCGAAATGAAGAAGGTCATCACGCCCATGCTGAGGTTAAACGGCAGCATCAATTGTTCGCGGTAGGTCTGGGAGAAATCCAGCCAGCCGCGGGCGAAGCTGTTGGTGGTATCCGCCGAGAACGGCGGGAAGATGAACACCAGCATAAACGAGCCGATGATCATGAACGGCAGCGCGGCGGTAAAGCCGTCGCGAATGGCAATCACATACTTTTGCTGGCCGAGCTTCGCGGCCAGCGGGGTAATTGACTGCTCAATCACCGCGACCATGGATTGATATAACGAACTCATGTGAACACCTTTTAGTGTGCCGCTTCGATGAGCGACAGAGCATAGTCCAGTACTTTATCGCCACGTTGCATGCCGTAGTCCATCATATCGATGGGCTGCACCGGAATGCCTTTCGTAGCCGCCTTGTCTGAGAGTGTCTGTAACATGTATTTCACTTGCGGTCCGAGAAGTACCACCTGGTATTGCGGAAACTGCGTATCAAATTCGGAAACACCGTACGCATCAATCTTCACCGGCAAACCACGTTCTTTCGCGACATCGACCATTTTGCTGACCAGCAGGCTGGTGGACATCCCGGCAGAGCAACACAGCATAATCTTGAACATCGACAACCATCCTCTAAATGTAAATAGTTATTGCGAGAATGATTGGACATGATACGGAAACCGGTTTCCATTTATAAAAAGCAGAACTGTGATAGCCATCAAGATCCAATACTTATGAGGCTAATTAACCGGATGTGTGTCACATAATTTGGCTGTTTTGACATCATTTTGAGTGGAAACGGAAAATCGGTTTCCATGAAAAACGGAAACGGATATACTCCGTTCTGGCTATAATGTGAGCCGTAGCGGTTATGGAATTTGCAGGCGCGAGGTTAGCCTGCCAGGGGAAAGAGATGTCGACAATCAATGATGTATCACGTCTGGCCGGGGTGTCTAAAGCCACGGTATCGCGAGTGTTGAGTGGGTCACGTGGCGTTAAGGAAGCCAGCCGTCAGGCCGTGCTAAAGGCGGTGGATGAGCTGAACTACCGTCCCAACGTGATTGCCCAGTCGCTGCTGAGCCAGTCGACGGGCTGCATTGGGGTGATTTGCGCGCAGGAAAACATTAACCAGACCACCGGTTATCTTTACGCGCTGGAAAAACAGCTCAGCCAGCATCAAAAACACCTGCTGCTGCGCTTCGCCCATAGCAAAGCGGAAGTGATGAATGCTCTTGAAGAACTCTCCTGCGGCCTGTGTGACGACATTCTGGTGATTGGCGCCCGTTTCCCGCTGGACGTGGATATGGAAAACGTCATCCTGGTGGACTGCATGGAAGCTGATAACTCCAACAGCATTCAGTTCGATCACGCCTTTGCCGCCGAAACCGCCTGTAACTATCTGACCAGCCAGGGGCGTCGCCAGATTGCGCTGATCCACCCGCACGGCAGCGGGTTTGCCGACCAGGTGCTGCTTGGCTATAAGCACGCGCTGGAGAAAAATTTCCTGCCCTTTAATCGCAACCTCGTCTTTATGGACGCAACCTCCTCGTCCGTTGCGCTTCAGGAATTACTCAACAACGCGTCCACGCTGAACTTCAACGCGCTGCTGGTGGCGGACGAGCAGGAGGCCCAGCGGGTGATCCCGCAGCTGCAGGCGTTTAATAAATCCGTACCGGACGACATTATGGTCTTTAGCCTGGCCGGATCGCTGCACCTGCCGGGTATTCCGGTGATCCCGGCGATTGAATATTCAATGGATGCCATGGCGGCGCGTATCGTAAGCTGGCTGACGGAGAAAACGCAGATGCTCGGGTCCTATGTTCTGCGCGGGGATCTCATCATTCCGGACGTGCGGAAGCGTTAAAACATTTTCCAGGCCGGGTAAGCGCAGCGCCACCCGGCGAGAACTCAATAATCTTCCAGACAATCCACCTGACCAACCGCAGCCCAGTAGGCGTCCAGGTTGTCGCGCTTCACGGCGGTGATGGCGTTTTTGATCAGCAGCTGATTGGCCTCGGACGACAAAATCATCTCCTGCCAGGCCTTATCGCTCTGCTTTTTCTGTGGCGTACAGGTTTTCTTAATATCTTTCAGGACCTGTTGCTTAATCTGCGCCTCTTTCGCCGGATCCTCTTTTTCCTGAGCATGGACAAACGCGGCGAAGAGCAGACAAACCAGCAGGCAGACCAGGTGCGCAGCTTTCATCAACAACCCCCTTTAGACGTCACAGGCTTCCCATGAAATATATCGTTACATTCAGTGTAGCGATTCCAGTCGAAAGTATGATTTTCTCTTTTCTGCGCATGAGAATCGCCCACCGATAAGGTTACTGGATCCCCCCGCCCAGCGACTGCCACAGCGTGATGCGGTTCTCCAGGTCGGTTTGCTGCAGCGCAATCAGCGATTCCTGCGCAGACCACAGCGACCGCTGCGCGGTCAGTACCGTCAGATAATCCCCCGCGCCCGCCTTATAGCTGCGCGTTGCCACATCCAGCGTTTTTTGCTCGGCCGCCACGTATTCTCGCTGGGCATCAAGCTGCTCGCTGAGCGTTTCACGGCGCGCCAGCGCGTCGGCCACGTCTTTAAACGCGCTCTGGATGGCTTTTTCGTAGGTCGCAATTAACCCTTTTTTCTCGGCTTCTGCATAACGCAGCTGCGCCAGATTGTTGCCACCGCTGAACAGCGGCAGGGTGATGGACGGCGCGAATGACCAGACCTTCATGCCGTGGCTGAACAGGGAGGAGAGCGAGTCGCTGCCGACGCCCGCGCTGGCGGTCAGTGAAATGGTCGGGAAGAAGTTGGCGCGCGCCGCGCCGATATTGGCGTTGGCGCTCAGCAGGTTATGTTCCGCTTCCTGAATGTCCGGGCGGCGCAGCAGCGCGCTGGAGCTGACGCCCGCCGGGATCAGCGTGATGGCGTTGTTGCTCAGGCTCTCCAGCGTACCGGGCAGCAGGTTGTCCGGCACCGTATCGCCCGCCAGCAGATTGAGGGCATTTTTATCCTGCATCACCAGCGTCCGGTAGCTCGCTACGCTGGCGCGCGCCTGCTGGTAAACCGCCATCGCTTCACTGACGTCCGTAGCCGCCGCGACGCCCACTTCCTGCTGGCGCTTCACAATCTTCAGCGAGTTTGCCGCGCTCTCCATTGTGGATTTCGCCAGCGCCAGGTTGCTGTTATCCGCCGCCAGCGTCACCCAGGCCGTGGTCAGCTCGCTAACCATCGTCAGGCGCGTGTTCTGCGCGGTGAACTCGCTGGCAAGCCAGGTTTCACGCGCGGCGCGGGAGAGGCTCTGGTTGCGACCAAACAGATCCAGCTCGAAGCTGGAGACCGCACCGTTGGCTTCGTCGCTTGTCGCAACACCGCTTGCCAGCGTGCGGCTGCGGGTGTGGCTCAGCTCGGCGTCCACCGTCGGAAACAGGGACGAGCGCGTTTCACCGTACTGTGCGCGGGCGGCGTCGATATCCGCGATCGCTTTTTGCACGTCGCGGTTGCTGTTCAGCGCCATCGTCACCACGCTTTTCAGCCTCGCGTCGTTCATCACCTGCTGCCACTGGCTCACCACGGCGGTGGCTTCGCCGTGCGCGCCGGGCAAGGTCGCCGGGACGGGAGCGTCCGGGCGTTGATAGGTAGGGTCTAACGACACACACCCTGCGCTCAGCAGGGCTAACGCTAAAACAGTGACACGAAACATTATGACCTCCGGTTCGCGTGTTTACCGGAGAACAGACGTTTCACCAGTACAAAGAATAAAGGGACGAAGAAGATCGCCAGCAGCGTCGCGGCCAGCGTTCCGCCGATAATGCCGGTACCAATTGCCACGCGGCTGTTGGCCCCTGCACCGGTTGCAACGGCCAGCGGCGTCACCCCTGCGATAAACGCCAGCGACGTCATGATGATGGGACGCAGACGCGTCTGGGCGGCACGCAGGGCGGCGCGCGTCAGGGAGTAACCTTCTGCGACTTTGGCTTCGGCAAACTCGACAATCAGGATGGCGTTCTTCGACGACAGGCCGATGGTGGTGAGCAGCGCCACCTGGAAGTAGACGTCATTACTCAGGCCGCGCAGGGAGGCGGCAAGCGCCGCACCCAGCACCCCAAGCGGGATCACCAGGATGACCGAAATCGGCACCGACCAGCTCTCATACAGCGCCGCCAGGCACAGGAACACCACGAGAATGGAAAGGGCATAAAGGCTCATTGCCTGACCGCTCGCCAGTTTTTCCTGCAACGATAAACCGCTCCACGCCCAGGTGCTGCCGGACGGCAGGCTGTTTGCCAGCTGCTCCATTTTGCTCATCGCCGTGCCGGAGCTCGCGCCGCTGGCGTTTTCGCCCTGTATCTCATACGCCGCCGAGCCGTTGTAGCGCACCAGGCTTTCCGGGCCATACTCCCAGCGAGTGGTGGCGAAGGCGGAGAACGGGGTCATGGTGCTGTCGCTGCCGCGCACATACCATTTGTTGAGATCGGACGGCACGGCGCGATAGTCGCTGTCGCCCTGGATGTAGACCTTTTTCACGCGGCCGCGATCGATAAAGTCGTTCACGTAGGTCCCGCCCCAGGCGCTGGAGAGGGTGTTGGTGACGTCGCTCAGGGACAGCCCCAGCGACACGGCCTTGTTGTTGTCGATATCCACCTGAAGCTGCGGCATCTGCGGCAGATCGTTGGCGCGCACGGCATGCAGCGAGCTGTCCTGGTTGGCTTCGCCAATCAGCTGGTTACGCAGTTTCAGCAGCGCATCGCGGTCGGTGCCGCCGCTGGCCATCAGCTCAAAGGTAAAACCGTTGCTCTGGCCCAGGCCGTCCACCGCAGGCGGCGTCATCGCAAAGATGGTCGCATCGCGGATGGTGCTCAGTTCCTGCGTGGCACGCAGGGCGATGGCCTGAGCCGTGTTTGCATCGCCTTTACGCTCTGACCAGTTCTTCAGGGAGACAAACGCCATCCCGGCGTTCTGGCCGCTGCCGCTGAAGCTGAAGCCTTCAATGGTGAAGATCACGTTGGTGTTGGCTTTCTCTTTGGTGAGGAACCATTCGCGCACCTGGCGGCTGACTTCGGCGGTACGTACCGTCGTCGCGCCGGCTGGCAGGGTGTACTGCACCATGATTTCGCCCTGGTCTTCCGTCGGCAGGAAGCTGCCCGGCAGCTTAAGCATGGCGAAGCCCATCGCGCCGCAGAGCAGGACGTAGATGACCAGCATGCCGCCGGAACGGCGCAGAGCGCGCAGCACCTTGTTCTGATAACCGCGCTCGGTCCTGCTGTAGAAGCGGTTAAACGCGCCGAAGAAGCCCTTTTTGTGCGGCGTCGTGTGGCTCAGAATCGAGCCGCAGAGCGCGGGCGTCAGGGTCAGCGCCACCACCACGGAGAGGAACATCGCCGAAATAATGGTGACCGAGAACTGACGGTAAATCACCCCGGTGGAGCCGCCGAAGAAGGCCATCGGCAGGAATACCGCAGAGAGCACCAGCGCAATGGCGACCAGCGCGCCGGAGATTTCGCCCATCGATTTCTCGGTGGCTTCCCGGGCGGGCAGCCCCTCGTCGTGCATAATACGCTCGACGTTTTCCACCACCACGATGGCGTCATCCACCAAAAGCCCTATCGCCAGCACCATCGCAAACAGCGTCAGGGTATTGATGGAGTAGCCGAACAGCGCCAGCACGCCGAAGGTACCCAGCAGAACGACAGGTACCGCCAACGCGGGGATCAGCGTCGCGCGGATGTTTTGCAGGAACAGGTACATCACCACCACTACGAGGACAATGGCTTCGAACAGGGTCTGAATCACGTCCTCAACGGAGATCTTGATGAACTCGGTGCTGTCCTTCGGGTAGGCCACGTCGTAGCCTTCCGGCATCGACTTTTTGAACTCGGCAATCTTGTCTTTCACCGCCGTCGCAGTGTTGAGCGCGTTCGCACCCGGTGAGAGCATGACTGCCATACCCGCCGCTGGGTGGCCGTTGAGCTTCGCAGTGGCGGTATAATCTTCGCTGCCCATCTCCACACGGGCGACATCGCTGATGCGCACCACCGCGCCGTTGGACTGGCTCTTCACAATGATGTTTTTAAACTGATCCACCGTCTGCAGGCGCGACTGGGCGCGGACGGTGGCGGTCAGCTGCTGGGCGTTCGACGAGGGCAGCGCGCCGATTTTACCGGCGGAGACCTGCACGTTCTGCGCTTCAATCGCGCTCTGCACGTCGGACGGCATCAGCGAGTAGGACGCCAGCTTCGCCGGGTCGAGCCAGATGCGCATCGCGTATTCCGCCCCGAACACCTGCAGGCTCCCGACGCCTTCCACGCGCGCCAGCGGATCCTGCATATTACTCACCAGCCAGTCGGCAATATCCGAGCTGCTGGCGGTGTCGGTTTTATCGTACACGCCCATGATCAGCAGGAAGTTGCTCTGGGATTTTTCGACGGTGATCCCGGACTGCTGCACCTCGGTGGGCAGGCGCGATTCCGCCTGCTGGACTTTGTTCTGCACCTGCACCTGAGCGGTGTCCGGGTCAGTGCCCTGCTCGAAGGTGACGGTAATGCTCACCGATCCGTCCGAGCTGCTGGTGGAGGTGAAGTAGAGCAGGTTATCCAGCCCGGTCAGCTGCTGCTCGATCACCTGCGTTACGCTGTTTTCCAGCGTCTGCGCGGAGGCACCGGTATAGGTGGCGGAGATTTTGATCGACGGCGGCGCAACGTCCGGGTACTGCGCGACCGGCAGCGTGCGGATGGCCAGCATCCCGGCGAGCATGATAAGAATAGCGATAACCCAGGCAAAGACCGGGCGACGCACGAAGAAACGGGAAAACATCAGGCGTTTCCTCCGTTGGCTTTCATCTCTTCGGCCTTCACTTCCTGCCCGGCGGTGACTTTGTCAGTACCTTCCACAATCAGCCTGTCGCCCGCCTTCAGCCCGCTCAGCACCAGCCATTTGTCGCCGTAGGTGTCACCCGTTTCCAGCTGACGCTGCTCGACCTTGTTGCTGGCATTGACCACCAGAGCGGTGGCGGTGCCTTTGGCGTCACGGGTGATGCCCTGCTGCGGCGCGAGGATCGCGTCGCTCATGACGCCTTCATCCACCCTGGCGCGGACAAACATGCCCGGCAGGAGCTGATGCTGCGGGTTCGGGAAGACGGCGCGCAGCGTGACCGAGCCGGTTGATTCATCCACCGCCACTTCGGTTAACGCCAGGCGGCCTTTCTCGCTGTAGGTGCTGCCGTCTTCGAGGATTAACGACACGCTTAGCGTATCGCTATTGGTGGCAAGGGTTTGCTTGCGTAAACGCAGCAGATCGGCGCTGGAACGGGTTAAGTCGACGTACATGCTGTCCAGCCCGCGAATGGTGGCGAGCGCGGTATCCTGCTGGGCGGTGACCAGCGCGCCGGGGGTGACGGAGGAGATGCCGATGCGTCCGGCAATCGGCGCGGTGACGGTGGTCCAGTTGAGGTTAATGCGCGCGCTCTCCTGTGCGGCCTTCTTTGATTCAACGCTGGCCTTGTCCTGCGCGCAGGTGGACTTCGCGTCTTCTGCGTCCTGACGCGACACGCCGTCGTCTTTCACCAGCTGCGCATAGCGCTGGGCTTTCTGGCAGTCGGCCTGCACCAGCGCCTGGGCCTGTTTCAGCGCCGCGGCGGCTTCATCAAACGCCGCGCGGTAGCTGGAAGGGTCAATTTGATACAGCGCCTGTCCGGCCTTCACGGTATCGCCTTCGGTGAACAACCTCTTCTGAATAATGCCGCCCACCTGCGGGCGCACTTCGGCGCTCATGGCGGCGGTGGTGCGGCCCGTGAGTTCGCTGACGACGGAGACCGGCTGGCTCATGAGGGTGACAATCCCCACATCCGGAAGAGGACGCTGGGGAGCAGATGTTTGCGCATTATCGCACCCGGTCAGGAGGAGTAATGCCGCGATGGAGGTTGTTATGGTTTTCATAATCTTTTTCCAGGGTGAACGATGCCTGCCCTGTTAAAGGATCAACAGGGAGGGGGGCTATTTAAAGGCACAGCGATACCGCATCTCCGGCATGGCCGGAAATGTTAAGTTGGGAAATTACTTATTCCCGCTAATTATTCACATGCGATTACTTCGCAGAGAAAAGCATATTTAAAATATTCTGATAGATAGGCTCTAATTGTTCTGACGGTACTTTTAAAGGCGCGAGTCGACGGTAAATCGTGCCTTCGATCATCACCGCGGTAATTTCCACGCAGCAGCGAATATGTTCATCGCTCAGATGGGGAAATTGTTTTTTCAGGTGCGCACAGGCATTGGTAAACATCCGGGCATCGGCTGCGATCAGCATGGCCGCCACCTGCGGGTTACGGGTCGCCTCGGCAGACATTTCGAGCATCAACGCATCGTCGTCTTCGTTGAGCGTCTGACGCCAGGCGAGCGCCTGCGGCATCCCTTCCACCACCGTTTTGTCCTGCATCCCTTCGATGCGTGAGTCGATAATGCGGCGGATCATCTCTTCAATAATCGCGTCTTTGTTACTGAAATAACGGTAAATTTGCCCGACGCTAAGCTTCGCCTCACTGGCAATTTGCGACATGCTGGCGGCGTGAAATCCGCTGGCGCGAAAGCAGCGACGCGCGGCGGTGATGATTTCGTCCTGACGTTGTTTTTGTCGTTCTTCCAGCTTTGTGCTCATCGTCGTCTACCGTGTAAAAGTGAGAATGATCGTTCTCAGTATACGTTTTGGGTGCGTATTGGAAAGGCTTTTTTTATTTAGTTATTGAGTGAATGTTTCTGTATTAAAAAAATGGAGGAAATTAGGAGTTTTTATGAAGGTTAAGCTGTGAGATATTCAAATTGCGCGGAAAATAAGGAGAGAAATATGCACCTGAGCATTACTTATAATGTAACACCCGCAGAAAAAGAAGAGCTATTTGTGGGGTTAAGAGCCTATAACGGACAGTTTATCGATCTGACAAACTTTAGCGGCGACATTGGGGTTTATGTACGAGACGATAAAGGCGTCATGCTCGGCGGGCTCATTGGGGTGCGTAAAGGTGACTGGCTGAATATCGATTTTCTCTGGGTCAGCGACACCGTGCGGGGTACCGGCGTGGGCAGCCAGCTTATCAAAACGGCGGAAGATGAAGCCAGACGCAAAGGCTGCAAGCATGCGCTGGTGGATACCGTCAGCTTCCAGGCGCGTCCGTTCTATGAAAAACAGGGGTACCAGCTGCAGATGTCTTTGCAGGATTATCCGTACCCGGGCATGCAGCGACATTACCTGGCGAAAGTCCTTTAAGCTCTGAATCCGTAGGCCGGGTAAGCGCAGCATCACCCGGCCATACCCGCATATAACTTATCCTTCTTATTGATTCTTTTTCGTTTTTTATTTCACCGCCTCGTTATCGATATAGTCACTACAACATTCAGCAAAAGGAACTTTCTCGTGAAACGTCGATTGGGTGCTCTGGTTCTCGCTGGCCTGCTGCTGGCAGGGTGCGATCAAAGTGGCAGCGATGCCAAACACATAAAAGTGGGCGTCATCAACGGCGCTGAACAGGACGTGGCGGAAGTCGCCAAAAAGGTGGCAAAAGAAAAATATGGCCTGGACGTGGAGCTGGTCGGCTTCAGCGGCTCGCTATTGCCCAACGATGCCACTAACCAGGGAGAGCTGGATGCCAACGTCTTCCAGCATCGCCCGTTCCTTGCAGAAGATAACAAGGCGCATGGCTACAAGCTGGTCGCCGTGGCGAACACCTTTGTTTTCCCGATGGCCGGCTATTCCCGCAAAATCAAATCCGTCTCTGACCTGAAGGACGGGGCGACTATCGCCATTCCAAACGATCCGACCAACCTTGGCCGCGCGCTGCTGCTGCTGCAAAAAGAGAAGCTCATCACCCTGAAGCCGGACACTGGGCTGCTGCCGACGGCGCTGGATATTACCGCCAACCCTAAGCAGCTGAAAATCATGGAACTGGAAGGGGCACAGCTGCCGCGCGTGCTGGATGACCCGAAAGTGGATGTCGCCATCATCAGCACCACCTATCTTCAGCAAACCGGGCTATCGCCGGTGCATGACAGCGTCTTTATTGAAGATAAAAACTCGCCGTACGTGAACATCGTGGTGACGCGCGAAGACAACAAAGACGCGGAGAACGTGAAGGCGTTTATCCAGTCCTATCAGTCACCGGAAGTGGCGAAAGCGGCAGAGACGATCTTCAACGGCGGGGCGGTGCCGGGCTGGTAAAGGTGCCGGCAGAAAACGCGGTGATGAAAATGGCCCGATTCCATCGGTAATCGCCCTTTAGCCCGCAGCACCAATTGTGACGGCTGGCTATCCTCCTTATCACACCAACCGGAGGATAGCCCATGAATATTACCCAAATTCGCAATGCCACCCTGCTGATTACCTACGCCGGAAAACGCCTTTTAATCGACCCGATGCTGGCCCCGAAAGGCGCTTATCCGGGCTTTCCCGGTACGGCGCATGCCGAACGCCGTAACCCGACGGTCGAACTTCCCGTCGACGTCAATACGCTGCTGAACGCCGACGCGGTGATCGTCACCCATACCCATGACGATCACTGGGATCGCACCGCGGCAGAGCTGATCGCCAAAGACAAACCGATCTACGTGCAAAACGATCGTGACGCCGCGCTGCTGCGCAGCCAGGGATTTACCAACCTGACGATCATGACCGACGAGACCACCTTCGGGGAGGTTCGGATTGCGAAAACGTACGGCGGCCAGCACGGGACCGACCGCGCTTACGCCGTGCCAGAACTGGCGGAGCGGCTGGGCGAGGCCTGTGGCGTGGTGCTGCGTCATCCTGATGAGAAGACGCTCTATCTTGCCGGGGATACCATCTGGCGCGAAGAGGTGGCAGCCGATCTGCAAAAACACCAGCCGGATGTGGTGGTACTGAACGCCGGTTATGCCCACGTCATCGGCTTTGGGCCCATTATTATGGGACAGGAAGATGTGCTTAACGTCCATTTCCTGCTGCCGCAGGCTAAAATCGTCGCGAGCCACATGGAGGCGATTAACCACTGCCTGTTGACCCGCAGCGCGCTGCGTGAGTACGTCGAAGCCAACCAGGTGAGCGAAGTGGTGAGCATTCCCCTGGATGGCGAAACCGTTATATTCTGAGTGCGTTAACGGGAAAGGAGAGACAGATGGCGCTAATCAACGTCGCGATTGTCGCGGTAGACGGGTTTAGCCCGTTCCACTACTCCGTTCCCTGCATCCTGTTTGGTGATTCGGTCTCCGGCGAAAAGCGCTTTAACGTGACGATCTGCGCCGAAACGCCGGGGTTTCTTACCTCAAAAGACGGGTTTGCCCTCAACGCTACGCAGGATTACACCGCCATCGGGCAGGCCGACATTGTTGTCGTTCCCTACTGGCAGCACGTCCTTGAACGGCCGCCTCAGGCGCTGCTCGACAGCCTGGTGTTGGCGAGAGACAACGGCGCGGAAATTGTCGGCCTGTGTCTGGGATCGTTTGTGCTGGCCTGGGCGGGGATCCTCGACGGTAAACGGGCCGCCACCCACTGGGAGTTTGAACATCACTTCCAGTCGCTCTTTCCGAACGTCCAGCTGGATATCAATGCCCTCTACGTGAATGACGGCAATATCATCAACTCTGCCGGTACCGCGGCTGCGCTGGACTGCTGTCTGTATATCATTCGCCAGCGTTTTGGCAGCGTCGTCGCCAACCAGATTGCCCGTCGGATGATTGTCCCGCCCCATCGCGAGGGCGGGCAGGCGCAGTTCATCGCCCAGCCGGTTCCGAAAGATACCCGTGACGCACGTATTAACTGCCTGATCGACTACCTGCAGCAGCGGGAGCTGCGGGGGCCGCGTCAGGGGAGCTGGCTGCGCATGCGATAGCCAGCCTGCTCTATCCGGATGTGAAAGACCTGTCGAAACTGAGTGAAGATCAAATGCAGACGGTCATTACGCTGGCTTCAGTATCGGCGGGGATGGCGGGTGGATTGGCGGGAGGGAGTACGGCTTCGGCAGCTGCTGGGGCGCAAGGTGGGAAGAACGCGGCAGAGAATAATGCTACCTCAAACTGGGGTGGATTAGTGCCTCCAGCAACGCAACAGGATGCTTCACTGGCTTTCGATCTCGGCGGTAAAGGTGTATCTCCCGACAAAATTAACAAGGCTATTAAAGACTCTCATATTGGTCCATCAGTAGGGGATACGGCAAAAATCCATGGTGATGTAAAAGGTCAGGTGGCTGTTGGTTATGTCGGCGGGGGCTATCTGGAGGGGGTCCTTTCAGAAGATAAATTCGCAATTAATGGCGGGATAACAAAGGTGTTTGGCTGGCGCGCGGATGCGTCGGCTGGATTAACTTTAGGGCCTTATCCAATTAAGGATTTCAATCCGGCTTATGATTATTCCGGTTCCATATCCGCTGGTATTTTTTCAATTGAAGGATCTGTAGGTAAAGATGGCGTTGGTGGTGCTTTCAGAATTGGCGGAGGTATTGGTGCTAGTATCCGACAAAGTGAAAATCACAACAACCTGCCGGAGATCGACGGTGCTGGCAGTACCGAACTCGTATCCTGGCCCTTCAAAAAGGATTAATTAAATGATTTATCTGCTCTTAGGAATTGCGCTGTTCGCATTTTTCGTTGGAACGGTCATGTTTTTTCGTTTTAGTAAAGTGACGGGAAGAAGCGTCCAGTCACCGTTTACCCCGATGTTTTTCTTTGACGCGCTATTTTTTGGTCTGGGTAGTAAGCGAGACATGAACATCGCGGCATGTTCATTTATCGTCTTTCTAGTCAGTATCTGGGGATTAACTTATTTAAAATTAAGCACTCATTTTTGGGGGAGTCGCGAAAGTTATTTTGGTTTTGCGATCGCCGGGATTTTATTTCTGATTATGCATTGTCGCTATTGTGCAAAAAATGTCGTTATCAAAAATGATGGCCTGGCTCCCATGAGAGAGTTGATTAATCTCCGGCGGTCCGGCCTCATCAGCCCTTTTTTATGGTTAAGCCGGGCCGGATATCTGGGGTTCTTTATTGGCATGATTCGTTGAAGCGAGATGCGGAAAAACAGTCTCCGTACTCCTGGAGGCTACCCCAGCCTCTCCACCCTCGTCTCCCCCTCCGCCATCGATAGCTGATACAGCGAAAACGATCTGTGCTTCTCAATCAACGTCGCCAGCTCCGGCGAGTGGCTGGTGAGCCAGATCTGCGAGTAGCGACTGGCCTCGGCGATTAAGCTCGCCAGGGCGGGCAGCATCTGCGGGTGCAGGCTGTTTTCCGGTTCGTTTAACGCGATAAACGCCGGCGGGCGCGGGCTTAACAGCGCCACCGCCAGGCACAGAAAGCGCAGGGTGCCGTCGGAGAACTCCGCCGGTTCCAGCGGCCTGCTCAGCCCCTCGCGCTGCATCATCATGCGAAAATGTCCGCCGCTGTTGTCGCTGTAAAACACGCAGCCGGGGAAGGCCTGGTCAAGGATGCGCATCAGCAGCAGCTCGTCGCCAATCTCCACGATGGTCTGAAACGCCGCCGCCAGGTTGGCGCCGTCGCTGGCCAGCACCGGGGAGCGGAAACCGACCTGCGGAGCGCGTATCGCCGAGCCGATTGATACAGAAAACTCATGATAAAAGCGCCAGTTACGCAGGGACTCGCGCATCTGCGACACTTCCGGGTAAAGGTGCGGTTCGCCAAGCTGCCCGAATACCGATTCGTTCTCGTACAGCGTGCCGCTGTGGGTCACTTTTTCATGATGCACGTTGTTCAGAAATACGGCCTGATTCCTGCGCTTCATCAGCTGTGACGAAGGACGACGGTGCTGGCCGCTCAGCCAGATGGACTCCTCTTTGATCACCGGGTCGAGCTGAAACTGTGAGGGATACGGCAGCTTCTCCACAAACCCGACCTGCAGCTCGTATTCGTAGGTCTCAGTTTCTACCGCCAGATTCATCCGCCGCAGCCGGTCGCTGCGGGTTTTGCCTGCCCAGAACACCTTCAGAATGCCGCCCTCGTTCGCCAGCGCCTGGGAAAACTGCCCTTGCGCGGCGCTGTGCATCAGGTGTATCGCCTTGTAAATATTGGATTTCCCGGTACCGTTCGGCCCGAAGACGATGTTGAGCTGCTCCAGCTCCAGCGACATCTCGCGGATGGAGCGGTAGTTTTGAATGTGCAGGGTGTTGATCACAGGCAGGCCCCTTTTGCAGAATAGGCCTGTATATAATCACAGTCTTTAAGATGAAATGCAAAAAAGAGACGACAGTGAGGATGTCGTCTAAACGGGGTACTGCTTTGGGCCTCTATGGGTCAATGGGGCCTTCGCATTTTTTTCATCACTTGACTGCCAGACGCAGACCCAAATCATCAGGATAGGGATCAAAGTAGTTTTGCGTCATCAGATACCGGTCGGGGTATTCGGCCAGGTAGTGCTTCAGCAGCGTGATCGGGGCGAGGATAGGCAACTGTCCGTTGCGATAATGCAGGATCACATCGCGCAGCTCGCCGCGCTGGCGGGTGTTGAGCTGGTTACGAAAATAGCCCTGAATATGCATCAGCACGTTGGTGTGATTCTTCCGCGAGGCGGGTTTTTTCAGGATGGTCATCAGCTTTTCCCGGTATGCTATGAAGAAAGCGTCCAGGTCTTCCCACTCGTGCAGCGAGGCAACGAACGGGCCGATTTCGCGGTAACCCGCCTGGTGGTGCGCCAGCAGCTGAAGCTTATAGCGGCTGTGGAAGTCCAGCAGCGCGCGGCGGGTCAGGCCATTTTTACGTAGCGTGTTGAGTTCGTGCAGCGCAAAAACGCGCTCGACGAAGTTTTCCCGCAGCACCGGGTCGTGCAGGCGTCCATCCTCTTCAACGGGCAGCCACGGCAAGGTTTCAAGGAGGGCGGCGGTGAACAGCCCGACCCCCTCCTTGCGGCCCCGGTTGCCGTTTTCATCGTACAGCCGCACGCGTTCCATGCCGCAGCTTGGGGATTTTGCACAGACAACAAAGCCTGCGAGATCGCCGATTTTCGGCAAATAATCTGCCGCAAAGTCGGCCATTTTCTGCGTAACGTCTTCGTGAGGCGCGTGGCTGAAGCGCATCTGCGTTTCACCGTCTGTCGTGACGATCAGACGCAGCGCCGGGCGGGGCGTCGGCAGGCCGATGGCCATCTCCGGGCAGACGGGCCTGAAATTCACCCACTGGGCCAGCTCATCCATGACGAAACCCATACGCTTGTGTCCGCCGTCAAAGCGAACGGCGGATCCGGTCAAACATCCGCTAATACCGAGCACAGGTTTCGTTGTCATGGTGTAGTCCTCCCGTTCATATAACTAAAACTTACACAACATGACTAATTTGTCCAAGTATTCGCGGAACTATTTTTTATAATCCTTTAAAATCAATGCGTCTTAACTGCCCTTGTAGGTTGAGTAGCCGTACTGGCTAAGCAGAAGTGGGATGTGCAGCTTCTCGTTGGTGCGGGTCACGGTAAACAGCACCGGGATCTCCGGGAAGAAGGTATCCAGCTTTTTGCCGTGGAAATACTCTGCGGTTTTAAAGGTTACTTTGTACACGCCAGGCTGCATGTCCTGATCCTGCGGATAGAGCGATTTGATACGGCCATCGTGGTCGGTTTTGCCGCTGGCAATCGGGGTCCATTTGTCCTGCTGCTGCTTCTCCAGCGTAACGGTAACGTCTGATGGCGGCATTCCGGTTTGCTGGTCAAGAATGTGGACGCTTAGCGTGCCGGCAGGGGCGCTAAAGGCGGCAGGGGCAAAGGCCATCGAGGCCAGGATCAGCAGAGGGGCAGTTTTTTTCATGGTGTTTTCCTGTTGAGTTATTCGTCACAGGAAAACGTTAGCATCTGCGGCGTGGGAAAATATTCAACTTTTCGTGAAGATTCCCGCAGGAGAAAATTATCAGAGGATAATTACTTCAAGCGATACCTGCTGCTGCCACTGCTCCACCTGCTTTTTCCGCCCGGCGGTGAGCTTGCCGCTGGTGACCAGCAGCCATTTCCGCTCCGGGAAAATCTCCGGTGCCAGCGCGTCTGGCGGAACTGGCAGAATGTCGATGCGATGGCCCTGCCCGGTGCGCGTTAGGGCTTCGAGCCAGATCTCGCACGGGTCGTTCAGGTGCCAGCCGCTGAGCAGAATATTGTCGCCCGGCGCTTTTTTATCGCCTTCGAGGCAAAACGAGGTGTAGGCGATGATGATGCCGTCGAGGATTGCGCGCAGGGTCATGGCGGCGGCGACGTTAGCCGAGACCTGGCTGCGCAGCGGACGCAGTACGTTCGCGACCAGTTCCGGCCTTGGGTACTCGCGTCCGGCGTCGTAAATCATCTGGCGCAGGGACTCGACTTTGCCGTCCTGCAGGCGTTGCAGCATGCTCTGCTGCAGCGTTTGCCAATTGTTGGTCCGCCCCGGCGCCGGGCGTTCCAGCAGCGGTTTGACCTGGCCGATCGGGACGCCTTTTTTTACCCAGTCGAGGATTTTGAGCGCCTGCTGGACGTCCTCATCGCTGTACTGGCGGTGGCCGCCTTCCGTGCGCTGTGGCTTGAGTAAACCGTAGCGACGCTGCCACGCCCGCAGGGTGGTGGCGGTGATGCCGCTGAGTCTGGCGAATTCGCCGATGGAGTAAGCCATGTCCGTGTCCAGGGTGGAGGAATACTCTCAATATACTACGAATTTTCCCGAACGGGATGAAGCGCCGAAACGGTGCACTACACTTAACTTCCAACCGTGCAAATGAAAGGAATTCTCATGAAGCTATGGCCTGTTGTGACCGGTGTTGCGATTGCCCTGACGCTGGTCGCCTGTAAATCCCCCACGCCGCCGAAAGGCGTGCAGCCTATTACCCACTTTGACGCCAGCCGCTATCTCGGCAAATGGTACGAAGTCGCCCGTCTGGAAAACCGCTTTGAACGCGGTCTGGAACAGGTGACGGCGACCTACGGCGAGCGCAGCGACGGCGGCATCAGCGTGCTTAACCGGGGTTTTGATCCGGTGAAGAACAAGTGGAACGAGAGCGAGGGCAAAGCCTACTTTACCGGCGAGCCGACCACCGCCGCGCTGAAGGTATCGTTCTTCGGCCCGTTCTACGGCGGGTATAACGTGATCAGGCTGGACGATAAGTACCAGTACGCGCTGGTGAGCGGCCCGAACCGCGACTATCTGTGGATCCTGTCACGCACGCCGACCATCCCGGATGCGGTGAAGCAGGATTACCTGAACACCGCGCGCAGTCTGGGCTTCCGGGTTGATCAGCTGGTATGGGTGAAGCAGTAAAAATCGTGCTTTCTTCCTGGGGCATTACTGGCTCGCCTGGATAGACTTCGGTTAAAAGCCTAACGGGGGGGAAGACGACATGAACTGGCAGCCTTTTCGCGGCGATGCGCCGGAAAATATGACGATTTTCAGCGCGTCATTTCCCGACGTCAGCGACCAGTGGCCGATGAGAGACGATGCTGCCCGTGAGATCGCTTCCCTCGACCGCGCGCTGAAAGCCGAGCCAGCGCTCCGGCCGCCGCGTGTGGAATACGACGAGAGCGGGCAGGCCGTGCTTGTCACGCAGAATCGCTATTCTGAACAGGCCTTCCGTAACCGTCCGGCGCTCACCGCGTGGCGCACCCGGCTGGTCCCCTCCGCGCTGGCGCTGTTCGTGGTGCAAAACCCGTTGGAAGAGCGCCTGCCTGACGGAACAAAAATGGACAGCGACAGCCGCCAGTGGTTTATCCACGCGAACGATGCGGTTGGCGTCCGTTCCCGCGCCCGGGTGCTGGCCGCGCTGGTGGATAAATACATTCGCAATGCGAGCGAGAACAACTGGGTCAGCCTCGCGAGCGGCGCTGCCATTCCGGTGCTGGAGGCGCTGCGCGAAGCAAAGCTTGACGGCCAGCAGGTCTATCTCACGCTGGTGGACAAAGACCCCGTGGCCCTCAGCTGGGCCGAAACCATGGCGGCGCAGGAAGGCATTGTGGTGGGCGAACAGCTGACGCTGCTCAGGCGCAACCTGCTCCATACGCTGGTGCGTAACGAGGACCTGCTGCTGGAGCTGGGCGAGCGGCAGGCCGAACTGGTCGACGCGCTGGGGATTTTCGAATACTTCAACGATACCGATGCGGTGATTTTCCTTCAGCGCGCGCTACGTCTGGTCAAGCCCGGCGGCGCGGTGATTGTGTCGAACATGCTGACCAGCAGCCCGCACATTGACTTTGTGCTGCGCGGTATCGGCTGGGAGGATATTCACCCGAGGACGCTGCAGCAGCTGCAGGACATCCACCTCGCGGCGGGCGTGCCGGTGGAAAACGTCACCGTGATCGTGCCGAAGGACGGGGTGTATGCGGTGATGGAGATTAGGGTTTAGCGCGAGCTGTGTGGGGGGACAAACCGCACAATCGGTTCCCTCTCGCTGAGGGAGAGGGTTAGGGTGAGGGGGAGCAGTTCACTACAATATTCACTGTTCCTCAGTTGTTCGGTTAAACCGAACAACTGCCATGAAAGATTGACTCTTTTCCTTGTTCTCATTCCCTGATGATGATTCTTGCTTGTCATGATCTATCTTCTGCCCAGTTTCCTGAACCAACTTCCGGGCCATTTCACTGATACGCTCTCGGCTTTCAGGTGTACGAGAGTTTAAAACTGCATTTAAGGTCTTCAGTTTATTACCTCCATGCTTCTGGATACTTGATTTAATCGCCACGCTCTATAATGATCCCCCCATGAAAATAGAAATCGCACTCCCCTCACACTTCGAACGTCTGGTTGCGATCTGGGAATCCTCCGTCCGCGCCACCCATCACTTTTTACAGGAAAGTGATATCGCGGCGCTGCGCCCGTTATTGCTCAACGCGTACCTGCCTAACCTCACCGTCGTGATGGCCCAGGATGACGCAGGCGTTATTTACGGCTTTTTAGGCGTGGATGAAAACCGCATTGAAATGCTGTTTGTTGACGATGCGAGTCGGGGGAAAGGTGTCGGGAAATTGCTGCTGCAACACGCCATCGCAGCGTTCGGCGCGAACGAAGTGGATGTGAATGAGCAGAACCCGCTGGGTGTGGGATTTTATCGCCATATGGGGTTTGAGTTGGTCGGGCGCTCGGAACTGGACGGGCAGGGGAATCCGTTTCCGTTGCTGCTTATGCGGTTGGGCGGGCAGGTTTAACGCCCTCTCCCTCTGGAGAGGGCGTCTGCAAGCTAGTTACTGGTAATTTGCCCGATGATTACGCCACGCACTTTTTCGCCATCGAAGTAATACGAGACCGTATTACTTTGAATGAATCCGTTCTGTACTGGCGTCTCCTGGTAAAAAAGCATCGCTTTCTTTTTGGCGATCTCTTTCTTGCCGAACAATTCGACTAAATTCCCATGCGTCGCATTTAATAATGGAACATTAGCGACTGAGACTCTGACAGGTTCCGTTGTTTTAGCACACTCGTTATGGATGCCATCTTTGGCTATAACTAGCGCAGTTAACAATCCTGCACCCATTTCGTTATCCGAGATGAACCAGTAATTTGTGCCATCGTTGTCATGAAGGCAGACCCAACGAGCGGAACTGTCTTTATTGACTGGTGTGCTGGTGATATCTGACAGGTGAGTAACCTCCATTTGCACGGTTTTCTTACCGATGGTGATGATTGGAGTAAGGGGCATCGTTGTTGAAATTTCCGTCAGCGAGCCGTCTTCATCGTAATATCGGGTCGCGAAGCCGGTCATTTCCGTTGCTGAGACGTGCGAACTGACTGCAACGAGTAATGGCAATAAACAAAATAAATGCTTCATTTGACAATCAATACCGTATCGTTGCTTTTCCAGATACTCCTTCTGGCACTCAGGGGAGCAATGATGCAGCCCTCAGAAGAGTCGTCGGGGTGCAAACTGCTTTTACCATGTATTTTAAATGAGTCCCTACCACACATATCATTTGTCGAGTAGGGCGTGAGGCTGAGAGTATATTTCCCAGTATGGGCTGAATTATGAGGGGACCCAATAGTGTAGGTACCTCGTGGCAGCGGTCCGCTGTTTTTTACACATTCTTGTGACGGATCGTTTTTGTAACCACTTGCTCCTGCGTAATCTGCATCAAATTGGTAGACACCATCCAGATAAAATTTATGCTCTTTTACATCATATTCCCAAGACATATTTTCTCCTTAAGCGCGTTCTTTCCAGGTATCAGAGTGAATGATGTTTCCATCAATGTAATGCCATGTGATTTTTTCATATGTCAGATCTACATATTCATGGTGTGTATAGTGTTCGTTTTGCGGATGTTTAATATCAAACATGACAGGTTCAATTTGAACAACTCTTGCGTTTTCTAAAGTTGTCTTAAAGTAAGCCTCTTCAAGTCCGTTATAGTTGATCCTGTAAAATATAAACTCTGCTTTTTTTAGTGTTTGTCCAGTGCACAAGGCTTTGAATAGATAAGAGGATGATGAATCAATCTCTTTCATGAATGCATAGGTACTACAAATGCGTTTTGCTGTGATTTTTCCGGAGGATTTATCTACAGGTTGTTCTATTGAATGCATAAATTCAATCACTTCTATTGAGCCTTCGCGATCTTTTATATCGACAGATCCATTAATCCTCCGGCCTGAATCATCCTCAAGCCATAAGTAAACAGGTATAGCCATCGCAATCTCCTTTTATAGACTGAGGGAAGCTACTCTTCATTATGGATTTAAATTGTGACTTTCATTTCAAAATAGAAAATAAAATATGGAAGTGGGACTTAAAATTGCTCTTTGCGACGTATAAGTTTCTCAGATGGGTTTTTAAAGATTATAACGTTGAATTATGATTTCGTTGCCATCGTAAGATAAATGCTAACTTAAAATAGCATCAGGTATTGAAATGATGAATGTCATCAAATATTGAACTTGTAAGTTAGCATTACATGTTGGGTTCGATTGCTTTTTGGAGGTTATGGAAGAAATCTGGCATTCCATATTGTTTTTTATGTTGGCTGCATACTCAGCAGCCAACTGGATAACAGCAGGAACGATTATGATAATTGCAGGCTCGCCAGTGTGCTCTCGATCTGGCATAACTTTGCTTTAGTGCGTTTGTAATCGTCCAGAATCCTTTGCTCCTGTTCGTTATACGCCACCAGAACGATGCACCCTTTCATCACCTTTACCGTGACCTGCTGTCCGGTGTCAAAACCTGCTGCGCGCAGCCACTTGCCGGAAAGAATGATTTTCGGCGTGGATTTGTCGAAAACATTCGGGCGGTATCCCACAATTAACGAACGCTCGGTTCCGGATTGGTCGGTGTCTGGGGTAGAATGCGAATCAGCCATAATCAACTCCTTGATAGTTGGTGAGGTTAGACGCCCACTAGTGCTCCAACACTTCTGGGCGTTGTCAGAATTCAAAATCCATGTGGTAGGTACCACGTGTAGATAAATTAACTGAAGTGGTACCTACCATGCAAGAGAAAAAGAAACCAAATTTTGACCGTACCAAAAGCACTATGAAGAACATCCGGTTCGAGGATGAGCTTTTGGAACAGATTGAGAAGGCGGCAGGGAAAGGGAATTTTAGTAAGTGGGTGAAGGAGGCTTGTAAATTAAGGCTCAACAAGCAATAGAGCATACATCTATAACTGGTATGAATAAGTCTTTCAGTGAAGTGCTGTTTATATAAACAGCATTGTTACTCATCTCTAATCGTTGTAGATTAATCAATTAAAAATTAATTCTTTGTTTCAGATTTATATTTATTTTCAGTTAAGCAGTTATTCAATCTTCCTAAGAATAAGGGCTGAGTTATATGAATAATAAAAACATTGTTAGAACACGGGATGATGTTGATTGGGGATGTTTCCATGATGAATTAAATAGCGCTGAAGCAATGGTGAAGATATGTGTAATAAGAATAAAAACTATAAATAAAATTGCAGAAGAATTAACGAAGATAGTTTTGGATAAATCATGGATGATGGATTTAGATAATCGTACGCAAAGATGTTATAGATATACTGTAGAGGAAACTTCGAAATTATTAGTTGATATATTTAACCAAATAAAAGCTCAATCTTCATCTGAAAAGGATATAGGTGTTGAATTTGGTGAGATAATGGTTTCAATGGGGGCTTCGAGGGCATTAAATAAGCTTTTTGATCATGTTTCTCTTCCAATTGCAGAGCTTTGGAAACCACAAAAGAAACAGAATGAAGGATTTGATTTTCATACGGTATGTCCTGAAAAAATGGTCAATTTTGGTGAGGCAAAATATTCAGGTGTTTCCAATCCTCATGGTGATGCATTAACACAAATTATTGATTTTCTAAATGTTGAAAAGCATCTAAGAGATGCAGTTCATTTGACAAATTTGGCTGGGGAAGAAGCTTGTGACAACCTTGACAACGAGTCTTTCGGTGTAGTTGCTGCATTTTCTATAAACTCTGAGAACTATGAACTTATTATTAAAAATGCTTTAGAAAGTGTTAAGCAAAAAAATCTCTTGAATAAGTGTAGTATAGTTTATCTTGTGGGGGTGATTTGTAAATGAAAGCAGCAATTCTGAAGATAAAAGAAGATGTAAATCCCAGCGAGAGTATTGAATCTTTGCTTATGCAGCTACATACAAAAGGTCCAGTAGACAACAAATTATTAGAAAAGTTGACCTATTATAAATTATTTCATCACAAAGATTTTTCTTTTTATGAAGAGAGGATAGTTTTGGAGTTAGGCTTATTTTATAAAAACACTAAGCCAGATGATTTATTTTCATTTATTTTGTCAGGGATTGGAAGAACAAATCATAGAATTTTTAAGGAATACTTAACGCCTGTCCAGGCTAGTATAAGGTTAGCAATTCAAGAAGAAAAATATGTTTCTATTTCCGCGCCAACAAGCGCAGGAAAATCATTCTCTATAAAAGACTACATTGAAAAATTAAAAGGGGATGTCGTTATAATTGTTCCTTCGAGGGCTTTGATTGCTGAATATATAAATAATCTCCGTGATAAATTTGGAAAATCAAAGAATATAATGATATCCTCTTTCGCTGACATGATATTCAACAGCAGAGAAGGCCTGCGTCACATTTTTATTTTAACCCCTGAAAGAGCCAGGGATTTATTCCCAATTCGAAATAAGTTGAAAATAGATCTATTTTTCTTTGATGAAGCACAAGTGTGTGAAGAAAAGGAAAGAGGAGTTACATTTGATGCTCTGGTAAGAAGAATAAAGTTAAATTTTGAAAACGCGAAATTGGTTTTTGCCCATCCATTTGTTGAAAATCCTAATGCACAAATGCAAAAACATGGATTGGATCTAAGTAAGTCTTATTCACACGCTTATCCGCATAATACTGTTGGGAAAGTTTTTGTTTTTAAACATTCTAATAAAAAAGATTTTTACTTCTCGCCATATATAAAAAAAGGACATTTGCTTAATAAAGTTGTTCCTTTCGATGGTTCATTTGAGGACTTTGCTTTTGATGGTTCAAAATCTGTACTCGTATATGTTTCAAAAGCTTCATTATACAATGGCCATTTCAAAAAAGATTTTGAAAAATTTATAAATCGCTTTAATGCTATATCTAATAAAACAGCTTTACGTATTATATCTAAAGTTGAAGAGTTATTGGGCGCTAATAACCACGGTCATAAATCAACCTTAGTAGATTTGCTTAAGATTGGTGTCGTGATTCATCATGGTTCAGTTCCATTGGAAGTACGATTTCTTATTGAAGATTTTATCAGGAGCGGATATGCAAAAATCTGCTTTGCTACAAGCACATTAGCTCAGGGCATAAATATGCCGTTTGATATTATTTGGCTAGTGAACATGCGAATCCAGGCTGATAATGATGAAGAGCGAGGGTTAGCATTTAAAAATCTAATAGGAAGAAGCGGGAGATTAACAAAAGAAAATGTCTTTGATTATGGTTATGTTTATACAAAAAACCCAGAATTGCTTGCTCAGAGAATAAATTCAACATTTAAAATGAGTGAGAATTCAATTTTGGAAAATGTTTTAGATGATCCCAGTCATGACATGAATGAGTTTGTTTCTTCAATTTTTGATGGTTCATTTGATGAGAATTATAATCTTCCAGTTTCTAGAATAAATAGAATATCTGGAATGAACGTTATTGTTTGCATTAAAGATGCATTAGATATCATATTTGAAAATGCCGATGGTGGTTCTCTCAAAGGTGAACGCAATAAAATAAAAAGGGATATAGTTCGTTCAAATCTAAAATTTGTTTTTGAGTCTTATATCGGCAGGGATTTATTGAAAGGAGAAAGTAACGTCTTTGATAATGCAATAACGATACTTTTTTACCTTATCCAAGGTAAATCTTTTAAGGAAATAGTTGGGATGAGATATAGCTACGCTTCTAATCGTGATGAAAATAGAAATGGTTATGCTCCATTTATACAGCCAGCGAGTAAAATACCCGATATTACTTTAGAAAATGCATTTTCAATGTTCAACAATATCAAAGCTAAGAATGTAAGTTATGATCGAATTGTATTCGACACGTATGACTATTTAGATACTGTAATATCTTTTTCCCTCACGGATGCGTTTATGGGAGCTTTCCGCGTTTATTATGAAAAGACTAAAGATAATAATGCCATGAAAATGATGGGATTGCTTAAATATGGAACATTAAATCCTATTCACACCTTATTGCTTAGATATGGTTTTTCTCCTGAAGATATTGATTTGGTTGAAGAACATATTAAATATATTAGTGAGGATGATATTGTTTTTAATAAATTAGAAACTATACCTATTGACATACAAGATAAGATTTCGTGGTATCTACCTGAATAACAGGGCGAAGTTTATGATATAAAGTTTATGAATAAAGGATAAAATTATCTGAGTAGAAATTTTTGGCGGAAGATCACAGGAGTCGAACCTGCCCGGGAACGCTGGCGCCCCCAACTGGATTTGAAGTCCAGCCACCTCACCGGAGATGACGATCTTCCGCGCCTCGATTGCTACATGGAGGCGGGGCGCATTATAGCTACTTTCAGGCATTTACCACATACCCCACACCACTTTTTTCACCTCTCTTTTGACCTGTACCCCCCTGTTTCAGCTAATTCTTAAGAAAATCCTCAGGTTAGCCTTTTGTGCTCTCCAACATTTATCGCGATCACAAAAAACAAGAAACGTAATCTGCTAACCAGAAAACGCAATACCCGCCTTTGAAACAATGGTTTAAAACCAATGCAACCGGTCTCAGCGCCTCCTACAGCGTGAAGGATAAAAAATATGAGCGAAGTATTGTCAGTAAAAGAGAAGATTGGCTACGGTATGGGTGACGCCGCCAGCCACATCATTTTTGATAACGTCATGCTTTATATGATGTTTTTCTACACCGATATTTTCGGCATTCCCGCCGGGTTTGTCGGCACCATGTTCCTGCTGGCCCGCGCGCTGGATGCAATCTCTGACCCGTGCATGGGGCTGATTGCCGACCGCACCCGCAGCCGCTGGGGCAAGTTCCGTCCGTGGATTTTGTTCGGTGCCATCCCGTTCGGCATCGTCTGCGTGCTGGCCTACACCACGCCGGACCTCAGCCTCAACGGCAAAATGGTTTACGCCGCCGTTACCTACACCCTGCTGACCCTGCTCTATACCGTGGTCAACATCCCGTACTGCGCGCTGGGCGGGGTAATCACCAGCGACCCGACGCAGCGTATCTCCCTTCAGTCCTGGCGCTTCGTGCTGGCGACGGCGGGTGGCATGCTCTCCACGGTGCTGATGATGCCGCTGGTGAAGTTGATTGGCGGCGACGATAAGGCGTTCGGCTTCCAGGGCGGGATCGCCGTGCTGTCGGTGGTCGCGTTCCTGATGCTGGCGTTCTGCTTCTTCACCACCAAAGAGCGCATCCAGGTGCCGCCGAGCACCACCTCCATGCGGGAAGATCTGCGCGATATCTGGCAAAACGACCAGTGGCGCATCGTCGGCGTGCTCACCATCCTCAATATCCTCGCCGTCTGCGTGCGCGGCGGCGCGATGATGTACTACTGCACCTGGATCATGGGCTCGCCGGAAGTATTCGTTGCGTTCCTCACCACCTACTGCGTCGGCAACCTGATTGGCTCCGCGCTGGCGAAACCGCTCACCGACTGGAAGTGCAAGGTCAGCATCTTCTGGTGGACCAACGCCGCGCTGGCGGTGGTCAGCGTGGCGATGTTCTTCGTCCCGATGCACGCCACCGTGCTGATGTTCGTCTTTATCTTCGTTATCGGCGTGCTGCACCAGCTGGTGACGCCAATCCAGTGGGTAATGATGTCCGATACCGTCGACTACGGCGAATGGACCAACGGCAAACGCCTGACCGGCATCAGCTTTGCGGGCACGCTGTTCGTGCTGAAGCTCGGCCTGGCGCTGGGCGGGGCGATGATCGGCTGGATGCTGGCAGGCGGCGGCTACGACGCGGCGGCCAAAACCCAGAACAGCGCGACCATCAGCATCATTATCGGCCTGTTTACGCTGGCACCGGCGATCTGCTATGTGCTGAGCGCCATTATCGCCAAACGCTACTACACGCTGAAAACCCCCTTCCTGACCAAAATCCTGGGTGAGCTGGCGCAGGGCGCGCGCCGCAATCAGCAGGATTTTGAAAACCTGCCGGTCAGCAAAGAATTGCAGAACTAAGAGGACGAAAGCATGAAAATCAGTGATGGAAACTGGCTTATTCAACCGGGCCTGAACGTGACCTGTCCGGTTCAGGTGTTCGACGTGGAGCAGCAGGGCAATGACCTGGTGGTGTATGTTGCGCCGCGCGACGTGCGTGAGCGCACCTGGCAGCTCGACACGTTGATGTTCACGGTGCGCCTGTTTGCTCCACAGGAAGGGATTGTCGGGGTGCGCATCGAGCACTTCCAGGGCGCGCTGAACAACGGCCCGCACTATCCGCTGAACGTTCTGAAAGACATTAAGGTCGAGATTGAAAACAACGCCGAGTTTGCCGAGCTGAAAAGCGGCAGCGTCAGCGTGCGCGTCACCAAAGGCGAGTTCTGGGCGCTGGATTTCCTGCGCAACGGCCAGCGCATTACCGGCAGCCAGCTGAAAAACAACGGCTACGTGCAGGACAGTAACGCCGACCGTAATTACGTTTTTGAGCGTCTGGATCTGGGCGTGGGGGAAACAGTCTACGGCCTGGGCGAGCGCTTTACCGCGCTGGTGCGCAACGGCCAGACGGTCGAAACCTGGAACCGCGACGGCGGCACCAGCACCGAGCAGTCCTACAAAAATATCCCGTTCTACCTGACCAACCGCGGCTACGGCGTGCTGGTGAATCATCCGGAAAACGTCTCGTTTGAAGTCGGCTCCGAGAAGGTCTCTAAAGTGCAGTTCAGCGTCGAAGGGGAATATCTCGAGTACTTCGTGATCGACGGCCCGACGCCAAAAGAGGTGCTGAACCGCTATACGCAGTTCACCGGGCGTCCGGCGCTGCCGCCTGCGTGGTCGTTCGGCCTGTGGCTGACCACGTCGTTCACCACCAACTACGATGAAGCGACGGTGAACAGCTTTATCGACGGCATGGCCGAGCGCGACCTGCCGCTGCACGTGTTCCACTTCGACTGCTTCTGGATGAAGGCCTTCCAGTGGTGCGATTTCGAGTGGGACCCGGTGACCTTCCCGGACCCGGAAGGGATGATCCGCCGCCTGAAAGAGAAAGGGCTGAAGGTCTGCGTGTGGATCAACCCGTATATCGGCCAGAAATCCCCGATTTTCCGCGAGCTGAAAGAGAAGGGCTACCTGCTCAAGCGCCCGGACGGCTCCCTGTGGCAGTGGGACAAATGGCAGCCGGGGCTGGCGATTTACGACTTCACCAATCCGGACGCATGCCAGTGGTATGCCGACAAGCTGAAAGGCCTGGTGGATATCGGCGTTGACTGCTTCAAGACCGACTTCGGCGAGCGTATCCCGACCGACGTGCAGTGGTTCGACGGGTCCGATCCGCAGAAGATGCACAACCACTACGCCTACATTTATAACGAACTGGTGTGGAACGTGCTGAAAGAGACCGTCGGCGAAGAGGAGGCGGTGCTGTTTGCCCGCTCGGCGTCCGTCGGGGCGCAACAGTTCCCGGTACACTGGGGCGGCGACTGCTACGCCAACTACGAGTCGATGGCGGAAAGCCTGCGCGGTGGGCTGTCGATTGGCCTGTCCGGCTTCGGGTTCTGGAGCCACGATATCGGCGGGTTCGAAAACACCGCTCCGGCGCACGTCTATAAACGCTGGTGCGCGTTCGGGCTGTTCTCCAGCCATAGCCGCCTGCACGGCAGCAAATCCTACCGCGTGCCGTGGGCGTACGATGACGAGTCCTGCGACGTGGTGCGTCACTTCACGCAGCTGAAGTGTCAGCTGATGCCGTACCTGTACCGTCAGGCGGCGCTGGCCCGCGAGTTCGGCACGCCGATGCTGCGTGCGATGATGCTGGAGTTCCCGGACGATCCGGCGTGCGATTACCTCGACCGTCAGTACATGCTGGGGGATTCCATGATGGTGGCGCCGGTGTTCTCCGAGGCGGGGGACGTGCAGTTCTACCTGCCGGAAGGCCGCTGGACCCACCTGTGGCACAACGACGAAATCCATGGCAGCCGCTGGCATAAGCAGCAGCACGATTTTATGAGTCTGCCGGTCTACGTGCGCGACAACACGCTGCTGGCGCTGGGTAACAATAACCAGAAGCCGGACTACGCGTGGAACGAGGGGACGGCCTTCCAGCTGTTTAACCTGGAGGATGGCGCAGCGGCGGTGAGCGAAGTGCCTGCGGCGGACGGTTCCGTGGCATTTACGCTGAAGGCATCGCGTCGGGGCGACATTGTGACCTTTACCGGTGCGGGTGACGCGAAAAACTGGTCGGTGTGCTTGCGCAACGTGCAGAAGGTGAGTGGCGTGAAAGGCGGCTCGTACGCGGGCAGCGAGTGGGGTATGGTGGTGAAAGCGGAGGGGGATGAGGTGGTGGTTCAGCTCTGAGGTGGAAAATGCCCGGTGGCGCTTCGCTTACCGGGCCTAAGGTAATTATGCGCTCTGATGCCCTCACCCTGACCCTCTCCCACAGGGAGAGGGAACAAACATCAAAAACTTTATTGCACAGGCGTTGAAACCACGCCACCCGTCATCGTCTGCTCAACCTGCTGCTTATCCATATTTACCGCGCTTAGCTTTCCATTCACCGTTGGCTTCAATGGCGCATTCGCCTGCACGCTGCCGCTGGCGGTCATCTGAATATTGCCGTCGCCCGTAATCGGTAACGCAGGCCAGCCCCACTGCTGCAGCACGTTGAGCGGTACGCCGCGCCCGTTCAGGCTCACCGTGGTCTGCCGCTGCGGGAGCTGTGAAACGGTCGCCGTGGCTTCCAGAATACCTTTCTCGGTAAAGGCACTCAGGTCGCTAATGTTCACCGTGGCGGCGTTGGCATTCAGCGCCAGCGACGGACGGCGCACGTCGACGCGGTTAAAGGTCGCCGCCGCGCCGTTTAATGTTGCGCTGCCGCCCCAGACGCCCCACTGGCGATCTTTCGCCAGCTGCAGGTTTGCGCCGTAGCCGTCCAGGGAGGTGATCTGCCACGGGAAGGCGGGATCGATGTCGATCACCAGGTTGCGGCTCAGGCCGAATTTTTGCAGCGTGACGCTGTTCATCCATTCCGGCAGCGGCTCCATCCACAGCGTTTTCCAGTTTTCAGGAAGGGTGTACTCCAGCCCGGCGATGGCAACATCGTCCAGAACCAGCGCTTTACCGTCGCGCAGCCAGTTGCCGGACGTGCGCACCATACCGCCTTCCCAGCGGGAGGTGAACTGACGCAGCGCTATGCCCTGCGGGGAAAACTCCGCATTCAGGATCGGGTCAAACAGATGCAGCGAGCCGAAGATAAACTCGCTGGCGTTCATGGACAGGCGACCTTCCTGGCTCTGCCAGTCGCCTTTGCTGAGAGTCAGGTTGCGCAGGCTTAAGTCGAGATCGGTCACCGCCCAGTCCGGGCCTTGCAGGCGGGCATCGGTGACCTCCAGACGGCCAATTTGCAGGGAGGGGATGGTAGCCAGCGGCGCGAAGAATGCTTTCAGCGTTTTGTCGCTCTGCAGGCGGATCTCGTTCAGGCGCATGGTGTCGATTATCCAGCTTCCGTCAGCGTTACGCAGGGCGGAGCCGGTGAGCGAGCCACGGGCCATATCGGCACCAATGGTGTTCAGCACCACCTCCTTGCCGTTCAACTGGCCGTCGATTAGCACGTTGGTGGCCGGTACGCCGTTCAGGGTCAGCGAGCCGGCGCTCATCTGAATCTTCGCGTTTTTACCCAGCACGTTCCCGGCTTCTGGCTGCCATGGGCTGACGCCGCCCGTGACCTTCTGTGCGCTCAGATCCCATTCAGTATTCGGGCTATTAAAGGCCATGTTGTTCAGCTGCAGACGATCGGCCTGGAAGGGCAGCGGCGCTGTTTGAGGCGAGAGATTCAGCGTGCCGTCGAACAGGGTGATAGTGCCCATGTGCAGCGGAGCAGTGATCTGACGGCTGCTCAGGCCAATATCGACTTTTTTGGCAACTAATGTGGCGGGTTTACCGTCCCGCCCAAAGGTGACATTTTCCAGAATGAGGTGGGAAGGCGATGAAAAGCGGTGATTCATCTTGTCGAAACTGAGTTCGTAGTCGGTATTCACCGTAATCCAGCTGCTGACTTGCGCCGCGCCCCAGCGGGTCTGCAGCAAAATATAGAACGCCAGCAGCACAATAAGCAGGGCTACCAGAAGATAGACGAGTAGCTTTCCAATAAATTTCATGGTCTTCCATCCCGCGAAACGAACATAAGGGAGTTATGCACGATTTATGCGCAATGCTCAAGGCGGGAATGGTGTAATTAGATGTCACGGCAGGCATTGACTGCCTGCCGTGAGGGAGATCAGTTCTTCTCAGGCGGGAAAACGAGGTTCAGTACGATAGCGGTGATACCGCCCGCGGCAATGCCGGAAGAGAGCAGGTTTTTAACCCAGTCCGGCGCAAACTGCAGGATCAGCGGCTGCTGGGAAACACCCAGACCAACGGCCAGCGACAGCGCGATAATCATGATCGCGCGACGGTTCAGCGGCTCGCGGGAGACGATACGCACGCCGGAGGCCGCGATAGTCCCAAACATCACCAGCGTTGCGCCGCCCAGCACCGGCTCAGGAATGTGCTGCACAAAGCCGCTCACCGCCGGGAACAGGCCGAGGACGATCAGCATCAGCGCCACCACGAAACCAACGTAGCGGCTGGCCACGCCAGTCAGCTGGATCACACCGTTGTTCTGGCCGAAGCAGGAGTTCGGGAAGGTATTAAATACCGCAGAGACAAACGAGTTCAGGCCGTTCGCCAGTACGCCGCCTTTCAGACGCTTCATGTACAGCGGGCCGGAAACCGGCTGCTCAGAGACGTCGGAGGTAGCGGTGATATCACCGATGGTCTCCAGAGAAGTAATCATAAAGACCAGCATCAGCGGCAGGAGCAGACCCCAGTCTATGCCCAGGCCGTAATAAAGCGGCGTTGGGACGGTGATTAGCGCGCTGTTGGTCGGCGCGGTGTTCTCCGGCAGCATCCCCAGCGCCCACGCCAGCAGATAGCCCGCCGCCATGGCGATCACCAGCGAGGCCACGCGCAGGTAAGGGTTACGCTGACGGTTAAGCAAAATAATGATCGCCAGCACCACGCCCGCCAGCAGCAGGTTTTTCGGCGCGCCGAAGGTGTGGTCGCTCATTGCCGCGTAGCCGCCACCGATGGAGGTGAGGCCCACCTGAATCAGCGACAGGCCGATAATCATCACCACCACGCCGGAAACCAGCGGGGTGATCACACGGCGAGCCAGGTGCAGAACGCGGGAGATGACCATCTCCGTGCAGCTTGCAAGCATCAGGGTGCCGAACAGCGCCGCCATCATGGTCGGAACATCCGCACCGCCGGTTTTCAGCGCCGTACCGCCCATGATCAGCGGCGCCACGAAGTTAAAGCTGGTGCCCTGAATCGACAGTAGCCCAGACCCCACCGGACCCCAGGCTTTAATTTGAATAATGGAGGCCACGCCGGAGGCGAACAGAGACATACTGATAATGTGCTGCGTGTCCTGCGCCGGTAAACCGAGTGCCTGGCAAATCAGCAGCGCCGGGGTGATCACCGCAACAAACATCGCCAGAAGATGCTGGCAGGCGGCAAAAATCGTCTGCGGCAGCGGCGGTCGGTCTTCAAGGCGGTAAATCAGTTCGCTATTTTGCTTCTGCGCAATCGGTTGCGCATCTGGCGATTCTATGGTGTTAACGGACATCGGCGACAATCCCACGGTGGAAAAGCGGGCATTTTATCTGACCACCTGGTAAAAGCAAACGATTGCCAGCAAAAAAAAGGAAGAAAATCTGCCGCTGTGAGCAGGTTTTTTACAACCTATCGGAAAAAAAAATTACACTTTTTGCGCCGGGGGCTCATGACGAGCGCAAACCGGCCCAGGATAACGCCGCGTGTGTATGGAATACGCGCATAACAGGAGCCTTTTATGATTCATCTCGATACGTTGTCGACCCTTGTTGCCGCAACGCTGGTTCTTCTGCTTGGTCGCAAGCTGGTCCACAGCGTTTCCTTTCTGAAAAAATACACTATTCCTGAACCTGTCGCCGGCGGTCTGCTGGTGGCGCTGGCCTTGCTGATACTGAAAAAAAGCATGGGCTGGGAAATTGATTTTGATATGTCCCTGAAAGACCCGCTGATGCTGGCTTTCTTTGCCACTATCGGCCTGAACGCCAACCTGGCGAGCCTGCGCTCGGGCGGTAAGGTGCTCGGCGTATTCCTGATTGTGGTGGTGGGGCTGCTGCTGATGCAGAACGCCATTGGCATCGGTATGGCAACGCTGCTGGGGCTGGATCCGCTGATGGGGCTGCTGGCGGGGTCGATTACCCTTTCGGGCGGTCACGGCACCGGCGCGGCGTGGAGCAAGCTGTTCATCGAACGCTACGGTTTTGAAAACGCGACGGAAGTGGCGATGGCCTGCGCGACCTTTGGCCTGGTACTGGGTGGCCTGATTGGCGGCCCGGTAGCGCGTTATCTGGTGAAGCACTCCACCACGCCGAATGGCAGACCGGACGATGAAATGGTGCCGACCGCGTTTGAAAAACCGGACGTTGGCCGCAGCATCACCTCGCTGGTGATGATTGAAACCATCGCGATGATTGCCATCTGCCTGACCGTGGGCAAAGTGGTTGCGCAATGGCTGGCGGGTACCGCGTTTGAACTGCCGACCTTTGTCTGCGTGCTGTTTATCGGGGTGATCCTGAGCAACGGTCTGGCGCTGATGGGCTTCTATCGCGTGTTTGAACGTGCGGTATCGGTGCTTGGCAACGTCTGTCTGTCGCTGTTCCTGGCGATGGCGCTGATGAGCCTTAAGCTGTGGGAGCTGGCCTCGCTGGCGCTGCCGATGGTGGCGATTCTGGCGGTGCAGGCGCTGTTTATGGCGCTGTATGCCATGTTCGTGACCTGGCGCATGATGGGGAAAAACTATGATGCGGCGGTGCTGGCGGCCGGTCACTGCGGGTTTGGTCTGGGGGCTACCCCAACGGCTATCGCCAACATGCAGGCGATCACCGAACGGTTCGGGCCATCGCATATGGCGTTTCTGGTGGTCCCGATGGTCGGCGCATTCTTCATTGATATCGTCAACGCGCTGGTGATCAAGCTGTACCTGATGCTGCCGATATTTGCCTGAGATCAGGCGTTGGAATACCGTTCGGTTTCCGGCATCCAGCGTTCAATTAACGCTGCCGCCTGTTCGGGGTAGCGTTCATGAATATGGCGCGCAAGGCGCTGAACTTCCGGGATCATGGCCTGATCGCGCAGTAAATCCGCCACTTTGAATTCAGCATTTCCCGTCTGGCGCGTGCCCAGTAGTTCGCCCGGGCCGCGTATCTCCAGATCTTTTTGCGCAATCACAAAACCGTCGTTGCTGTCGCGCAGCACCTGCAGTCGCATCTGGGCGGTTTTTGAAAGCGGTGCTTTGTAAAGCAGCACGCAGTGAGACGCTACCGCGCCGCGGCCAACGCGCCCACGCAGCTGGTGGAGCTGGGCAAGCCCCAGACGTTCCGGGTTTTCGATAATCATCAGGCTGGAGTTCGGGACGTCCACCCCCACTTCAATGACCGTCGTGGCGACCAGTAAATGCAGTTCACCCTGCTTAAACGACTGCATCACCGCCTGCTTTTCGGCTGGCTTCATGCGTCCGTGAACCAGGCCAACGTTCAGCTCGGGCAGTGCCAGCTTGAGCTCTTCCCACGTCGCTTCGGCGGCCTGGGCCTCCAGCAGTTCAGACTCTTCAATCAGGGTACAGACCCAGTAGGCCTGTCGCCCTTCATGGGTGCAGGCGTTGCGCACGCGGTCAATGATGTCGCTGCGGCGCGTATCCGGTATGGCGACCGTCGTCACCGGCGTTCGGCCCGGCGGCAGTTCGTCGATGGTAGAGGTATCCAGATCGGCGTAGGCGGTCATCGCCAGGGTACGCGGGATCGGCGTGGCGGTCATGATCAGCTGGTGCGGGTGGAAGCCCTGCTGCAGCCCTTTTTCCCACAGCGCCAGACGCTGATGCACGCCGAAGCGGTGCTGCTCGTCGATAATCACCAGCGCGAGGCCGTTAAACTGCACCTGCTCCTGAAAGATAGCGTGTGTGCCGACAATCATCTGCACCTGGCCGCTGGCGATGGATTCCTGCTGCGCAAGACGCGCTTTGCCTTTTTGCTTTCCGGCGAGCCAGCCCACCTCAATCCCGAGCGGTGCGAACCAGGCGCGGAAATTATTGGCGTGCTGCTCGGCCAGCAGCTCTGTCGGTGCCATCAGGGCGACCTGTTTGCCGTGGGCGATGGCGCGTAACGCGGCCAGGGCGGCAACCAGCGTTTTACCTGAACCTACGTCGCCCTGCACCAGGCGCATCATCGGCACGTCGAGCGCCATATCGCGCTCAATCTCGGCGGTGACGCGCGCCTGCGCGCCGGTGGGCTTAAAGGGCAGCGAGGCCAGCAGCTTATCTTTGAGCACATCATTCGGGCTTAACGGCTGAGCGTGGAAACGCTGCGCGCCGGCGCGCAACGCCAGCATGCTCAGGTTATGCGCCAGTAATTCCTCAAGGATAAGACGCCGTTGAGCGGGGTGTTTACCGCTTTCTAAATCGCTGAGCTGCAGCGTTGGCGGCGGGCGGTGCAGGGTGCGCAGCGCCTCGGGCAGGCTCATCATCCCCTGAGCCAGTTCTGGCGGCAGCAGTTCGGTAATGGCGCAGGTATCCAGCAGTTCCAGCGCCTGATCGGTGAGCTTACGCAGCGTCGCCTGCTTAACGCCTTCGGTCGTCGGGTAAACCGGGGTGAGCGTCTCCTGCAGTTCCGGCGTGCTGAGATCGCCCTGTACGCGGTACTCCGGGTGGATCATTTCTGCGCCGTATTTCCCGCGTTTAGCTTCGCCATAGGCCAGCACCCTACGGCCGGTCGCCAGGCTGTTCTTCATCGCCGCGCTGAAGTTGAAGAAACGCATGGTGAGGATGCCGGTGCCGTCGCTGATCTGACAGGTCATCATCCGGCGTCCGCCGAACGTGATATTGCAGTTCAGGACTTCGCCTTCAACGGTGGCGTAAATGGCGGGAAGCAGATCGCCAATCTTGTAGAGCTGAGTGCGGTCTTCGTAACGCAGGGGGAGGTGAAGCAGGAGATCCTGCACGGTGTGCAGGCCAATTTTTGCCAGCTTATTGCTTTGCGCCGCGCCCACGCCCGTCAGGCTGTTGAGCGGGATAGCATCCAGCAGGCGGCCTTTCATCGGTTACCCGGCGTACTGCATAGTGGCCCACCACTCGGCATCGGCTTCAATTTCGCCCTGCGCGTTGACGTGGGGGTAAGGCAATTTTTTCTGCTTCGCAACGCGAGCCAGCACCGGATAGCCACCTTCAAACAGCAGGCGCTGCTGTTCTTCTTCCGGCAGCATGCTGTTGCTGCGCTCGTACATCCCGGCGTTCTGACGCTGGCGCTGCGCTTCATACAGAATGAGCGCGGACGCCACGGAGACGTTAAGGGACTGGACCATGCCGATCATCGGAATGATGATGTCCCGATCCGCCAGATCCAGCGCTTCCTGGGAGATCCCGGTTTTCTCCTGACCCATCAAAATGCAGGTCGGGCGGGTATAGTCGATCTCGCGGAAATCCACGGCCTTATCGGACAGGTTTGTCGCCAAGATCTGCATCCCGCGTCCTTTCAGATGCGATACGGCATCGCCAATCGTCTGGTGAGATTTGACGGATACCCAGCTGTTACTGCCTGCCGCAGCAGAGACCATGGTTCGCATCCGGTGACCCGGCCAGACGGCGTGCACTTCATGCACGCCGACGGCATCTGCGGTACGGACGATGGCAGAGACGTTATGAGGTTTATGCACCTGCTCCATGCAGACCGTCAGGTCAGGCTGGCGTCTGGCGAGCATTTCGCAGATACGGGCATAACGTTGTGAATTCATAAACCTAGTTTCGGTTTCGGGTGACTTTAATCACGTCCGGCATGACGCGGATCTTGCGCATAATGTTCGCCAGATGCACGCGGTCGCGAGCGGTCAGACGAATAAAGGCGCTATAGACGCGGCCGTCTTTTTCTTCCGTATTCAGGCTCTGAATGTTGGACGAGGCCGTGTTGATGGCTGCCGTCAGGTTCGCCAGGGCACCCTGGTGGTTGAACATATCCACCTTAATTTCGGTGATAAATTCCTGCGCCGTCTCTTTATCCCACTCGACCGCCATAAACTTCTCGGCTTCTTTCTGGTAGCCGCGAATGTTACGACAGGATTCATGGTGGATAACCAGCCCTTTGCCCGGACTGACGTGCGCAATAATCGGGTCGCCAGGGATTGGACGGCAACATTTTGCGAAGGTGATCAGCACCCCGTCCGCGCCTTTGATCGGCAGATGAGCATGGCCGGATGCGCCTGGAGCAGATGGCGTCGCTTCGCCCTGCTGCAGGTTTTTCGCCACCACGACGCTCATCGCGTTACCCAGACCAATTTCCGCCAGCAGATCGTCCAGAGACGTGAGCTTCATACGGTCGAGTTCACGCTGAATATGCTCCGGTGGGATCTCAGCCAGCTTGCGGCTGCCGCCCAACGCGTGGTTGAGCAGACGACGCCCCAGGCTGACGGAGTCATCGCGCTTGAGGTTTTTCAACAGCTGACGAATTTTGGCACGCGCTTTGGAACTCACGACAAAGTTCAGCCAGGCCGCGTTCGGACGTGCACCCGGCGCGGTAATAATTTCTACCGTCTGTCCGCTGGAGAGCGGCTGAGACAGCGGGTAAGGCTGTCTGTCGACGCGCGCGCCCACGCAGGCGTGCCCGATATCGGTATGCACGGCGTAGGCGAAGTCGACCGGCGTTGCGCCCGCAGGCAGTTCGACAATGCGGCCTTCTGGGGTGAAAACGTAAATCTCATCCGGGAAGAGATCGGATTTAACGCTCTCGATAAATTCGAACGAGCTACCCGCACTCTGCTGAAGCTCCAGCAGGCTCTGCATCCAGCGCTGGGCGCGGATTTGCGCGGTGGTGCTGCTTTCGCCACCGTGCTCTTTGTAAGCCCAGTGCGCGGCTACACCCATCTCTGCCATCTGGTCCATGTCTTCGGTGCGGATCTGCACTTCAACAGGCACGCCGTGCGGACCGATCATCGAGGTATGCAAAGATTGATAGCCGTTCGCTTTCGGAATAGCGATGTAATCTTTCATGCGCCCCGGGCGCGGTTTATAGAGGCTGTGCATCTGCCCCAGCACGCGGTAGCAGGTGTCAGAGTCGTGGACGATTACGCGGAACGCGTAGATATCCATGATCGAGTGAAAACGCTGCTCTTTGAGCACCATTTTGCAGTAGATGGAGTAAAGATGTTTTTCGCGACCGCTGACGCGGCACGGGATTCCCGCTTCCTGCAAACGCCCTTCAATTTCAGAGAGGATCTTTTGAATCATCTCTTTACGGTTACCGCGTGCGGCTTTCACCACCTCTTTAATCACGCGATAGCGGTTCGGGTACAACGCTTCAAAGCCCAGCTCTTCCAGCTCGGTTTTGATGTGGTGGATACCTAAACGGTGCGCCAGCGGACTGTAAATTTCGAGGGTTTCACGGGCAATGCGGCGACGTTTATCCGGGCGAAGTGAGCCCAGCGTGCGCATGTTGTGGGTACGGTCAGCGAGTTTGATGAGAATGACGCGGATATCCTGCACCATCGCCATAATCATCTTGCGGAAGTTTTCGGCTTGCGCCTCTTTCTTGTCGCGGAATTTCAGCTTATCAAGCTTAGAGACCCCTTCCACCAGCTCGGCAACGCTTTTGCCAAACAGCTGTTCCATATCCTGGTAGGTGGCAGGGGTATCTTCGATCACGTCGTGCAGCAGGGCGGCCATCAGCGTTTCGTAGTCGAGTTTCATCTCGGCCAGAATACAGGCTACCGCAACCGGGTGCGTGATGTAGGGTTCACCGCTTGAACGTGTCTGGCCCTCGTGAGCGTCACGTGCAACGAGATACGCCTGCTGAAGACGCTTAATCTGGTCTTCAGGCAGGTAGGTTTGAATCAGTTGATTCAGGCTTTCAAACAGATACAAGGGCGACCCGCAGGTTTAATTAACGACGACCTTCAGCAATGGCGGTTACGGCCTGCAGTTCTGCGGCTTCCTGCTCTTGCTGCTCCTGGCGCTCACGCACGTCGAGGATCTGGTTGTTGATCAGACCTTCTTCGATTTCGCGAAGTGCAATAACGGTGGTTTTATCGTTTTCTTCCGGTACCAGCGGATCTTTGCCGCCCACCTGCATCTGACGAGCGCGACGCGCGGCGACCAGCACCAGGTCAAAACGGTTACCAATTTTCTCTACAGCGTCCTGAACAGTTACGCGTGCCATACTTAAAATGCTCCACAGGTGAAGAAATGACTGGGCATGATACTGAAAGTGGGTTCAGTCTGCCAACAGTTTGGTGATTAATGCGTCATGTCGCTGCTTCTGGCGGCTCATACGCAGTCGTTCTGCGCGAAGAATGGTTTTGAGATCGCTCAGCGCGGCATCAAAATCATCATTCACAATAAGGTAATCATATTCCGCGTAATGGCTCATTTCTGCAACTGCCTGTTCCATACGCTTTGCGATGACTTCTTCACTGTCCTGACCGCGGCCACGCAGGCGGCGATCCAGCTCATCCTTCGACGGCGGTAAAATAAAGATACTGCGCGAGTCAGGCATTTTCTTGCGAATTTGCTGTGCGCCCTGCCAGTCGATGTCGAGGAACACATTCACGCCCGTCGCCAGAACCTGCTCAATGGTTTCACGCGAGGTGCCGTAGTAGTTACCAAACACTTCTGCGTGTTCAAGAAACGCATCTCTGCCGATCATCGCTCTGAACTCGTCGTGATCCACAAAGAAATAGTGTTCACCGTGCACTTCACCCGGACGCGGCGCTCGCGTGGTGTGAGAAACAGAAACCTGTGTGTCGTACAACGGTTGGGTTTTTAACAGTGCCTGAATAAGGCTGGATTTACCCGCGCCGCTAGGGGCAGAAACAATATAAAGCGTGCCTTGAGCCATGAGAGTCTTTTGTATGTGTTAACGAAGAAGTCCTACATACGGGCTTATTATACACGTCGCCGCTGTGTGACGTAGCCTTTGTCACACTTTTTCCCCTGGATTATTGAATTTTGCGTACCGTTTTCAGGTTTTACCTGCGGTTTGCCGCAATAAAAATTAACGCTGGATAGCGCCTCGCAACGTGAAAGGTTGCTATTAGCGTCGTTTCTCACGTCAGGTTATACCTCCTGCATTGCAGAGGAGGGATAGCGATGTGGCGGTGGATAAGCGGGTTAATGCTGTTGTGGTGTGGTTACGGGGCGGCGGTGTGCCCGGTGTGGTCACAGGCAAAAGCCGAAAAAGAGATTGCGTCATTAAGTGCACAAATCAAACGCTGGGATGAGGCTTACTGGAAGCTGGGGGTGAGCGAGGTCAGTGACGAAGTGTATGACCAGCTCAATGGCCGTTTAACCCAGTGGCAGCGCTGTTTCGGCAACGATTTTGCTGAGAGCGCCCTTCCTGCGCTGGAGGGAAACGTAAAACATCCTGTTGCCCATACGGGGGTACGTAAAGCAGCCAGCAAAGAAGCGCTGGGTCACTGGATGCACGGCCGGAAAAATCTCTGGATGCAGCCAAAAGTCGATGGCGTGGCGGTGACGCTGGTGTATCGCAACGGAAAGCTAGCGCGGGCCATCAGCCGTGGTAATGGGTTAAAAGGCGAGGACTGGACCGCCCGCGTGCGTTTGATCCCGTCCGTACCCAAGGAGGTATCCGGCGCGCTTGCAAACAGCGTCTTACAGGGGGAGCTTTTCTGGTTACGCGAAAACCACGTCCAGCGGCAGATGGGCGGAATGAATGCTCGCGCAAAAGTGGCGGGTGCGATGATGCGACAAAAGGACAACGCGCTTCTGAGCCAGACAGGAATATTTATCTGGGCCTGGCCGGATGGACCGAAGGGAATGGAAAACAGGCTTTCTGAGCTGTCCAGCGCAGGCTTTTCCCTGACGGCGCGCTATACGTTGCCCGTACAAGCGGTTGATGCTGTTGAAAAACAGCGTTTGGCCTGGCAAAACACGGCATTGCCCTTTGCCACGGATGGCATAGTGGTTCGGTCTGCGGAGCCACCTACAGGGGAGAGTTGGCTGCCCGGCGAAGGCAACTGGATTATCGCGTGGAAATATTCGCCTGCGGCACAGGTCGCAGAGGTCAGGAATATTCTTTTTTCCGTGGGGCGCACGGGCAAAATTTCTGTCGTGGCGGCACTTGAGCCTGTGCAGTTGGACGATAAACGGGTGCAGCGAGTGAGTCTCGGTTCGGTTGGGCGCTGGCAGAGGCTGGATATTGCCCCGGGCGATCAGATCCAGGTCAGCCTGGCAGGGCAGGGTATCCCCCGGTTTGATAAGGTGGTCTGGCGAGGGGCGGACAGACAAAAACCTGAGCCTCCGGCCTCGCGTTATCACTCCCTGAGTTGCTTTTATGCCTCGCCGGAGTGTATGGAACAGTTCTTTGCCCGGCTGACGTGGCTCAGTTCAAAGCAGGTATTCAACATTGAAGGATTAGGTGAGTCAGGCTGGCGCACACTCTGGCAGGCGCATCATTTTGAACATCTCTTTTCGTGGCTGCTATTAACGCAGGAGCAGCTGCAGTCGACGCCGGGATTCTCTGCCGCACGCGGGCTGGCGCTCTGGCATCGCTTTAATCAGGTGCATGAGCAGCCTTTTATCCGCTGGATTTTGGCGCTGGGTGTTCCGCTGCCACAGGCCTCGCTGAAGGCGTTGGAAGATGTGTCGTGGCAAAAGATGAGTGAACGCAGTGAAAAGGCCTGGCAGGCCTTGCCGGGTACGGGTGCGGAGAAGGCGCGGCAAATCGTTGCCTGGCTGCACGCGCCAGAGATCGATGTGTTGATCAGATGGCTTGCTCAGCAGCACATCAATGGGTTCTGAGATCAGTGGGCGCTGTGCTTATAGTGAAACACGGGCAATCCGAGCTTCAGACGCAGCGCCAGCATGCGGGCCGTAAAGCCAAACAGCAGCGTGGAGATGACCACCACGTCGTGGTTTGAAACGTAATGCTGCAGGGCAATGTAGAGCACCGCTGCGGCGAAGGAGATGCCGGCATACAGCTCTTTTTGAAAGACCAGAGGAATGCGCTTGCAGAACATATCGCGCAGCACGCCGCCGAATACGCCCGTCACCACGGCGGCAATGGTAGCGATAACCGGACCTTCCCCCATATCGAGCGCGATTTGTGCACCGATGATAGAAAAGACGATCAGCCCCAGTGCATCAAGCACCAGGAACAGGCGGCGAAGGTGCGGCATAACGGGTGCCACGATGGTGGTTAATACGGCGGCCGTTGCGACGATAATCACATACTCAGGATGTTTCACCCAGCCGAGCGGGTAATGGCCAAGCAGGATATCGCGCACGGAACCGCCGCCCAGCGCGGTTGCAGTGGCAATAATGATCACGCCGAAGGTGTCCATCCGGCGACGCCCGGCGGCGAGAGCGCCAGTCATGGCTTCAGCGGTGATACCAATAAGATAAAGAATGTGAAGCAGCATATACCCTCCGGTGTGAACGCGGAAAGGTTAGCGATTTGTGCGCAAGATCACGATTGAGATTTTCTAAGGCGATTGGGTTTCACCTATAAAATTTAATCAATACATGTTGAATATCTTTGATACTTGGCTGCTGAATTTGAAAAGAGGCGGGAATTCGGATTAGAAATAATAATGGATGGCGTCAGCCGACGCCATCCAAAAAGCGATTACTCAATATTCTGGATCTGCTCGCGCATCTGCTCAATCAGAACCTTGAGTTCAATCGCTGAGTTGGTCACTTCAGCGTTGATAGACTTAGACGCCAAAGTGTTCGACTCGCGGTTGAACTCCTGCATCATAAAGTCCAGACGGCGGCCTACAGCTTCCTTCTTCTTCAGGATGTTGTAGGTCTCTTTAACGTGCGCTTCCAGACGGTCCAGCTCTTCAGCAACATCGATACGCTGCGCCATCAGCACCAGCTCTTGTTCCAGACGGGTGTTTTCCAGCTGAACTTCCGCTTCTTCCAGCTTGGCGACCAGACGCTCGCGCTGCCATTGCAGTACTTCCGGCATATGGGCGCGAACCTTCGCCACTTCAGCGCTGACGCCTTCAAGGCGCTGCTCAATCATCGCTTTCAGTGCCTGGCCTTCGGTTTCGCGGGCAACGATAAAGTCATCCAGCGTGCCGTCGAGGGCTGCCAGAATTTCTGCGGCAATCGCGTCCAGATCCTGCTCGCCGGCGGCCATGACGCCAGGCCAGCGCAGAATATCAACCGGGTTGATTTCGCCTTCATCGCTCTGCATTTTGACCCAGTTCGCCGCATTCACGAGCTGTTTCGCCAGTTTTTCGTTGAGGATCAGCTCGCCCTGTGCGCTGGCATCTGGCTCAAAGCGCAGGTTGCATTCCACTTTCCCGCGGGTCAGACGCGTACGGATACGCTCGCGCACCACAGGTTCAAGGCTGCGGAACTGTTCCGGCATACGGAAATATGTTTCCAGATAGCGCTGGTTTACCGAACGCATTTCCCAGGTAGCGCTACCCCAGCTACCCTTGATTTCACGCCGGGCGTAGGCGGTCATACTGCGGATCATAGACATTCCCGTTTTTAAAGGAGAGATGGGGGGATTATAGCTTTCGGGGGCTTCTCAGGATAGGAATAAGCGTCCTTTATCCGTATAATGCGCAGCCACATTCGTTTCAAGCCGGAGAATCCATCATGCGTCCATCAGGTCGTAGCGCCAATCAGGTGCGTCCCGTCACCCTGACCCGTAACTATACAAAACACGCTGAAGGCTCCGTGCTGGTTGAGTTTGGTGACACCAAAGTGCTTTGCACCGCGTCCATCGAAGAGGGCGTTCCGCGCTTTCTGAAAGGGCAGGGCCAGGGTTGGATCACCGCCGAGTACGGCATGCTGCCACGCGCGACCCATACCCGTAACGCCCGTGAAGCGGCAAAGGGTAAGCAGGGTGGACGTACCATGGAAATCCAGCGCCTGATCGCACGTGCGCTGCGCGCCGCCGTTGACCTGAAAATCCTCGGTGAATTCACTATTACCCTGGATTGCGACGTGATTCAGGCAGATGGCGGCACGCGTACCGCGTCCATTACCGGTGCCTGTGTGGCGCTGGCCGATGCCCTGAACAAGCTGGTTGCAGCCGGTAAGCTGAAAACCAACCCTATGAAAGGGATGGTCGCGGCGGTTTCCGTGGGGATCGTTAATGGTGAAGCGCTTTGCGATCTGGAATATGTTGAAGATTCTGCCGCCGAGACCGACATGAACGTGGTGATGACCGAAGATGGTCGTATCATTGAGGTGCAGGGAACGGCGGAAGGTGAGCCGTTCACCCATGAAGAACTTCTCTCTCTGCTGGCGTTGGCCCGAGGGGGAATCGAATCCATTGTAACGACGCAAAAAGCGGCGTTAGAAAATTGATTTTAAAGGCGACCAATGAGTCGCCTTTTTTTTGCCTGCAAGACAGAAAAAACCAAAGGAGCGAATCCATGAAATCGTATCAGCGCCAGTTTATTGAGTTTGCGATTAATAAACAGGTACTTAAGTTTGGCGAATTTACGCTGAAATCCGGGCGTAAGAGCCCATATTTCTTCAACGCCGGGCTGTTTAATACCGGGCGCGATCTGGCACTGTTAGGCCGCTTCTATGCCGAAGCGCTGGTGGATTCCGGGATTGATTACGACCTGCTGTTTGGCCCTGCGTACAAGGGCATTCCGATTGCAACTACCACGGCGGTGGCGCTGGCGGAGCACCATGACCGTGATGTGCCGTACTGCTTTAACCGCAAAGAGGCCAAAACCCACGGTGAAGGCGGTAATCTTGTGGGCAGCGCGCTGCAGGGCCGCGTGATGCTGGTCGACGACGTGATTACCGCAGGCACCGCGATCCGTGAATCTATGGAGATTATCCAGGCCAACGGTGCGACGCTGGCTGGCGTGCTGATTTCTCTTGATCGTCAGGAGCGCGGTCGCGGCGATATCTCTGCTATCCAGGAAGTAGAGCGTGATTACAGCTGCAAAGTGACCTCTATCATCACCCTGAAAGACCTGATTGCGTATCTGGAAGAGAAGCCAGAGATGGCGGATCACCTGGCGGCGGTGCGGGCGTATCGCGAAGAGTTTGGTGTGTAATTGAATTGCCCGGCGGCGCTACGCTTACCGGGCCTGCGGTGCTACTGCAGCTGCGCTGCCACTAACGGCCAGCGGGCGTCAAAATCGTCCGTTGGTCGGTATTTGAATTCGCTGCGCACAAAGCGGGAGAGCATGCCTTCACAAAACGCCAGAATCTGGCTTGCCAGCAATGTCTCATCCGTATTGTATCCTTCGCCTTCACGCATTTTCTTCTCGCGCAGCACCTGGCGCAGCTGCGCTTCAATACGCTCAAAAAGCTGATTGATGCGGCCCTGCAGCCTGTCCTGCTCAAACATCAGCGCGTGGCCGGTCAGGATACGGGTTAAACCCGGATTGCGCTCCCCAAAGCCCAGAATTAACAGCACAATCAGACGAAGACGCGCGGTGGTATCTTTTTCATCTTTCAGAATCAGGTTAATGCGCGTGATCAGACTGTCTTCAATAAACTCGATCAGGCTGTCGAACATTTTTGTTTTGCTGGGGAAATGACGATACAGCGCCGCCTCAGACACGCCCACAGAGGCGGCCAGTTTGGCGGTGGTGATGCGTTGACTGCCATCGCTGGATTCAAGCATCAGAGCCAGAGATTGAAGTATTTCTTCGCGACGATTCCTTTTCGCGGTTTGTTTTTCTGCCATGTTACAAAATACCCCTGAAAATAAGCACTTGCCAGGCTGGCATCCACACAGCGACCGCAAACTGACGTTTGCGGTTTGTTATTGCGTTATGGCGCTGCGAGATACGTGTGTCGGGCGGTTATTTGCGCCCGGAATGGCCGAAGCCGCCTTCGCCACGGTCGGTGGCATCAAAGTCTGCCACCAGGTTAAATTCTGCCTGTACCACCGGTACAAAAACCATCTGCGCGATACGCTCGCCAGGTTCAATGGTGAAGCTGTCCTGACCACGGTTCCAGACGGACACCATCAGCTGACCCTGGTAGTCGGAGTCGATCAGGCCGACCAGGTTACCCAGCACTACGCCGTGCTTATGGCCCAGACCCGAGCGCGGCAGGATCACTGCCGCCAGAGACGGATCTGCAATGTGGATCGCCAGGCCAGTCGGGATCAGGGTAGTGGCACCGGGAGCCAGTTCTACGGCGTCATCGAGACAGGCGCGCAGGTCAAGTCCGGCAGAGCCGGAGGTGGCATAGGTTGGCAGCGGGAATTGCTCGCCAACACGCGGGTCCAGAATCTTAACGTCGATTTTTTTCATCATAACGGGTAACGATCTCGTCCAGTAATTGTTGGCCCAGGAGTTCCTTGCGCTCAAGCGGTAAGATTTTATCTCCATCCTGCCAGAAAAGGTGCAGTGCGTTGCTGTCGCTATTAAATCCTTGCGTGGCCAGCGATACGTCGTTCGCGCAAATTAAATCGAGGTTTTTGCGGGTACGTTTTTGCCGGGCATATTCTTCCACATTATTCGTTTCTGCGGCAAATCCAACAACGTAAGGACGATGGCTTTTTAATGCGGCGACACCGGCAACAATGTCCGGGTTTTTCACCATTTTCAGTGTTAATTCATCGCCTTGCTTTTTGATTTTAGACTCGGCGATGGTCTCGGCGCGATAGTCTGCCACGGCCGCACAGCCGATAAAAATCTGCTGGCGTTGCGCATGAGCCTGCACGGCGGCTTCCATCTCCAGCGCGGTGGTAACATTAATACGCTGTACAAAAGGTGGCGTAGGTAACGAGACCGGGCCGCTGACCAGCGTGACGTTAGCACCGCGTTTTGCCGCTGCGGCAGCAATCGCAAAGCCCATTTTACCGGAGCTGTGGTTGGTGATGTAACGCACCGGGTCCAGCGGTTCGCGCGTCGGGCCCGCGGTAATCATGATGTTGAGATGTTGCAGGTCGTTGACAGGTGAAAAATGGGCGGCGGCCATATCCACAATCGTCAGCGGGTCGAGCATACGCCCCGGGCCAACGTCGCCGCAGGCCTGGCTGCCGCTGTCCGGGCCCCAGACAAGCAGGCCGCGCGAAGCCAGCGTCTCCAGATTATGCTGGGTGGCGGCATTGCGGTACATCTGCTGGTTCATGGCGGGCACAACGGCGACGGGCGCAGGCGTCGCGAGGCAAATGGTCGAAACCAGATCGTTCGCCATACCGGCCGCCACGCGGGCAATTAAATCTGCCGTGGCAGGGGCAAGAATCACCAGATCGGCCCATTTCCCAAGCTCAATATGCCCCATCGCGGCTTCGGCGGCCGGATCGAGCAGGCTGTCAGATACCGGGTATCCTGAAACCGCCTGCAGGCTCAGAGGGGTGATAAAGGCTTTACCGCCTTCGGTTATCGCGACCCGCACGTCCGCCCCGCGCTCGCGCAGACGACGCACCAGCTCCGGCGCTTTATAGGCAGCAATGCCGCCGCTCACGCCAAGAACGATTTTTTTACCGGCCAGGCTCATCATGATTCTTTCCTGTTGGGTTTCACCAGAGAGCGGGCATTTTACCACAATCCCAAATAGGGGGGTGATGAAGTCCTTTATGCACTTTGCGAGGCGCTACGCAAGAACGAAACCTCAGCGTCGAGCCCCGGATTTGCCTGTGGCAGCATAATGGCAAACAGAAGGAGGCCGGGCATGGAAGAGACTGAACTGCTGCTACCGCGCGAAAAAATGCTGCGTCATGGCGTCGCGTTATTAAAAGACGAGGAGCTGCTGGCGCTCTTTTTACGTACAGGTACGAAGGGAAAAACGGTATTTACGCTGGCGAAAAATCTGATAGACCATTTTGGTTCACTACATGGTTTGCTGACAGCCGAACTGGAGGCGTTTACGCACTTAGAAGGCATTGGCGTCGCGAAGTATGCCCAGTTACGGGGTATTGCTGAACTTGCCCGGCGATTTTATAACGTACAGATGGAGGAGCAAGATCCGATCCTTACCCCTGACATGACCCGCGAATTTTTGCAAAGCCAGCTATCCGGTCTGGAGCGGGAGATCTTTATGGTGATCTTTCTCGACAACAGGAACCGGGTACTGAAGCACAGCCGCCTGTTTTCGGGTACACTGAGCCACGTTGAGGTACATCCGCGTGAAATTGTGCGTGAAGCGATAAAAGTGAATGCAGCGGGGGTGATCCTCGCGCATAATCACCCCTCTGGCTGTGCAGAACCGAGCAGAGCTGACAAAGAAATCACCGAACGCATTATCAAATGCTGTCAATTCATGGACATTCGTGTTCTGGACCATCTGATAATTGGCCGCGGAGAGTACATTTCTTTTGCAGAACATGGCTGGATTTAGGCTATTTCTCGCGATCCATCGGGATCTTTGTCTGTTCGGGACTTGAGCACACCGCCGAGTCAGCGTATACTACGCCACCTTTGAGAATCTCGGGTTTGGCATTTGGGCCTGGCAATCGAGAGTTCACTTAGAACTACGCGATGACCGGGCTGTAAAGCCTGACGAGGCGCCGATACCCCATACGAAGCTCGAGCTAATTTGATTTTTGGAGAATAGACATGTCCCGAGTCTGCCAAGTTACTGGCAAGCGTCCGGTGACCGGTAACAACCGTTCCCACGCACTGAACGCGACTAAACGCCGTTTCCTGCCGAACCTGCACTCTCACCGTTTCTGGGTTGAGAGCGAGAAGCGTTTTGTCACCCTGCGTGTATCTGCTAAAGGTATGCGTGTAATCGATAAGAAAGGCATCGATACAGTTCTGTCTGAACTGCGTGCCCGTGGCGAAAAGTACTAAGTACTTAAAGAGGAAATAAATCATGGCTAAAGGTATTCGCGAGAAAATCAAGCTGGTTTCTTCTGCTGGTACAGGTCACTTCTACACCACCACGAAGAACAAACGTACTAAGCCGGAAAAACTGGAACTGAAAAAATTCGATCCAGTTGTACGCCAGCACGTACTGTACAAAGAAGCTAAAATCAAATAATTTTAGCCTCCTTGTATTGAAAAACCCCGCAACTGCGGGGTTTTTTGCATTCTGCATCTCAACGGAGGAACCATGCCTGAATTACCTGAGGTAGAGACCAGCCGTCGCGGCATTGAGCCCCATCTGGTCGGCGCGACTATTCTTCATGCCGTCGTTCGCAATGGACGACTGCGCTGGCCGGTGTCCGATGAGATCCACGCGTTAAGCGACAAACCCGTCCTTAGCGTGCAGCGCCGCGCGAAATACCTGCTGCTGGAGCTGCCTGACGGCTGGATCATTATCCATCTTGGGATGTCCGGGAGCCTGCGCATCTTGACCGAAGAATTGCCTGCGGAAAAACACGATCACGTTGACCTGGTAATGAGCAACGGCAAAGTGCTCCGCTACACCGATCCGCGGCGCTTTGGCGCGTGGCTGTGGACGAAGGAGCTGGAAGGACACAACGTGCTGGCGCATCTGGGCCCTGAGCCGCTTTCAGACGCGTTTAATGCGGACTACCTGAAAGAGAAGTGCGCGAAGAAAAAGACCCCGATCAAGCCCTGGCTGATGGATAACAAGCTGGTGGTCGGCGTGGGGAATATTTACGCCAGTGAATCGCTGTTTGCGGCCGGGATCCATCCCGATCGGCTGGCCTCGTCGCTGTCCGCGCAGGAGTGTGAGCTGCTGGTTCGGGTCATTAAAGCAGTGCTGCTGCGCTCGATTGAGCAAGGCGGGACCACCCTGAAGGATTTTCTGCAAAGCGACGGTAAACCAGGCTATTTTGCCCAGGAGCTGCAGGTGTATGGCCGTAAGGGCGAGCCATGCAGGGCATGCGGGACGCCGATTATTGCCACGAAGCACGCCCAGCGCGCCACGTTCTACTGCCGCCAGTGTCAGAAATAGAACTACTTTAGCTTTTCCATCAGTGCCAGGTGGACGTTATCCGGCAGGAAATGGGTAACGTCCCCGTGATGGCGCGCCACCTCTTTTACCAGCGTGGACGAGATAAACGACCACTCTTTTGACGGCATCAGGAATACGCTTTCCAGCTCCGGCATCAGGTGGCGGTTCATGTGCGCCAGCTGCATCTCATACTCGAAGTCTGCCACCGCGCGCAGGCCACGAATCAGAATATTGGCCTGCTGGGCGCGGGCGAAGTTCGCCATCAGATCGCTGAACCCGACAACTTCAACATTTGGCAGGTGCGAAATGGCGTCGGTGGCAAGTTGCACGCGCTCGTTGAGATCAAACATCGGCTTTTTGCTGGGGCTGGCGGCAATCGCCAGGATCACCTTGTCGAACATGCACGCTGCACGGGTAATGATGTCAAGATGACCGTTAGTGATCGGATCGAAGGTACCCGGATAAATCGCTTTTGTGCTCATGGCTCACGTTTTCTCTGAGTAGCCGCGGCAGAGCGCCCACAGCTCGGTGTATTTGTTGAAAGTATACTGGGCATTCACTACCGCCAGTAACCAGCCCTGCTTACCATCCAGCACGCCGCCGCGCAGCAGCAGCGTTTTCAGAAACGCGCCCAGCGTGTGGGTGAAGATTCCTGTCAGCGAGGCCTTCTTGCCGCGCTGGTGGCGTTCCTGCGCCCATGCGGTGGCATAGTTGAGCTGCTTTTGCTGGAAGCTGGCGAAATCACGGCAGGTCAGATGCAGCAAATCACCCGTCAGGGGGATGACCTGGGCGCCGTCGCAGGCCAGTGACTCATGGACAAGATTGTCGTTGTACTGAAAGCGCCCGCGCTCGTAGAGGCGCATTACGCGATCCGGATACCAGCCGCTGTGGCGCATGAAGCGGCCAAGGAAGTAGTTACGACGCGCGATGCTGTATACGGCGCCAGGCTGGGGTGAGGAAAGCACCGCCTGAATGGCCTGCTGGAGTTCTGGGGTGACGCGCTCGTCGGTGTCGATCATCAGCACATAATCGCCCGTGGCGTGAGCCTGCGCGCGCTGGCGCTGAATGCCGTAGCCCTGCCAGTCGGTATCGGTAAAGACTTTTGCGCCCGCAGCCCGGGCGATGTCCACCGTGTTGTCCGTGCTTCCGGAGTCGAGGATAACAATTTCGTCAGCCCAGGCGACGGAGGCCAGGCAGTCCGGAAGCAGGTCGGCGGCGTTTTTGGCGATCATGACGACCGACAGACGCGTAGACATTAGTGGCTCCGCTGAGGCAGATAAGGTTGCAGAAGCTGCAGCAGACGGGTGAGTGCGCCCTGGTTCTGGTGCAGCACTTCGACGGCGTGGCGACCGTACCACAGGCGGTAATCTTCATCCGTCAGAAGGGTCGATACTTCTTTGACGACCGAGTCCGCATCGGTCACGGTAATTAAACCATCGGCCTGCTGCAATTTAGCGCAGATATCTTTGAAGTTAAACGTGTGTGGACCCATCAGCACAGGAATGGCGTGGGCTGCCGGCTCCAGCGGGTTATGGCCTCCGCGCTCCACCAGGCTGCCGCCAACAAAGGCGAGGTCAGCAATGCCGTAGAGCAGCATCAGTTCGCCCATCGTATCGCCAATCACCACCTGGGTACTGCCGGAAGGGATCTCTCCGCTGCTGCGCAGGGTGAAGCTGAAGCCGCCTTTCTGCACCATTTCGCGGGCATCTTTAAAACGTTCGGGGTGACGAGGCACCAGAATCAGCAGTAGGTCCGGGAAGGTTTCCAGCAGCTTACGGTGCGCCTGCAGGATAATCGCCTCTTCGCCCTCATGAGTACTGGTCGCTATCCAGACCTGGCGACGCGGAGCCCACTGGCGGCGCAGCGTGATGGCGCGGGCGGCCAGTTCAGGGGTAACGGAAATATCGAATTTCAGGCTGCCGGTCACGGCAAGCTGGTTGCGCTTCAGGCCCAGGGAGATAAAGCGCGCCGCGTCTTCTTCGTTCTGCGCGGCAATCAGCGTGATTTTGCTCAGCAGGCGGCGCATAAATTTGCCCAGCTTGCCGTAGCCTTTCGCCGAGCGCTCTGAAAGGCGCGCGTTGGCAATCACCAGCGGAATTTTACGGGCGTGCAGAGCGGAAATCATGTTCGGCCACAGCTCGGTTTCCATCACGATCACCAGCTTCGGGCGAACGGTGTTCAGGAAACGATTCATAGCGCAGGGCAGATCGTAAGGGAGGTAGACGTGATGAACGTCTTTGCCAAACGCGGATAACGCGCGCTCTGAGCCGGTTGGCGTCATGGTGGTGACGGTAATCGGCAGAGACGGGTAGCGGTGGCGCAGAGCGCGAACCAGCGGGATCGCCGCTAGCGTTTCACCGACAGAAACGGAATGCAGCAAAATACCGTCCGGGGCGACTTTATTGCGGCAAAAGCCATAGCGTTCAGCCCAGCGTTTACGATACGCAGGCGCTTTACGGCTACGAAGCAACAGTCTCAGCCACACCAGTGGCTGAATGATATAGAGCAGGGCGGTATACAACAATTCCAAGCGATTATCCGTCTTTTTAGTTTCGGCGGGCAAATTCTAAGCATTTAAGCCAGGTAAAGCTATCTCTTATGCCAGATACCGTTTTAAACGGAAGTAGCGTCGGCCCAGGCGCCAGCGCAAACGCGGGCTTTTGGCACTTTTCCAGATAAGCTTCCAGATCCCGGTGTCGAAGAACTCTTTGATAATCATTGTTTTCTTTGTCTCATCCTTCATGTTGTCGAAGGTATGAATGATCCCCAGCCCCTCTTTGGCGATTTGCCAGTGGCAGGCGGGGATATTTTTCACTTTATCCGGGTAACGCTGGTTAATGGCATCAAGCATCTGCAGGATTTTCATGTAGTGGCGCGCGGAGCGGATCAGCGTGTCGTCATTATCCGGCGTATGCGATACCGAGGCAGAGTGAATGTAGTAGTCATAAAAGCGTTCACTGGTGTACTGAACGCGCTCTGCGGCAAGCAGCACCTCGGTGGTCCACGGGATATCCTGATGGCGCAGCCCGGGTTCGAAATGGAAACTGTGTTTACGAATAAAATCGTGGCGATAGATATTAAGCCAGGTCACGTGCAGGAACTTACGTGAATCCAGCGCCATCTTTAACCATGCCGGGCCCGTCATAACGCCCGTTGAGGCGAGTTTATCCTCGGGGAAGATAGGTCGAGACGGTTTCTTATCATTTTCCCAGACGTAGTTGCCGTTGCAGGTGGCGACATCCAGATCCTGCGTGACGGCCATATCCAGCAGACGCTGGTACATGCCAGGTTTGAAGACGTCATCAATATCCGGGAAAGAGAGATACTGACCGGTTGCAACGGCCAGGCCGGTATTTCGCGCAATGGAAACGCCCTGGTTTTGCTGTTCAATCACCTGCATCTGCGGCAGTTTTTCACGCCAGCGTTCGACGATCTGCATCGAGCGGTCAGTTGAGCCATCATTGACAATAATGACTTCCATGCTGTCGATGCGTTGATTCACAAGGCAGGTAAAGAACTGATCCAGAAAAGCTTCGCCGTTATAAACGGCAACCACCACGCTTAACAATGGCGCTGAATTTTGCATAAGAAACCTGATTATTTTTGATTGTCGACCAAAGCAATGTACTGCTGGCAAATGGCATTGATACCGAACGAGGCAATCGTTGCATCGCCAACGACCGGCGGGGCGGTATAAATATCTACCAGGGTTTTTGCCAGTGACGCGTCATTTAGCTCTGCCAGCCCGCGCGCTAAGGCGCCGGTGAGGATTTCTGCGGGGCCACCCGGACAATTGGTACTGACCGGTGGCGTCTGGCAGATAATGGATTCCACCAGCACATTACCAAAACCTTCGCAGTCAGAACTTAACACTAAGAGGCGTGCCCCTTTAATCCAGGGGTAGGGATTGGAGTCGAAGGGACGGAAAACCGTCTTGTCTTCAATACCCAGGTCGCGGGCAAGCTGTTTGAGCTTTTGAATTTTGGCTTCGGAACCATTGCCCATCATCACAAGCGTAGTGTCGAGCTGACTCTGTGCGAACGCGCGTAAAAGACGGTCGTGGCGTTTGTGCTCATGGAAGCGGCCGACATGGATGATGTAATCCTTCCCTTGCATCTCGAAGGGGGCATCCGCCAGACGCTGAATTTCAGGGATATCAAAAGGATTGTGGATAACCGCTTTACGCCGGAGTTTCAGAGCCAGGGTCTCGGAAAGGTCTTTCAGCACGGCGCCTGAGACGGCGACAACGTTTCGGTTTTCGTAGGTATGACGAATTTTAAGATGCTTAAACCAGCGCGAAAGCCCGCTGCGATGGCGAAGATAGGAGAAAGAGAACATGCCATGCACGCAGAACCAGACTTTTTCACGCTCCAGCGCGCGGCAGTGCGCCACAATGCGGTCAGTTTTGTGCAGATGAGAGAACACAACGTCAAATTTTCCGCTGCGCTCAGCCCGCTCAATTGCCTGATCCAGCAGGCGGGCTCGGCGTGGGATCTCCGTCAGCTTGCGCCACGGTTTTTTGCAGGTATCCTGAACCACCTGATAATCAATGCCTTCCGGGATGGCGTAATCACACACTTTCCGCAGAGAGAAAAGGGAGACCTGATGCCCCATTTCCGTTAATCCGCTGGAAAGTGTAAGAACTGTTTTTTCAGCTCCCCCACCGGGTAAACCATCAATAATCATTAGGATGCGCATTTTTAATCCAGTAATTTTTGATAAAGCGAAATAAGCTGACTTGACAGTTTTTCGGGGGTGGCGTCTTTTACCCGTTCACGTGCCGCTTGCCCCAGCGTGTTATTTTTTCCCAGAGAAGGAGTGGCTGCAATTGCCTCCTTCAATGTGTTGATATCCAGGGCGTCACAATAAAATCCGTTCTGGCCTTGCTGAATAAATTCAGCGCCTCCGCAACTCTCTGAAGTAATGACGGGCAAGCCGCAGGCCATCGCTTCAAGAATGACGTTTGGAAAGGGATCATACAGCGTTGGCAACAGTAAACCATCGGATAGCTGATAAAAAGGCAGCGTTTCTTTTTGCATCCCCAGGAAACGGATTTGCCCTTCGCAGCCCAATGAACGGGCGAGGTCACGATAACGATGTTCTGCTTTATCCTGTCCAACCACAATCAGCCAGGCTGAAGTTCCTGCGATAGCGCGTATGGCGCTGGCCAATCCTTTTCGTTCAAATCCCGATCCTACAAAACAGAACACCACGGCATCGGCTGGCAAACCAAATTGCTGACGCAGCGCGGCACGCTGTGCTTCCTGGGCCGGAACGAAGCGGCTGGAATCAATTGAATTATAAATCACATGTATCTTTTTTGCGTCAAGATCAAAGTCTTCGACGATTTCGCGTTTGATCATCTCCGCATTACAGATAACCGCTTTCAGCTCTGGCGCCTGGTACATTTCACGCTCGGCGTGCATCACGTAGCGGTGATAGCGGTCGACCATCAGCATTTTCGCGCGCCAGGCGGGCAGGATGCGCGCACGCTGTAGCAGCCAACGGCGATGAACGCCATCGCCAGCGCGGTAGATATCACAGCCCGGAATCCGCTCGTGGCTTTGCACAATATCAAACTGCTGTTGCTGCCACAGCGCGCGGGCAGCATGGGCAAACCCGCGTTCGCGGCTAATTCGGCCCCATTTGCGCGGGTCGCAAATATGGATATGCCAGTCGTCCTGTCTCTCGCCCTGCCATTCACGCGTAATGACGTTGAGTTCAAGATTCTGATTGCTCAGCGCGGTGAGCGCACGTGAAACGAAGCGCTCCGCTCCGCCATCAGGGCGATACTTTTGGCGAACAATCGCCAGACGATTGTGTTTCATGACAAATATCTCCTTGCAGCGGAGACGACAGCATCAACAGGAATGGCGTCGAGATAGCGTTCTTTCGTTTTGGTATCAATAGCGTCGGGATCGGGAAGGGGACCGTAGTCGCCAGCCCAGATGACTTCACCGTTGACTTGCCATGGAGACCAAAACGTCAGTTTGGAGGGGCCAAACAGCGCCACGCAGGGCGTCTGCAGCGCGGCGGCCATATGCATCGGAACGGAGTCAACGCCAATAAAAAGACACGCGTGGTCGATGAGTGAGGCCAGCTGGCGCAACGTTAGCTGTCCCGCCAGCGAGACGACCCCCGTTTTCGGTGAGGCGGCGAGTATGCGATCTATCATCGCCAGCTCTTTTTTATCCGGCCCGGCCGTGAGTACAACGGTATGCCCATCCTGCTGCAGCGCGGTGATGGTTTGCGCCATTTTGCTTTCATCCCAGCATTTGAAGAACCAGCGTGATGTCGGCTGAATGACGATGTAGTTATCGCCCACTCCTTTTTGCACCAGCTCCTGGCGGGCGTGGTGCCAGTCTTCTGCACTGTAGGCCATGGTAACAGCTGGCTCAGGTGCGACCTGTAATGGTGACAGAATGGAGAGATTTTGTTCGACAGTGTGCAGGGATTTGTGATTTGCAACAGAGACTAAATCGCTATGACAGAAACGCCAGAATGGATTGTTGCGTTTGTTAAAGGCGAATCCGAGGCGAACCGGCGCACCAGTGAAACGGGTGACGATAGCGCTACGCCACTGATCGGCAAGATTTATCACCAGATGATAATGTTGCTTTCGTAACGCGCAGAGTAACTGCCACTCCTTTTGAAGGTGCTTTAGCGTGCCCAGTTGCTTCCATTTACGATCGATTCCATAAATAGTGCCAATCGTCGGGTGCGCGGCGAGCATATCGCGCGTTTCTTCATACAACAGCACGTCAATTTGCGCTTGTGGCCATTTTTGACGTAATGAATCAATGACGGGGGTGGTCAATAACATATCGCCATGATGGCGGAGTTTGATCAGTAGAATGCGCAAATCAGGCGTGTCAGGTAAGTTATTCATCATCATCTTATCGGCGTTGTACTGTTGGCAATTCTAATAGACCTGGTAGCGACTTGCACTCTTTCTCCATAATCTCAGGAATTTCCCAGGAAGGGTTTACTCAGGCTTTGGAGAGTGCGTAACATAGCGCTAACTTCCCTGTCATGCGGACTCATTATGAAAAAACCAGCGTTTATCATCACGATTGATACTGAGGGCGATAATCTCTGGGAGAATCACCGCGTCATTAAAACGGAAAATGCGCGCTATCTGGCCCGGTTCCAGGCCCTCTGTGAGCGTTTTGGTTTTAAGCCCGTATGGCTGACAAACTATGAGATGGCAATCGAGCCCGTTTTCATTGAATTCGCCAGGGACGCGATCGCTCGTGGTCAGGGGGAGGTGGGTATGCACCTTCATGCATGGAATAGCCCACCTGAGCACGATCTCACGGGAGATGACTGGCGCTGGCAACCGTATCTGATTGAATTTTCAGACGAGGTGATGCGTGAGAAAGTGCTGTTCATGACCCGTCTGCTGGAAGAGACATTTCAGACCAAAATGCTGAGCCACCGCGCCGGGCGTTGGGCATTTGATAGCCGCTATGCAAAATTGCTCGTTGAACTGGGCTACCAGGTTGATTGCTCCGTGACGCCACGCGTGAACTGGCGCAATGCGAAAGGTGCTCCGCAGGGCAATGGCGGAACGGATTATCAGCATTTCCCCGACCACGCCTATTTTATGGATTTAGATACTATTTCTCAGGCGGGAAATAGCCCCTTACTCGAAGTGCCGATGAGCATTCAGTATAAACATCCGGCCTGGTTGAACACGATCAAACAGGGATACGATCGGCTTCGCGGGAAATACCGCTCTCCGTCCGTAAACTGGTTGCGACCGTCCGGCGGCAATGCGGCGCAGATGATTCAGGTCGCGCAGCAGTGCCTGTCGCGGGGACAGGATTATGTGGAGTTTATGCTTCACTCGTCTGAATTTATGCCAGGCGGAAGTCCGACCTTTAAAGATGAGGCGGCGATTGAAGGTTTATATCAGGATTTAGAAGCGCTTTTTAGCTGGCTATCCGATAAGACGGTGGGGATGACGCTGGCGGAGTTTTATTCCCATAAAAAAAGCGCCGATTAATCGGCGCCTCTGGAATTATTTTTGCAGCGCGGTTTTTACCGGGGTGCTGAAAATAATGGCAAGTGGAAGCCAGAATAGCACCCAGTATTCTCGCGGATTGCTGATCACAAACATGCCCTGGGTAACATAGAACATCAGCGCAAAGACAATAACCGCAATCTCTGCTTTGTGATTAGCAGCAAGGTGGCGAAGACATTGTCTGCCCGCAAAGAGAACCATACTCAAAAGCAGCAGAAGTCCCACTACTCCCCCCTTCAGGAAGGTCGCTAAATAAAGGCTATGCGTTGTGGTAACAGGTTGACCATAGCCGTTAATGAATTCAAGTTCTTTATTGAAACCCCAGCCGAAAATCATTTTTTGTTTCGCTATTTCAAAGGCATGCTGCCAGATGCCGAAACGGACAGAGCCTGCACGGGAAGATTCTTCCGCGCGTTTGAGGAATATATCGAAGAAGCCGCTGAAATAGAGGATGGAGCCAATAGCTAACAATACGATCAGCGAGCCCGCTAACAGCTTAAAATTCCATTTCGGTTTACACAGAAACGCAACGATAGCGGCGACAATCATCGAAAGGAAAGGCCCTCGGCTTTGGGTCAGAATCAAGCAGACCAGCAGCAGGGGAACGGGAATATAGAACCAGTAGTTACGCGTTTCGCGAACTAGAATGGCGCTCAACAGAATACCCAACGCCATGTATCCCCCAAGATCAATGACATTATCCGGGGAGAACGGGAAAGCATGCGTTAGCCGGTTTTGAAATATTTGCTCTTTATTGACATAAACCAGCGTTAATATCGTCAGTGCCACGATGCCGAAATAGGTTGCGCCAATGATGTATTTTTTTCTTTCCTGTAACTCACACTGACGATAAAGGCACAGGAAAATAAATAAATAAAAGGAATGGCTGATGGCTGAGCTAAGATGTGAAGATTCCGCCCACAAATTTGAGAGTGAAAAGTAGAGCAAAAAGGCACCGGTCATCCCCAGTGCAGGAAGGAAGTCACGATCGTTGATAAAACGGATGCGTGTCTCACTATTGATAATCATAGTGATGATAAATAGAGCCAGCGTGATATGGAATAAGATATTTACTCGTGAGACTCCGCAAAAAATCATGCTCAAAAACATAAAGAGCACAAAAGGATAGAACAGGCCGCGTTGCAAATTAATTGAAGACATCACTAAAATCCTTTCTGGGAAAAACGGAGTCAGGGATAGCGCTTTGAGGAGAGAGGTTGATAACTGAAATATTATCCTCTTTGAATATGTTGCTTGCCAGCGTTAGCGCGGGGAGCACAGTATTATGCACTTTATCCTCAAGAAATGAGGGCAACATCGTATCGTTGCTTTCATAGAAACGTGGCTGGTTGAAATTATTCATATCAAGACCAGCAATGTGAATTTTTTTGAATCCCAGAAAGTAAATTATCTGGAGCGCCCAATATATCACGGTGCCAGCATCCACCACACCATGTCGCACATCACGACTAAAAGCAATATTAGGATGCGTATCAGAGAAAACAATTTCTGGTGTGTCCGCTAAAGCTTGACGCAGATTATCCTGTTTGATTGAAGGTTTGTAGGTCTCATAACAAATATCTTCAATGATACAAATTTCGCACTGGATGTTTTCGTAGGAGAAACGATTTATAAGCTTGACGATCCCCATGACGGTAGTAAATAAAATAACATTTTTACAGCCTGTTAATTGTTTCAAAAGCGCCGTTTGGCGGTCGATAAATGTCATGTCGACAATGAAATAAAGACTAAAGTTGAGCTGATTATTAAGGTGCCATGCGCCGTTCACGCCAGCGGTCGCTACCGATGCCGGCAATTTTGCAAAATCAATATGTTTGATTGAGGGGCCTGTCGCCGCAATCAGGATCTCACCATTGAATCGATGATGAAGTAAGGATAAATAGGTCAGTTTGATATCCAACCCCTTATATTTTAAATCACATATTTCACCGGTTTCATTGCGGGACAATTTAATAAATGGCCACAAATTCTCATTATGTCGCATATTACGCTTATGCGTATATCGATACAGTTGCTTGGTCAAAGATCCCATTTTACGCCTCAAGTGATTCTTTTTTGTTTTTATTCAGGGTCGTTAATAAACTCGCAATCTTATCCAGATCGGTTTCACTTACGGCAAACAGCTCTTCTTTCGGTTGGCTGAAATAGTAACGCGTTTCGAATACGTATGAATTAATATTTTCATCATTTCCAATCAACAGAACATTGCCGAGAGGGCGTTGTTCGTAATGGCAGCACGGGCCAAACAACATGACGACAGGTACACCCACTGCATCGGCAATGTAAATATTCCCGGAATCAGACGCGATATAGCAATCCATCTTTGAAATAGCCCACGGGAGTTCTTCCAGCGTGATTTTCCCAATCAGACTGATCAAGTTAGGAATGTCACCGTAAGCGCGGGTGATATCGTCCAACCACGACTGTTCATCAGGGGCGCCAAACACATGAAACTCGCAGGGCAGGTCGGCGAGACGGTCAATAATTCGCTTCCAGATGACCGGCGGCACCGTTTTGGCTTTATTACCTGCGGCAATGCTGATGCCGATGCGGATCACATCAGGTTTGTCGAGAATTGCCGGGTAGGTCGATGGTTTAAACAGTGGCTTTGTGGCGTGCTTGGGAGAGTCCTGCCACGTCAACGAACGGTCGGCCAGCTTAAGATAGTTCGTTACCGACAGCGTTTTTCTGCCGTGTTCAACGGTACCATCGGCCATTGCATAGAAAATCCCGTGATACCACCTGCGCGTGTACGTGCTTAAAAATTGCTTGCTTTTGGCGTTACAAACGGAGGCGAAAAAGAGATTTACGCTATTCGGCTGTAGCAGGTAGACATTGTCGTAACGGTTCATGATCCTGCAGGCGAAGCAGAGCTTACGCCATAGATTGCGCTTATGCTGTTCGATGAAGTAGATCTGCTCGATATTCTCGTCATGCTTCGCCAGCGCACCCACGCTGCGACTGATCAGCACGTCGCTTTTTTTTAGCCAGGCCAGAAGAGGCGTTGCATTAACAAAATCACCGATTTTGGCTGTCTGAATGACCAGGTTTTTCCCTGTCTCTTTGCGCAACAGCTTCCGGATAAGCTTCACCGGAAAGAGTAAAATCAGCAGAAATACGTAACTCATGGGTTAAATATCCCTGTTGGAAAGCCAACGGCTGCCCTGTAAAAATGAAAAAATCGCATCTGCGCTGATATCCTTCGTTTGCTGAGTCGGGCTGACCATCTGATGCTGGTTTTTGCCATAGCCCCCGATCAGGCCGGGATCGGTCGGGCCAAAAAGGGTGATATTTGGGCGATCCAGCGCCGCGGTTAAATGGCTTAAACCCGTATCCACGGAAACAACGGCGTTAGCGCCTGCCAGCTCTGCGGCAACCTGCGCCAGCGTGAGTTTGGGTAACACCTCGACGTGGGAAAAGCCTGCTGCCAGACGCGCCGCACGCTGCCGCTCATGCTCAGCGCCCCACGGGAGTTTAATATGGATACCGGAGGGTTGCATTAGTTCAATCAGCCTTCGCCAGTGTGTTTCCGGCCAGTGCTTATCGTCGCGCGTTGTGGCATGCAGAAAGACAAAATAAGGCTGAGCACAGGGATCTGTATTGCGCAAAAAGTGCTGCGCAATGGCGTAGTCGCCCTGCGCTTCCGGTTTCGCATAGCCGAGGCTTTTCGCAAATAGCTCGCGGGTGCGTTCTACGGCGTGCTGCTGCTTTGCGATGTGGTGGCGGCGGTTATAGAACAGACTCGCCAGCGGTTCGCGGGCGGTGTGCCAGTCCATGCCGTGCTTTACGCCGTGCGCCAGACGCGTGACCAGCGCCGCGCTTTTCACCAGCCCCTGCGCGTCGATAATCGCGTCGTAACGCTGCGCCTGCACCGTTTCACGGAAGGCTTTACGCTCGGCTTTAATCGGCGCGGAGAACCACGCTTTGCGCCAGCGGCGAATCGCGACCGGGATCACGCGGTCAACCGCTTCATGCCAGGTGGGGATCTGCGCGAAGCCTTCTTCTACCACCCAGTCAAAACGGATGCCGGGAATGGCCCGCATGGCGTCCGTCAGCGACGGTAGCGTATGCAGCACATCGCCCATTGAGGAGGTTTTAACGATCAATACCCGCATCCGTTATCCTTCTTCGCTCAACAGCAGTTCGTTGAGCTCTTCGAGAACGCGCTGCGGCGTTATGTCGATCAGGCTCTGATGGTAACCTTCAGCGGCATCGCCTTTGCGTACCTTGTGGTAGCCGGTGATCAAACGGATTACGCGCGCTTTGTGCGACAGCGGCGGCGTGAAGTCTGGGCTGCTTGGGCCATACAGCGCAACCAGCGGACGCTCCAGCGCGGCGGCGACGTGCATCAGGCCAGAGTCATTGCTGACCACGGCCTTACAGGCGGCAATCAGGATAACGGCCTGCTCAAGCTGCGTTTCTCCAGCCAGGTTGCGGCACCAGGCCTGTTGCTCGGTGCTCAGCGTGGCGAGAATTTCGTTGCCCGCCTCGTGATCTTTCGCGGAGCCAAACAGCACAATCTGGTAGCCCTCGTCGATCAGCTGTTTCGCCAGCTCTGCATAGTGGTAGTGCGGCCAGCGTTTTGCCGGGCCAAATTCTGCGCCGGGGCAGAAGCCAATCATTGGGCGTTCGGACGAAATGCCAAACGCGTTGCAGGTGTGGGATTTCTCCCCCTCGTTCACCTGAAGCTGCGGCCACAGCAGCGGCTGCGGCAGGTCTTTCGCGCTGCGCATGACGCCTTTGTCGTAGGCCAGCGCCACGTAGCGCTCCACCATCAGCGGCCAGGCTTCTTTATCCAGCACCCTGGCATCGTTCAGCAGGCCGTAGCGCATTTCGCCGCGCCAGCCGGTACGGTGCGGAATGCCCGCAAAGAAAGGTACGAGGGCGGATTTAAAGGAGTTAGGCAGCACGTACGCACGGTCATAGCGCTTCTCGCGCAGGCTATGACCGAGCTTGCGGCGTTCGCCGATTTCCAGCGCCCCGTGGCCGAGCGGCATCGGGATTGCCTCGTTTACTTCCGGCATACGCGATAACAGCGGACGGCACCAGGCGGGTGCCATCACGTCGATTATCGCCTGGGGATAACGCGCCTTGAGCGTGCGATAGAGACTTTGCGACATCATCATGTCGCCCACCCATGACGGGCCGATCACCAGAATTCTCATACTTACGCGTCGCGGTTCAGCCAGGCCATATATTCCGTTACGCCTTCGGCAACGGTCTTGAACGGCTTGTCGTAGCCCGCGGCGCGCAGGTTGGTCAGGTCGGCCTGCGTGAACGCCTGGTAACGGCCCTTCAGCTTGTCAGGGAACGGAATGTACTCGATGCTGCCTTTCTTATGGTATGCCAGCGTCGCGTCTGCCACCGCCTGGAAGGATTCCGCGCGGCCCGTGCCCAGGTTGAAAATGCCGGAGACGCCGTTTTCCAGGAACCACAGGTTTACGGCTGCAACGTCGCCTACGTAGACGAAGTCACGCTTGAAGCCGTCGCTGCCTTCGAACAGTTTTGGACTTTCACCGTTATTCAGCTGGGTGTTCAGGTGGAACGCTACGCTCGCCATGCTGCCTTTGTGGCCTTCGCGCGGCCCATAGACGTTGAAGTAGCGGAAGCCGACGATCTGCGAGTTCGCTTCCGGCAGGATCTGACGCACGTACTCGTCAAACAGGAACTTGGAGTAGCCGTAGACGTTCAGCGGCTGCTCGTATTCGCGGGATTCGATAAAGTCCGAGGTGCGCCCGCCGTAGGTTGCCGCGGAAGAGGCATACAGGAACGGAATTTCACGCTCCAGGCAGTAGTGCAGGATCTCTTTAGAGTACTGATAGTTGTTATCCATCATGTACTTGCCGTCCCACTCGGTGGTGGAAGAGCACGCACCTTCGTGGAAGATGGCTTCGATCTCGCCGAACTCTTCACCCGCCATAATCTGGATAAGGAAGTCTTCTTTATCCATGTAGTCAGCGATGTTCAGATCCACCAGGTTAACGAACTTGGTGCCGTCTTTCAGGTTGTCCACCACCAGAATGTCGGTGATGCCCTTATCATTGAGGGCCTTAATAATGTTGCTGCCGATAAAGCCCGCGCCGCCGGTAACGATGATCATAACTGTAACCTTTGAAGTGTTGAGCCCGGGGACAATCCCGGACGCTAATATTCATATCATATCATCACAATGCCCGGTCTTCAGCCATTCACCGATATGCAGCAGGGGTACACGTGATTTATGCTGCAAAAACGAGAAGAGATACGGCGTCATCTCGTCATGAACTATAGGTTTGGGTAATATGTGCCAAAATTTGCCGAGTCTGGAGAATTGCAATGCGTGGTGATTTTTACAAACAGTTAAACAGCGACCTCGACACCGCTCGTGCGGAAGGGTTGTTCAAAGAGGAGCGTATTATCACGTCTGCCCAGCAGGCGGACATCACCGTTGCCGACGGCAGCCATGTGATCAACTTTTGCGCGAACAACTACTTAGGTCTTGCGAATCACCCTGAGCTGATAGCCGCCGCGAAAAACGGCATGGACACCCACGGCTTCGGCATGGCCTCCGTGCGCTTCATCTGCGGCACCCAGGATAGCCACAAGCAGCTTGAGCAAAAGCTGGCAAACTTCCTCGGAATGGAAGACGCGATTCTGTACTCCTCCTGCTTCGACGCCAACGGCGGTCTGTTTGAAACCCTGCTCGGCGCAGAAGATGCGATTATCTCCGACGCCCTGAACCACGCCTCCATCATCGACGGTGTCCGCCTGTGTAAAGCGAAGCGTTTCCGCTACGCCAACAATGACATGGTTGAGCTGGAAGCGCGGCTCAAAGAGGCACGCGAAGCGGGTGCCCGCCACGTACTGATCGCGACCGACGGCGTGTTCTCCATGGACGGCGTGATCGCCAACCTGAAGGGCGTGTGCGACCTGGCGGATAAATACGACGCGCTGGTGATGGTCGATGACTCCCACGCGGTCGGTTTTGTCGGTGAAAACGGCCGCGGCTCCCATGAATACTGTGACGTGATGGGCCGCGTAGACATCATCACCGGTACGCTGGGCAAAGCGCTCGGCGGCGCGTCTGGCGGTTATACCGCTGCGCGTAAAGAGGTGGTTGAGTGGCTGCGCCAGCGCTCCCGTCCGTACCTATTCTCCAACTCCCTGGCGCCGGCCATTGTGGCCGCCTCCATCAAAGTGCTGGAGATGGTGGAGTCCGGCGCCGAGCTGCGCGACCGCCTGTGGGCAAACGCCCGTCTGTTCCGCGAAAAAATGAGCGCCGCAGGGTTCACCCTGGCCGGCGCTGACCACGCGATCATTCCGGTGATGCTGGGCGACGCAGTTGTGGCGCAGCAGTTTGCCCGTGAGCTGCAGAAAGAAGGGATTTACGTCACCGGGTTTTTCTTCCCGGTGGTACCAAAAGGTCAGGCGCGTATCCGCACCCAGATGTCTGCGGCGCATTCGCCTGAACAAATTGAGCGTGCGGTGGAAGCCTTTACCCGCATCGGCAAACAGCTGGGCGTAATTGCCTGAGGACGTGTGATGAAAGCGTTATCCAAACTGAAAGCGGAAGAAGGGATTTGGATGACCGACGTGCCGGAGCCGGAAGTCGGTCATAACGATCTGCTGATCAAAATTCGTAAAACCGCCATCTGCGGTACTGACGTTCACATCTACAACTGGGATCAGTGGTCGCAAAAAACCATTCCTGTCCCAATGGTTGTCGGTCACGAATATGTTGGTGAAGTGGTCGGCATCGGCCAGGAAGTCAAAGGCTTTAGCATTGGCGATCGCGTCTCTGGTGAAGGCCATATTACCTGCGGTCACTGCCGTAACTGTCGCGGTGGCCGTACGCACCTGTGCCGCAACACCGTCGGCGTGGGCGTAAACCGTCCGGGCTGCTTCGCGGAATACCTGGTGATCCCGGCGTTTAACGCCTTCAAAATCCCGGACAATATCTCTGACGATCTGGCCTCCATCTTCGACCCGTTCGGCAATGCGGTACACACCGCGCTCTCCTTCGACCTGGTAGGTGAAGACGTGCTGGTTTCCGGCGCCGGCCCAATCGGCATTATGGCGGCAGCCGTGGCGAAGCACGTGGGCGCGCGCAACGTGGTGATCACCGACGTGAATGAATACCGCCTGTCGCTGGCGCGCAAAATGGGCGTCACCCGCGCGGTGGATGTCTCGAAAGAGAGCCTGACCGACGTGATGGAAGAGTTGGGTATGACCGAAGGCTTTGACGTCGGCCTGGAGATGTCCGGCGCGCCGCCGGCGTTCCGCACCATGCTGGACACCATGAACCACGGTGGCCGTATCGCGATGCTGGGCATTCCGCCGTCAGATATGTCCATCGACTGGAACAAAGTCATCTTCAAAGGGCTGTTCATCAAAGGCATCTATGGCCGCGAGATGTTCGAAACCTGGTACAAGATGGCAGCGCTGATCCAGTCCGGCCTGGATCTGTCCCCGATTATCACTCACCGTTTCTCCATCGATGAGTTCCAGCAGGGCTTCGACGCGATGCGTTCCGGTCAGTCAGGGAAAGTGATCCTGAGCTGGGATAAGTAATAAAAAAGGGGCCAGCGGCCCCTTTTTTACTGATTCTTTTTCTCTTCGTCCGTCAGGTAGCGCACCTTGCGGGTATAGTCCTGCCCTTTGAACAGCAATTTGTTATCCGGAGATTCCAGATACTTCTGCCATTCGGAAAGCGGGAAACCCCCGTGCGCGCCAATCACCTCTTTTGGCACAACGGCTTCCTGACCGCCGATCTTCTTGGATACAGGCCAGTTTACCCAGTCTCCAAGGTTAACCGTTTTTAAATCCAGCATGTCCAGCAGGGCAGTGAGCGGCAATTGATCTGTCGGGGGCTGACTGTCGTCCATCAGTTCCCAGGTATCCTGAAACAGTGACAGCCATAGTGGGCAGATACGACGCCATGTCTTTTGGGTAGCAGCAAGGAAGGCACTATTAACATGATCGACCAGATACGGACGTACCATATCTTTGTAATATGCTGGTACTTTCTCCATTGGCGCACCGTCTAGCTTGGCAATCATTTTCCCCTGACGGAAGCTGGAGTAAAGATGCATATTCGCAATTTTGATCTCGGGCATTTTCAGCAGGTTGAGATCGGAATCGATCATCAGAATACCTTCACCACGAGCCTGCAATGGAGCGTTAAGCTTCACCAGACGGCTGAGGTAAATCTGCTTATAGCGGTAACCTTCCTCACGCACCGGAAGGTTAAGCGTTACAACGCGGGTTTTAAGCGGCAGTACGCCAAAGGCGGATTCGGGTTGATCGCTGACGATGACGATTTCGCTCACTCCGGTGGCATAACGTTCCGCAAAGGTGGCAGAGAGTAATGCTTCTTCGACGAAATCTGCGCCGGTACACGGAATCACAATAGAATCCACCGGAGCAAGTCCGCCCGTCACTGACAACGCGCTATAAGGAATGTTGTGTCGCCCGGTGATATGACGATAGCGAGCATTAAGAAATTTAAACATAGTTATCTCGTTTGGTTAGTGCGCGCCAAGCACGGCTTCGACACCGCTGACATAGTTTTCGATAGCATAGTTCTGACAAACGTTCTGATATGCAGCTGCAGCCAGTCGAGCCCGCAGCGCCGCATCTGTCCAGATGCTGTCAAGATGCTGTGCCAGTTGTGAAACATCGCTCCAGGGGAAGAGGAGCCCCGTCGAGTCATGGTCAATCAGTTCCGCCGTGCCGGTCACCGCAGACCCAATAACAGGGATATTGAGAAGCATCGCTTCCAGCACCACGCGAGGTAGCCCTTCGCTTTTTGAGGCGAGAATAAAGGCGTCAAACGTAGCGAGGTAATCAAACGGGGTATTCTGAAAACCGGTGAAAATCACGTGATGCTCAATGCCCAGTGTTCGCGCCTGTTCCGCTAAAGCGCGGCGCTCAGCACCTTCGCCGACCAGCACCATTTTCCATTTCGCCTGCGGGTGCTTCTGGCTGAACTTTGCAAGCGCCTCCAGGGTATGGTGATTGGCTTTACGCGGGATTAATGAGCCAATGCTACCAAAAACAAACGTATCGGCATCGATACCAAGGCGCTGGCGCATCGCGCGTCGGTCAGGTAAAGGCTGGTGGATGTCGATGGCATTATTGACTGTCGTACACAGCTCGGGCCGGACGCCATGCTGAAGCAACACGCGTTCAACGCCGTGCGAAACCGCGATGATTTTTGTGGCATGTGCGTTGACCAGCTTCACCAGCGGTGGGGTCAATACAGGTTCAATGCGACAGTGCTGAATCAACCGCGCCTGCAGTTTCGCTGCCGCGAGATAGCCTTCCTCATTTGAGCCGGGTTGGTTATTCATATAGAGCGTATCGAAACCGCCCTCCATGAAAAGCGTCTCGATTTTGCTGACGTTAGGCCTGATTCGCCACAGGATATCCACGTAACGAGTCAATGTCTTACGGGCGCCGCGTGAGAAAAACAGCAGGCTACGTCCCGCTTCCTTCAGTAATTTGGCCCAGAGCGGCTGCTGACGCTGAGGGATCACGATGAGCGGGATCCCGATGCTGTTGAGCACCTGACCAATCGTCTCACCTTCAGCGCGGCTATAATCACTGTAAAAACAACACGTAATATCGAATTTATCGCGATTGATCCGCTTCAGGAGCTCAAGCATACTGTTGGTGCCTCCCCCCCATTCTTTACCCGTATCCAGGAGGAGAATTTTACTTTTGTGCGGCATGTCTGAATCCGTGTGCTACCCTTCATCTGACTGCATTATAAAGAATCTGTTGAAATAAAATAGATTTTTCTATTTTATTGCGCTTCAGAATTAGACAAATCGTCATACGTGCTTATTTGAAAAGTGTGATTCAGGACTTTAATCATCTCTACTCATTTATATAGTATTAATCATATTCATTTATGCTGCTGTTGAGAGTGGAAACATGTTTAAAATAACGATCTGCTTATTAACGTTTAATTCTGAAAGATTATTGCACGATGTTATTCCGCCTCTTTTAAAAATAGCGGATGAGATCGTCGTTGTAGATTCAGGCAGTACGGACAAAACACGTTTTATTTGTGAGAGCTATGGACTGCTCCCTGTCTATAAAAAATTTGGCTGGCATGGCGAGCAGATGAATCATGCCATATCCTTAGCCAGCAATGACTGGGTCCTGTGCATCGACAGTGATGAAATTCTTGACCAGGAAACAGTTGATGCTATTTCAGCGTTAAAAGCAGGTGATGAGCCTGACCCCGGAACGGCATGGCGAATATGCCGCCACTGGTTTGTTCTGGGTGAAGAAGTCCGGACGATCTATCCTGTTTCATCCCCTGATTACCCTGTACGTCTTTTTAACCGTAAACAGTCCCGATTTAATAACAGACCGGTAGACGATCAGGTGGAAGGTTTTCTCCGTTGTGAATGTATTCCGGGCTATGTAAAACATGATACGTTTCCCACTCTGCATGAGCTTTTTAACAAATTAAATTGTTATACAACCCGTCTGGTACAATATCATAAAATACGCCCCTCTATCGGGCGCGGCATCATCAGTGCCATCGGGGCTTTTTTTAAATGGTATTTGTTTAGCGGCGCCTGGCGTCAGGGTAAAGTGGGGGTGGCGACAGGACTGTATGCCACAGCCTACAGCTTTTTGAAGTATTTCAAATCCTGGTATTTGCATCAGGAGAAAAAAGAGCCCGTTGCGAATGAGCAGACGGGCTCTCAGATTGCGAAATAAGCGTCAGGCTTTCTTGCCCCATCCCTGCCACTGCTGCTGGACGTATTTCACCAGCGTACTGTTACTGATGCTGTCTCCGATGACAGAGAAGACGCGGGTCGCGTAGACCGGTTCTAGCGGCTGCTTCGGTACACAGCGCTTCACGCCGCGGAACGGGTTACGCGGTGCCGTCGGGACGGGCTGCGCAGAATTCGGCGTAGAGGTATCCACCTGCGGCTCGTTCAGCAGATCGCTCGGGCGTACCAGCGTGATATCGGCGGGTAAGCTCGGCAGCATTTGCTGCAAAACGCGAACGGTAGACGGATGCGGATGCCCGATGGCAATCGCCGAACCGTTACGGCGCGCCAGCGCTACCGCGCGGTTGAACTGCACGCGGATATCCGCTTCGTTCTGGGAATCGTCCAGGAAGACTTTACGCTTAATGACCTTCACACCCGTACCCTGAGCGGCACGCATCGCCTGGCTGTTGCCAATGGTCATGCTGTCGAGGAAATAGAGATTGTAACGCTCCAGCGCCTGCATCACCTTCAGCATACCGTACAGGCTGGAGGTCATCGCGCTACCCATATGGTTGTTCAGACCCACGGCATACGGCACCTTGTTGTAAGCGTCGCGGATGATGCGTTCGATCTCATCGCTGCTCATATCCGGGCGCAGGGTGTCTTTTTCCAGCGGCTGCTTGCTGAGCGGTGCCATCGGAAGATGGATGAGGACCTGGTGGCCGCTATTGTGCGCTTTGGTCGCCATTTCATGCGCGTGAGGCGCATTCGGCAGGACGGCGACGGAGATGGCTGATGGCATCGCCAGCACCTGATTTTCATAGTGTGGTCGATAACCGAAGTCATCAATCACGATGGCGAGTTTACCTGCATATACCGGTGCAGCCAGCGCCAGTGCGCTGACGACGGAGAGAACCATTCGACGAAATTGAAGCAAAACTTATCTTCCCAACCACGGCTGTGGATTGACCGCCTGACCCTGACGACGAATTTCGAAATAGAGTGACGGGCGGCCCTGACCGCCACTGCTGCCCACAAGGGCGATGGGTTGGCCGGCGCGCACCTGGGTGCCGACGCTGACCAGCGCGCTCTGGTTGTAGCCGTAAAGACTCATGTCGCCTTTACCATGCTCGACCACCACCACCAGCCCGTAACCCTGCAGCCAGTCGGCCAGGATCACGCGGCCATCGGCGATGGCTTTCACTTCGCTACCTTCAGACGCACCGATAACGATCCCTTTCCAACGTAGCTCACCCTGCAGCTGTTCGCCATAGCGATGCAGAATAGTGCCGCGAACGGGCCAGTAGGCCTGACCGCGCGGGGAACCCAGACCGCCGGTACGCGACATCAGGGAGCGTTCGCTTTCGCTTGGCTTGTAGGTGGTCCCTTTGCGGGAGGCTTCCTGCTGCTTGTCGCGAACCGCCTGCGCCTCGCGGGCCTCTTTTTCGGCGCGCGCCTTCGCTGCGGCTTCCGCACGGGCAATGCTGTTACGCAGTTTTGATTCGTTGGCGCGCATTTCGCTCAGCTGGCTCTGTCCTGCCTGAATGGAGGACTCAAGACCCGACAGCGTTTTCTTGCGTTCGTTACGGGCCTGCTCAAGTTTCGCCTGCTGCGCTTTTTGTTCGTAGAGCAACGTCTGCTGCTGGCTCTGCTTCTCTTCCAGCTCCGCTTTTTGGGTGGAGACCTCTTCACGCGTTTGTTTCAGCTGTGCAATGGTCTCCTGACGCGCCTGGTTCAGATAGCCGAAATAGGCCTGCAGACGCTGGCCGCGCTGGCTCTCTTCACCGCTGAGGATCAGCTGGAGTCCGGTATGCTCACCCTGGCGGAATGCGGCATCCAGCTGTGCTGCGAGGTTGCGCTCCTGCGCATCACGCTGGCGCTCCAGTTTGGCAATCGACGCATTCATCTCGTCGATCTGTTTGTTCAACTGGGTGAGGGTGTTTTGCGTTTCACGGAGTTTACGTGCGGCAGCGGAGATGGCCTCTTCCTGCTGCTTAAGCTGGGCGAGCAGGGTGGCGCGCTGCTGTTGCTGCTGGCGTACCGCACGCTCTTTGGCGGCGATATCGGCCTGAATGGATTTCAGCTGGTCGCGGTCATCCGCGTGGGCGGATGCGGCGCACAGCAATACGCCAGCGCTGAGTGCGCTGGCGCAAAGCAGAGGTCTGACTGATAGCCTAAGCGGCTTCACGACCCATGTGATTGAAAAAATCGCCTTTCCCCTCATGGGGAGCGATTATTCCACGATGAACAGCGGCTTACCAGTCATCTCTTCAGGGATCGGCATACCCATCAGCGACAACATGGTTGGCGCGATGTCGGAAAGCTTACCGCCTTCTACTGCTTTCACTGATTTATCACCCACATAAATCAGCGGAACAGGCAGGTTGGTATGGGCGGTGTGCGCCTGACCGGTTGCCGGGTCACGCATCTGCTCGGCGTTACCGTGGTCAGCGGTGATCAGCAGCTGGCCGCCAACGGACTCAACCGCTTTCGCAACCTGCTCAACGCAGTGGTCCAGCGCTTCAACCGCCTTCACTGCCGCTTCCATTACGCCGGTATGGCCGACCATGTCGCCGTTCGGGTAGTTACAGATGATGGTGTCGTACTTGCCGCTTTCGATGGCCGCGACCAGTTTTTCAGTCAATTCCGCAGAGCTCATCTCTGGCTGTAGATCGTAAGTCGCAACTTTCGGCGAGTTGATCAGAATGCGCTCTTCGCCTTTGAACGGCTCTTCAACGCCGCCGTTAAAGAAGAAGGTCACGTGCGCGTATTTTTCCGTTTCGGAAATACGCAGCTGCGTTTTGTCGTTCTTCGCCATCCACTCACCGAAGGTGTTAGCCAGCGAGGCTGGTGGGTAAGCGCAAGGCGCGTTGATATCTGCTGCGTATTCGGTCAGCTGGATAAAGTCGATGTTAACCACTTTCTTACGGGCAAAACCGTCGAAGTCGCTGTTGACGAACGCACGGGTGATTTCGCGCGCGCGGTCAGCGCGGAAGTTCATGAAGATCAGCGCGTCGCCATCTTCCATTGCGGCATCGGCCTGGCCTTCAGCGCGGATCACGCTCGCTTTCACGAATTCATCGTTTTCATCACGCGCGTAAGCGGCTTCCAGCGCTTCAACCGCAGTCGGGAACTGGAATTCCCCTTTTGCCAGAGTCATCAGGTCATAGGCCTGTTCAACGCGATCCCAGCGGTTGTCGCGGTCCATAGCGTAGTAACGGCCAATGATGGAGGCCACGCGGCCTTTGCCCAGCGCAGCGAATTTGTCTTCGAAAGCTTTCAGGGACCCTTCTGCGCTGCGCGGTGGCGTGTCGCGACCGTCCAGGAAGGCGTGCAGGTAGATTTTTTCCGCACCGCGTTCAGCGGCCAGTTCAACCATCGCCATGATGTGATCCTCGTGGCTGTGCACGCCGCCTGCGGAGAGCAGACCCATGATGTGCACCGCTTTACCTGCCGCAACGGCTTTATCTACCGCACCGCAGAGAACCGGGTTAGCGAAGAAGGTGCGTTCTTTGATTTCGACGTCCAGACGGGTCAGATCCTGATACACGATACGACCCGCGCCGAGGTTAACGTGGCCAACTTCGGAGTTGCCCATCTGGCGATCCGGCAGGCCCACTTCCAGACCGGATGCGTCAATCAGGGTATGCGGACGTTTTGCCCACAGTGCATCCATGACCGGGGTTTTTGCGTTGAAAATAGCGTTATCCTGGCTATCTTCACGGTAGCCATAGCCATCCAGAATCACCAGTACCATAGGTTTTTTAGAAACCGACATTGCAACAACCTCATGCTCAAGAGTCAAAATTTGCGTAATTTTACTACAGCTGAATCGATCAAATAGCCGCAGAAGATCAAAGAAAACGCGGGGGCAAGATGCTGACCGGACCATTTTGAGGCATTTTTTTAGGTGGCATGCCGCAGAAAATGGATTAGGTTATGGTCGCTGGCTGTATTTGCCAGAACGCACAGGTATACTCCTGTCCTGGTTTTTTTATCACTTAGTCGGGAGTAGTTACCCTCCATGCAAGAAATTATGCAATTCGTTAGCCGCCATCCGGTACTGAGCATCGCGTGGATTGGCCTGCTGGCTGCTGTGCTGTTCACCACATTTAAGAGCCTGACGTCTAAGATTAAGGTTATCACCCGTGGTGAAGCGACGCGTCTGATTAACAAAGAAGATGCCGTCGTTGTCGATCTGCGTCAGCGTGACGATTTCCGTAAAGGTCACATTGCCGGCGCAATCAACCTGTTGCCAGCTGAAATCAAAGCCAACAACGTTGGTGAGCTTGAGAAACACAAAGCCCAGCCCATTATCGTTGTGGATGCGACCGGTATGCAGGCGCAGGAATCTGCCAGCGCGCTTTACAAAGCGGGCTTCGAAAACGTAACGGTACTGAAAGAAGGGATTTCCGGCTGGAGCGGGGAAAATCTTCCTTTGGTTCGCGGTAAATAAGGAGTTCAGTCATGGCCAATATTGAGATCTACACCAAAGCGACGTGCCCGTTCTGCCACCGTGCGAAAGCGCTGCTGAGCAGCAAAGGCGTCACGTTCCAGGAACTGCCAATCGACGGTGACGCGATCAAACGCGAAGAGATGATCCAACGTAGTGGTCGTACGACGGTTCCGCAGATTTTTATTGATGCGCAGCACATTGGCGGCTGTGATGACTTGTATGCGCTCGACGCCCGTGGTGGACTCGATCCGCTGCTGAGCTAAGAGACTTTAGGACAATTAAAAAGGGTATTTCCATGTCAGAACAAAACAACACCGAAATGACTTTCCAGATCCAGCGTATCTACACCAAGGATGTCTCTTTCGAAGCGCCAAATGCGCCGCACGTTTTCCAGAAAGACTGGCAGCCAGAGGTTAAACTTGATCTGGATACCGCATCCACCCAGCTGGCGGATGACGTGTATGAAGTCGTACTGCGTGTGACCGTGACCGCCTCTCTGGGCGAAGAAACTGCATTCCTGTGCGAAGTACAGCAGGGCGGTATCTTCTCCATCGGCGGCATCGAAGGCAACCAGATGGCGCATTGCCTGGGTGCATACTGCCCGAACATCCTGTTCCCGTATGCCCGTGAATGCATCACCAGCCTGGTTTCTCGCGGTACATTCCCGCAACTGAACCTTGCGCCAGTGAACTTTGATGCGCTGTTCATGAACTATCTGCAGCAGCAGGCTGGCGAAGGTGCCGAACAACATCAGGATGCCTGATGAGCACTGTTAATGCGTCAATGACTGTGATCGGTGCCGGCTCATACGGCACCGCTCTTGCCATCACGCTGGCAAGAAATGGTCACGACGTGGTCCTGTGGGGCCACGATCCAAAACATATCGCCACGCTGCAGCGCGACCGTTGCAATGTGGCGTTTCTCCCGGACGTTCCGTTCCCTGACACCCTGCACCTGGAAAGCGATCTTGCAACCGCGCTGGCGGCCAGCCGCAACATTTTGATTGTGGTGCCAAGCCATGTCTTTGGCGACGTGCTGAATCAGATCAAGCCGCTGATGCGCCCGGATGCGCGTATCGTCTGGGCGACCAAAGGGCTGGAAGCGGAAACCGGACGTCTGCTGCAGGACGTTGCCCGCGAAGCGCTGGGGGATGAGATCCCGCTGGCGGTCATCTCCGGGCCGACCTTTGCCAAAGAGCTGGCTGCGGGCCTGCCGACGGCGATCTCGCTGGCATCCACCGATCAGGCCTTCTCCGACGATCTCCAGCAACTGCTGCACTGCGGCAAGAGCTTCCGCGTCTACAGCAACCCCGATTTTATCGGCGTGCAGTTGGGTGGCGCGGTGAAGAACGTGATTGCCATCGGGGCCGGGATGTCTGACGGTATTGGCTTTGGCGCCAACGCGCGTACGGCGTTGATTACCCGCGGCTTAACCGAGATGTCCCGTCTGGGCGAAGCGCTGGGTGCCGATCCGGCCACCTTTATGGGGATGGCGGGTCTGGGGGATCTGGTGCTGACCTGTACCGATAACCAGTCTCGTAACCGCCGCTTTGGCATGATGCTCGGACAGGGCAGCGATGTAAAAAGCGCGCAAGAGAAGATTGGACAGGTGGTGGAAGGCTACCGCAATACCAAAGAAGTCCGCGAATTGGCGCACCGGTTTGGTGTCGAAATGCCAATAACCGAGGAAATTTATCAGGTATTGTATTGCGGAAAAAATGCGCGCGAGGCAGCATTGACCCTATTAGGTCGTGCGCGCAAGGACGAGCGCAGCAGCAATTAGCCGGGAAGTATCGTCACCTGAATGACCCAGCCAGCGCAGAACTGGCTGGTCATTAACTATCGTCTGGAGTTAGCAATGCCGTGTGAAGAACTGGATATCGTCTGGAATAATATTAAAGCCGAAGCCCGCGCTTTGGCGGACTGTGAGCCTATGCTGGCCAGTTTCTATCACGCGACGCTACTCAAGCACGAAAACCTCGGCAGCGCCCTGAGCTATATGCTCGCCAACAAGCTGGCGTCCTCGATCATGCCCGCGATTGCGATTCGTGAGGTGGTGGAAGAGGCTTACGCCGCTGACCCGGAAATGATCGCCTCTGCCGCCTGTGATATCCAGGCCGTGCGCACCCGTGACCCGGCGGTCGATAAATACTCTACGCCGCTTCTCTACCTGAAAGGCTTCCACGCGCTGCAGGCGTACCGCATTGGCCACTGGCTGTGGAATGAAGGCCGCCGCGCGCTGGCGATCTTCCTGCAAAACCAGGTTTCCGTGACGTTTCAGGTTGATATTCACCCGGCGGCGAAGATTGGCCGCGGGATCATGCTCGACCACGCCACCGGGATCGTTGTCGGGGAAACGGCGGTGATTGAAGACGACGTCTCGATCCTGCAATCTGTTACCCTGGGCGGTACCGGGAAAACCAGCGGCGATCGCCACCCGAAAATTCGTGAAGGGGTGATGATTGGCGCGGGTGCTAAAATCCTCGGCAATATCGAAGTCGGGCGCGGCGCGAAGATTGGCGCGGGGTCGGTTGTGCTCCAGCCCGTGCCACCGCACACCACCGCCGCTGGCGTACCGGCGCGCATCGTTGGTAAGCCAGACAGCGATAAGCCCTCGATGGATATGGATCAGCACTTCAACGGCATTCACCATACCTTCGAGTATGGTGACGGCATTTAACTTCTGAGAATGGCGCCCGGGTAACCCAGCTGGCGCCAGGCTTCATACACCACCACCGACACCGCGTTCGACAGATTCATGCTGCGGCTGTCCGGCATCATCGGAATACGGATTTTCTGCTCAGCGGGCAGGGCATCCAGGATCGTGGCCGGCAGGCCGCGGGTTTCCGGGCCAAACATCAGATAGTCACCCTCCTGATAGCTCACGGCGCTGTGCGCTGGCGTGCCTTTGGTGGTCAGGGCGAACATGCGCTGCGGCTTCTCTGCTTCCAGAAACGCGGCGTAATCGTGATGGCGAACCACGGCGGTAAATTCATGGTAATCCAGCCCCGCGCGGCGCAGGCGTTTGTCGTCCCACGTAAAGCTCATCGGCTCAATGATGTGCAAACGAAAACCGGTGTTGGCGCACAGGCGGATGATATTGCCGGTGTTCGGCGGAATTTCTGGTTCGAATAAAACGATGTTAAGCATGCTGCCCCCTTAATTGCGGGGGCAGAATAGCAGAAAAGAGAGGAACTACGCGACGCCGGGTTCCTGCGAGCGGCTGTACAGCATTTTGTAGATGGTTGCCGCAGCGGCCACCAGAGCGGGCACGCTGAGGATCATTAAAATACTGTCTGCCTGCCACTGCATGGAAAGAAGCTGGGCGCTGGTCATGGTGCCCGCCACGCCGCCAAAGCGGCCGATCCCCTGCATCCAGGCGATGCCCGTCGCGCGGCACTCGGTAGGGTAAAAGGTGGCCGCGAGGGTTTGCATGCCCGACTGCGCGCCGTTCATCGCGATCCCCATCAGGAAAATCAGCCCGCCAAACAGGGCGATATGGTTATGCTCAAGGCCAAGCAAAAGAATCAGGCCCATCGTCAGCCCAAAACCACCTGCGACCACCTTGTGCGCTTCCCAGCGGTCCATCATCCAGCCCGCGAGCAGAATGCCTGCGGTGCCGCCGAAGGTAAACAGCGAGGTGAGCCAGGCGGATTCCGCCAGGGCATAACCCATCCCCTGCATCAGCGTCGGCATCCAGCTAAGCAGGACGTAGTAAATCACCAGCCCCATAAAATAGGTCACCCACAGCATCAGGGTGCCGGGTAGCCAGGGCATGGAAAACAGCTGCCCCACGCTTCCTTTTTTAGACGCGGCTTTCTCTTCCGCCAGGAAAAAGCCCGTAACGCTCTCCAGCGTGCTGCGGCTGAACCGGCTGGCGATGCGGCGAACCTGCGCGACGTCTTTCCCACGCTGCACCAGAAACTTCACCGATTCCGGCAGCAGCAGCGCCAGCAGCACGGTTAAAATCAGCGGCGCAATCGCGCCGGTCAGCAGCACGCTTCGCCAGCCGTGGTGGGGAATTAGCCAGGAAGAGATCGCCCCGCCGCCCGCTGCACCCAGAGGGAAGCCGCAGTACATGGTATTAATCGCCATGGCGCGGCAGCGCTGGGGGGCGAACTCTGAGATCAGCGTGATGGCGTTTGGCATGGCGGCGCCGAGCCCGAGACCCGTCAGAAAGCGCCAGAGCGTCAGGGTATTCAGGCTTTGCGCCCAGGCCGTCCCCAGGCTCGCCAGGCCGAAGAACAGGCACGAAAAGACCAGCACGCGCTTGCGTCCCATCCGGTCCGATACCGGACCTGCAACAAGGGCTCCCAGCGACAGCCCCAGCAGCGCCGCACTCAGCACTGGCCCCAAATCCTGTTTATGTATTCCCCACTCCGCCGACAGCGTAGGCGCGATGTAGCCCATCGCTGCCGTATCAAAACCATCGATCGCCAGAACCAGAAAGCCCAGCACGATAAGAAGCCAGTGAAACCCTGAAAAAGGACTCTCGTCGATCACCTGCTGAATATCCACCTTACCTGAATAGGTCATACGCTCCCCTCCGATGTGATGTTGTTTTTGTGTTCTTGTATTTGCTTGTCTATACAATTGCGAACGGGAGGGATGTGTCAAATTTTCTTATCCAGAATGTTACGCAGGTGTTATTTTCGACAAAAAAAGCGCCCGAGGGGGAAATCGGACGCATGGGAAAGGTGGGGTAACGGGAGAGGATCAGGCCGCGTCGCCATGTGACAGCGGAGCCAGCGCCGCCGGTAGTTTGCTCAACTCCTGAACCAGCGAATCCTTGCTGATTTCACTGATCGACTTCGCGCCGGTCAGGGTCATCGCCACCTTCATCTCTTTCTCGATCAGGTTCAGCAGGTTTGCCACGCCCGCCTGACCGGCCGTCGCCAGGGCGTAAAGATATGCGCGGCCCAGCAGCACGCTGTCGGCACCCAGCGCAATCATGCGCACCACGTCCAGCCCGTTGCGGATGCCGCTGTCGGCCAGAATGGCAATATCGCCTTTCACCGCATCGGCAATGGCCGGCAGGGCTCGTGCGGAGGAGAGCACCCCGTCGAGCTGGCGTCCGCCGTGGTTAGAGACCACAATTCCATCCGCGCCAAAACGCACCGCGTCGCGGGCATCTTCCGGATCGAGGATCCCTTTGATCACCATCGGGCCATCCCAGAATTCGCGGATCCACTCCAGGTCTTTCCACGAGATCGACGGATCGAAGTTGTTCGCCAGCCAGCCGATGTAATCCTCCAGCCCGGTCGGTTTACCGAGATAGGCCGAGATATTCCCCAGATCGTGCGGACGGCCGTTCAGACCCACATCCCACGCCCACTGTGGATGCGTAACCGCCTGCCAGTAGCGGCGCATCGCGGCGTTCGGGCCGCTCATGCCGGAGTGGGCATCGCGGTAGCGCGCGCCGGGGGTCGGCATATCAACGGTAAAGACCAGCGTGGAGCAGCCCGCCGCTTTAGCGCGCTCCAGCGCGTTACGCATAAAGCCGCGATCGCGCAGGACGTACAGCTGGAACCACATCGGCCGCTTGATGGTCGGGGCGACCTCTTCAATCGGACAGACCGAGACGGTAGAGAGGGTAAACGGAATGCCTTTAGCATCTGCCGCGGCGGCGGCCTGCACTTCGCCCCGGCGGGCGTACATGCCGCATAAGCCGACGGGCGCGAGCGCGACGGGCATGGAGAGCGTTTCGTTAAACAGCTTCGTCTCAAGGCTCAGGTCAGACATATTCTTCAGCACGCGCTGGCGCAGGGCCACTTCTGACAGATCCTCCACGTTGCGGCGCAGGGTGTATTCGGCATACGCCCCACCGTCGATGTAGTGGAACAGGAACGGCGGCAAAATGCGCTGCGCCGCGGCGCGGTAGTCACTGGCTGCTGAAATAATCATGCTTTGTTCTCCCTGGAAATATCACTTTCGCCAGGCAGACGGGTAATACGCGCCTGTCGGGCCTGGTCTTCATCAAATCGTTTAATGGTGGTGTGCACGAAGCCGAGATGCGCCATCATCGCTTTGCGCGCGGCTTCGGCATCGCCGGCCAGAATGGCGTTGAGCACCGCCTCGTGCTGTTCGGTCAGCTGGGCAAAGACCGGCGGGACCAGATACATGCGCTGGCGGCTCTGCTTCACGGAGGATTGCAGCAGGTCGAAGAACCCGCGCATGGTCTGGAGCAGCACCACGTTGTGCGACGCCTCGGCGATTGCCAGATGGAAACGCACGTCCGCCTGGGAGGCGATGTCCGGGTCGCTGCTTAGCGTGGCTTCGAAGCAGGCTTTGAGCTTCTCTTTGTCGGCTTCGGTTGCCCGCATCGCTGCGTGCCATGCGGTACTGGTTTCGATGGCGTGACGCGCTTCAAGAATGTCGAAGCTGTAGTCCGGGTCGTTTTCCAGCAGCGTCTTCAGCGGCTGAACGATGTTTTGCTCGGACCAGTCATCATGCTGCCAGCGCACAAAAGTGCCGCCGCCGCGACGGCTCACCAGTACGCCTTCGCTGACCAGCGTCGCCAGCGCCTCGCGCAATGAGTTACGCGATACGCCAAGCTGGGCGGCAAGCTGGCGCTCGGCGGGCAATTTCATGCCCGCTTCCAGCTGTTGTTCTTCAATCAGCGCCCGCACGCGAGAGGCAATCTCGTCGGACAGGCGTCTGGGCATGACTATCATGGGATCATCCAGGTTAAGACATAGGCCTGCAGGGTGGTGATCACGCCCACCATGCAGGTGAATATCAGGCTGTGTTTCACGGTAAAGCGGAACAGGTCCGACTCTTTTCCCACCAGTCCCACCGCCGCGCAGGCAATGGCGATGGACTGCGGGGAGATCATTTTGCCGGTCACGCCGCCGGTGGTGTTCGCGGCGACCAGCAGCACGTCCGACACGCCAATCTGCTGCGCAGCCGTCGCCTGCAGGGCGGCAAACAGGGCGTTAGACGAGGTATCTGAACCCGTCAGGAACACCCCCAGCCAGCCGAGGAACGGCGAGAAGAAGGTGAACGCGTGTCCGGTGTGGGCCAGCGCTAACGCCAGCGTCGACGACAGGCCGGAGTAGTTTGAGATAAACGCGAACGCCAGCACCATGCCGATGGAGTAGATCGGCAGCATCAGCTCTTTAATCGTTGCCGCAAAAGTCTGTACCGCGGCGGCAGGCTTCATGCGCAGCCACACCACGGAAAGGAGTGCCGCAAACAGGATGGCCGTACCGGTGGCGGAGAACCAATCAAACTTAAACACTGCCGCATACGGGGTGGCGTCGTGCACGACCGGCGGCATACGGGCAACCATCTTGTCGAGGAACGGCACGGAGATGTTAATCACCATGTCGTACAGCGCGCCGCCGGGAGCGAACAGCGCTTTAAACGGCGGTATGCTCCACAGCGTCACGGTGGCGGTCAGGAACAGGAACGGCGACCAGGCGCGGACGATCTGTCCTGCGGTATAGCCCGTGCGGGCGAGGGTCTGATCCACATGCGACGCGCCCATGTCGGCAAAGCGGAAGATGCGCACCGGCTGCCAGCGTTTCAGGAACAGCGTCAGACAGACCAGCGACACCAGCGAAGAGATGATGTCCGGCAGCTCCGGGCCAAGGAAGTTCGAGCTGAGGTACTGGGCAATCGCGAACGAGCCGCCTGCCACCATCACCGCAGGCCAGGTCTCCTTCACGCCGCGCCAGCCGTCCATAATCGCCATGATCCAGAACAGCACGATAATGGTCAGGAACGGCAGCTGGCGGCCAACCATCTGGCCGATCTCAAAGCTGTCCAGCCCGGTCACCTGTCCGGCCACCAGAATCGGAATCCCCATCGCGCCAAACGCCACCGGTGCGGTGTTCACAATCAGGCACAGGCCAGCGGCGTAGAGCGGGTTAAAGCCCAACCCGACCAGCAGCGCGGCGGTGATCGCCACCGGTGCGCCGAATCCTGCCGCGCCTTCAAGGAACGCCCCGAAGGAGAAGCCGACAATCAGCATCTGCAGACGCTGGTCCGGGGTGATGGAGAGAATCGACGAACGAATGATGTCGAACTGCCCGGTCTTTACCGAGATTTTATAGACAAAGACCGCGGCGATGATGATCCACGCAATCGGCCACAGGCCGTAGAAGAAACCGTAGACAACGGAGGCCAGCGCGCGGTCGACCGGCATTTTGTAGAAGAACAGCGCCACCAGCAGGGCGATGGCAACGGTATACGTCGCGGCGAGGTAGCCCTTCAGCTTGAGCTTAATCAGCGCAAAGAAGAAGAACAGGATCGGTAGCGATGCGATCAGGCTCGACAGCCAGATATTGCCGGCCGGGTCGTAGTTTTGTTGCCAGAGGCTCATGCAGGTCTCCTGGGGACCAGACAGCCTGTGCTGCGGGTGAGTCTCCGCTCAACTCTGCGTCACAATCTGTGTAAAAGTGGTCCTGCCAATATTGTGTTGTAGGGTTAATGACAATGAATGGTTAACCAGATGTTATGGAGTGGCAATGGTTTTGTGAGCGCAAATAATGGAATTGTGAACCGGGGGAGGATTGATTGCGTTATTGGTTGGACCAATTCACGCGAAGGGGAAAAGAGTAGGCCGGGTAAGCGCAGCGCCACCCGGCATGAAATCAGAATGCGGTCTTACAAAACCCCGTCATCTCTTTCAGGCCCATTTCGCGGCCAAGCTCGGTCATCGGGTGCACCACCACCAGACCACGGACGCTTTTCTTCAGCTTGCCCATGTCAGCCTGCTCTTTTTTGGTGATCGCGCGGCGGTGCGGCATGTTCATCAGCTTCTGCGCTTCTTTGCTCAGCTTCTGGCCTTTCACTTCGCGCAGGCGCTCAATCTCCGCTTCCAGCTTCACGGACTCTTTTTCCAGCTCGGCATATTTCTCGGCGGAATCAACCAGAGACAGGCCAGCCATCTGGTGACGGATCAGATCCAGACGGTCGCTCAGGCGTTTAATTTCGTTCTTTTCGACTTCTTTCATGACAATTGACTCTAAATCGGGGGAATTACAGGGAAGGATACACCAATGTGAACGGGCTTACTTCTGAAACGCTTTTTTTAAGCTGATTTTAGAAATCAGCTCAGTCAGGGAGAGGACCATCGTGGAACGGACAACCTGTTGATAGCGCAGCTTTTGCATCGCGTACAGTTCAGGGTCGCTGTTATCAAAATGGGGAGCAGGAGGCAGGGCGGTGACGCAGTGCAGCTCGCCGAACGGCCCCAGGATTTCATCATCGGTAAAAGTGTACTCATTACCGTCATGATTGAGTTCTTCGCGCAGCGCCATTAACAGTTCAGCGTCTTCATACTCCTGGCGGTTGAGCACGCCAAGACCATAAATCAGCTTCAGACGCACCGACAGATCGCCCAGCGGTCCGTCTCCGTCCAGTAACGGTTCTACAGCGTACTTTACCGCGTAGTCGTCTTTGCGAAACACCTGAAGCACCAGGATATTCACCGCCTCGGTTAACAGCTCGACGGCGGCAATCAGGAAACTTCGTACGGTTTTGCCAGCATTCAGACGCTCAAGCACACGATTTTCAAAGGCCTGGGTTTGTTCCATTATTGCCTGCATATCTGACAATCTGTTATTCGGGCGCAGGCTTACCTGCGCCGGATTCTGCATCATTTGGTTGCGTTGTATGCGTTAACCGCCTCCGCAACCACGTCGCTGCTGGCGTCCAGACCGGAAATCTGCGCCAGCGCAGCCTGCGCGCCTTTGTCATCAATCAGCTGAGCCAGCTCAATCGCCTGCGGGTCCTGCTCGCTGCGGTAGCGCATCGCGGCAGCAATTCCTTTCACCAGGTTGGCGTGCGGCAGACCGTATTCCAGCGTGCCCAGCAGCGGCTTAATCAGGCGGTCGCCCGCGCTCAGCTTACGCAGCGGCTGACGGCCCACGCGCTCAACGTCATCTTTCAGATACGGGTTTTCAAAACGACCGAGGATTTTCTGGATATATGCTGCGTGTTTATCAGCATCAAAACCGTAGCGTTTGATCAGCACCGCGCCGCTCTCTTCCATTGCCCCTTTCACCACCGCGCGGATCTGCTCATCGAGGATCGCGTCGCGAATGGTCTGATGACCGGCCAACTTTCCGAGGTACGCGGTTATAGCATGCCCGGTGTTCAGCGTGAAGAGTTTGCGTTCGACAAATGCCATCAGGTTATCAGTGAGTTCCATTCCCGGAATGGTCGGCAGCGCGCCCTTGAACTGAGTTTTATCGACGATCCACTCGCTGAAGGTTTCAACAGTGACTTCCAGCGGATCGTTGGTGGCGGATTCGGACGGCGGAACGATACGGTCTACAGCGGAATCCACAAACCCGACGTGCGCTTCAACCCAGGCTTTATCTTCCTCAGCCACGGCCGCCATAACGTGGCCTTTCAGCTGCGTGGTGCCGCGCACCATGTTTTCACAGGCGATGATGTTCAGCGGTGTTTCAATGCCCTGTGCTTTACGCTTCGTCAGGCCTTTCGCGACCGCAGGAGCAATACGTTCAAGCACCACCGGACCCACGGCGGTGGTCACCAGATCAACGCTGGCGATCAGGTCAATCACGTCGTCGCCGATGCTGCTGACCGCGTTAACGCCAGAGACGGTTTCAACCTGTTCGTTTTCACCCACCACATGAACCTGATAGCTATGACGGGCATTCAGGGCATCCAGAACCACCTGATTCACATCGGCGAATGTCAGGGTAATGCCCGCGTCTGCCAGCAGTTTACCGATAAAGCCACGACCGATATTACCTGCGCCAAAATGTAATGCTTTCATAGTGTTAACCTTCATCAATGTTTTTACCCGAGAGGGCTGGGGTGAGGAACGTTTCCCCCTCACCCTAGCCCTCTCCCCGAAGGGGAGAGGGAAGAGGCGCTACTATTTGTTGAGCAGGGCCAGAACTTCTTCAACGCTTTCAGTTTGTGCCAGACGCTCGATGACGGACTCATCATCCAGCGCGTTGGTCAGGCTGGTAATCACCTGAATATGCTCGTTGTTGCGAGCGGCGATACCAATCACCAGACGGGCGATGTCGTCCTCTTCTTCACCGAAGCGCACGCCGTCAGGATACTGACAGAACACCACGCCGGTTTTCAGCACGCGGTCTTTCGCTTCAACCGTACCGTGCGGAACCGCGATGGATTCACCCAGGTAGGTTGGCGTCAGTTTTTCACGTTCCAGCATCGCGTCAACGTATTCTGGCTGAACGTAGCCGCCCTTGACCAGCTGTTCACCGGCAAAGCGAATCGCCTCTTCTTTGGTGCTCGCGGTACGGCCGAGGAAGATGTTCTCCGCGCCCAGCTTAAACAGGTGAGCGTTGCTCTCGTCAAAGCTGTCCTGCAGGCTGGTGCGCACTTTCACTTCGTTGTCTTCGTGGCGCTGCGCGGCAACCAGACGTTCGGTCAGGCTGGTATACAGGCCGCTGTCCAGGAAGTTGGTCAGCGAGATGTGCTGTGCCTGCGGTACCTGACGCATAGCGCGCTCGGTCAGATCGCGGTGCGTGATGACCAGGTCAACGTCCGGCGGCAGGTTGTTAATCGCGCTGTTGGTTACGGAGATGTTGGTCAGGCCCGCATCCTGCACTTTCTTACGCAGCACGCCGGCACCCATTGCGCTGGAACCCATACCGGCGTCGCAGGCAACGATGATTTTACGCACGTGGCTCAGGTCGTTAGAAACATCGCCAGCCGCCAGTGGGGTCGCGCCTTTGGATTCGGCTTTCATGTCGTGCATACGACGGGTTGCCGCTTCGATATCGTCGTCTTCTTTCACCTTGCTGGTTTTCAGCAGGATAGAAGAGACCACGAAGGAGACCGCCATCGCCGCACAGATCGCCGCGATGTTCGCGAAGTACGCGCCTTTCGGCGTCATCGCCAGCACCGCCAGGATAGAGCCTGGAGAAGCAGGGGAGACCAGACCGCCGCCCAGCACGCTCAGGGTGAACACACCAGTCATACCGCCGAGGATAACGGCCAGGATCAGACGTGGGTTCATCAGCACGTACGGGAAGTAAATTTCGTGGATACCGCCCAGGAAGTGGATGATAGCCGCGCCGCCAGCAGACTGCTTCGCGCTGCCGCGACCAAAGAACATGTACGCCAGCAGAACGCCCATACCCGGACCCGGGTTCGCTTCAATCAGGAAGAAGATGGACTTGCCGAGATCGTGAGACTGCTGAATACCCAGCGGCGAGAAGATACCGTGGTTAATGGCGTTGTTCAGGAACAGGATTTTCGCCGGTTCAACGAAGATAGACGCCAGTGGCAGCATGTCGTGCGCCACCATGAAGTTAACGCCCGCCGCCAGCAGTTTGGACAGCACTTCAACAGCCGGACCAATGCCGAGGAACGCCAGAATCGCGAGGATCATCCCGATGATGCCCGCAGAGAAGTTGTTCACCAGCATTTCGAAGCCGGACTTGATCTTGCCATCAACCCAGACGTCGAATTTCTTAATCGCCCAGCCGCCCAGAGGACCGGCAATCATCGCACCGAGGAACATCGGCATATCCGCACCGACGATCACGCCCATGGTTGTGATGGCACCCACGACGCCACCACGGTCACCGCCCACCAGACGACCACCGGTATAACCGATGAGCAGCGGCAGGAGATAGGTAATCATTGGGCCAACAAGTTTCGCCAGCGTTTCGTTAGGCAACCACCCTGTCGGAATGAACAATGCGGTGATAATACCCCACGCGATAAACGCGCCGATATTTGGCATCACCATGTTGCTGAGGAAACGACCAAAGCTTTGAACTTTGATCTTGAAATCGGATGACATAAAACACCCCTTCTTCTGTTTACGCTTAGGCTTGCGGCCCGAGGTTTATTGTTAATGAGGCGGCAGAGGTAGCCGGACCCTGTTCTGATGCTGTGAAATCTGGCACTGAATCGTTCAACTGTCCAGACAGCGGAATTTTGTGTGATGCATGTCACGTAAATGTAGGGGGTGTGGCGTTGAATGAAGTGATCTGAGTCACAAAATAGGCGAGTAAAAAAAATACGATGGCGAAAAATAGAGCAAAAACCACCTCTTTATGTGATTGATGTCACATTTTGTTTTTGCGTGTTTGTTTCCGGATTGTGACTGGTTTCACAAAATATTTTTATGCAGATTTCTCCGACTGCGATCGGCATCAGGACGGCCTCGAGTAACACGGAAAGCTAATAAAACAGTTTTCATATGTAGTATGGCGGAAAGTTGAAACCTGAATTACGCTCATAATGTAAGGTTGAGTATATTATTATTCAGGATATATTTTGACACGCTTATAAACTTGCGTGGAGATATTATAAAAACCGATACTCCCCGGCTCTGAAATAATCAGCGTGCCTTTTAAATTTAAAAATAAATTAATTAGGCTGCGTGCTGTTTTATTAATGTAATGAGTTGACGTTGTTTAAGTGAGGAGACTATGTTTCTCAACTATTTCGCGCTGGGCGTGTTGATTTTTGTATTTCTGGTTCTTTTTTACGGAATCATCGCCATCCATGACATCCCCTATAATATGGCTAAAAAGCGTAATCATCCCCATGCCGATGCTATTCATACGGCAGGTTGGATAAGCCTGTTTACGCTCCATGCCATCTGGCCGTTCCTGTGGATTTGGGCCACGTTGTATCGCGAAGATCGCGGCTGGGGCATGCAGAACCACATTACTAAGCCTGATGAGGTTCCGGGGATGGATGCGCTGGCCAAACGCGTGGCCGAGTTAGAACACAAGCTGGCAGCGGTTCAGCCCTCTGATGATAAAAACACGCTGGAGCGCTAATCATGGATCTGTTGATTATTCTGACCTATGTGGCATTTGCCTGGGCAATCTTTAAAATATTCCGTATTCCGGTAAATCAGTGGACGCTTGCTACCGCGACGTTAGGCGGGGTGTTTATTGTTGCCGGACTCATTCTGCTAATGAACTATAACCATCCGTATACCTTTACGGCGCAAAAAGCGGTAATTTCCATTCCGATTACGCCGCAGGTCACGGGGGTGGTTACTGAAGTGACCGATAAAAATAACCAGCTCATTAAAAAAGGCGAAGTGTTATTTAAACTGGATCCGGGCCGTTATCAGGCGCGCGTCGACAGACTGAAGGCGGACCTGGTGACCGCGACGCACAATATCGACACTCTGAAAGCGCAGCTTTCGGAAGCGGTTGCCAATACGACACGCGTCTCCGCTGAGCGCGATCGACTATATAAAGATTATCAGCGCTACCTCAAAGGCAGCCAGGCGAAGGTGAATCCGTTCTCTGAAAGCGATATTGATAACGCGCGGCAGAACTATCTGGCGCAGGATGCCATGGTGAAAGGCTCCGTTGCTGAGCAGACGCAGATTCAAAGCCAGCTGGACAGCATGGTGAACGGCGAGCAGTCGCAGATTGCCTCGTTACGCGCCCAGCTTGCTGAAGCAAAATACAACCTCGATCAGACCGTGGTGCGCGCGCCGAGCAATGGCTATATCACCCAGGTGCTGATTCGTCCGGGAACCTATGCCGCCGCGCTGCCGCTGCGCCCGGTGATGGTCTTCATTCCTGAACAGAAGCGCCAGATTGTGGCCCAGTTCCGTCAGAACTCGCTGCTGCGTCTGAAGCCGGGCGATGAAGCGGAAGTGGTATTTAACGCGCTGCCGGGCCAGGTTTTCACCGGTAAGCTCACCAGCGTTCTGCCGGTAGTGCCGGGCGGGTCGTATCAGGCGCAGGGCGCATTGCAGGCACTGACCGTTGCGCCGGGTACGGATGGCGTACAGGCGCTGATTGAACTGGAGCCTAACGCCGACGTCGATGCTTTGCCGGACGGTATTTATGCCCAGGTGGCGGTCTATTCGGATCATTTCGCCCACGTCTCGGTGATGCGTAAAGTGCTGCTGCGTATGACCAGCTGGATGCACTACCTCTATCTCGATCACTAATCCTTCCGGGGCGGGAATGCGACACGCATATCTGCCCTTTTTTCATCGCTTGATCCATACTGACTTTTTCCCGGCATCAAGGATCAGGCAATGAAACTCATCGGTAGCTACACCAGTCCCTTCGTGCGAAAAATCTCGATTCTCCTTCTGGAGAAAGGGATTGAATTTGAATTCGTTAATGAACAGCCCTACAACGCCGAAAACGGCGTCGCGCAGTATAACCCGCTGGGGAAAGTTCCGGCGCTGGTGACGGACGAGGGCGAATACTGGTTCGATTCCCCCATTATTGCGGAGTATATCGAACAGCTGGGCATTGCCCCGGCAATGCTGCCGTCTGACCCTAAAGCGGCGCTGGCGGTGAAGCAAATTGAAGCCCTGGCCGACGGCATTATGGATGCAGCACTCACCTCCGTTCGTGAGCAGGCAAGGCCCGCCGCCCAGCAGTCAGAAAGCGAGCTGCTGCGCCAGCGGGAAAAAATCAGCCGCAGTCTGGATATGTGCGAAAAGCTTATCCGGGAGGGCAAGATCCACACCGACAGCCTGGACCTGGCAACCATCGCCATCGCCTGCGCCATCGGCTATCTCAACTTCCGCCGGGTGTCCCCTGGCTGGTGCGTTGACCGTCCGCTGCTGGTGAAACTCGCAGAAACGCTCTTTAGCCGCGAGAGCTTTGCCCGCACCGAACCGCCAAAGGCTTGACGCGGGTTATAACACTTCGGCGTCGGAGGCGGTACAATCCCTCCATATGTTAACTCCCTCTCCCGTCGGGAGGGGGGAAGATATTTACTCGCCAGGCGCTTCCATGACTACTCATCATTCGCTGTACAGCCAGATCCCCGCGACCGACCGACTTCTTCGCGAGCCCCGCATTCACGCTGCCGTTGAGCGCTTCGGCCATACCGCGACGGTGGAGATGTTACGTCTGCTTCAGGATGAAGCCCGAGGCCATATCCAGGCCGAAAACGCCTTGCCCGACTGGTGTGCAGCGTGGGAGCAGGAAGTTGAGCATCGGCTGGGTGAGAAGGCGCAAAGCGCGTTACGCCCGGTGGTCAACCTGACGGGGACCGTGCTGCACACCAACCTGGGACGCGCCCAGCAGGCGGAAGAGGCGGTGGCTGCGGTCGTGCAGGCCATGCGCTCGCCGGTGACGCTGGAGTACGATCTGGACGGTGCCGGGCGCGGGCATCGCGATCGCGCGCTGGCGGATCTGCTCTGCCAGCTAACCGGTGCGGAAGATGCCTGCATTGTGAATAACAACGCGGCGGCGGTGCTGCTGATGCTGGCGGCGACCGCGAGCGGCAGAGAGGTGGTGGTGTCCCGCGGCGAGCTGGTGGAGATTGGCGGGGCGTTTCGCATCCCGGACGTGATGCGCCAGGCGGGCTGCACGCTGCATGAAGTGGGTACGACTAACCGTACCCATGCGAAAGATTATCGCGCGGCGGTGAATGAAAACACCGCCCTGCTGATGAAGGTCCACACCAGCAATTATCATATTGAAGGCTTCACCAAAACGGTTGAAGAGGCCGAGCTGGCGGCGATTGGGCGCGAGCTGAATATTCCGATGATTGCCGATCTCGGCAGCGGTTCGCTGGTGGATCTCAGCCAGTACGGGCTGCCTAAAGAGCCGATGCCGCAAGAGATGATTGCGGCGGGCGTGAGCCTGGTCAGCTTTTCCGGCGACAAACTGCTGGGCGGGCCGCAGGCCGGAATTATCGTCGGCAAGCGCGAGCTGATTGCGCAGCTGCAGCAGCACCCGCTCAAACGCGCCCTGCGCGCCGATAAAATGACCCTTGCCGCGCTGGACGCGACGCTGCGCCTCTATCTCCACCCGGAGAAACTGGCTGACCGCCTGCCCACGCTGCGCCTGTTAAGCCGGGATGCCGCCTCGATTCGCGACCAGGCCGAACTGCTGCTGCCGCGCGTTGCCCCGCACTACCCCGATTTTGACGTTCGCATTGAGCCCTGCCAGTCGCAAATTGGCAGCGGTTCGCTGCCGGTGGACAGGCTGCCGAGTCAAGCGCTCACCTTCACCCCGCGTGACGGGCGCGGTAGCCGCCTTGAGGCCCTGTCGTTGCGCTGGCGTGGCCTGCCGACGCCGGTTATCGGACGGATTTACGACGGCCGCATGTGGCTGGATCTGCGCTGCCTTGAAGATGAAGAGCGATTTCTGGAGATGTTGTTGAAATGATTATTGCCACCGCCGGTCACGTCGACCACGGAAAAACCACGTTACTGCAGGCAATTACCGGCATAAACGCCGATCGTCTGCCGGAAGAGAAAAAGCGCGGCATGACCATCGATCTTGGCTATGCCTACTGGCCCCAGCCCGATGGCCGCGTGCTGGGCTTTATTGATGTTCCGGGGCATGAAAAATTTCTTTCCAACATGCTGGCGGGCGTGGGGGGCATCGATCATGCCCTGCTTGTAGTGGCCTGCGATGACGGCGTGATGGCGCAAACCCGTGAGCATCTGGCGATCCTCCAGCTGACAGGCAACCCGCAGTTGACCGTGGCGCTGACTAAAGCCGATCGCGTTGACGACGCGCGCGTCAGCGAGGTGCGCGAAGCGGTGCAGGCGACCTTACGAGAATATGGTTTTGCCGATGCACCGCTTTTTGTCACCGTAGCGACAGAAGGGCGCGGTATCGGCGAACTTCGCCACCATTTGCAGCAGCTTTTGTCGCGAGACCACGCCAGCCATCACCGCTTCCGTCTGGCGATTGACCGGGCGTTTACCGTCAAAGGTGCGGGGCTGGTGGTCACCGGTACGGCGTTAAGCGGTGAAGTGAAGGTGGGCGATAGCCTATGGCTGACGGGCGTTAATAAACCGATGCGCGTGCGCGGCTTACATGCGCAAAATCAGCCTGCGGAGCACGCCCACGCCGGGCAGCGGATCGCGCTCAACATTGCCGGGGATGCGGAAAAAGAGCAGCTTAACCGCGGCGACTGGCTGCTGGCCGACGCCCCGCCCGAGCCGTCTGAACGCGTCATCGTCTCCCTGCAGACAAACGTCCCGCTGACCCAATGGCAGCCGCTGCATATTCACCACGCGGCCAGCCATATCACCGGGCGCGTGTCCCTGCTGGAAAACGATCTTGCCGAACTGGTTTTTGATTCGCCGCTCTGGCTGGCGGATAACGACCGTCTGGTACTGCGGGACATTTCCGCACGGGAAACGCTGGCCGGGGCGCGGGTAGTGACGCTGAAACCGCCGCGACGCGGCAAGCGTAAGCCTGAATACCTGCAATGGCTGGCTGCGCTTGCACAGGCTCAGGATGATAACGCCGCGCTGCGGGTGCATCTTGAGCGCGGGGCCGTGAGCCTGAGTGATTTTGCATGGGCACGCCAGCTGGGCGGCGAAGGGTTGCATCAGCTGACCCAACAGCCGGGCTTTATTCAGGCCGGCAACAGCCTGCTCGATGCGCCGGTTGCGGCAAACTGGCAGCGTAAGATCCTGAACACGCTCGCCACTTACCATGAACAGCATCAGGATGAACCCGGTCCTGGTCGCGAGCGCCTGCGACGCATGGCGCTGCCGATGGAAGACGATGCGCTGGTGCTGCTGCTGATTGAAAACATGCGCGAAAGCGGGGTGATTAAAAGCCATCACGGCTGGCTGCATCTGCCGGATCACAAAGCCGGGTTCACCGCAGAGCAGGAGGCAATCTGGCAAAAAGTGGCCTCGCTGTTTGGCGATGAACCGTGGTGGGTTCGCGATCTGGCGCGTGAAACGAACACCGACGAGCAGGTGATGCGCCAGGTATTGCGCCATGCGGCGCAGCAGGGGCTGATAGTCGCGATCGTGAAAGATCGTTATTACCGTAACGATCGCATTGTGGCGTTTGCTAACCTGATCCGCGAACTGGATCAGGCGCGCGGCTCCACCTGCGCAGCCGATTTCCGCGACCGGCTGAACGTTGGCCGCAAGCTGGCGATCCAGATCCTGGAATATTTCAACCGCATCGGTTTTACGCGTCGCCGGGGTAATGACCATCTGCTTCGCGACGCGCAGCTGTTCCCCTGAGCGCTACGTGCGGCGGGAGAGTTTCTGCTTAGCCAGCCATACCGCGCCCAGCCTTCCCGCCTGGTTACCCAGCTCGCAGGGCAGAATGGGCACCTTGAGCGCCTCCCACTCCTCGAATCGCTGCAGGTACTTATCGAGCAGGAGATAGATTTTCTCCTGCTCGCTTACCCCGCCGCCAATCAGCACTGCCTGTGGATCGAACATCGAGATTACGCTGTAAACGCCGCGCGAGAGGCAATGGGCCCACTCCTCAATGGCCTCACGCAGATGCACGTCGCTCTCCATGCGTTTAAACAGCTCCTCGCCGTCAGGCATCTCTTCTTCTGATACGGCCAGCGCGCGGCGGCAGGCTTTCATCAGGCCGCTGGCCGACGCCACGTCATGCATGGGTTCGCCGTTATTACCCACGGGCAGCACGCCAAATTCGCCGGCGCGGTAATGCGACCCGCGATAAAGATCGCCTTCCATCACAATCCCGCCACCGATGCCCGTGCCGATGGTGATGCAGACGAAATGCTCGTAGTCCTTACCCGCGCCCTGCCAGCGCTCGCCCAGCGCCGCACAGTTGGCGTCGTTTTCCACGGTGACGGGAAGATCGGTCAGACCGGCGAAGAGTTCGCACAGGTTTTCGCCGTCGAGATAGTCGAGCGCGCCCGCTTTTGCCGCTTCGCCGCTGTGGTGGTTAATATGGCCGGGAAAGCTCACGCCGATACCGACGATGTCGTGTTCGTCCTGATACGCTTCAACTACCGCTTTCCACTTCTTTTTGAAGGTGTTTTTATCCTCAGGAGTATCGTACTCGTCCGTCGTCAGCTCCTTGCCATTTTCATCAATCACGCCGTGTTTGATGTGGGTTCCGCCTACGTCAAAACCGATAAACAGCTGCATCGCATCGTTCCTCATGAGCCCTTGAGCTGTTAAGTATGGCTCAGTGGCAGAAACGAAACGTAAAGTACGGTAATCCGTGATACGGCTCGTAAACCCGTCACCCACTGGCGAGAAAACCGCCAGCCGGGACTACCCTTGTTGTACACCAACAGCAAGGAGACGGTCATGACAAACAATCCTCCCTCTTCGCGAATCCAGCCCGGCGAGTATGGTTTTCCCCTCAAGCTGAAGCCCCGTTATGACAATTTTATCGGCGGCGACTGGGTGGCCCCCGTCGACGGCGAATACTATTCCAACCTGACGCCCGTTACCGGCCAGCCGCTGTGCGAGATTGCCAGCTCCGGCAAGCGGGATATCGATCTGGCGCTGGATGCGGCGCACAAAGCGAAAGATAAATGGGGCCATACCTCCGTTCAGGAGCGCGCGGCCATTTTGTTCAAAATCGCCGACCGGATGGAGCAGAACCTGGAGCTGCTGGCGACGGCGGAAACCTGGGATAACGGCAAGCCGATCCGGGAAACGATGGCGGCAGATGTGCCGCTGGCTATCGACCACTTCCGCTATTTTGCCTCCTGTATTCGCGCGCAGGAGGGCGGAATAAGCGAGGTAGATAGCGACACCGTGGCGTACCACTTCCACGAGCCGCTGGGGGTCGTCGGGCAAATTATTCCGTGGAACTTCCCGCTGCTGATGGCGAGCTGGAAAATGGCGCCCGCGCTGGCCGCCGGGAACTGCATTGTGCTTAAACCGGCGCGTTTAACCCCGCTCTCTGTCCTGCTGCTGATGGAAATTGTTGCCGATCTTCTGCCGCCGGGGGTGATTAACGTGGTGAACGGCGCGGGCGGTGAGATAGGGGAATATCTGGCCACCTCAAAACGGATCGCGAAAGTGGCGTTTACCGGGTCGACGGAAGTGGGCCAGCAGATTATGCAGTACGCCACACAAAACATCATTCCGGTGACCCTGGAGCTGGGCGGGAAGTCCCCGAACATCTTCTTCGCGGACGTGATGGAGGAAGAGGACGCTTTCTTCGACAAGGCGCTGGAAGGGTTTGCGCTGTTTGCCTTTAACCAGGGCGAAGTCTGCACCTGCCCAAGCCGCGCGCTGGTGCAGGAGTCCATCTACGAGCGCTTTATGGAGCGGGCCATTCGCCGCGTCGAGTCTATCCGCAGTGGTAACCCGCTCGATAACGTTACGCAGATGGGGGCGCAGGTCTCGCATGGCCAGCTGGAGACTATCCTCAATTACATCGATATCGGCAAGAAGGAAGGGGCGGATATCCTGACCGGCGGTCGCCGTAAGGTGCTCGGCGGGGATCTGCAGGAAGGGTATTACCTTGAGCCGACGATCCTGTTCGGGCAGAACAACATGCGCGTCTTCCAGGAGGAGATTTTCGGACCGGTGCTGGCGGTGACTACCTTCAAAACGATGGAGGAGGCGCTGGAGATTGCCAACGACACGCCGTATGGCCTGGGGGCGGGAGTCTGGAGCCGCAACGGCAACCTGGCCTATAAAATGGGCAGAGGCATTCAGGCGGGACGCGTATGGACCAACTGCTACCACGCCTATCCGGCTCACGCGGCATTTGGCGGGTATAAGCAGTCGGGCATCGGGCGTGAAACGCACAAGATGATGCTGGAGCATTATCAGCAGACGAAATGTCTGCTTGTCAGTTACTCCGATAAACCGCTGGGGCTATTCTAACCACCCAGTTCAGGCCGTCCATGGACGGCCTGAGCAATTTGCTGGCGCAGGCAGTTGAGGACACCATCCAGAACATATTGTACGCGCCAGGGCTGATATTCGCGCTTGCGGAAGATGGCGGTCAGATCGAGCCACCACTCTTCCTGATGCGGGAAACAGGGGACCAACGTACCTTGCGTTAACTCCTTCTTCAGGCTTTCTTTCGGCGCGAACACAATGCCAAGGTTATTTCTTGCCAGCTCCAGGGCCGTCTGGGTATTGTCGCAAATATAGTTTCCGGTTACCCGATAATCATGCACATCATCACTGCCATGCATGCGAAAACGCCAGATGTTGGCGTCGTCGACCAGCATGGAGTCGATCAGAATACAGGAGTGATTACTTAAATCTTCAGGTCCGGTTAAAGGATGTTTATTTAAATATTCCTGGGTTGCGAATGCAGTGACGGAATATTTTGCTAACACGCTGGCGACCAGACTTTCATCTTTTGGCTGAGCATAGGTAATTAAAATATCACAGTCATCCGGGAAGGACACACCTTCTGAATATTCGTTGCGGTCCAGGTTGTAGGTTTTCAGGGAAATGCGAATGTCCCCGATGTCCTTTATCTGGTGGATCACGTGGCGCGCGAGATAGGTCACAATGCCCGTTGGGGCGTAAATCGTGACTTTTCCACGCTTTTCATGCTTATAATCGGCAATGAAATTAATAAGTTGCGTGTTTTTGTCCAGCGTGGCGTCGACATAGGGGAGTAATGCTTCACCGAACTGCGTCAGAGCGAGCTGGCGGGTCGTGCGCTCAAAAACCTTAAGCCCAACCCGCGTTTCAAAATCCGAGAGATATTTACTGACATTGGCCTGCGCCATGCCCAGCAGGGCGGCGGCATCACCAATGCTGTGGGTGGCTGCGATGACGGAGATTATTTTTAACTCGCGTGGCTTTAGCTGTAATTTATTCATCATGCGCACCCATCTATATGGTTTTATATATAATATTATATAAACTGCAGCGTTGCACCGGCAAATTTGTAACCATTATTATTCGCCCCGCTTATTTGGCGTATAAATGGATTACTTCACATGACTATTAAATACAATTTACTGATTGCTGCCACGTTATTTGCAACCTCTTCTGCAATGGCCGGTGACTTTTCACTTGGCGCGGGGGCCGTATTTAATGAGTCTCCTTATAAAGGCTATAACGAAAATACCACCGCGGTGCCGTTAATTAGCTATGAGGGCGATCGTTTCTATGTTCGCCAGACCACGGGCGGATGGATCCTGTGGAAAGACGCAAAAAATGAACTCAGCCTGACCGCATCCTGGATGCCGCTGCATTTTGATCCGGATGATAACGACGACCACCAGATGAAGCAGCTTGATGAGCGTAAAGCCTCTGCGTTCCTCGGCGGTGCGTACTACCGCCACGAAAGCTGGGGTTCTCTGAAAGTGGCGGTCTCAGGCGATGCCACGGATGAAAGCGGCGGCGTGGTGGGCGAGGTATCCTACTTCCGTCCAATCAGGATGGAGCGTTTGACCCTGACGCCTTCTGTCGGTGTTTTTTACAGCGACGAGAGCTATAACGACTACTACTACGGCGTATCCGGCAGCGAGTCACGCCGCTCAGGGCTGGATCAATACACCGCCGGCGACAGCTGGACGCCCTACATTGGTCTGGTAGCTAAATATCAGTTAACCCAGAAGCTGTACCTCAACGCCAGCGCGGTCTACACCGTGTTGCCTGATGACGTGAAGAACAGCCCGATGATCGACCGCGATGATAGCTTCGCGCTAATGACCGGCCTGACCTGGCGCTTCTGATGCGGTAAAGCCGGGCGACGGCGTTGCCTTGCCCGGCCTACGATCTTGCCTGCATTTTTATCTGCAATACAACGTATTCCTTTTTCATTTCTCGATGCTTCTTCCTGTTCCGCCAAAACACGGCTGCACTGATGTTCCTTATGCGCTAATGTGTTTCGACCCGATAGCAATGGTGTGTATCATGTGTATAATCATGGAAGGACTGGGATGTGAAAAGTGCGGATGTCATTACCGTTCTGATCGGCCACGGCTGGAAATGTGTCAGAACGAAAGGAAGCCATCATCAGTTTCGCCATCCCGAACAGAAAGGGCTGGTTACTGTCCCACATCCTAAGAAGGATATTAAACCGGGCACGCTCGCGCAGATATGGCGGCAGGCGGGAATTAAACACTGATATCAGGAGTAGTTATGTTTTATCCGGCTTACATTCATTCTGACACCGACGGTAGCGCCAGCGGCTTTTTTCCTGACGTTCCAGGCTGTTTTTTTGCAGGTGATTCCCTGGACGACGCTTTTCAGGATGCACGTGAGGCGCTCACCGCGCACTTCGAAGCGCTGTTTGAAATGGATGAAGCACTTCCTCTTCCGGGTAATGTGGAAGCGCATCTGGAAAGTCGTCCTGAGGATTTCATCGGCGGGCAATGGCTGTTGGTAGATATCAATATGAAACAGTTCGACGGCAGGACCGAGCGTATCAACATCACGATGCCTCGGCGTTTGCTGGTAAAGATTGACTCTTTTGTCAGCGAGCATCCTCAGTTCGGTAATCGAAGCGCATTTCTGGCTGAGGCAGCACGTCGCGTGCTGTCTGGGTAAAAATTAATTATATAGAGCCGCTGTTGCTTTAAGGATATCTGCAAAGGAATAGATATCATCGACTGTCGATATAGGGTGACGTGTTTCGTTTTTTTCTATGTCGAAAAGTCCGATGTATTTTTGCGTACGATTAAAATGCAATCGGCATATTGGTTTGCGGTTGTTATCATCCACAAGAATGCCAAAATAGCTTTTGGTATCTCTGTGAGTGATACGTGGTGCCTCTAGTACTGCTCTGGTAATTGCTTTAACAATATGATATCCCTCAAGTTCCTCTAGCGTTGTTATCACATCGCTTTCATCTTTATGGTCATCTTCTTCAATATGCGATGGCTCATTTGATGTTTCGGTAATCGCTGGGGTTATACCCGTAATGGCAGACTTAAGTCGCTCATTAACTTGATCATTTATGTACTGACTTGCAGCCTTTTTAGTTAAATTTAAAAATGAATCTCTGACTTTTTGCGTCAGAATTCCATCATAAACCCTGGATGCAAAAAATTTCACAAAATCATCTTCGGGATTATTAAGCTGAGAGTGAAGGATTTTTTTGATTTGGCTAACATATTTTAACTCACCAGCAGCATTGATAATTGATTCGAGATCAAATGAAGATTTAGTTAGTTTCTTTAATTCAGGTATTATATTTTCGTCAATATCAAGTAGATCGACTTCCAAAAATGGTTTTTCGTCCATTTTGTTTGGTGCGTCAAGGTCAGTGAAAAATTTATAATTTTGACCATTGGTAAGAATTGAAATCCTTGCGTTTGTTACGTGAAAATATCTGAATAACTGCGACGCATGATTTATATTTAATGGTTCGCCAATTTTTTTACATTCAATAAGTATTTGTACGTCATTGTTTTTCATTATGGCGTAATCGATTTTTTCTCCTTTTTTTGTGCCAATATCACAGACAAATTCAGGTGTTACTTCTGAAGGATCAAAAACATCGTAGCCCAGGACATTATGAATGAATGGCATTACAAATGCAGTTTTTGTTCCTTCTTCAGTATTTATTACATCAATTTGTTGTTTTATTTTATTTGATAAGGCATTTAATCTTTCAGTGAATTCCATGGGATATCCTTATTTTTAGCTGTGTGTCTTTATGGAATAACACTAAAATGTGTACTAGACAATGGTATGCTGAGATGATAGACACCAAAAAAAACAATACCGAGGGTTAGATCACATTGTCTTTCGATTGATAATAAATCACAGAGCTCGGCATCACCGAGCTCGATAAAAATATTATATATTATGAAAATTAGTATTACCCTTATTTATGCTTCATCCACCCATATCCGCATTTCCCCTTCTCCCCGGTTAGCCCAGCTAAACCACGGAATAAAGGTCAACGTCCGGGGCTGGCGCTGTACCGGCGAGCGGTCGTACTGCCACAACGCATCCGTTTCCTTCATGTGACACCCAATTCCCTCTGTCTGTATCAGCATCTTATGCGCGAAAATGCCTTTGCCTTCATACACCCGGAACTCGCTATCTCGGGGCAAGGAGAGGTTATGCAGATTGGCGCCGTTATCAGCTTCTTCCAGGCAGTAAACCAGCGGCCCGCGCTGTAGCGCGACTTTACCCGCCTGCTGGCGCACCTGAGGGTTACCGTACACGCGGCGGACCGGCATCGGTAGCGTCAGGGTCAGGGTGTCGCCTTCCTGCCAGCGGCGGTTGAGGTAGAGGTATCCGCGTGACACTTCACCGGTAATGGCTTCGCCATTCAGCGAAACGGCAGGCTCCGCGCACCAGTCCGGCAGCCTGAGTGCCAGCGTGTGGGTGACCGGAACCGGCGAGGTGATTTCGATCTTCACCTGCTCCTGCCACGGATAGTTACCGCTAATGCGCAGCTGTAGGGCGTTATCGCCCACCGGAATGGCGACGTCGTTCCCCACGTACAGGTTTATCAGCAGCGCATCCGGGCGAACGGTATAAATGTAGTGCCCCAGCGAGGTCAGCACGCGGGCGATATTCGGCGGGCAGCAGGCGCAGCCGAACCAGCGCTGACGCACCGGCTTCACGTGGTCATAGATATGGTTAAAGGCCAGCGTTTTCGGATGCACTTCCAGTGGATTGACATAAAAGAAATGCTTACCGTCCAGCGCCATCCCGCCCAGCACCGTGTTGTACAGCGCGCGCTCCATCACGTCGGCGTAGTGGCTGTCTGCCTCCATCTCCAGCATCCGGCGGGCGAACATCATCAGGCCGATTGAGGCACAGCTTTCGGCGTACACCGTATCGTTGGGCAGATCGTAATCGCTGCTGAACGCCTCCCCGCTGCTCTGCGAGCCAATCCCGCCGGTAATGTACAGCTGGCGCTGCGCCATGTTGTTCCACAGCCGCAGACAGTCCCGGCGTTTCCCCTCGTCGTTGCTCAGGCGCGCCAGATGCGCCATGCCCGCCATCAGATAGACGAAACGCACGGCATGGCCGATGGCCGTTTGTTGTTCCGCAAGGGGCAGATGCGCCTGGCTGTAGGCTTTGTCCTTGACCATCCACGCCGGACCATAGGTGTTCCAGTAAGATGTTTTGCCGCGCTTCTCGTATTCGCTATCGTAGAAGTGAGGCTGCGCGCCGCGTTCTTCAATAAAGTATTTCACCAGATTGAGATAACGCGGCTCCTGCGTGACGTCGTACAGCCTCATCAGCGCCAGCTCGATTTCCGGGTGACCAGGGTAACCGTGTAGCTGTGTTTCTCCCGGGCCAAACACGCTGTCGATATGGTCCGCCAGCCTGCACACCACGTCCAGCAGGCGACGTTTTCCGGTTCCCTGGAAATACGCCACGCCCGCTTCAATCATATGCCCGGCGCAGTACAGCTCGTGGCATTCGGCCAGATTCGTCCAGCGTTCCTCGGGGGCTTTTACCGTGAAGTAGGTGTTGAGGTAGCCATCTTCACACTGCGCCGCCGCGACCAGTTCAATCACCTCGTCGGCGGTTTTTTCCAGTGCTGCATCCGGCTTCTGGCACAGCGACCACGCCACGGCTTCGAGCCATTTCGCCACGTCGCTGTCCTGAAATACCATCCCGTAAAACTCCCCCTGTTCCAGCCCGGCCGCGATGCGGAAGTTGGCGATGGCGTGGCTGGGTTCGGCCTCCGCCACGCGGTCGTTAAGCGCATCCCACTGGTAAGGGATCACCACGTCACGGACCAGCCGTTGATATTGCCCGAGAAACGGATCGTTGATTTTCAGCTGGTGCAGGTCGGGTTCCATTATGGACATAGCGTTCTCCTCAGGACGGTACGTGACGCTGGCGCAGATCGGTGGAAATGCGCGACATCATTGGGTTATTAAGCCTGCACCAGCGGATAGCGACCGCCAGCAGCAGGTGGAAAAGGGCAGGCAGCAGCGTCTCCATGGCGGTGATGCCCTGCAGTGAGGCTGGCGTCTGGTTGCCCGCGCCTGGCTGATAGGCCACGGCAATAAACACCAGGCTGATAATCCCGGCGCTGGATGCCCACGCAAGCTTGATGAAAAACAGGTTGAAGGCGAAGTTCATGCCCGACGAACGCACGCCGGTTTTCCACTCGCCGTAGTCATCGGCAAAAGCCATTAGCGAGAAGTGCAGCGGCAGGGTGAAGCCCAGGATCACGCCGTTGCTTAAAATGACGATCAGCCATAGCGTCTGGTGCGCCGGGCCACCCGGCAGAAACCACATGCCCACCGCAAGCGCAGCGAGCACCAGGTTGGTGTAGTAGTAGAGTTTGACGGTATCAATACGGCGCGACAGCGGGCTGACGATCACCGCGCCCAGAATAGCGGCAAAGGTCACCATGGTGAAAAACAGCGAGGTGTACGCCGTGCTGCCCTGAAGCACGTAGGTGATAAAGTACATATATCCACCGCCGCGAATGTTGAAGACGTTGATCAGCAGAAACGACATCAACAACATCAGCAGCAACTGATCGTTTTTACGCAGGCCCGCCAGGTGCTCGCGCAGGGTGAATTTGCCCATCAGCGCCAGCGGAACGCGTTCGCGAACCCAGAAGAAGCAGCACAAGAACATCACCACGGCGATAGCGCACAGCACGCCAACGCCCAGTTGATAACCCTTCGCGGTATCGCCCTGACCCAGCTCCGCTACCAGCCACGGCAGGCCAACGGAGACCAGAAAGCCCGCCACGCCGCACAGCACAAAGCGCCAGGACTGGCAGGCGATCACCTCGTTGTGGCGGGTGGTCATGGTGTTAATCAGCGCGCAGTAGGGCACGTTGATGGCGGTATAGCCCACGGATAACAGCAAATAGGTGCCGAACGCCCAGGCGATTTTCACGCCCATGCTGGCTTCCGGAACGGTGAAGGTCATTACGCCGATAATGCCTATCGGGACGGCGACCCACAGCTGCCAGGGACGAAATCGGCCCCAGCGGCTCTGCGTGCGGTCAGCAATGACGCCCATCACCGGATCGGAAATGGCGTCAAACACGCGAAGGGCAATAAACAGCGTGCCCACCAGCGCAGGGGTGAGACCAAATACATCGGTATAGAAAAAGGTCAGAAAGTTCATGATCAGGCAGGTAATCACCGTGCCGCCCGCATCGCCCAGGCCGTAGCCCATTTTCTCGCGGACGGACAGCCGGTCATCGACTTTCTGTTTTGCAGCGTCTGCGTCTGTAATCGGTGTGGAAGTCATGAAGTAACTCCTCGGAGATCGAATTTATTATCGTATTTATGCTGGGTACCTCTTTATTCTGCATCGAACGGAAAGGCCAACAAGGGAAGGGAAAAGTATAAAAAGGTGACGATTCCGACCTGATGATAAAAATGTGATTCCGATCGGACAGATATTTTAATATTGATTAATAATCAACAGGTAAGTCGAATATTAACGACAATAAAAGCGGAATGGTGAATATCCATGCTCGAATTATCCATAGCGCTTCCGGTTAAGGTTCAAAATGGCGGGCTATTTATCTCCCGCGGAGTGGGCCGCCACCCTGCGCGAAAATTAACATCGTGGGAGATTATTTTTGTCGAAAAAGGGACTTTAACGATCCAGGAAGAAAATCATGTTTTTGATGTTAATGCGGGAGAGAGTTTATTGCTCTGGCCGCAGCGTCGGCATGTGGGCGTGGAGGATTTCCCGGCGGACCTGCGCTTTTACTGGCTGCATTTTGAGGTGGAGCCGCAAGATCCAACGTTACCCAACGCTGCTCCTCTGGCAATAGAACAACACTGCCGCGTAAGGGATGCGGAATATGTGATTGCGCTCTTTCGTCAATTTCTCAGCGAGCAGGAGAAATTACGGCGAAGCCTGGCGCTGGAGATGATTTTATTATTGATTTTACAGCAGGTGTCAAACTCTTCAGGATATGAAGACAGCGCAGATCAGGCCGGCGCGGCGATGGCATGGAAGGCAAAACAGCTTATTCGCACGCAGTTTCATTTACCGATATCCACCTCGCAGCTGGCAAAAGCGTTGCACTGTAATGCAGATTATCTCGGGCGCGTCTTTCGCCGGACTTTCCATTTAACCCTGACGGAGGCGATACATCGCCAGCGCGTCAGGGCGGCGGAAAAACTCCTGCTCAACGACGCTGCGTCATTAACCGAGGTCGCAGCGCGCTGCGGCTTTAACGACGTGGGATATTTTCGACAGATATTTTCGAAGCATACCGGGTTAACCCCCGCCGTCTGGAAACGGCGGTACTGTAAGGAGCATATTAATTCCGGTTGATTACTGCCCGTAATAGGCGTTCGCCCCGTGCTTGCGCAGATAATGCTTGTCCAGCAGCGCCTGCTGCATAGCCGGTAATTGTGGTGCGAGCTGGCGTGAGAACAGGCCCATATAGGCGCACTCTTCCAGCACGACGGCATTGTGGACCGCATCGGCAGCGTCTTTGCCCCAGGCGAACGGGCCGTGGGAGTGAACCAGTACCGCCGGGACCTGCATTGGGCTGAGATCGCGCTCCTCGAAGGTTTTAATGATCACTTCGCCCGTCTGGTATTCGTATTCCCCGGCAATTTCTGCCGTGGTCATCAGCCGCGTGCAGGGGATCGCTCCGTAGAAATAGTCTGCGTGTGTCGTGCCCCAGGCGGGTAAATCCTGTCCCGCCTGCGACCAGATGGTGGCGTGGCGGGAATGGGTATGTACGATGCCGCCAATCTCCGGATAACGGCGATACAGTGCCAGATGGGTTGGTGTGTCAGAGGAGGGTTTTTTACTGCCTTCGACCACCAGGCCGGTGGCAATGTTCACCACCACCATATCCTCCGCCGTCATCACGTCGTACTCCACGCCGGACGGCTTGATCACCATCATGCCGCTTTCGCGATCTATTGCGCTGACGTTGCCCCAGGTAAAGGTCACCAGCTGGTGGGCTGGCAGCGCCAGGTTTGCCGCCAGTACCTCGGTTTTCAGTTGTTCTAACATGTCATGCCTCCTTCCTGCATACGGGCTTCAATCCAGCGGCGTGCCTGGATAATCTCCAGCACCGGCTCTTTGGCTTTTTCGGTCCACATTTCAATCAGAAACGCGCCACGATAGTTCAGCTTATTCAGCGTGTTAAACACGCCGACAAAATCGACGCAGCCATCGCCAAACGGTACATCGCGGAACTGTCCGGGGCTTTGCGCGGTAACGGGTTGGGTATCTTTCAGGTGAATAGCCGCAATGCGGTCAATGCCCAGCGTCAGCTCGGCAGTAACGTCGTTACCCCACGCGCTCAGGTTGCCAACGTCCGGGTAAACGCTGAACCACGGCGAGGCAAGCATGCTGTCCCACTTTTTCCACTTGCTGATGGAATTCATAAATGCGGTATCCATGATCTCGACCGCCAGCATCACCTGTGCGGCGGCGGCCTGCTCAACGGCCCATGCCAGTCCTTCGGCAAAACGTTGTTGAGTACCTTCATCGTGCTCTTCGTAATAGACGTCATAACCCGCAAGCTGAATGGTGCGAATACCTAAGTCGCGTGCCAGCCTGATGGCTTTGGTCATGATCTCACGGGCGCGCTGGCGCACCGTTTCGTCGCGGCTGCCGAACGGGAAGCGACGGTGGGCAGACAAGCACATAGAAGGGATAGAGACCCCGGTTTCCAGCATCGCTTCAACCAGAGAGGCGCGCTGCGTGGTACTCCACTCAAGGCGAGATAAACGCTCGTCGGTTTCATCAACCGACATCTCAACGAAATCGAATCCGCAGCTCTTCGCCAGGACCAGGCGTTCCGGCCAGGAGAGATCTTTCGGCAGCGCTTTTTCATAAATACCTAACGGATGCTGACGCATGGTTACGCTCCCCAGATATCGCGGATTTGCGAATGGAATGCCTGTGCCACCTGTGGCGGGTTATCCGCGCCCGCCAGCGCGCGCCCGGCGATAAACGCTTTGACGTTGATTCGCTTAAACAGGGGGAGATCGGCAGGCGTGATGCCGCCGGTAATCGAAAGCTGTAAACCGATATCTGAGAGGGCTTTCATTCTGGCGAGATCCGTCTCACCCCACTGCTGACCGCTGGCCTGCGCGTCTCTTCCCCGGTGGTATATCGCCTGTTTTACGCCGATACGTTGCCATGCGCGCGCGTCGTCCAGCGTCCAGTTACCAAAGAGCTCTATCTGGATTTCTCCTCCGCAGCGCAGTGCCACCTCGTGGCCTCGCTCAACGGTCGCCAGCGGAGCGGCGCAGATAATGGTCATCCAGTTCGCGCCCGCGCCAAACGCCTGTTCTGCCAGCGTCTCGCCGGCATCGGCCACTTTCCAGTCCGCCACAATAATTTTCTCCGGGCACTGTTTGCGCAGCGCGCGGACGGCGCTTAGTCCTTCGGTCAGACATAAAAGGGTACCGGCTTCGACGATATCGACGTGATCCACAAGCAGGGCAACATCGCGCTGCGCGGCCTGAAGTGAGGTGTGATCGAGCGCCAGCTGCAGTAATGGTCGGCTCATAGGTCGTGCTCCTTAACCTGGGCGTGATAGCCCTGTAATGCTGAAATCAGTAACTGATAGCGGTGATATTTGCGTTGATAGGCCGCATGGGCGTTCATGTCGGGTTCAATCACCCGGATGTCATGTTTAAGGGCGCGTTGCGCCGTGTGGAAATCGGGATAGATGCCTGTACCGACCAGTGCGGCCAGCGCGGCACCGGAACAGCCAGTCTCTTCTACTTGGGGTAATTGAATTGTCAGACCGCTGACGTCCGCAAGCATCTGCATCCACACGTCCGAATGGGCCGGGCCACCCGTGACGCGCAGTGCCTGCACCTCGGTAAAGCGCTCAAGCATGCGGTTAAGATGGGTCATGTGGCTGAATACCACGCCTTCGTAAACCGCCTGCAGCAGGTGCGCGCGGGTGTGTAGCGTCTGCATGCCGTAGAAACCGCTGGTCATCTCCAGACCCGCGTTGCTGCCGTAGAGGAATGGCAGGAAAATCAGATCGCTTCCGGCTTTTGGCAGACCGGCGACGGCATGGTTGATTTCATCGAATGACATATCGCCCCACTGCGCGGTGAGCCACTCAAGATTGCCGGAGGAAGTCGGGCTGGCTTCGTGAACGATGTACTGCTGCGGATGAACGTAGCGGCCATAGACGTAGGGGAACGGCTCGCTGTCGCGGATGCCATGCGCAATCCCGCTGGTGACGGCCCAGGTGCCCATTACGGCATTCAACGCGTGTTCGTCGTGTAGCCCGGCACAGATCGCGGTGGAAACCACGTCAAACAGTCCACCAACGACGGGCGTACCCGCCGCGAGACCGGTCAGTGCGGCTGCCTGAGCGGTGATTTCCCCGCAAATTTCTGCTGAACCGACAATCGGCGGCAGGGCGCCGTCAATTTCGCTGATACCGAGCCAGCGTGTGAGCTGTGGGTCGTACTGGCCGGTATTCATATTGTAGAGATTGGACTCCGAAATGTTGCTCTCTTCGCAGGCTTTGGTGCCGGTGAGGCACCAGCGAAGATAATCGTGCGCCATCATCACGCAGCCAATTTTCTCGAAGCGCTGAGGCTCATTCTCTTTTACCCAGCGCAGAAGCGAGGCCGGATGCCCGGTCCACAGCGTCTGGCGCGTATGCGGATAGAGTTTTTCTGGAATGCCGTCCTGCTGCCAGCGTTGCACAATCTCCAGCGCCCGGCGGTCAGAAGAGAGCATGGCGTTGCCCAGGGGCCGATCCTGTTTATCGAGTAGAAACAGTCCTTTGCCCTGAGCAGAAATGCCGACGCCTTTGATCTGCTCTCCGTCTATGCCTGAACGTTTGAGCAGCGTGGCGACGGTAGCGTGGCAGTGCTGCCAGAGCTGGTGCATATCCCGCTCCGCATAGCCTGCGCGTGGGCTGAGCGTGGCCACTGAGCGACGTTCGATACACATTTCCTTTCCCTGGCGGTTGTATAACCCGGCTTTCAGATAAGTACCGCCACAATCGATACCCAGCCAGAAGGGCTCTTTTTCACTCATCTTCATCTCACTTATTCGCCGGGTGGCGCTTCGCTTACCCGGCCTACGGTTCGGTTTAGTGGGTTGGGTGAGGGCATCAGGCCGCACGCTTATGCGGATTCACCGTGGGATTGGGTTCTGCTCCGGCATCACATTTCGCTGGTAACAGCAGTGCCAGCAGCGCAGCCAGTGCCAGAGAAATCGCCAGGCAGTAAACTCCCGCATCTTTGCTGTACAGCGTTATCAGTACGCCTACCGCATAAGGGCCGCAGAATCCGCCTAGGTTACCAAGCGCATTGATCACACCGCGCGCACCGCCTGCCATTTCGGCGCTAAACAGACGTGCAGGAATCGTCCAGAACACCCCAGCGGCGGACTGCAGGAAGAATCCGCAGCCGACCAACGCGGCATAGGCCAGCCAGGTGTTTGCCTTCAGCGCCACGGAGAGGAACATGCAAAGTGCGAAGCCAATCAGCGGCAGGGAGACAAACAGCTTGCGCTTGCCGGTGCGGTCAGAAAGCGTAGAGAACAGGAACATCCCCGCAATGGCACCGATGTAAGGCAGAATGGCGAGCACCCCGACCTGGCCGATGCTGGTGTGCGTCAGCTCTTTCAGGATGGTGGGCAGCCAAAGGGTATAACCGTAAATCCCGGTCTGGTAGAAGAAGTTCAGGGCGATTAATTGCCACATGGTTTTATCGGAAAGCACGGCGCTCAATGAGGCATTTTTCACCTCTTTTCCGGCGATGGCCTGCTGTTCAGCGGCCAGCGTTTGTACCAGATAGTTTTTCTCGGCCTCTGAGATCCAGCGTGCTTCCTGCGGACGGTCGTAAACGGTGAACGCCCACAGCACCAGCACCACTATGGACATCAAACCTTCAATGATAAAAAGCCAGCGCCAGTCGAGCGCGGTAATAATCCAGCCAGAAAGTGGCGCGGTGATGATCCCGGCAATCGGCACGAACATGATCACAATCGCGTTGGCGCGGCCACGTTCGGCATCCGGAAACCAGTTGCTTATCATCGTTAACACAACGGGCAGCATCCCGCCTTCCGCCACGCCGAGTAAGAAGCGCAGCACCAGCAACTGATACTGGTTGGTGACAATGCCGGTCAGGACTGAGATGACTGCCCAGGCGACCAGGGACCAACCGATAAACTTCTTGCCGCTACCATGAACAGCAATCTTGCCGCCCGGAACCTGCAGGAACAGATAGCCGATAAAGAAGATCCCGCCTGCCAGACCTGCCATGGTGGCGGAAATACCCAGTTCTTCATCCATACCTCCGGGCATCGCAAAGGCGATATTTACGCGGTCCATGTAAGAAATAATGCAGGCGATAAGAATAGGTGGAATAATTCTTAGCCAGCGCTGGCGCGGAATATCCGCATGTAGAGCATTCGTTGAAATATTCATAGTTAATGTCTCTGTGAATGTAATCGGAATATGTTTTTATTTTTATTGTGTCGCTTTATTCATAGCGCTAATGCCGTCACGCAAAATGGCGATGCGATGGCTGACATCAGCATTAGCATTTATTTCCAGTAATTTAATACCGGAGAATTTCAATGTTGCGGCGCTCGCCGCAGTAAAGAGTGATGTAGCCTGTTCAGTCGTCATTAAACTGTCGGCACAGAACGAAGAAAACGGCGCGTGCAGATCCTGCCACTCGCCATATTCGCCGCGTGTGGTGGTGCCAGAGAACATCAGCGCGCCCAATTTTCCGGCTTTACATGCGGCCTGAACGTGTTCAAGCGGAACGGTGGAATTACGGCCTTCAATGGCCGACCGTGCCCAGTTGATGCAGACGCTGATGTCGGTTCCGTTTACCACCTCCAGCACCTGTTCTAAGGGTAAAAAACCTTTACGCGGTGCAGGTCCGGTCATGGCATCGCAGTGTTCCAGCACCAGATCGCAGGACCAGTTCCAGCTCACAATTTCGCAGATTGAGCGGGAGAATGCCTCGGTGGCCTGTTCGACGGATGCGTTCCCGGCCTGCGGCGCCGCCTGCATCTCCAGGGCTATGACTTTTCCCGGAAAACGCACATTTACAGCGTCAATTTTCTGGTGCAGATGCCGGTAAAATTCAACGCATGCTTTACGTTGTTCTTCGTCTGCTGATGCCAGACCAAATGCGCCGTTCGTGCCACGACGGCGCATGGTTTCCATCACCGCCGTGACCACGATTTGCCACTCGTCCGGCGTATGACGGAACAGCCACTCGTCACCGAAAGGATGAAGGTTTTCCAGGCAAGGTTGTTCCAGCCCGCGTATGTACGGTGTGTCGGAAAGTTCCCGCCAGAAGGATTGTTCTTCTTGTTCCCCTTTCTGGTGAAACGAGGGTGCGCAGGGGTACGCACCAATAATAAAACCGGTGTTGGTCATTTCGCGTTCCTGTATTCGTCAGAAAATTACAATAATTCGCTGATTGCCACTTTCACCACAATTTTACGAATTACCGTTTCCTTGTTTTTAATACAGGCAGGACGATGAACATCCTGCGGGAAAAATATGGCATAACTGCCAGGTACCATTTCTATAAACGACTCATTTTCGCTGTCGTGATAAAAAATAATATCTCGCTGTTCCAGTAATGATTCACTTATTTTGTTATTGCCAGTATCAATAGCGATACCGATTTTCTCTTCACCCCAGGCCAGAAACTGAATATCCAGATAGCGGCGGTGCACTTCAGGACGGTTTTCGTGTTGTTCCTTTGTGGTGAGGTCGAGCACCTGGGCAAAAATAGTGCGGCCTTCAATTTCCACCACGCCTGGCTCCAGGGTGGTGAAATCCGTGGTGCGCAGAAAATGAAGCGCTTTTTCAATCGCCAGCGGCAGGCGACACGGATTGGGCTGCGAAATATGTCCGAATATCATCATCCCCTCCTTACAGAGACTGGATTTTCGCCCATACGCTGTCGTCAATGGTTATGCCGTTGCGACGGTTCTCTTCTTGCAGACGCGTGAATTCATGTCCCGGCAAACGAACGGCAACATTTTCATCAGCGCGTTCGGCGGTAGTGATGAAGTCCATGATGCGTTGCAGTTTGGCATCGCGGGTTGGCCCGTCGATCAGGCGATCCACTTCAATAGCGATAAAGATCTGCGATACGCCATATTCGTCGCTGTTGTCCTGGGTCACTTCTGCGACGGAAGAGCCGTTAGAGAGCAGGGTAGCGATCATGTCGAGCACGATGGATAAGCCTGAACCTTTCCAGTAGCCCATCGGCAGAATACGGCGGTTTTTCTCAATCACGCCAGGCTCTCGGGTGAGATTGCCCTCGTCGTCAAAGCCGCCATCTACAGGCAACTCGCGCCCGGCCAGGCGGTTCACTTCCAGCATGCCGTAGGAGAACATCGACATCGACATGTCGACCATGGTGATGGGATTCGACGGGATAGCGACGATCAGCGGGTTTGTGCCGATGCAGCATTCTTTTGATCCCCACGCAGGCATTACTGCAATGGAGTTGGTCCAGCAAATTCCAATGTAACCTTTCTCAGCCGCCTGCCAGCCGTAACTGCCGCCGCGCATCCAGTGGTTGGCGTTACGCAGCGCCACCAGGCCGATACCGTGGTCGGATGCCAGTTCGGTGGCGCGATCCATCATCTTTTTCGCTGTCAGGTTGCCGATGGAGCGTCGGGCATCCCACTGTTCGATGGCACCCAATGAGGTCACCCGTTGTGGCTGGGCGTCAGGGATGATGTCGCCCGCATCCAGTTGCTGAATAAAACGCGGGAAGCGGTTTACGCCATGCGAGTAGACACCGGACTCGGTGGTGCGGGCAAACATCTCTGCGCAGGCATCGGCAGTCTCCACTTTTATGCCGCGATCGAGCAGAACCCGATTGAACGCCGCTTTCAACTCTTCGAAGGTCACTTTCATCCCTGTTCTCCTGTTTTTTAGGGGCAAGTGCGAACGCTTTTTTATCGTTAAATTTCACTATGCGAAATCTGATTTCAAATATAGCGATCAATTTTTGTCAGATCAACGACATTCACGTTTTTCAAAAATCATTAAAATCAACTGGTTGTGTTTTTTCTGTTGAGATCGTGAACTAAACCACACTTTGCGCTACCATCAGGAGCGCGATAAAAAGGAGCGATTTGATGAGCATGAAAGAGAGCGAAATAACGCAGGAAAAAGAGAGGCCAGCGGGCAGCCAGAGCCTGTTTCGCGGCCTGATGCTGATTGAGATCCTCAGCAACTACCCGAACGGGTGTCCGCTTGCGCATTTATCGGAACTGGCTGGTTTGAATAAGAGCACCGTCCACCGGTTACTCCAGGGACTGCAGTCGTGCGGGTACGTTACCCCGGCGCCAGCGGCGGGCAGCTATCGTTTGACCACGAAATTCATTGCTGTCGGGCAAAAGGCGCTGTCATCGCTCAACATTATTCACGTGGCGGCCCCGCATCTTGAGGCGCTGAACATTGCCACTGGCGAAACGGTGAACTTTTCCAGTCGGGAAGATGACCACGCGATCCTAATTTATAAGCTCGAGCCGACAACCGGCATGCTGCGTACGCGTGCTTACATCGGCCAGCATATGCCGCTCTATTGTTCTGCAATGGGCAAGATCTATATGGCCTTTGGTCATCAGGATTACGTGGCCAGTTACTGGCAAAGCCATCAGGAACAGATTCAACCGCTGACGCGCAATACCATCACTGAACTGAGTGCTATGTACGATGAGCTGGCGGAAATTCGCGATCGCAGCATGGCAATGGATAAAGAAGAGAACGAGCTGGGTGTCTCCTGTATCGCCGTGCCGGTGTTTGATATTCATGGTCGCGTGCCGTATGCGATCTCCATTTCGCTGTCGACGTCCCGCATGAAGCAGGTTGGCGAGAAAAACCTGCTCAAGCCTCTGCGCGAAACGGCAGAGGCGATATCAAAAGAGCTGGGTTTTAACGTGCGTGAGGGGTAGCGTGTTACTGGCTGCCTTCATGCCACGCTTTTTCAATTTCTTCGGCGAGAATTTTGACGCCCGCTTCGATTTTTGCCGGATCGGGCACGTAGTTCATGCGCATGCACTGGTGCGTGTGCGGCCATGGCTTATCCAGACCCGGGAAGAAGTAATCGCCCGGCACCATCAGCACGCCACGCTTTTTCAGTCGCTGATAGAGCAGTTCTGTAGTGATCGGCAAATCCTTAAACCACAGCCACAGGAAAATCGCTCCTTCGGGTTTGTGGATCAGGCAGCGTTCTTCCGGTAAGTAGCGGCGAAGCGTCGCAATCGTCTCCTGAACGCGCTGGTAATAGAACGGTTTGATGACTTCATTAGACAGACGCAGCAGGTCGTTGCGCTTGATCATTTCGCACATCATCGCCGGGCCGATACCGCCCGGTGAAAGGCTGATAATGCCGTTCATATTGGTAATGGCGGTGATGATTTTCTCGTTGGCGATGATGATGCCGCAGCGGCTGCCCGGCAGACCCAGCTTGGAGAGGCTCATGCACAGGACAATGTTCGGATTCCACAGCGGACGAGCTTCGCTGAAGATAATGCCCGGGAACGGCACGCCGTAGGCATTGTCGATCACCAGCGGGATGCCGTGCTGGTTCGCCAGGACATCCAGCTTCATCAGTTCGTCGTCGGTAATCACGTTGCCCGTTGGGTTCGTCGGGCGCGATACGCAGATCATCCCCGTCTCTTCACCAATATGCAGGTGTTCAAAATCGACGTGATATTTGAACTGGCCTTCCGGCAGCAGCTCGATGTTCGGGCGCGCGGAGACGAACAGATCCTCTTCCAGGCCGGAATCAGCATAGCCGATATACTCCGGTGCCAGCGGGAACAGCACCTTTTTGGTGGTGCCGTCGGCACGACGCCCTGCGAAGAGGTTAAACAAGTAGAAAAACGCGCTCTGGCTGCCGTTTGTTAGTGCAATATTCTGTGGTTCGATATCCCAGCCCAGCTCTTCACGCAGCATTTTGGCAAGGAGAGTCAGTAGCTCGGTTTTACCCTGCGGACCGTCGTAATTGCAGAGCGCATCGGTCGCTTTGCCGTTTTCCAGCATCTGCGCGAGCAGCGTCTGGAAATAGGTTGTCATCTCCGGAATTTGCGCCGGGTTTCCGCCGCCGAGCATGATGGCGCCCGGTGTGCGCAGCCCGTCGTTGAGGTCCTCCATCAGGCGAGTAATGCCTGAATGGCGGGTGAATTTGTCGCCAAAAAGTGAAAACGTCATAGCAGGTGTTCTATCGAGCTTATTTTGAAAGTGGGTAACCATAACGCTAGCACTGTGCTGGTGCAAATCGGGAGATGTGGTCGGATTTGTTGTTTTGTAGGGCGGAGTGGGATTTTTGTAGTGAATAGTTCTGGTGGGTTTCACCCCTCACCCCGGCTCACTCCCCATGCGGGGAGAGGGCCAGGGTGAGGGGGGATAATTATTGATTACCCGCCCATACCACCATCACCTTATCGCCCTTGTGCTCGCGCACGAAGCCGTACCCCTCTTTCAGCGACAGCGTGGTTTGCTTGCCTTCACCGATCGCCGGATGGCGGGCACGGAACTGGCCCAGCGTTTGCCAGTGGGCGACGGTTAAGGCCTGCTTGCCCGTCACGTCCTGCCAGTTCATATCCGAGCGGGTACCCTGCAGCGGGTCAGACCCCGTCGGGCCAAACGGACGCTCGGATTCATCACCGTAATAGATTTGTACGCTGCCCGGTGCCAGCAGGAGCAGTTCCGCAGCGCGCTGGCCTCCTTCGCGGAACAGGCGTGTGTCATGGGAGGAGAGATAGCTCAGCACGTTGAAGCTTTGCAGCTTTTCCGCCATCTGCTGCCAGGTGAGATCCATATCGGCCAGGCAATCCACCGCTTTTGCCGCCTGCTCCTGATAATCAAAGTTGATCATCGCGTCGAAACCGTGGCGGTAATAGTCGCTTTGCATCACTCCGTGACCCCAGGACTCGCCGGTCATCCAGAACGGTGCGTTATCCAGCTTTTTGTCCGGGTTGGCCCCTTTCCACGCGGCCAGCGCCTGACTAGCCTGGTCCTTTAACTGTTGCCAGGCCGCAAGCTCGACGTGCTTCGCGGTATCCACCCGGAAACCGTCAATGCCGTAGTCGCGCACCCACTGGCTGAGCCAGTGGGTGAGATAGTCGCGCGGGGTATATCCCGGGATGGCTTTCGCGTGGGTATCGGGCTTGTGCTGATAAAAGTTGGGTAATCCGGAAGGGGCGGTGGATTCCGTTTTCAGATCCGGTAGGAACGCCAGCGACATGGTTAAATCGTCGAAGCCGGGGTTGTCGTAATCACCAATGTCGGTGCGGATCCATTTCTTGCCCCACCATTTTTCCCATGCGGCTTTGTCGCTAAAGTTGATGTAATCGTTGAAGCTATGCCAGCTTTGGCCCGCGCCCGGCTTCCAGTCCGTCCAGCGGTCGCCCAGGGTCTTTTTCAGCTCATCACCCTGCAGATACAGCGCGCCAAACTGGTACTCCTGCATGTCCGCAAGCGTCGCGTAGCCCGCGTGGTTCATGACGATATCGAACAGGATGCGAATGCCGCGCCTGTGCGCTTCATCAACAAGATGGCGCAGATCATCCTCGGTGCCCATGTTGGCATCGAGCTTCGTCCAGTCCTGGGTGTAGTAGCCGTGATAGGCATAGTGTGGGAAGTCCCCTTTGGTGCCACCGCCTACCCAGCCGTGGATCTGCTCAAGCGGGGAACTTATCCAGAGCGCGTTCACCCCCAGCTGCTGTAAATAGTCGAGCCTGCTGGCGAGCCCTTTGAGATCGCCACCGTGGAAGGTGCCAATCTCCTGCATGCCGTCTTTGTGACGACCGTAGCTGTTGTCGTTGCTCGGGTCGCCATTCACAAAGCGGTCGGTTAGCACAAAATAGACGGTGGCGTTCTGCCAGCTAAACGGCGCTGGTTTGTCGGTTTCGGCGCGCTCAAGCAGCAGCAGGCCACCACTGCTGGCGGCTGGCTGCAGGGTTATGTTTCCGTTCTGCACCGTCGCGGTCTGTTTGCTGTAGAAATCACGCACCACGGTGCCTTCCGGGAAGGTATGGCTGACGTCCAGCGTCAGCGGTTTACCGTCCCACTTCGGGCACTGGCGGATAACGCTTGCAACCGGCTGTTCTGCGGTGCTCTGAATTGTCAGCAGCAGAGTTGGCGTGCCGGATCGGGTATCAATCCGCATCTGGTATTCACCGTCGCGGAAAAGGCGCCACTGCGGCGGAGACCCGTCGCAGGGCTTGAGCGACAGCATCTCATTGAGTTTTATCGCCTCCGAAGGCTGCCAGCACGTCTTGTCAAAACTCAGCGTCAGAGGACGCGTACCCTTCGTAAGCTTTGCCTGGCTGGTGAAAACCCCGGTGCCTTCGGCGCGGAATGCGTTAAACCCCGGCGATGACCAGTCGGCATGTGCCAGAGCGGGTAACATCAGAAAAGCTAATGCGGTGCGTTTCATTCCATTTTCCTGTCGCGGCATTTTTGATCAGTGTGCCATCAGGTTGTGGTTAAAAACTCATCCCCCATCGCTTTCTGTCGGGAGGATCTGTGAGGATGAGTGATCCCGCGCGAAATGAGACAGTTATCTGCGATATCGCACACATTTTTTCAGGAATGATGTTTTTATGAGCAAGTTTCAGGTGACATAGTTTCGGATTTGGACTATTTCTATACGTGCTCTTGAAGTCTATTTTTGATATGATTTGAGATTCCGCTCTCAAATTTGTGAAAAAAATAAGGTGTTGGGATGATTACATCCGACCAGGAGACCTAATGATATCGACTCCCATTCGACGATATGGGGCCGCGATACTCATGTTACTCACCACGACATTTTCGGGTGGGGTGCTTGCGAAGACGCACACGGATACAACGAGTAAGAAAGCCCACGTAATAAAGACGACAAGTAGTAAGGTTAGCAGTAAACAAGAGTATTCTCGCAATAGTGCAAAGAGTAGTTCACTTCCTGATTTGCGAAAATACCCTTCCGGAACACCAAGAAAAAAAGCGTTTCTCCGGACGGTAATGCCTTACATAACAAGTCAAAATGCCGCGATTACGGCGGATCGTAACTGGTTAATTTCAAAACAGTACGATAGCCGCTGGTCGCCGTCTGAACGCGCGCGTCTGAAAGACATCACGAAGCGCTACAAACTGAGCTGGAACGGTAACACGCGTCGCGTACCGTGGAATGCTCTCCTTGAGCGTGTGGACATTATCCCAGGCAGCATGGTAGCGACCATGGCAGCAGCCGAAAGCGGCTGGGGAACGTCTAAGCTGGCGCGTAATAACAATAACCTGTTCGGCATGAAATGTGCGAAAGGGCGTTGTAATAATGCGCCCGGCAAAGTGAAGGGCTATTCTCAGTTTGAATCAGTAAAAGATTCCGTGAATGCTTACGCGGTGAATCTTAATACGCACCCGGCCTACTCATCGTTCCGTAAATCACGCGCTCAGTTGCGTAAAGCGGATCAGGAAGTAACGGCCAGCGCAATGATTCACAAGCTAAAAGGTTATTCGACGAAGGGAAATAGCTATAACAACTATCTGTTCGCTATGTACCAGGATAACCAGCGCTTAATTGCCGCCCATATGTAATCTCAAAAAACGCCTTCCAGTGGAAGGCGTTTCCTTTTCTATATCAGCACCTCGCTGTGGCGATCCCGGTACTCTTTCGGCGTGGTGTCATACTCTTTGCGAAACACCGAATAGAAATACTGCAGCGACGGATAGCCGCACATCTGCGAGATTTCGTTGATCGACAGTGACGTGGAGACAAGCAGGCTGCGGGCCTTCTCCAGCTTCTCCGCATGAATGACGGCATGAATGGTTTCGCCCACCTCTTCTTTGAATCGCTTCTCCAGATTCGAGCGGGAAATGCCCACCGAGTCCAGGACCTGATCGACCTTAATCCCTTTGCAGGCGTGGTTGCGGATATAGTGCATGGCCTGAATGACGGCCGGGTCGCTTAGGGAACGATAATCGGTTGAGCGACGCTCAACGACGCGGACGGGGGGAACCAGCAGGCGCTGAAGCGGCAGAGCCTCTTTATCCAGCAGACGGTGCAACAGCTTTGCCGCCTGATAGCCCATCTGACGTGTGCCCTGTGCTACGGAGGAGAGCGCCACGCGGGACAGGTAGCGGGTCAGTTCTTCGTTATCAATGCCAATCACGCACAGTTTTTCGGGCACCGGGATATGCAAATGTTCGCAGACCTGCAGCACGTGTCGGGCGCGGGCGTCCGTCACGGCAATAATGCCGGTTTGCGGTGGCAGCGTTTGCAGCCAGTCCGCCAGGCGGTTTTGCGCGTGCTGCCAGTTTTCCGGTGCGGTTTCCAGCCCCTGATAGACCACGCCGCGGTACTTCTCCTGCGCGACCAGCTGGCAAAACGCATGTTCACGCTCCACGGCCCAGCGCTTGCCGCTGGTGGCGGGTAAACCATAAAACGCGAAGCGATGGACGCCTTTCTCCTTTAAATGGAGAAAGGCGGCCTCGACCAGGGCATGGTTATCGGTGGCGATGTAGTGGACCGGCGGGTAGTGTTCGGGTGAATGATACGAGCCGCCGACCCCCACAATCGGCACGTTGACGTCGGTTAGCAGCTGCTCGATGATGGGATCGTCATAGTCGGCGATAACGCCATCACCCAGCCAGTCTTTGATGTTCTCCAGACGGGTGCGGAAATCTTCTTCAATAAAAATATCCCATTCGGATTGCGACGCCTGCAAATATTCACCCACGCCTTCTACCACCTGACGGTCGTAGGCTTTGTTGGCATTGAATAACAACGTAATGCGGTGACGCTTTTCAAACATGGCTCGCTTCCCAGTTAAGTCACAATGCGGTTATCAGGCTCGTCGCTTGGTGGCAGAGTCCATCCAGACTGCCAGTAAAAGAATGGCCCCCTTGACGATATACTGCCAAAACGTCGGGACGTCCATCATACTCATCCCGTTATCCAACGACGCCATGATAAATGCCCCCATGACCGCGCCCGCCACGCTACCGATACCGCCTGCGAGGCTGGTGCCACCGATGACGCAGGCAGCGATAGCATCCAGCTCGGCGATGTTACCGGCGGAAGGAGAGCCTGCCCCCAGACGCGAGCTGAGGATCAACCCGGCGATAGCGACCATCAGGCCGTTAATGGCGAAAACCGCCAGCTTGGTACGTTCGACGTTAATACCCGACAGTCGAGCAGCTTCAAGGTTGCCGCCGATGGCATAAATACGACGTCCAAACGCGGTGCGCGTCGCCATAAACATGCCGCCGAGCAGTAACAGCGCCAGCAGCAGTACCGGCGTCGGAACGCCGCGATAGTCGTTAAGAAGCCAGATGGCGCCCAGCACAATGACCGCCGTCAGCGCCTGACGTCCTACCACGGACGTTGACGCTGGCGACGCAAGACCCAGCGCCTGACGGCGCATACGTCCACGCCATTGCCACGCGACAAACGCCAGCAGTCCCACCACGCCGATCGTAAAGCCTATGCTGTCCGAGAGGTAACTCTGGCCAATTTGCGACATCGCCGCGCTGGTCGGGGAGACGGTCGTGCCGTTAGTGATACCGATCAGGATCCCGCGGAAGGCCAGCATTCCCGCCAGGGTGACGATAAACGATGGCACCTTCCGATAGGCAACCCACCAGCCGTTCCAGGCCCCTAAAACCAGCCCCAGTACCAGCGTAACCGCGACGGTTAGCGGCAGCGGCCAGCCGAGCCAGACGTCAAAAATGGCCGCCACGCCGCCGAGAAGACCCATCATCGACCCGACCGACAGGTCGATTTCCGCAGAGATGATCACGAACACCATGCCCACGGCCAGGATGCCGGTGATGGCGGTCTGGCGGAGCAGGTTTGAGACGTTACGCGCGCTTAAGTACGAGCCATCCGTCATCCACGTGAAGAACAGCATGATGACGATAATCGCCGCGATCATCACGAAAACCTGCAGGTTCAGCGCTTTTAGCCCCGCGAACGCTCCGGGCGTCGGAACAGCGACTTTGATATCAGACGGATTGCTTTTCGACATGACGTTCGCTCCTTAAAGCGGCTTCCATCACCTGCTCTTGCGTCAGGTTCTGGTTAATCAGGTTGGCTTTCAGTTTCCCCTCGTGCATGACCAGCACGCGGTCGCTCAGGCCGAGCACTTCGGGTAACTCAGACGAGATGACAATGACGGCAATCCCTTGCTGTACAAGCTGATTAATCAGTTTGTAGATTTCGTATTTGGCACCGATATCGATCCCGCGCGTCGGCTCATCAAGGATTAATATGCGTGGATTGAGGAGCAGACAGCGCGCCAGAATCGCCTTCTGTTGGTTACCACCGCTCAGTCGGCCAATCGCCAGTTCCGGCGAGGAGGTTTTGACCTTCAGCCGGGCAAGTGACTGAAGGATGCACTGTTGCTCGGCGGCATCATCCAGGCTGCTCAGCGCGCCGGAGAACCGATCGAGTGCCGCAAGGGTGATGTTTTTACCCACCGCCATGACCGGTACGATGCCGTCTTTTTTGCGGTCTTCCGGCACCATGGCAATGCCGCGGGCAATCGCCTGCTGGCAGTTGTCGATTCTCACGGGCTGGCCGTCTATATATATCGTGCCCTCCCAGCGCCCTGGCCACACGCCAAACAGGCACTGCACGGCTTCGGTGCGCCCGGCACCGACGAGCCCAGCAATCCCAAGAATTTCGCCGCTGTGAAGGGAAAACGAAACGTTATTGACCCGCTTAATGTGGCGGTTAACGGGGTGCCACGCGGTCAGGTTTTCCACGCGCAGCACTTCATCGCCCTGACTGTGGGGCTCATTCGGGTAGAGCGCGGTCAGCTCGCGGCCCACCATCATGGTGATGATGTCATCTTCACTCATGCCCGCAGCTTCACGCGTGCCGATGTGTTGCCCGTCGCGGATCACGCAGATGGTGTCCGAAATGGCTTTTACCTCGTTCAGCTTGTGCGAAATGTAGATGCAGGCGATACCGTGGTTTTGCAGATCGCGGATGATATTGAGCAGAACCGCAGTTTCCTGTTCGGTGAGTGACGCCGTTGGCTCATCGAGGATCAGCAGCCTGACCTGTTTATTCAGCGCCTTCGCAATTTCGACCAGCTGCTGTTGCCCCAGCCCCAGATCGCCCACGCGTGTATCCGGTGAAATGTTGAGGCTCACCTGCGCCAGCAGCTTTTCACAGCGGAGCGTCATGGTGTCGTAATCCAGCACGCCGTGGCGGGAAATCTCGGCTCCGAGGAAGATGTTCTCCAGCACGGTGAGATGTTTCACCAGCGCCAGCTCCTGGTGGATGATGGCGATGCCTTTACGTTCGGTGTCGCGAATGTGCGTCGCCTGGATGACTTCACCGGCAAAGACAATTTCGCCTTCGTAACTGCCGTGCGGGTAGATCCCACACAGGACTTTCATCAGCGTTGATTTGCCCGAACCGTTCTCGCCACACAGCGAAACCACTTCGCCAGGGTTCAACCGGAGACTGACGTTGTCGACGGCTTTCACCGCGCCGAAGCGCTTGGTGATGCTTTTCATTTCAAGTAAATAAGGCATAACTGCTCCACATAACCCGAGGGAAGAACAGTACAACGTCATGCGCCCCCGCAGAGCAGGGGCAGCGCCGGATTACAGTTCGCTCTTCTTGTGGAAACCGTCTTTAATAACGGTGGCGTCAATGTTCTCTTTATTGACTTCAATTGGCGTGAGCAGGCGAGCCGGAACGTCTTTCAGGCCGTTATTGAGCGTTGCATCTGCTTTAGGTTGCTTACCGTTGCCCAGCTCAACGGCAATTTCCGCCGCCGTATTGGCAAGCTCAGTAATCGGTTTGTAGACCGTCATGGTCTGAGTTCCAGCAATAATGCGTTTTACGCCCGCCAGGTCGGCATCCTGACCAGAAATCGCGACTTTACCGGCCAGTCCCTGGGCACTCAGAGCCTGAATAGCCCCGCCTGCTGTGGCATCGTTGGAGGCCACGACAGCATCAATTTTGTTGTTATTAGCCGTCAGCGCATTTTCCATAATCTTCAGGGCATTTTCTGGTAACCATCCGTCGGCCCACTGATCGCCGACCACCTTAATTTTGCCGCTGTCGATGTACGGCTTAAGGACCTTCATTTGCCCTTCGCGGAACAGTTTGGCGTTGTTATCCACCGGCGAACCGCCCATCAGGAAATAATTGCCTTGAGGCACTTTGTCGATCAGGCTTTGCGCCTGTAATTCGCCCACTTTTTCATTGTCGAAGGAAATATAATAATCAATATCGGCGTTATTAATCATGCGGTCATAAGCGAGAACTTTTATGCCTTCCTGCTTCGCTTCTTTCACCACGTTACTTAATACCTGGCCGTTATAAGGGATAATGACCAGAACATCGACTCCCCGGTTGATCATATTCTCGATCTGCGACATTTGCGTTTCTTCATTGCCGTTAGCCGACTGAACAAACACATTCGCACCGAGTGATTCCGCTTTTTTCACAAAAATATCGCGATCTTTTTGCCAGCGCTCCAGACGCAGGTCATCAATCGCCATGCCAATTTTGACCTCCTTGGCATGTCCTGCAAAGCTTACAAGGAGGAGCGTAGTGCAGAGCGTTAGGGTCAGGTTCTTTATCTTCATAATTATTAGGCCTTTTTGTAGGGGTATGTGTTGCTGAGATAAAAGAAACATTCACTGCTGGGTCGCAGCAAATTTTTAACGCGGAAAGGCGGGCTGGCAATTACAGATTTTTATCTTCTCATTACGATATTTGGTTTATTTCTGAATTTATGACCGCGATCGGATTTTAAAATTCGTAACGCCTTAATTACATTTGATTCTGGAATGCGCGCCGAAAAATAGTTTGTCTGCGCATTATTTTGCGAGCCAGCGCACAGTTGTGCATTCTCTCAATAGCAGTGTGAAATAACGTAATTGAGCAACCCAAAATGTCTATTCACTATTACTCCTGAATCAACGACTCGCCGCATACCCTGATTATGGAGCTCAATATGCAAGCTTATTTCGACCAACTCGATCGCGTTCGTTACGAAGGCCCAAAAACGACCAATCCTTTAGCATTTCGTCACTACAATCCGGATGAGCTGGTGCTGGGTAAGCGCATGGAAGATCATCTGCGCTTTGCCGCCTGTTACTGGCATACCTTCTGCTGGAACGGCGCCGATATGTTCGGCGTGGGTTCCTTTGACCGTCCGTGGCAACAGCCGGGTGAGGCCATCGAGCTGGCGAAACGCAAAGCCGACGTGGCGTTTGAGTTCTTCCACAAGCTGAACGTGCCGTACTACTGCTTCCATGATGTTGACGTATCGCCGGAAGGGGTGTCGCTGAAAGAGTACCTGAACAATTTTGCGCAGATGGTGGACGTGCTGGCAGAAAAACAGCAGCAAAGCGGCGTGAAGCTGCTCTGGGGTACGGCAAACTGCTTCACCAACCCACGCTACGGTGCGGGTGCGGCCACCAACCCGGATCCGGAAGTGTTTAGCTGGGCGGCTACGCAGGTGGTGACGGCAATGAACGCTACGCATCAGCTGGGCGGCGAAAACTATGTCCTGTGGGGCGGCCGTGAAGGCTATGAAACCCTGCTCAATACCGACCTGCGCCAGGAGCGCGAGCAGATTGGCCGCTTTATGCAGATGGTTGTCGACCATAAGCACAAAATCGGCTTCCGCGGCACGCTGTTGATCGAGCCTAAACCGCAGGAACCAACCAAGCATCAGTACGACTATGATGTCGCCACCGTGTATGGCTTCCTGAAGCAGTTTGGTCTGGAAAAAGAGATCAAAGTGAATATTGAGGCTAACCACGCTACCCTGGCGGGCCACTCATTCCACCACGAAATTGCCTCTGCGATTGCGCTGGGCATCTTCGGATCGGTAGATGCGAACCGCGGCGATCCGCAGCTGGGCTGGGATACCGATCAGTTCCCGAACAGCGTGGAAGAGAATGCGCTGGTGATGTACGAGATCGTCAAAGCGGGCGGTTTCACCACCGGCGGCCTTAACTTTGACGCCAAGGTGCGTCGCCAGAGCACCGACAAATACGATCTGTTCTACGGCCACATTGGCGCGATGGACACCATGGCGCTGGCGCTGAAAGTGGCGGCGCGTATGATTGAAGACGGCGAGCTGGATAAGCGCGTGGCGAAGCGCTACAGCGGCTGGAACAGTGAGCTGGGCCAGCAAATTTTGAAGGGTCAGTTATCGCTTGCGGACATCGCGAAGTACGCTGAACAACAGCAGCTGGCGCCGCAGCACCAGAGCGGGCATCAGGAATTGCTGGAAAACCTGGTTAATCAATATCTGTTCGATAAATAACAGCATGCAGGCCCGGTAAGCGGAAGCGCCACCGGGCATTTCTGTCAAAGGAGTCACCACAATGTATATCGGGATCGATCTTGGCACATCGGGTGTGAAAGCCATCCTGTTAAGCGAGCAGGGCGACGTGTTAGCAACGCAGACTGAAAAGCTGCAGGTTTCACGCCCGCATCCGCTGTGGTCGGAGCAGGACCCGGAGCAGTGGTGGCAGGCGACGGATCGCGCGATGAAAGCCTTAGGCGAGCAGCACAGCCTGCGCGACGTGAAAGCGCTGGGCATTGCCGGACAAATGCATGGTGCAACGTTGCTGGATAACCAGCATCGCGTTCTGCGCCCGGCTATTCTCTGGAACGATGGCCGCTGTGCGGAAGAGTGCGCAATCCTTGAAGCGCGTGTGCCCACGTCCCGCGAGATTACGGGCAACCTGATGATGCCGGGCTTCACCGCACCAAAACTTTTGTGGGTACAGCGCCACGAGCCGGAGATTTTCCGTCAGGTGGCGAAAGTCCTGCTGCCGAAAGACTATCTGCGTTTTCGCATGACAGGCGATTTCGCCAGCGACATGTCCGATGCCGCCGGCACGATGTGGCTCGACGTGGCGAAACGCGACTGGAGCGAGGCGATGCTGGATGCCTGCCATCTGACCCGGGAACATATGCCCGCGCTGTTCGAAGGCTGTGAGGTGACGGGTACGCTGCTGCCAGACGTTGCGGAACGCTGGAATATGCCTGCCGTACCGGTGGTGGCCGGGGGCGGCGATAACGCGGCGGGTGCCGTGGGTGTCGGGATGGTTGAGGCGGGGCAGGCGATGCTGTCGCTGGGAACCTCTGGGGTCTATTTTGCCGTCAGCGACGGCTATCGCAGCAATCCCGAAAGCGCTGTGCACAGTTTCTGTCATGCGCTTCCGGGAAAATGGCATTTGATGTCGGTGATGCTGAGCGCGGCATCCTGCCTGGACTGGGCGGCGAAGCTTACCGGCATGGCGGACGTTCCGGCACTCATTGCGGCAGCGCAGCAGGCGGATGACGCGGCGAGTACCGTCTGGTTTTTACCCTATCTTTCTGGCGAGCGTACGCCGCACAACAACCCGGAAGCGAAAGGGGTATTCTTTGGCCTAACCCATCAGCACGGCCCGGCAGAGCTGGCGCGTGCGGTTCTGGAAGGTGTGGGGTATGCGCTGGCCGACGGAATGGATGTGGTGCACGACTGCGGCCTGAAACCGGCGAGCGTCACCCTGATTGGCGGCGGCGCGCGAAGCCCTTACTGGCGACAGATGCTGGCGGATATCAGCGGGTTGCAGCTGGATTTCCGCACGGGAGGGGATGTTGGCCCCGCGCTCGGTGCCGCGCGTCTGGCGCAGATCGCTATGAACCCGGACAAGCCGCTTTCGCAACTGCTGCCGCAGCTTACGCTTGAACAGGCGCATGTGCCTGACGCGGCAGGACATGCCCGTTATGCAGAAAGGCGCGAGGTGTTCCGCAAAATCTATCAGCAGCTGCTGCCGCTGATGTCATAAACTCGCTTGTCCGACAGAGGCACGAGGTTGTCCTTTTTTGGTCTGTGCGTGCCTCTCTTTCCTTGCCAGTATGGTGACACACCCACTGGCGAGGAGATTTATCATGTCACGCATTGCACTCATCAATATTGATACTCAGCAGTCCTTCCATCATCGCCCTTACTGGCAGGAGGACGACATTCCTGTCTTTCAGCAGGCGATGCTGGGGCTGATTGAAGGCTGCCAGGCGCGCGGTATTCCAGTTGTTGATATTTTTCATGTGGATGAAGACGGCCCCTTCACGCTGCAAAGCGGCTATGTCAAACCAATGGCCTTTTTGCGTCATCAGCCGGATGTGGTTTTCCAGAAACACGTCCATAATGCCTTCACGGATACCGGGCTTGATCGCTGGCTGCGCGAGCGTGATATCAACCAGCTGATTATCTGCGGCATTCGCACGGAACAATGCTGTGAAACCACCGCTCGGGTAGCATCCGATCTGGGTTATGCTGTGACGTTTGTGAGCGAGGCAACGCTGACGTTTCCCATGATGTACAAGGGCATTACCCTGAGCGCAGCGGAAATTTGCCATCGTACCGAGACGGTACTGGCCGGGCGTTTTGCCGAAATTAAAACGGTAGCGGAGACGCTGGAGTCACTGTAATGCGCATCGACGTCTGGTTCGTGATGTTACCCGGGGTACTGGCACTGGATATGTCAGGCCCGGCGGAGACCTTTGTGCTGGCTGGCGACGCGTTTCGTCTGCATTACATTGGGCCGCAACCGGACGTGCCGACGTCGATAGGCCTGACGATGGGCGGCATCCAGCCGTTGCCGGAAAGTCTGCCTCCAGGGAGTCTGCTGGTCCTGCCGGGGGTGAGCGACTCCCGCGTTCAGTTCTCAACGCCGCAGGCGCAGCAGATCCAGCACTGGCTAATGCGCCTGCAGCCGGTCATTCAGCGCCGGGATATCACGGTGATGTGCGTCTGTTCTGGTGCGCTGCTGGCGGCGAAATCGGGCCTGCTGAATAACAAACAGTGCACAACCCACCATGACGTTATCAACCGTTTACGCACTGTGGCTCCCACGGCGACGATTAAAGAAAACCGCATTTTTGTGCAGGACGAGAATATCTGGACCAGCGCGGGGATCACGTCGGGCATCGATCTGGCGCTGCATATGATTAACCGCCTGTGCGGTCCCGAAAAGGCGCTGGCCGTGGCGCGCGAGATGGTGGTCTGGTTCCGCCGTTCCGGTGACGATCCCCAGCTTTCACCGTGGCTGCGCTACCGCAACCATCTTCATCCGGCGATCCATCGGGCGCAGGATGCGCTCACCGCCGAGCCGCAAAAAACGTGGAGCTTGCCCGATATCGCCGCACTGGCGCACGTCAGCCCGCGCCATCTCACCCGGCTTTTCCAGACGCATTTAGGGATTAGCGTCCGCGATTATCTGGAGCAGCTGCGTCTGGCGGTGGCGGAGCAGTGGCTGATGCAGGGGCGCGGCGTGGAACAGGCCTCGCTGGCGGCAGGCTTCTCCTCCCCGCGCCAGTACCACCGCGCCCGGCAGCGCAGCGTTAGCTGACGAAGCGGCGCGTGTCGATTTTTTGCAGCAGCATCGACAGCAGCAGGCTGATAACCAGCGTAGCGGCAAAAATCCAGACGATATCCAGCACCGGCCAGCTTTTGAGCTCAACGCCCCTCGTTCGCAGGGCGTGGATCACCAGCGCGTGAAAACCGTAAATTCCCAGCGAGTGCCGCGAGATAAAGCCCAGCACGGGAAGGGGACGCGCATTCAGGGTGTTTTTAACGAGCGTGAGCAGCGATACGGCACAGATAAAGACCATCGGCCCGCAATACAGATACCAGGTATCGGCAAAATTGCCGCGCCACTGAAGCTCATGCAGCGTCCCGCGTGAAATCACCGCCACGCCGGCAATAAACAGCGCTCCGCAGAGCCAGTTCAGACCGCGCTTTTGCGTGTCCATCATCCCGATGGCGCGCCCCAGCATGCCGTAAAGCACGTAGTAGAAGGTGTCGCCGTTGATATAGAGGTTTACCGGCAACCATTCGAAACCGTCGATTTTCTGCGAGACCGTGTTCGGGTTGGCGACGATGCCAATCACCACCATCAGGGCCAGAAGCATTTTCCCGCTGACGTTTTTCACCTGAATGAGCGGAGAGACCAGATAGATAACGATGATGGCGAAGAAGAACCACAGGTGGTAGAAAACCGGTTTTTGCAGCAAATATTTGAGGGATAACCCGGCGTTAATGGAGGTAAACAGGGTGATATAGAGCAGGGCAACGGCGCTGTAGAACCCCAGGCAGGCCACGATGCGGACGAAGTGCCTCGGCTGCGCGCTACGCTCGCCAAAAAAGAGAAAGCCGGAAATCATAAAAAACAGCGGCACGCTGACGCGCGACGCGGAGTTGAGGATATTGGCAATATCCCAGTTAACGGGGCTGATGCTGTGGGCATTCGTGACATACCAGGTCGTCGTGTGGATCATGACCACCATCAGACACGCTATTCCTCGCAGGTTATCAATCCAGTTAATTTTTGACGGCATCAGTTCCTCGTATTCCCTGTAAAGTGAGTGGGACTCCCATTGTCCAAAAGTCTTCGTTTGGAAAATTCTGAGTTTTATGCGCAGGCTTGCCGGGAGACCGCGAGATTCGCAGAATGGCAGACCTTAATCTATAAAAGTGTTGATATTAAAAATAACAGCCGCTGACCAGGACGGTAATAAAAATGATGATGAAGCGTGTGGCATCACTCTTTCTGCTGTTGATGCTGGCAGGATGCAGTGCGCCACAGGAAGTCCCCGTGCAAAAAGCGCAGCAGGGAAAAATAAGCCCGGAGCGTTCGCTGAATATGGAAGCGCTCTGTAAAGAGCGGGCCGCTCGGCGCTATAACTCGGACGTTCAGAAAATTAACGTCATCGGATTCGAGCGCTTTCAGGGCAGCTATGAGCTTAGAGGGTATACTGCGCGTAAAGAGGGCTTTGTCTGCTCGTTTGATGCGGACGGTCAGTTTTTACATCTCTCCATGCGCTAGCCTGCTCGCATAATCAACAACCAGACGCCGCCAGCGTTCTGGCCGGAAGGCTTATTTCCCAATTTTCCCTAAACAACCCCGTTTCGTACTGTATATCTTGCAGCCAGCGGGTATACTGGTCCCTTCCATTTAAAACCACACGTATCCAGCACGAAATACTATGCAAAAGTTTGATACCAAGACCTTCCAGGGCCTGATCCTGACCTTACAGGATTACTGGGCTCGTCAGGGCTGTACCATTGTTCAACCTTTGGACATGGAAGTCGGCGCCGGCACTTCACACCCGATGACCAGCCTGCGCGCGTTGGGCCCAGAGCCAATGGCGACCGCGTATGTGCAGCCTTCCCGTCGTCCGACCGATGGTCGTTACGGTGAAAACCCGAACCGTCTGCAGCATTACTATCAGTTCCAGGTGGTGATTAAGCCATCACCCGACAACATTCAGGAACTGTATCTCGGGTCGCTGAAAGAGCTGGGTATGGATCCAACCGTCCACGACATCCGTTTCGTGGAAGACAACTGGGAAAACCCAACGCTGGGTGCCTGGGGTCTCGGTTGGGAAGTGTGGCTGAACGGCATGGAAGTGACCCAGTTCACCTACTTCCAGCAGGTTGGCGGTCTGGAATGTAAGCCAATCACCGGTGAAATCACCTACGGTCTGGAACGTCTGGCCATGTACATTCAGGGCGTAGACAGCGTTTACGACCTGGTCTGGAGCGACGGCCCGCTGGGTAAAACCACCTACGGCGACGTGTTCCATCAGAACGAAGTGGAGCAATCCACCTATAACTTCGAATACGCGGACGTGGACTTCCTGTTCACCTGCTTCGAGCAGTACGAGAAAGAGGCACAGCAGCTGCTGGCGCTGGAAACTCCGCTGCCGCTGCCTGCCTACGAGCGTATTCTGAAGGCCGCCCACAGCTTCAACCTGCTGGACGCCCGCAAAGCGATCTCCGTGACTGAACGTCAGCGCTACATTCTGCGTATTCGCACCCTGACCAAAGCCGTTGCAGAAGCTTACTACGCGTCCCGTGAAGCCCTTGGCTTCCCGATGTGCAACCGAAACAAATAAGAGGCGGCCATGTCTGAGAAAACTTTCCTGGTGGAAATCGGCACCGAAGAGCTGCCACCAAAAGCCCTGCGCAGCCTGGCTGAATCTTTTGCTGCGAACGTGACCGCCGAGCTGGATAACGCTGGCCTGGCGCACGGTAAAATTGAGTGGTTTGCTGCACCGCGTCGTCTGGCGCTGAAAGTGGCAAATCTGGCGGCGTCTCAGCCGGATCGCGAAGTCGAAAAACGTGGCCCGGCGATTGCCCAGGCGTTTGACGCGGAAGGCAAGCCAAGCAAGGCTGCCGAAGGCTGGGCGCGCGGCTGCGGCATCACCGTCGATCAGGCCGAGCGTCTGACCACCGATAAAGGCGAATGGCTGCTGTATCGTGCCCACGTGAAAGGCGAAAGCGCGGAAGCGCTGCTGCCAAACATGATCGCCACTTCTCTGGCGAAGCTGCCGATTCCTAAGCTGATGCGCTGGGGCGCGTCTGACGTACACTTCGTGCGTCCGGTACACACCGTGACCCTGCTGCTGGGCGACACCGTTATCCCGGCGACCATTCTGGGCGTGGCGTCCGATCGCGTGATCCGCGGCCACCGCTTTATGGGCGAGCCAGAGTTCACCATCGACAATGCCGACCAGTATCCGCAGATCCTGCTGGAACGCGGTAAAGTGATTGCCGACTACGAACAGCGTAAAGCCAAAATTAAAGCGGACGCGGAAGAAGCGGCGCGTAAGATTGGCGGTAATGCCGACCTGAGCGACAGCCTGCTGGAAGAGGTCACTTCTCTGGTGGAATGGCCGGTTGTGCTGACCGCAAAATTCGAAGAGAAATTCCTGGCCGTTCCGGCAGAAGCGCTGGTGTACACCATGAAGGGTGACCAGAAGTACTTCCCGGTTTACGCCAACGACGGCAAGCTGCTGCCAAACTTCATCTTCGTGGCGAACATCGAATCGAAAGATCCGAGCCAGATTATCTCTGGTAACGAGAAAGTGGTGCGCCCGCGTCTGGCGGATGCCGAGTTCTTCTTCAATACCGACCGTAAAAAGCGTCTGGAAGATAACCTGCCGCGCCTGCAGACCGTGCTGTTCCAGCAGCAACTGGGTACGCTGCGCGACAAAACCGACCGTATCGCGGAGCTGTCCGGCTGGATCGCCCGTGAAATCGGTGCCGACGTTAACCACGCGACCCGCGCGGGCCTGCTCTCCAAATGCGACCTGATGACCAACATGGTGTTCGAATTCACCGACACCCAGGGCGTAATGGGCATGCACTACGCGCGTCACGATGGCGAAGCGGAAGACGTGGCCGTAGCTCTGAATGAGCAGTATCAGCCGCGCTTTGCGGGCGACGATCTGCCGTCCAACCCGGTTGCCTGCGCTGTAGCGATTGCCGATAAGATGGACACCCTGGCGGGTATCTTCGGTATCGGCCAGCATCCGAAAGGCGATAAAGACCCGTTTGCGCTGCGTCGTGCCGCGCTGGGCGTGCTGCGCATCATCGTTGAGAAGAACCTGAACCTTGATCTGCAGACCCTGACCGAAGAAGCGGTGCGTCTGTACGGCGACAAGCTGACCAACGCGAACGTTGTGGATGACGTGATCGACTTTATGCTTGGCCGTTTCCGCGCGTGGTATCAGGATGAAGGTTACACCGTCGACACCATTCAGGCGGTGCTGGCGCGTCGTCCAACCCGTCCGGCTGATTTCGATGCGCGTATGAAGGCGGTTTCCCACTTCCGTACCCTGGAAGCGGCATCTGCCCTGGCGGCGGCCAACAAGCGTGTATCCAACATCCTGGCGAAATCCGACGAGACGCTGAACGAGCGCGTAAACGCCGCGACGCTGAAAGAGCCGGAAGAGATCGCCCTGGCGATGCAGGTTGTGGTGCTGCGCGACAAGCTCGAGCCGTACTTCGCGGAAGGTCGTTACCAGGAAGCGCTGGTGGAGCTGGCGGAGCTGCGTGACGTGATCGACGCCTTCTTCGAGAAAGTGATGGTGAACGTAGAAGATAAAGAACTGCGTATTAACCGTCTCTCCATGCTCGAAAAACTGCGCGAGCTGTTCCTGCGCGTGGCGGATATTTCGCTGCTGCAGTAATGTGCCCGTTGTAACAAATGCTAAAAACCCGCTTCGGCGGGTTTTTTTATGGGTCTTTTGTAGACCGGATAAGCGCAGCGCCATCCGGCAGGTTTAGCCGATCGCGATTGTGCCTTCGTCTGTCTGCAGCCAGCGCGGTGCCTTCAGCGTATCAGCAAAGTAGCTGACCAGCTCGCACAGCAAATCTTCCATCACGATTTGAGATTGTCGCGACAGTGAGCCGTTCATCAGCATCTGCGTAAGCTCCTGACAGTAGCGCCCCAGCTGATCGCATTCGGGTTCGAAAGCCGGAACGCGTGACGGGAGTTCCTTCACGGTCAGGCTGGCTTTTAAAGCGTCCGGAACAGGTTCCAGAAGCGTGGGTTGCAGAAGATTCAGACAGGCATAAAGTCTGCCGTAAAGCGCCATTTTTGGGGCGGGTTCTTCGCAATCTACCAGTGCGTCGGTAAAACGTTCGCAGTTATCCGCCAGTTCGGTGAAGTCGGTGGCGTGGTTGAAGGGCAGGGTGAATAAAGAATGAGCTTGGGTTGGGGTAGTAGCCATATTGGCAGCCTCCGATAAGTGATAAAGCTTCCACCACCGGAAATGCTAACTTCGCTGGTGGTGGACTGAACAGAGTTAGCATTACCGGCCTTATCGGATACCGGCGCATCTTTCGATGCCCCTGCTCAGCCCACCATTGAGATGTAGCAAAGCATGCTGCACATAATGTGCCGCCGATAAGATAAGCCAGGATGCTAAACCCGGCACCTGATTTTGCAGGTGCAAAGAGAACTTACTGCTCATCAAAACAGGCGGCAATAGATTTGAGCTATGCCACTGAGGATATTACCATTTCTGGAAAGAGACTCGCAAAATTACCGCAATGAAAAGCATACTGCGGGCAGAGGTCTTACAGCGACGCTATGGTCCGGCTGTAAATCGCTGAGGCGTTTCCTGCAGGCCGGGGCGAGGCGCATGGATGCGCCGAGAGGGCGGGCTTTACAGGGATGTTACCTCCGCCCGTCCCCGATAAGCCGGAAGGAATAAGCCGAAGGTACCGCGTAGCGGCGATTTACCGCCGGGAGCCCGGGTAGCCAGGGTGGTGGCGACTGAGCCACCCTGGCACGTTCACGGGTATTGTCGTTACAGAGTAGCAAGGAACATAAAGTGAACGGAATGACCACCAGAGTCGTATGCTTCCCCTCACCCCAGCCCTCTCCCTCAAGGGAGAGGGGGCCGTCTGTGCAAGCAATATTTGGTGGGGATCCCTCAGCCCAAAGCGAGAGGGAGTACAAATCGTCCAAAATTTAACCTTGAAATGGTCAACCCATTACCGCTATCCTTATCTCCGTTAAATTTCTCGCTCTGGAGCGCCCCCCAAAAATGAACAAACACGACTGATGAATTTCGATCCTTGCTAAACGCCACCGCGTGGGCAGGGGATGTTTTGATTTCATTCAGGAGTGCTTATGGCTCATTTTGCGCAGTCCCCTTCTTTTATTTTGCATCAGGTCACCTGTCAGTTTGCGACGGGCGATACCCTTTTTGGTCCGCTGAGTTTTTCTCTGGAGCCGTCTCTGTGCGCTCTGGTTGGCCGTAACGGCAGCGGGAAAACGCGTCTGCTGCGTCTGCTGGCGGGGCTTGATGAGCCTGCAAGCGGGCATATTGAACGTACCGGAACACATGTCTATGTGGCTCAGCAGCAGGACATTTTGCCGCACACGACGCTGGCTGAGTTGCTCGGGTACGAGTCCATCTTCGCGGCGCGAGCGCGTATCGACAGCGGCGATTACCAGCCTGACGATCTGGAAATGCTTGATGGATTCTGGGATTTAGCTGAACGTCTGGGCGAGGCGTTTGCCCGGGCGAAACTTCCGCCGTTTGATCCAGATAAGCCAGCCGGTGAGCTCAGCGGCGGCGAGCGTATTCGCGCGCTGCTGTGCGGGGCGTTTACGGCTGAAGCGGATTTCCTGCTGCTGGACGAACCGACTAACCATCTGGATCGACAAGGACGGGCGTGGTTCTACGACCAGCTTGCCCGTTATCAGGGCGGCGTGCTCGTCGCCTCCCATGACCGTGAGCTGCTGGCGCAGGTGCCGCGTATTCTTGAGCTAAGCAGCGGTGGGCTGCGCAGCTACGGTGGGAATTATGCGGATTATCAAACCCAGCGCGATGCCGAACAGCAGGCGGCCCGCGCGGCGCTGGAACATGCGGCCACGGAGCGCAAACGCACCCGCGCGCGCATGCAAAAAGAGCATGACGACAGCCAGCGGCGCTCGGCAAAAACATTACGCACCGTCGATACCCTGAATATCGCGTCGTTTGAACGCGTCAAATACAAAGGCGCGGCAAAGGAACGTATTGGCTCCTGGAAAAAACAGCACAGCGAGCAAAATGAAGTCCTGAATGCCGCGGTAAACAAGGCGCGTGAGCGGGTTGAAGAAGATAACCCGGTGATGTTTACCCTGCCGGGGAGTCAGATCCCGGAAGGTAAACAGGTGCTGGTGCTGGAAGATCTGGTGCTGCCGCATGTGCCTGTTCCTCCGCTTAGCTGGCGGATGGACGGGCCAATGCGGGTGGCGCTAAAAGGTCCGAACGGCTGCGGGAAATCGACGCTGTTGAAAGCCATCCTCGGCGACATTAGTCCACGCTCAGGAACCTGTAAGGTGTCGGTCAGCTGTGCTTATCTCGATCAGCATCTTTCCCGGCTCGATCTGTCGCAGTCGGTCATGACGCACCTCAACCTGGGCAATACGCCCCTGGAAGAGGGTATGTTACGCACCCGTTTAGCCCAGCTTCAACTGGGGGCCGACAAAGTCTCGCTCCCGCTGGCGGAACTGAGCGGCGGTGAGCGTCTGAAGGCTGCGCTGGCCTGCGTGCTTTGGCGCGGGGAGGCCACGCAGCTCCTGTTGCTGGATGAACCGACCAACCATCTGGATCTGGCTTCAGTGCAGGCTATTGAAGCGGCGCTGGCTGGTTTCCCCGGCGCGCTGCTGGTGGTGTCACACGATGATGCGTTTTTAAAAGGGTTAACGTTGACGCACGAGATGGTGTGGGAAGAGACGGGCTGGCGTTTCGAGAGCCTTTAAACACAAGCCCCCGCAGAGGCGGGGGCGTTCAAACTTTACTACGCTATCTGTTTGCTGAGTGCAGGGTTGGCCTGAATCAGGCGCATCAGCTTTAACTCGGTTGGGGTGGGTTTCTCTCGTTTTGACTCCCACTCCAGCACCATAGCCACGCTGACACCCATCGCTCTGGCGAATTCTTCAGTTTTCAGTCCTGTCCCTTTGCGCAATTGCTCATATTCTGTAAAGGGATTGGATTTTTGTTGCAGGGTAATGGCCTGCGGTACATCTTTAAAAACGATCTGTTCCAGACTGCTCAGCAGCTCAAACTCAGGATCTTTATATTCCATTGAGAACTCCTCTTAAATCTCACATCGTGATCAAGAACATCAGAGAGCCAATTAAGAATAGTCCCTAATACAAACCAAGGATCGTCACGGCTGTGATTAATCGTGCGGTAACGATCGCTTTACGCGATTCAGCTATCTGGATAGTTATGCTAATTCCCTGATTAACCATATGTCGGCTTCGCCAGGTATTTTTTTGTAAATAGTAAGAAATAAATCGGCAATAGTCGTTTTACATGAAAAGAGTATCTTGCAAGGCTGACCTGGACTATCCTTGTCAGCGTCGGGCACGCGTGTGCCGGTGTGCGCTTTTTTGGGTGAAAGGAGTAATAAAATGGCGACAGGAAAGTCCTGCTCTCGCTGGTTTGCGCCTATTGCGGCGTTGTTGATGGTTGTTAGCCTGAGTGGGTGTTTTGATAAAGAAGGCGATCAGCGCAAAGCGTTTATCGATTTTCTGCAGAATACAGTGATGCGCAGCGGCGAGCGGTTGCCGACGCTGACTGCGGATCAGAAAAAACAGTTTGGCCCCTTTGTGTCCGATTACGCCATTCTTTATGGGTATTCACAGCAGGTGAGCCAGGCGATGGACTCCGGTATCCGCCCGGTAGTGGATAGCGTGAACGCCATCCGTGTTCCCCAGGATTATATGACTCAGCGCGAGCCGCTGCGCCAGTCCAACGGTGCGCTCGGCGTGCTGAGCCAGCAGCTGCAAAATGCGAAAATGCAGGCTGACGCGTCACGTTCTGCGCTGAAGCAGGGCGATGATCTCAAACCGGTCTTCGATAAAGTGTATGAGAAAGTAGTGACGAAACCGTCTGAAGCGATACAACCGCTGATTCCGGCCGCGCAGGTCTTCACTCAGCAGCTGGTTCAGGTCGGGGATTTCATCTCGCAGCAGGGGACACAGGTGAGCTTTGTTGCCAACGGCATTCAGTTCCCAACCTCGCAGCAGGCAAGTCAGTACAATACGCTGATTGGGCCGCTGGCCGCCCAGCACCAGGCCTTTAGCCAGGCGTGGGGCGCAGCAGTCGCTGCTACAGAATAAACCGAAAAACCCCGCCTCAGGCGGGGTTTTTTTCGGCATTCAGAAAATAACGCTTGTCATTCCTCTACCACATCGGTATAACTGTTCGCGTCGGTTTGTTACACAGACCTAAAGCAGTTTAGTAAAGCAGTCCAGATTGTTATCCATAGATACCCTTCGTAGTGACCCTTCCTTCATCGCTTAAAAATCTGTAACGCAATCCATCAAGCCGGAAGGCACAATATATTTGTTAATAAGGTAATTTCTATGTCTGCTAAAATGACTGGTCTGGTTAAATGGTTCAACGCTGATAAAGGTTTCGGCTTCATCACTCCTGACGATGGCTCTAAAGACGTGTTCGTACACTTCTCTGCTATCCAGAACGATGGCTACAAATCTCTGGACGAAGGTCAGAAAGTTTCCTTCACCATCGAAAGCGGCGCTAAAGGCCCAGCAGCTGGTAACGTTGTAAGCCTGTAAGCTTCCAACCCAGTAGCACAAAATTCAAAAACCCGCCTTCTGGCGGGTTTTTTCGTTTCTACTGTTGGATCTGCGGGTTAACGCAGTTCCTGTCTACTTTTCCAGCAAGCGCGGCTATCAGGTTATCTACCGCCGTCGCCGCCATATTGTAGCGCGTCTCGTGGGTAGCAGAGCCGATGTGTGGCAGGGCGACGACGTTTGGCATGCTCAGCAGCGGGGAATCCACCGGAAGCGGCTCCTGCTCAAACACGTCCAGACCCGCGGCGTGGATCTCGCCGTTTTGCAGCGCTTCAATCAGCGCTTGTTCATCCACCACCGGGCCGCGACCCGCGTTGATGAAGATGGCGGACTTCTTCATTTTTTCAAACGCGGATTTGCCAATCAGATGGCGCGTTTCATCCGTCAGCGGCAGGATCAGGCAAACAAAATCGGCTTCCTGCAGCAGCGTATCCAGCTCGCAGTAACGCGCGTTGAAGCGTTCTTCTGCTTCACTGTGATGACGGCGCGCGTTATACAGAATCGGCATGTTGAAGCCGAAATGCGCGCGCTGCGCCAGCGCCAGCCCGATACGCCCCATACCCACGATGCCCAGCGTTTTGCCATGCACATCCACGCCGAACCAGTCCGGCCCAATGCTTTTCGTCCATTCGCCGGCTTTCACACGCTCGGCCACTTCCACTACGCGACGGGCCGTGCTGAGCACCAGCGCCATCAGCGTATCTGCCACGGTTTCCGTCAGGGCATGCGGCGTGTGCATCAGCAGGATTTTACGGGCGTTCAGGGCATCCACGTCGAAATTGTCATAACCCACGGAAACGGTTGAGGTAGCACGAAGCTTCGGCATTTTCTCCAGCAGGGCGACATCCACTTTTTCGCTTGAACCCAGCAGGCCTTCGGCGTTGGCGAACGCATCGGCATGCTGCGCCACGGTCTCCGGGCTCAGGTTCTTCACCTGCGTAACGGTGAAGTGTTCTTCCAGGCGTTTCTGCAGATCTTCCGGCAGAGCTTTATACAAAATGACGGACGGCTTCATGCTAATCTCCGTTGATTTTTAAGGATTCAGGCGTGGCGTGCGCCGACGAGGTGCTGTTGATTATTAGCAGGCTTAACAATCAAAGTAAGCCACACGGAGGCGAAAAGCGCTACCCCCATAAAGATGTACGACGCGGATGGGCTGCCGGTCACACCGTTCAGGTAGCCGACGAACCAGGATCCGCAGAACGACCCCAGCGCGCCCATACTGTTAATCAATGCCATTGCACCGCCCGCGACGTTACGCGGCAGCATTTCCGGGATGATGGCAAAAAACGGACCGTACGGGGCGTACATGGCGGCACCGGCAATCACCAGCAGGGTATAAGAGGCCCAGAAGTGATTCGCGCCCACCGCCCACGAGCCGATGAAGGCGAAAGCGGCAATCAGCAGCAGCGGCCAGACAAACAGCTTGCGGTTTTGCAGCTTGTCCGACGCCCAGGAGACAACGATCATCGCGATGGTCGCGGCGAGATACGGTACGGAAGAGAGCCAGCCCACTTCCACCATGCCGAGGTTCTCGCCGCCGCTGCGGATAATCGACGGCAGCCACAGCACAAAGCCGTACACGCCGATACTCCAGGTAAAGTACTGCGCGCAGAGCAGGATAACGTTGCGGGAGCGGAACGCTTCGCCGTAGTTGCGTACCGCCTTCAGCCCCTGCTGCTCTTTATCCAGTTGCGCCTGCAGCGCGGCTTTTTCATCTTCGGAAAGCCACTTCGCCTGGGCAGGCTTATCTTTTACCAGCACCCACCAGCAGAATGCCCAGATAATTGCGGGTACCCCTTCGATGATAAACATCTCGCGCCAGCCGAAGGACTGGATCAGGTAGCCGGAGACCACCGACATCCACAGTACGGTGACCGGGTTACCGAGGATCAGGAAGGTGTTCGCGCGTGAACGTTCAGATTTGGTAAACCAGTTGCTGATGTAAATCAGCATCGCCGGCATTACCGCTGCCTCAACGACGCCGAGAATAAAGCGAATGGCGGCCAGGGCAGGAATATTGTTCACCACGCCGGTCAGTGACGCGCAGGCGCCCCACAGAATCAGACAGATGAAGATCAGCTTACGCACGCTGCGGCGTTCCGCGTAAATCGCGCCGGGGATCTGGAAGAAGAAGTAGCCCAGGAAGAAAAGGGCACCCAGCAGGGAAGAAATACCTTTGGTGATGCCGAGGTCTTCGGTGATTCCCGCCGCGGACGCGAAGCTGAAGTTGGCACGATCGAGGTACGCCAGGCTGTACGTGATAAACACGATTGGCATGATGTACCACCAGCGTTTTACTGCATTGGTCGAACTGTTCATAGGCTTGCCTCTGTTGTTGAGGTTGTTACCGCCGTTGTCTGTAGGGTACACGGTGGCTTAATTATTTGGTGTGGCATGCTGCCCTCACCCTGGCCCTCTCCCACAGGGAGAGGGAATTTAAACGCCGAGCTCTGCTCGCGTTGGCAATCCTTCGCTGTCGCCCTGCACCTGAATCGCCAGCGAGCCAATCTTATTGCCCCGCGCGACGGCCTGCTGCAGCGGTTTGCCTTCCAGCAGGGCGCTAATGACGCCTACGGCAAAGCCATCGCCCGCGCCGACGGTGTCGACAACGTTCTCAACCTTCACCGCCGCGACCGCGCCCTGTTCGCCGTCTGCCGTTTTGAACCATGCACCATCGGCACCGGTCTTCAGCACCACCGCTTTTACCCCTTGATTCAGATAGAAATCAGCAATGCCTTCCGGCGTATTTTCACCCGTCAGAATCATCCCCTCCTTCAGGCCCGGCAGAACCCAGTCCGCCTGGAACGCAAGGCGGTTCAGCTTCTCGACCATTTCCGCTTCACTTTTCCACAGCACCGGGCGCAAATTCGGATCGAAAGAGATCGTTTTGCCCAGCGACTTCATGGTCGTTGCCGCATGGTCCAGCAGTTCATAGGAACTGTCAGAGAGCGCCGCCGCCACGCCGCTCAGGTGCAGATGGCGCGCGGAGGCAAAATAGCCAGCGTGGTAATCTTCCGTTGAGAGATGGCTTGCCGCCGAACCTTTGCGGAAATACTCCACAATGGGATCGGTTCCATTCTCGACTTTAGATTTAAGCTGAAAGCCGGTAGGAAAGCGTCCGTCCAGGGTGACGCCTGCGGCATCAATATTCTCTTTTTTCAGCGAGTCGAGAACGAAATGGCCAAAGCTGTCATCCCCCACGCGGCTGACCCAGCCGACGTTCAGACCGAGACGCGCCAGGCCGGTCGCGACGTTCAGCTCTGCGCCCGCTACGCGTTTGATAAAGTGCTCTACCGCGCTCAGTTCGCCCGTTTCGGTCGCGACAAACATCGCCATAGCCTCGCCGATCGTGATGGCATCCAGCGTTTTGTGCATGATTTACTCCTCGCGCAGCAGGTTGACGTAATGACGGGTAACGGCGGTTAAATCCGCCCCTTCCAGCGGGAACTCAATACCGCGCGGAGCATCTACAGGCAGCTGGCCGAGCAGATCCAGCCAGCGCGCGTCTGCGCGGTCCGGCGCCACGGCGCGGAAGTTATCTTTATGCGGCACGGCGGCTTTAACGTGGATATAGCTCACCGCAGGGGCCAGGTGACGTGCGGCTTCTTCGGGGGAGTCGCCGACCCACAGCCAGTTGCCCATGTCGAAGGTCAGCGTGACGGGCAACGCCATTTCCCGACAGACGGCCTGGAAGCGCCGCATGGGCGCGAGCTGCCCGCAGTCGGTCTGATCGTTCTCCACGACAAGCGCCATACCGCTGGCATTCAGCAGGGCGCGCAGGGCGTCGAGAGGCTGTGTGTCGCTGAAATGGCCGAGAGAAACCTTCAGCCACAGGGCGTTAAGGGTGTTGGCCTCAGAGAGATAGCGGGGCAGGTCCGGGTTAAGGGTGCCGTCGGGCATAAACAGGGCGGCGGGCGCGGAGTAGCACGCCAGCAGACCCATTAGCTCAATGGATTCGCTCAGTGCAGGCAGCGCCAGCAGCTCTTCACTGTTAAACAGTTCGCGGCGGATCTCCACGCCGTCTGCACCTGCGCCTGCAATAACGGGGAGCATCGCCCGCTGACCGCCTGCCTGTCGCACCTGTTCCGCGCCATACGCGGCGGTGACCACCATGATTTTCCTGCCCATCTTCGGACTCCATCGCAACATATCAATACTATTACGCTAGATGGAACCGGTTCCAAAGAAAAGATCAGGATGTCGAATTTATGATCGCTATCACAAGGGGGAATTAACGGGCGGTGGAGCCGCGAACGATCAGCTCGCCGGAGAAGACCTGCTCGCGTACGGCATCGCGGGTGCCTTCAATACGACGAATCACTTGTTCTACAGCGGCATAGCCAATCTGCCAGGTGGGTTGTTTAAGGGTCGTAATACCCACGCCAGCGAGCTCCGCCCACTCCAGCTCATCAAAGCCCAGCAGACCGATATCGCTGCCCCAGTGCAGGCCAATGCGCTTGAGCGAGCGGGCGACCTGAAGCGTCAGCGCCCCGTTGGCGGAGATAACGGCTTTGCGCATCCCGCGATGGCGGGTATGGAACTGGCGCAGGGTGTTGTCGATCTGGTCGGCTTCGTGAAGCGGCGTTTCGGCATTTTCGGCGATCGCACCGGGATAACGCGCAAGCGTGGCGCGAAATGCCGCCAGGCGGTCGCGTCGGGTATTTACCATGCCCAGCGGTTCGCTCAGGAAAAGAATCGCTTCGAAGCCCTGTTCGATCAGGTGCTCGGTCGCGGTTGTGGCTGCCTGGGTGTTATCCAGCCCGACGACATCGCAGGCGAATTCCGGGATTTTACGGTCGATGAGGACCATGGGCAGGGAGGACTGCTGCAGGCGGTTCAGGCCCTCTTCACGCATGCCTACTGCGTTAACCACAATCCCTTCCACCTGGTAGCTGCGCAGCAGATCGAGATAGTGCAGCTCCTGGTCGACTTCGTTGTTGGTATTACAGACCAGCGGCGTGAAGCCCTTCTCGCGGCAGGCGGCCTCGATACCGCTGAGGACGTTGACGGAGTAGGGGTTGGTGATATCGGCGATAATAAGGCCGATCAAACGGGTGCGACCGCGTTTGAGCCCGCGCGCCATCAGGCTGGGACGATAGTCGAGATCGGCAATGGCCTGTTCAATACGCGCCAGCAATGCGTCGGACAGCAGATGTTTCTCGCCGTTGAGGTAGCGCGAAATGCTGGTTTTACCGGTTTTGGCGGCTTTCGCCACGTCGCTGATGGTGGCCCGGGCTGGTTTGCTCATCGCTGATTTCCCTGAATTTAGTGAGAATACCTTAGCGGGAAAATCAACGATGGCAAGTGGTTCATGCCGGGGTGTGCGGTCTGTTGCCCTCACCCCGGCCCTCTCCCTCGGGGATTACTGAATCGGGCTCAACGTAATCTCTACGCGACGGTTTTGCGCTTTACCTTCCGCCGTGCTGTTGCTGGCGATAGGATTGGCAGGGCCCATGCCGCTGGTGCGGATGCGGTTTGCTTCAACGCCCTGGGTTATCAGGGAGCTGGCCACGGAATCGGCACGCTGCTGAGACAGACGCATGTTCAGATCCTGGCTGCCGGTGCTGTCGGTGTAGCCAATCACGTTCACGGCGGTCTTGTTGTACTCTTTCAGCACCATCGCCACGCCGGTCAGGGTGTTCGCGCCCGCAGGTTTCAGCGTGGCGCTGCTGCTGTCAAAGGTCACGTTGTTCGGCATGTTCAGGATGATGTTATCGCCGCTGCGGGTGACGCTCACGCCGGTTCCCTTCATTTTGTCGCGCAGTTTCGCTTCCTGCACGTCCATGTAATAACCGACGCCGCCGCCCAGCGCCGCACCTGCCGCTGCGCCAATCAGCGCACCTTTGCCGCGGTCTTTCTTGGAGGAGGAGAGTGCCCCAACGCCTGCGCCGACCAGCGAGCCGATACCTGCGCCAATGCCGGATTTACCCGCTTCGCGCTCACCGGTGTAAGGGTTGGTTGTGCAGCCAGAAACAGCCAGTGCACCGCTCACCAGAGCGGCAATAACGAGTACGCGTTTTTTCATCTTCTTTCCTTAATCCTTTTTATTCTTTGCCACGGCGAGCGTGGCAGTTGATTATGACGTCCAGATACGGAGAAAATTCCGGGTATAACTCTGAAATTTGTGACAAACCATAAACGACCTCAACGAGAAGGCCGTAAACCTGCACGCAACCAGGAGCGCACGCTTGAGCACCTCAACAAAAACCATTCTGACCGCCGCCCACTGGGGGCCGATGCTGGTCGAAACCGATGGCGAAAATGTTCTGTCGTCCCGTGGGGCACTGCCAACACAACATCCCAATTCGTTACAGACCGTCGTACGCGATCAGGTGCACAGCAAAACGCGCGTGCGATGGCCGATGGTGCGCAAAGGTTTTCTGGCCTCGCCGGATAAACCGCAGGGGATCCGTGGTCAGGATGAGTTTGTTCGCGTGAGTTGGGACGATGCGCTGGCGCTGATCCATACGCAGCATAAGCGCATTCGCGACAGCTATGGCCCATCGTCCATTTTTGCCGGCTCCTATGGCTGGCGCTCGAACGGCGTGCTGCACAAGGCCTCGACCCTGCTGCAGCGCTACATGAGCCTGGCCGGGGGCTATACCGGTCATCTGGGAGACTATTCGACCGGCGCGGCGCAGGCGATCATGCCGTACGTCGTGGGCGGGAACGAAGTGTACCAGCAGCAGACCAGCTGGCCGCTGGTGCTGGAGCATACCGACGTGGTGGTGCTGTGGAGCGCCAACCCGCTGAACACGCTGAAAATTGCCTGGAATGCCAGCGACGAGCAGGGGATTGGGTATTTCGACGCGCTGCGCAAAAGCGGCAAACGCATCATCTGCATTGATCCGATGCGTTCTGAAACCATGGATTTCTTCGGCGACAGCGCCGAGTGGATTGCTCCTCATATGGGCACCGACGTGGCGATGATGCTGGGTATCGCCCATACGCTGGTGGAGAACGGCTGGCACGACCGCGATTTCCTCGCCCGGTGTACATCCGGCTTCGACAAATTCGCCGACTACCTGACGGGCGAATCTGATGGGGTAGTGAAAACGGCAGAGTGGGCCGCGGAAATTTGTGGCGTTCCAGCCGCTAAAATCCGCGAACTGGCGGCACTGTTCCATAAAAATACCACGATGTTAATGTCCGGCTGGGGGATGCAGCGCCAGCAGTTCGGCGAGCAGAAACACTGGATGCTGGTGACGCTTGCCGCGATGCTAGGACAGATTGGTACGCCGGGCGGCGGTTTTGGTCTCTCCTATCACTTTGCGAACGGCGGCAACCCAACGCGTAAAGCTGCAGTGCTGGCGTCCCTGCAAGGCTCGGTGCAGGGCGGCGTGGATGCCGTGGATAAAATCCCGGTGGCGCGAATCGTTGAAGCCCTGGAAAACCCGGGCGGTTTTTATCAGCATAACGGTCTGGACCGCCACTTCCCGGACATTAAGTTTGTCTGGTGGGCGGGCGGGGCAAACTTCACGCACCATCAGGATACCAATCGCCTGATCCGCGCCTGGCAAAAGCCGGAGCTGGTGGTGATTTCCGAGTGCTTCTGGACCGCCTCGGCCAAACATGCCGATATCGTGCTGCCGGCGACCACGTCGTTTGAGCGTAACGATCTCACCATGACCGGCGATTACAGCAACCAGCATATGGTGCCGATGAAGCGCGTGGTGGCCCCGCGTGATGAAGCGCGTGATGATTTTGACGTGTTTGCTGAACTGAGCGAGCTCTGGGAAGCGGGCGGTCGCGAACGCTTTACCGAAGGGAAAAATGACCTGCAGTGGCTGGAGAGTTTCTACCAGATCGCCGGACAGCGCGGTGCGGCGCAGGGCGTGACGCTTCCGCCATTTGCTGAATTCTGGGAGGCGAACCAGATTGTCGAAATGCCGGAAAGCGAACAGAACGCCCGATTTGTCCGTTTCGCCGATTTCCGTCGCGACCCGGAAAACCATCCGCTGAAAACCGAGAGCGGCAAGATTGTGATCTACAGCGAGCGCATCGCCAGCTTTGGATATGCCGATTGTCCGCCACACCCTTCGTGGCTGGAGCCGGACGAGTGGCACGGCAACGCTCAGCCGGCGCAGCTGCAGGTGCTGTCTGCCCATCCGGCGCATCGTCTGCACAGTCAGCTTAATTACACCTCTCTGCGCGAGCAGTATGCGGTCGCCGGGCGGGAGCCAATTACGCTCAATACTTTAGACGCCAAAGCGCGTGGGATTGCGGACGGTGACGTGGTGCGCGTCTGGAACCAGCGTGGACAGGTGCTGGCAGGGGCGGTGGTCAGCGACGGGATTAAGCCAGGCGTGATCTGTATTCATCAGGGAGCCTGGCCCGACCTTGAGCCCACCGAGGGTGGGATCTGTAAAAACGGGGCGGTTAACGTGCTGACCAAAGATCTCCCCAGCTCGAAGCTGGGGAATGGTTGCGCAGGGAACACGGCGCTGGCCTGGGTCGAGAAATATGAGGGGCCCGAGCTTACCTTAACGGCGTTTGATCCGCCTGCCAGCTCATGATCCACGTCGGGTGTTGGGTGTCATCCTGCCAGGCGCTGTCTTCAATGCGAAAGCCCTGAGCATGATAGAAATTCACCGCCCGGACGTTTTTCTGATACACCTCCAGGGTTAAGTGCGGGAAGCGCTGTTGAACATGGTTCAGCAGCGCGCGCCCGATGCCTTTTCCGATATACGCTGGCGTAACGAACAGCGCCCCCACAAACTGCGACTGTATGACGCTGATAAAACCGCGCGGCGTACCGTTCTCCTCCCAGACCCAGGTTTCGGCGGCGGGAAGGTATTCATCCCGCACCAGCGCTTCGTTCGCTTTCCAGTAGTCGGCGTCGATAAACGGATGCGCCTCGGTGGTGCTCTCAAGCCACAGTCTCAGGAGCTGAGCGGTATTCTCACTGTGCCATTTGCGGATCATGGTTGCCCTCCGGGTGGCAGATGCAGCCCGTAATATGGTCATTGACCAGCCCGCAGGCTTGCATAAAGGAGTAACAGATGGTGGTGCCCACAAACTTGAAGCCGCGTTTTTTCAGCGCTTTCGACAGGGCATCCGAGGCAGGGGTCGAGGTTGGGATCTCTGCAAGCGTGGCGGCCCGCGTCACCTTCGGCTCGTTATCCACAAACGACCAGACAAATGCTGAGAAGGGTTCGCCGTTTTGCTCCATCGCCAGATAAGCCCGCGCGTTACCGATAATGGCCTGAATTTTACCGCGATGGCGGATGATACCGGGATTCAGAACCAGTCTTTCCACGTCGTCGTCGGTCATGGCGGCCACCGCAGCCGGATTGAACCGGTGGAAGGCATTGCGGTAGTTCTCACGCTTTTTCAGAACGGTGATCCACGACAGACCGGCCTGCTGGCCTTCAAGGCAAATCATTTCAAACAGTTTTTCACCGTCGGTTTCCGGTACGCCCCATTCCTTGTCGTGATAATCGATATAAAGCTGATCCTGGCTTACCCAACCGCAACGTTGCATAGGTCATCTCCCTTCCTGATACGATAAACGCAAAAATTTCAATCTGCCCGGCTTGACGTGTCTGCTAAAGAGACAATAGTTAATACAGGGCTATATGCCCCAATACCTCTTCGAACAATGACATATATCGCCGAACTCGGCTCTTTCTGGAGTCGCTTTGATGATGATAAAAAAAATCAGTGGTCGCCATGCTGCTTCTGGCCTGGTGGGCGTTTCAGCTTGCCTGCTTATATGTAACACCGCTTTTGCATGGCAACAGGAATATATCGTTTCAGATGCACAAAGTAATACGACAGAACGCTATACATGGGACGCCGATCACCAACCTCGTTATGAAGATATTCTCGCGGAGCGTATTAACCATTCGCAGAATGCTGCGGGCTTTGCGCTGAACGACCCATCCGGTTCGGATGCGGAAACCGTTCTGAGCGTTGGCTGGAATTTTCCCGTGGCGGGGCATATCACAACCGGGCCGGTCATGGCGTGGCGCACAGATGGCACTCCACCCTCAACGGTAAATACGTTTAGTGATTCAACCACCGCGCAGTCGCTTACCGAACCCCTCTGGCATGCCAGCGTGAACTCGCTGGGGTGGCGTGTTGATACCCAGTACGGCGATTTACACCCCTGGGCGAAGATCAGCTACAACCAGCAGTCGGAAGAAGAATATTTGTATACCCTGGGCTTAAGCGCCAAATTTTAGGGTTGTTACTTTTTTAAACGCTGCGGTAACATATTTAATACAATAACGGCGAGGGGTGTGGTGATAGTGGTCACTCACCTTTAAACGTTTTCTTCTCCGGCAAGGTCGTTCATTCCCGCTTCCAGGCATTTCATTCCGTTTCTCCTGCATTTCATGCCGTTTTACCCCTGGCGTTTTGGGGTTTTGTTTATCGTGTCCTCAGCGAATTTCCTTAATTTCTCTTGCAGGATACTGCCATGAACACCTCAACCTATAACCGCACGCGCTGGCTGACGCTATTCGGCACCATCATTACTCAGTTCGCACTGGGTTCGGTCTATACCTGGAGTCTGTTTAACAGCGCCTTGTCTGATAAGCTCGGCGCGCCGATAAGCCAGGTGGCATTCTCCTTCGGCTTACTGAGTCTTGGATTAGCGATTTCCTCTTCCGTGGCGGGCAAACTTCAGGAACGCTTCGGCGTGAAGCGCGTGACCATGGCCTCCGGCATTCTGCTGGGCCTGGGCTTTTTCCTGACGGCGCATTCCAGCAACCTGATGATGCTGTGGCTGAGCGCCGGCGTGCTGGTGGGGCTGGCGGACGGCGCAGGTTACCTGCTGACGCTGTCGAACTGCGTGAAGTGGTTCCCGGAGCGTAAAGGCTTGATCTCCGCGTTTGCTATCGGCTCCTATGGCCTGGGCAGCCTTGGCTTTAAATTTATCGACTCTCAACTGCTGGCGTCCGTTGGCCTCGAAAAAACGTTCATGATCTGGGGGGCTATTGTCCTGGTGATGATTCTGTTTGGTGCCACGCTGATGAAAGATGCCCCGCAGCAGGAAGTGAAAACCGTAAACGGCGTGGTGGAGAATGATTTCACCCTCGCACAGTCCATGCGTAAGCCGCAGTACTGGATGCTGGCGGTGATGTTCCTGACGGCCTGCATGAGCGGTCTGTATGTTATTGGCGTGGCGAAAGATATCGCGCAGGGGATGGTAAAACTGGATGCCGCGACGGCGGCGAATGCGGTGACGGTCATCTCCATTGCTAACCTCTCGGGTCGTCTGGTGCTCGGTATCCTGTCTGACAAAATCGCCCGCATCCGCGTGATTACGCTGGGGCAGGTCATCTCTCTGGTAGGCATGGCGGCGCTGCTGTTTGCACCGCTGAACGAGGCGACCTTCTTTGCGGCGATTGCCTGCGTCGCCTTTAACTTCGGCGGCACCATTACCGTTTTCCCGTCGCTGGTGAGCGAGTTCTTTGGCCTCAACAATCTGGCGAAAAACTACGGCGTCATTTATCTCGGCTTCGGTATCGGCAGTATCTGCGGGTCGCTGATTGCCTCGCTGTTCGGTGGCTTCTACGTAACCTTCTGCGTGATATTTGCCTTGCTGATTATCTCGCTGGCGCTGTCCACAACGATTCGTCAGCCGCAGCGCGAGGTGTATAAAGAAGCGCATGCATGATTCGGTGAAAAGGGGCCTCAGGGCCTCTTTTTTTTATCTCAACATCACTTTCGGACTTGTTATTTTGTAAAAAATTTCCTCGATCACACTCTCTGCTGCCACTTTTCTTTCCCGCTGTGGTCTACTTATCGCGCTTGTAGACGTTTCTGATAACGGTTTCGCTCGCATCTACTTACTCTGTCAGCTTTCTCACTGAGATTCGGCGGGTCTTTATACCCCTTCCCCCAGGGTTGTTTGCATGAAATATATTAGGTCTCTTACCCAGCAAAGATTGTGTCTGATGCTGGCTGTCTATATCGGTTTGTTTCTGAATGGCGCGGTACTGTTCAGACGTGTGGAAGGTTATTTCGAACACCTCAGCGTAAGAAATGGAATTTTTGCCGTCATCGAAGTGTTTGGCTCTATCCTGGCAACCTTCTTCCTGTTACGCCTGCTCTCACTTTTTGGCCGACGTACATGGCAAATTCTGGCCTCGCTGGTGGTGATTATCTCTGCCGCCGCAAGCTATTACATGACATTCATGAACGTGGTCATTGGCTACGGTATTGTCGCCTCGGTGATGACCACGGACATCGACCTCTCGAAAGAGGTGGTGGGTCAAGGGTTCATCATATGGACGATTTTGACCTGCCTGATCCCGCTCTTCTTTATCTGGAGTAATACCTGCCGTTATACCCTGTTACGCCAGCTGCGTACCCGGGGACAGCGCATCCGCAACGTCGCCGTCGTTCTGCTGGCGGGCCTGCTGGTGTGGGCGCCGATTCGCCTGATGGAAAAACAGCAAAAACGGATCGAAAAAGCGACGGGCGTGGATATGCCGAGCTATGGCGGCGTAGTGGCTAACTCGTATCTGCCGTCCAACTGGCTGTCCGCGTTAGGTCTTTACGCCTGGGCACAGGCGGACGAATCCAGCGATGTGAAATCGCTGATTAACCCGACCAAAAAGTTCACCTACCAGGCGCCGGCTGACGGGCTGGATGATACTTACGTAGTCTTTGTCATCGGTGAAACGACGCGCTGGGATCATATGGGTATCCTCGGTTATGACCGCGATACCACGCCGAAACTGGCGCAGGAGAAGAATCTGGTGGCTTACCGCGGCTATTCCTGCGATACCGCCACGAAGCTCTCGTTGCGCTGTATGTTTGTGCGTGAAGGCGGGGCGAGCGATAACCCGCAGCGTACGCTGAAAGAACAAAACGTCTTTGCCGTGCTGAAGCAGCTTGGATTTAGCTCCGATCTGTTCGCCATGCAAAGTGAGATGTGGTTCTACACCAACACGCTGGCAGATAACATCGCGTATCGTGAGCAGATTGGTGCCGAGCCTCGCAACCGCGGGAAAAACGTTGACGACATGCTGCTGCTTGAGGAGATGTCCCAGTCTCTGAAGAATCACCCGCAGGGCAAACATCTCGTCATTCTGCATACCAAAGGGTCGCATTACAGTTATTACCAGCGTTACACGCGCGATTTCGCGAAATGGCAGCCTGAGTGCGTAGGCATTAATAAAGACTGCAGCAAGCAGGAACTGATCAACGCCTACGATAACTCGGTACTGTATGTGGATACCTTCCTGAGCCGGGTGATTGACCAGCTGCGTGATAAAAAAGCGATTGTTATCTACGCCGCAGACCACGGTGAGTCCATTAATGAGAAAGAGCACCTGCACGGTACGCCGCGCAAGCTGGCACCGCCGGAGCAGTTCCGCGTGCCGATGATCATGTGGATGTCGGATAAGTATCTTGAAAATCCGGAGAAAGCGAAGATGTTTGCTCAGCTTAAGAAAGAGGCGGAAATGAAGGTGCCGCGCCGTCACGTTGAGCTGTATGACACCATTATGGGTTGCCTCGGCTATACCTCACCGAACGGTGGGATTAACGAAAACAACAACTGGTGTAAACTCCCTGATAACACCGCAAAAGCCGCGCAGTAGCTGCTCTGGCTAGAATATCGCCAGTTGAATGGCTTTTTGAAAATAAGGGATTGACGGGGGCGCACCTCAGCAGTAAGATGCGCTCCGCATTCGGCGAGTAGCGCAGCTTGGTAGCGCAACTGGTTTGGGACCAGTGGGTCGGAGGTTCGAATCCTCTCTCGCCGACCACATTCTGAAAAGGGCTAACCGCAAGGTTAGCCCTTTTTGCATTAGCGGCTTACTCATCCTGATTCAGTAAAATGCCCCTTATCCCCGCTTCTTCCTGCCTGTTAACGATTTTGTGACATAATCCATTGTATTTTTTTATATATAGATTGATCTTTTTTCGCGTTGCTTATGGATAACCTCAGCATTTTTCGCTGTGCGTTTTAACGTTCGCGGTATTTAGTGCTCAGATAATCACCATTCTGCAAGAAAATTTACCCATTCTGAATAAAAGTTAATCACTGATTGTTGCGAAATATGAAGATATTTGTGCTGCAAGTTGGCGAGTAGCATAAATTTCCCTGCTGAAAACTGGCGTTCAGGGTTTTTTTAATCTTTGTTTGCGGTTTCTCACACTCGGCGCAAATCCCCGTCACCTGTATTGACGTTTTCACATTCTGTTGACAGATTGTAGGGCATGAGGGGCATTTCAGGGACGATCTGCGCTGCAACTCAAACGCTCTTCTGAAAGGATTCTCCATCCCTTTAACGCCTTCGGGCACCTCCGACCGGACCGGGTAAAAAATAAATAAAGGTCTGGCGGCGTAACACAACAAAGCAAAACATCACATTGGAGCAGAATAATGAGTATTTCCTTGAAGAAGTCAGGGATGCTGAAGCTTGGTCTGAGTCTGGTGGCTATGACCGTGGCAGCAAGCGTACAGGCAAAAACCCTGGTTTACTGTTCTGAAGGCTCGCCGGAAGGCTTTAACCCACAGCTCTTTACCTCTGGTACGACTTACGACGCAAGCTCTGTACCGATCTATAACCGTCTGGTTGAATTCAAAACCGGCACCACGGAAGTGATTCCGGGTCTGGCCGAGAAGTGGGACATCAGCGAAGACGGCAAAACCTATACCTTCCACCTGCGCCAGGGCGTGAAGTGGCAGGACAGCAAAGAATTCAAACCAACGCGCGACTTTAACGCCGACGACGTTGTGTTCTCCTTCGACCGTCAGAAAAACGCCCAGAACCCGTACCACAAAGTGTCTGGCGGCAGCTACGAATACTTCGAAGGGATGGGTCTGCCTGACCTGATCGCCGAAGTGAAAAAAGTAGACGATAAAACCGTTCAGTTCGTGCTGACACGTCCGGAAGCGCCATTCCTGGCTGACCTGGCCATGGACTTCGCCTCTATTCTCTCTAAAGAGTATGCGGACAACATGCTGAAAGCCGGCACGCCGGAAAAAGTGGACCTGAACCCAATCGGTACCGGCCCGTTCCAGCTGCTGCAGTACCAGAAAGACTCCCGTATTCTGTATAAAGCCTTCCCGGGCTACTGGGGCACCAAGCCGCAGATTGACCGTCTGGTCTTCTCCATCACGCCTGATGCGTCCGTACGTTACGCTAAACTGCAGAAAAACGAATGCCAGGTGATGCCGTACCCGAACCCGGCAGATATCGCGCGCATGAAGCAGGACAAGAACATCAACCTGATGGAGCAGGCGGGTCTGAACGTGGGCTATCTCTCCTTCAATACCGAGAAGAAACCGTTTGATGACGTGAAAGTACGTCAGGCGCTGACCTACGCGGTGAACAAAGAAGCGATCATCAAGGCCGTTTACCAGGGCGCGGGCGTTGCTGCCAAGAACCTGATCCCACCAACCATGTGGGGCTATAACGACGACGTTAAGGACTACAGTTACGATCCTGAGAAAGCGAAAGCGCTGCTGAAAGAAGCGGGCCAGGATAAAGGCTTTACCGTCGAGTTGTGGGCGATGCCGGTACAGCGTCCGTACAACCCGAACGCACGCCGTATGGCGGAAATGGTCCAGGCTGACTGGGCGAAAATTGGCGTTCAGGCCAAGATTGTGACCTACGAGTGGGGCGAGTATCTGAAGCGCGCCAAAGCGGGTGAGCACCAGGCGGTAATGATGGGCTGGACCGGTGACAACGGGGATCCGGACAACTTCTTCGCCACCCTGTTCAGCTGTGCGGCAGCGAAAGACGGCTCTAACTACTCTCGCTGGTGCTACAAGCCGTTTGAAGACCTGATCCAGCCGGCGCGTGCGACCGACGATCACAACAAACGTATTGAACTCTACAAGCAGGCTCAGGTTGTTATGCACGATCAGGCTCCGGCACTGATTGTTGCTCACTCCACCGTGTATGAGCCAGTGCGTAAAGAAGTGAAGGGCTACGTGGTTGATCCACTGGGCAAACACCACTTCGAAAACGTATCGGTTGAATAATTAAAAGCAACGCCAGGCGGCGCTGCGCTTGCACTGGCCTACGGTATGTAGGCCGGGTAAGCGTAGCGCCACCCGGCAGCAGTGCTTTATTGCCTCTCTGAAAGGGGAGGGAATAAGATTTGTGAGCAATACAGACGTCACGCCACTGGCCGTGCGTCATCAGAGAGAATCCGGGTTATGTTGCAGTTCATCCTCCGACGTCTGGGACTTGTTATCCCGACGTTTATCGGTATCACCCTTCTCACTTTTGCCTTCGTCCATATGATCCCCGGCGACCCGGTAATGATTATGGCGGGCGAGCGTGGTATCTCCCCTGAACGTCATGCGCAGCTGCTGGCTGAACTCGGCCTCGATAAGCCGATGTGGCAGCAGTACCTCCACTATATCTGGGGCGTGATGCACGGTGACTTAGGGATTTCGTTAAAAAGCCGTCTTCCGGTGTGGGACGAGTTCGTGCCGCGTTTTAAAGCGACGCTGGAGCTTGGCATCTGCGCCATGATTTTCGCCACTGCGGTGGGTATTCCTGTTGGGGTACTGGCTGCCGTTAAGCGTGGCTCTATTTTCGACCATACCGCCGTGGGTCTGGCGCTGACCGGTTACTCCATGCCTATCTTCTGGTGGGGCATGATGCTGATCATGCTGGTCTCGGTGCAATTGAACCTGACGCCGGTCTCCGGACGCGTCAGCGATATGGTCTTCCTTGATGATACCAATCCGTTAACCGGCTTTATGCTGATCGACACGGCCATCTGGGGCGAGGAGGGCAACTTCATTGATGCCGTTGCGCACATGATCCTGCCTGCCATGGTACTGGGCACCATTCCTCTGGCGGTGATCGTGCGTATGACCCGTTCCTCCATGCTGGAAGTGCTGGGTGAAGATTACATCCGTACCGCGCGCGCCAAAGGTTTAACCCGCATGCGCGTCATCATCGTCCACGCGCTGCGTAACGCCATGCTGCCGGTGGTGACCGTTATCGGCCTCCAGGTGGGTACGCTGCTGGCGGGGGCGATCCTGACGGAAACCATCTTCTCCTGGCCGGGCCTCGGACGCTGGCTGATTGATGCGCTGCAACGCCGTGACTATCCGGTGGTGCAGGGTGGGGTGCTGCTGGTCGCGACGATGATTATCCTCGTCAACCTGCTGGTCGATTTGCTGTACGGCGTGGTGAACCCGCGTATTCGTCATAAGAAGTAAGGGGCCATCATGTCACAGGTTTCTGAAAACAAAGCTGTTGCTGCACCGGTTCCAATGACGCCGCTGCAGGAGTTCTGGCACTACTTCAAGCGCAATAAAGGCGCGGTAGTCGGGCTGGTGTATGTCGCTATCATGATCCTGATTGCGGTGTTTGCGAACTTTCTGGCGCCATATAACCCGGCGGATCAGTTCCGCGATGCGCTGCTGGCACCTCCTGCCTGGCAGGACGGCGGTAGTCTGGCGCACCTGCTGGGTACCGATGATGTGGGCCGCGATGTGCTGTCGCGTCTGATGTACGGCGCGCGTTTGTCGCTGCTGGTTGGCTGTCTGGTGGTGGTGCTCTCCCTGATTATGGGGATCATCCTCGGCCTGGTTGCCGGTTACTTCGGCGGCATCGTTGATAACATCATTATGCGTATCGTCGACATCATGCTGGCACTGCCAAGCCTGCTGCTGGCTCTGGTGCTGGTGGCGATCTTCGGCCCGTCGATCGGTAACGCCGCCCTGGCGCTGACCTTCGTGGCGCTTCCTCACTACGTGCGATTAACACGCGCGGCGGTGCTGGTGGAAGTGAACCGCGACTACGTCACCGCCTCTCGCGTGGCGGGTGCCGGTGCGATGCGCCAGATGTTCGTTAATATCTTCCCTAACTGCCTTGCGCCGCTGATCGTTCAGGCGTCGCTCGGTTTCTCTAACGCCATTCTTGATATGGCCGCTCTTGGCTTCCTGGGCATGGGTGCGCAGCCGCCAACACCGGAGTGGGGCACCATGCTCTCCGACGTGTTGCAGTTCGCACAAAGCGCCTGGTGGGTTGTCACCTTCCCGGGTCTGGCAATCCTGCTGACGGTGCTGGCATTTAACCTGATGGGTGATGGCCTGCGTGATGCGCTTGATCCCAAACTGAAGCAGTAAGAGGCACGAGATGGCGTTATTAAATGTAGATAAATTATCGGTGCACTTCGGCGACGAAGGCACCCCGTTTCGCGCCGTGGACCGCATCAGCTACAGCGTCAATCAGGGCGAAGTGGTTGGTATCGTCGGGGAGTCCGGTTCCGGTAAGTCGGTGAGTTCACTGGCAATCATGGGGCTGATTGATTACCCGGGCCGCGTGATGGCGGAAAACCTGCAGTTCAACGGTCAGGACCTGAAGCGCATTTCTGAGAAACAGCGCCGCCAGCTGGTGGGCGCCGAAGTGGCGATGATCTTCCAGGACCCGATGACCAGCCTGAACCCGTGCTACACGGTCGGCTTCCAGATTATGGAAGCGATTAAGGTGCACCAGGGTGGTAACAAGAAAACCCGTCGCCAGCGCGCGATCGACCTGCTGAACCAGGTGGGTATTCCTGATCCGGCATCGCGGCTGGACGTATACCCGCACCAGCTTTCCGGTGGGATGAGCCAGCGCGTGATGATCGCCATGGCGATTGCCTGTCGACCAAAGCTGCTGATTGCGGATGAACCGACAACGGCGCTGGATGTGACCATTCAGGCGCAAATCATCGAGCTGCTGCTGGAGTTGCAACAGAAAGAGAACATGGCGCTGGTGCTGATTACGCACGATCTGGCGCTGGTGGCCGAAGCCGCACACAAGATCATCGTGATGTACGCGGGCCAGGTGGTTGAGACCGGAAATTCGCACGATATCTTCCGCGCGCCGCGTCACCCGTATACCCAGGCACTGCTGCGCGCGCTGCCGGAGTTTGCTCAGGACAAAGCGCGTCTGGCGTCGCTGCCGGGCGTGGTTCCGGGCAAATACGACCGTCCGCAGGGCTGTCTGCTTAATCCGCGCTGCCCGTATGCCACGGACAAATGCCGCGTTGAGGAGCCAGAGCTGAATCTGCTGGTCGACGGTCGACAGTCAAAATGCCACTACCCACTCGATGATGCCGGGAGGCCAACACTATGAGTACGCAACAGGCCACCACGCAACAACCGCTGTTGCAGGCCATCGACCTGAAAAAACACTACCCGGTGAAAAAGGGGATTTTTGCCCCTGAACGCCTGGTGAAAGCGCTGGACGGCGTGTCATTTACCCTCGAACGCGGTAAAACGCTGGCGGTGGTGGGGGAGTCAGGCTGCGGGAAATCGACGCTGGGCCGTCTGCTGACGATGATTGAAGTCCCGACCGGCGGTGAGCTTTATTATCAGGGCCAGGATCTGCTCAAGCACGATCCGCAGGCGCAGAAACTGCGCCGCCAGAAAATCCAGATTGTGTTCCAGAACCCGTACGGTTCTTTGAACCCGCGTAAAAAAGTGGGACAGATCCTGGAAGAGCCCCTGCTGATTAACAGCAATCTGAGCAAAGAGCAGCGCCGTGAAAAAGCGCTGGCAATGATGGCGAAGGTCGGCCTCAAAACCGAGCATTACGACCGCTACCCGCATATGTTCTCCGGCGGCCAGCGTCAGCGTATCGCCATCGCCCGCGGGCTGATGCTCGATCCGGATGTGGTGATTGCCGATGAGCCGGTTTCGGCGCTCGACGTGTCCGTGCGCGCGCAGGTGCTGAACCTGATGATGGATCTCCAGCAGGATCTGGGGCTGTCTTATGTGTTCATCTCTCACGACCTGTCGGTGGTGGAGCATATTGCCGATGAAGTGATGGTGATGTATCTGGGGCGCTGCGTGGAGAAGGGGACCAAAGAGCAGATCTTTAGTAATCCTCGTCATCCGTACACCCAGGCGCTGCTGTCTGCGACGCCGCGTCTGAACCCGGACGATCGTCGCGAGCGTATTAAGCTGACGGGTGAACTGCCAAGTCCGCTGAATCCGCCGCCGGGGTGTGCCTTCAACGCGCGCTGCAGCCGCCGCTTTGGCCCGTGCACCCAGCTTCAGCCGCAACTGAAGGATTATGGCGGTCAGCTGGTCGCCTGCTTTGCGGTCGATCAGGATGAAAATGGCGAGAAGCCGCACGCATAACGAAAAAAAACCGGCGCTAAGCCGGTTTTTTTATGTCTGCCTGACTATTTTCGCAGGCGAATCTGGTCGACGGCGTGCTTCTCGCTCTTGGTGAGGATCAGGCTCGCACGCTCGCGCGTCGGGAGGATGTTCTCTTTGAGGTTCACGTAGTTGATCTCATTCCACAGCCCCCTGGCCACATTAATCGCCTCTTCTTCAGAAAGCTGGGCGTAGTGGTGGAAATAGGAGTCCGGGTCGGTGAATGCCCCTTCGCGGAACTTCAGGAAGCGGTTGATATACCAGTTCTGTAGCAGATCTTCCGGCGCATCAACATAAATAGAGAAATCGACGAAATCCGAAACGAACACATGATGCGGGTCATGAGGATAGTCCATGCCGCTTTGCAGCACGTTCAAACCTTCAAGGATCAGGATATCCGGCTGGACTACCGTTTTATCCCCATCCGGGATGCGGTCGTAAATCAGGTGTGAATAGACCGGCGCCGTGACGTGCGGCACGCCAGATTTCAGGTCAGAGACAAATTTTACCAGACGGTGCATATCATAAGAGAGCGGGAAGCCCTTCTTCTTCATCAACCCGCGTTCTTTTAATACTTCATTTGGATGCAGGAAGCCGTCGGTGGTGATCAACTCAACGCTGCGGTGTTCCGGCCAGCGGCTCAGCAGCGCCTGCAGCACGCGTGCGGTAGTGCTTTTACCCACGGCCACGCTGCCCGCAATACTAATGATATAAGGAATGCGCTGACCATTGGTTCCGAGGAACTGCTCCAGCACCGCCTGACGGCGCAGGTTGGAGCTGATATAGAAGTTAAGCAAGCGAGAGAGGGGGAGATAAATTTCTGCCACCTCTTCCAGGGACAGATCTTCGTTTATCCCTTTTAACCGTGCGATTTCACCTTCCGTCAGCGTCATAGGGACGGAATCACGCAGGGCAGCCCACTGGCTGCGGTTAAAGTGAAGATAAGGCGTCATTAACGTTTGCTCTTTTTTGCTCATAAGCATGCTTCAGTGAGCCAGCGCTATGCTGCCGGGACGTGGCTCATCACACAGTTAATTTTGGACAATGGGCAGGAGGTTAACACCAGATGGCGGGAATAATAAGAAAAAAGATGGAAAGCGCTGCGTTACGCGGAAGCCGTCACGCTACGGTGTATGCGATGTAAATCATGCCTGTATGTTGATTATTTGACCCGGAATGGCTACTTTTACATCGCTTAGCGCTGCGTTCGCATAAAATGTGAGCGAAAGAACGTTTTATGCAAATTTTTAGTTGCATGACCGCGCAGGTATCCATAGAATGCGCGCTACTTGATGCCGACTTAGCTCAGTAGGTAGAGCAACTGACTTGTAATCAGTAGGTCACCAGTTCGATTCCGGTAGTCGGCACCATCAAGTCCGGTGGGGTTCCCGAGCGGCCAAAGGGAGCAGACTGTAAATCTGCCGTCACAGACTTCGAAGGTTCGAATCCTTCCCCCACCACCACTTTCTGGCAGCGTAAATGCCGCCGGAGCTGGTTGGAAAAATTAGCCAGCTCAAACTGAAAAAGAGAGAAATCTCTTTTTTTGTTACAGAAAGAACTGGGTAGCCGAGTTTCAGGATGCGGGCATCGTATAATGGCTATTACCTCAGCCTTCCAAGCTGATGATGCGGGTTCGATTCCCGCTGCCCGCTCCAATACGTGCTGATATGGCTCAGTTGGTAGAGCGCACCCTTGGTAAGGGTGAGGTCCCCAGTTCGACTCTGGGTATCAGCACCACTTCACTTCTCCTTCCCGTTTCTCTCTGTTTCAATTTTACTGTATTCAACAATTCAGGCATTTCGCCTGGTTGATGTGGTGATATCACCGATTTATCCGTGTCTTAGAGGGACAATCGATGTCTAAAGAAAAGTTTGAACGTACAAAACCGCACGTTAACGTCGGTACTATCGGCCACGTTGACCATGGTAAAACAACGCTGACCGCTGCAATCACTACCGTTCTGGCTAAAACCTACGGTGGTTCTGCTCGTGCATTCGACCAGATCGATAACGCACCAGAAGAAAAAGCTCGTGGTATCACCATCAACACCTCTCACGTTGAGTACGACACCCCGACTCGCCACTACGCACACGTAGACTGCCCAGGCCACGCCGACTATGTTAAAAACATGATCACCGGTGCTGCGCAGATGGACGGCGCGATCCTGGTTGTTGCTGCGACTGACGGCCCAATGCCTCAGACTCGTGAGCAATACGACACCCCGACTCGCCACTACGCACACGTAGACTGCCCAGGCCACGCCGACTATGTTAAAAACATGATCACCGGTGCTGCGCAGATGGACGGCGCGATCCTGGTTGTTGCTGCGACTGACGGCCCAATGCCTCAGACTCGTGAGCACATCCTGCTGGGTCGTCAGGTAGGCGTTCCTTTCATCATCGTGTTCCTGAACAAATGCGACATGGTTGATGACGAAGAGCTGCTGGAACTGGTAGAGATGGAAGTTCGTGAACTGCTGTCTCAGTACGATTTCCCGGGCGACGACACTCCAATCGTTCGYGGTTCCGCGCTGAAAGCGCTGGAAGGCGAMGCWGAGTGGGAAGCGAARATCATCGAACTGGCTGGCTTCCTGGATTCTTACATCCCAGAACCAGAGCGTGCGATTGACAAGCCATTCCTGCTGCCAATCGAAGACGTATTCTCCATCTCCGGTCGTGGTACCGTTGTTACCGGTCGTGTAGAGCGCGGTATCATCAAAGTTGGTGAAGAAGTTGAAATCGTTGGTATCAAAGAGACTGCGAAGTCTACCTGTACTGGCGTTGAAATGTTCCGCAAACTGCTGGACGAAGGCCGTGCTGGTGAGAACGTTGGTGTTCTGCTGCGTGGTATCAAACGTGAAGAAATCGAACGTGGTCAGGTTCTGGCGAAGCCAGGCTCAATCAAGCCACACACCAAGTTCGAATCTGAAGTGTACATCCTGTCCAAAGACGAAGGCGGCCGTCATACTCCGTTCTTCAAAGGCTACCGTCCACAGTTCTACTTCCGTACAACTGACGTGACCGGTACCATCGAACTGCCAGAAGGCGTAGAGATGGTAATGCCAGGCGACAACATCAAGATGGTTGTGACTCTGATCCACCCAATCGCGATGGACGACGGTCTGCGTTTCGCAATCCGTGAAGGCGGCCGTACCGTTGGCGCGGGCGTTGTTGCTAAAGTTCT
>NZ_MJAA01000069.1:0-769 GCF_001743375.1 Enterobacter sp. IF2SW-B1 | reverse complement strand
TTATATTCTATTGAGGAAGTAATTTTTGCTTCAAAAATTTATAAAAGTAATCGTAATAATGACGCTCTTCAAAGTGACTTAATTATTGGAGAATTCTATGGAGATTCAGACTTATTGTTAGTTCGATGTGATCCTAATAGTGATGATTACGGCTCTATTTTTGTTGTCTTACATATAGATCAAAGACAAGATTGGTACATTGTTGCTAATACTTTTCAAGAATTCATTAGTAAATTTTATGAAACTCAGGGTGATAAATTCTGGGAACCTTAAAATTATATGGCCGATATAAGCTCTATTTAACTTATGTTCACCTAAAATTTATTTAATTATCACAAAAATAGTATCATTTTTTGAATTTCATATAACGCCCATTATGTTAAATGGAATGTTTATGAGAAATTAATAGTCTATTTTTGTTTGAGATTGAAGTATATTTAAAAAAGTTAAGTTGTTTTTTTAAATGCATAACTTCATCTTTTAGTTTTTTGATTTGTTGCTCTCTTTCGTCCTGTATAGGGTAAGTAAGTTCACCAAATTTTCTAACTAACTGACTGTATTCAATCAATTTATTGTAGTCAAGTTCGAAATCTCCGCTTTTTATATATTTAAGTATAGTCGAGCGAGGTTTTTTATACGCTATAGCAGCATCACTGATCGAAAATTTTTTTAAAAAATGATGATTTTTACCTAGCATACTATTTCACTTAAGGCATTATTAATTTCATATATATATGTTAATAAATTTAACAGATACAAGATATAAATA
>NZ_MJAA01000068.1:0-771 GCF_001743375.1 Enterobacter sp. IF2SW-B1 | reverse complement strand
AGCTTAACCTTCGGGAGGGCGCTTACCACTTTGTGATTCATGACTGGGGTGAAGTCGTAACAAGGTAACCGTAGGGGAACCTGCGGTTGGATCACCTCCTTACCTTAAAGAACCTGCCTTTGYAGTGCTCACACAGATTGTCTGATGAAAAACAGCAGTAAAAAACCTCTACAGGCTTGTAGCTCAGGTGGTTAGAGCGCACCCCTGATAAGGGTGAGGTCGGTGGTTCAAGTCCACTCAGGCCTACCAAATTTGCGAAGCAAATTTGAAGAGGTTGGCAAAACGATGGGGCTATAGCTCAGCTGGGAGAGCGCCTGCTTTGCACGCAGGAGGTCTGCGGTTCGATCCCGCATAGCTCCACCATCTTTTACTGCGAACACAAGAAAACTTCAGAGTGAACCTGAAAAGGTGCACTGCGAAGTTTTGCTCTTTAAAAATCTGGATCAAGCTGAAAATTGAAACGACACATCTTTAATGGTGTGTTCGAGTCTCTCAAATTTTCGCAATCAGAAGTGAAACATCTTCGGGTTGTGAGGTTAAGCGACTAAGCGTACACGGTGGATGCCCTGGCAGTCAGAGGCGATGAAGGACGTGCTAATCTGCGAAAAGCGACGGCGAGGTGATATGAACCYTTGACCCGTCGATGTCCGAATGGGGAAACCCAGTGTGTTTCGWCACACTATCGTTAACTGAATACATAGGTTAACGAGGCGAACCGGGGGAACTGAAACATCTAAGTACCCCGAGGAAAAGAAATCAACCGAGATTCCC
>NZ_MJAA01000067.1:0-775 GCF_001743375.1 Enterobacter sp. IF2SW-B1 | reverse complement strand
ACGATTTCTTCAATCTGTTACTTAGTTTTAAAATATGTATAAATTAARAATGTGCCGATAAGCAATTTCTATGCTTTCGACACTCAATTTCAATTAAATATTTAAAAATTGTTCTACATCTTCAAATAAAGCATTAAATTTAGATATATCATCATCATTTAAATAAATATAAATTTTACGCTCATCTTTAGATGATCTAACTTTACTAAGTCTTTCTTTTTCAATTAGTCTTCTTATAGAAACTAATAATTTTGTCCTACTTAAATCTAGCTCATCCATTGCAGTTTTTAAAAATGATTGCATAAGTACTTTYTCATCTTTGCAATRCTTCATCGTTAAATCTAAGACTGCTAAATCATTTAGCGACAACTTATATTTTTTATCAATATATTCAGATAATGCTTTATATTGTTTATAGAAGCCAAGCAATGTTTCTAATTTCTCAGTATTCAAAATGTTGCACCCCCAAATATATAAAGACAATGCTTCTGTCATTATTATCTTAAATTTTTCTGCCATTGTCTTTCTCATTTGTTTTTAATACGTTGTCAAAATTACCAACAAATGCAAATTAAATTTTGCAATACATATCAAGGTGTTATTTTTTTCCTATTTTAATTATGTATAACGCATTAAAAGTAACGTTAATATTTAARGAATTATTACTAAAGTTATGCTCTTTAATCTCGATTGCCGGTTTAAGGTAGTTGTCAATTTTAGAKAGTAAACTGGGGTTCCATTCATATTTATCTCTTAATTCTTTAGATATCAAATT
>NZ_MJAA01000066.1:0-786 GCF_001743375.1 Enterobacter sp. IF2SW-B1 | reverse complement strand
CTTTCATTTACAAATGCTAGTATTTCTTTCGACCTAGCTTGTAATAGTGGTATATTTTCAATCACTTTGTCTATCTGTTGAGTGGCAACCTCTAATAAGCCTTTTATTTTGTCATCATCAAATGATTCAATTTCTTGCCATAAAAGGTCAATTTGTTGATATCTATTCTCGATTTGAGCTTTTTCTTTTTTTACTTCTTCTTTTAATATTTCTCGTATAGCTTCAAATTTTTCACTGTCAAACAGTGTTCTTAATATCCCTTGCTTTTCACGACTGTTTGATATTAAAAAGCGTTTGAATTCACCTTGAGGCAAAATAAACAATTGTCGGAATTGATCTGCATTTACTCCTAATAATTCAATAATGAATTGGGTACCTGAAATTACTTTACTTTCTCTAATTTCTTACTTGCCATCCACCATCTCAAATACATCAAATTTAGCGTTCGTTTTTGTTGTATTACCTTCTTTGATATAAGGGCCTTGTCTATGCACTTTATAAATTCGATGATTTAATTGAAATTCAAACGTTACTGACATCGGCTGTTTRCCATCAGCGAAATGACTTCTCAAATCATTTTCTTCTCTTTGTTCAGTTGATGCTTTACCAAAYAAGGCATAAGTCATTGCATCAAAAATCATTGTTTTGCCCGATCCAGTCTTACCACTTATTAAAAACAATTCATTATTATCAATTTTAGAAAAATCATCAAAAATCATTGTTTTGCCCGATCCAGTCTTACCACTTATTAAAAACAATTCATTATTATCAATTTTAGAAAAATCA
>NZ_MJAA01000065.1:0-792 GCF_001743375.1 Enterobacter sp. IF2SW-B1 | reverse complement strand
TTTTTGCATGTTTTTTCAATTCTTTTACAACAGGACCTTTTCCGCGTATTGATTGCTTCACTGGTTCGTAATTATCTTCAGTGTCGACACCCATTTGACTTCTTGGTAAGTCTCTGCCGTGTCCCATTGAAGCTATAACTTTATATTTCTTACCTAAATACTTTTCAATGGTTTTTGCTTTTGCAGGCGATTCAACAATGACTAAATTATCTGCCAATGTCTTTTCCCCCTCGCTAATCTAATTACTAAAGATAAATGATAAACGCTTAATTTTGCTTTTGTCAACGTTTTATATCTAAACAAATCATTTTCCTTGTCTATTTTTTATAGATTTTATTAAAAAATAAATTACAAAGGGTAACAAAAGAAATATGAAGCAACTCGTTATTTTTAGTTTTAAATATAGTAGTCTTCAAATATATCATTAGCGTTTAATACTACCTTAGCTCCTTCTTGGATACGTAATAAATTACCTTTTGTCATAGGATTAAACATAGATCCAGGTAAAACATAAACATTTCTATTTTGCTCTAATGCAAAATCTATCGTGATGTGACTGCCACTTTGTTCCTTAGCCTCAGTAATTAAAACCCCTTTTGACAAACCGCTGATAATTCTATTGCGCTCAGGAAATCTATATTTAGCAATTGGTGTATGTGGTGGATATTCGGATATAACTAAACCTTTTTAAAACCCCTTTTGACAAACCGCTGATAATTCTATTGCGCTCAGGAAATCTATATTTAGCAATTGGTGTATGTGGTGGATATTCGGATATAACTAAACCTTTTT
>NZ_MJAA01000064.1:0-795 GCF_001743375.1 Enterobacter sp. IF2SW-B1 | reverse complement strand
AATTCTTCTGATCGTTCTGGCCCATAAATATATGCCGTATCTAATAAATTAATACCATGATTAATGGCTTGACGAACAACATCTTTTCCTTGTTCTTCATCTAAGTTCGGATATAAATTATGCCCACCTACTGCGTTCGTCCCAAGTGCGATTGGAAACACTTCAACATCAGATTTACCTAAGTTTACAAATTGCTTCATTAGACCCAGCTCCTTATCTTTATAACTTTTCCACTATCACACTATCATGATTTAATACAACTTCCAAATGTTWGAATTAGGGTTTGAATTTGGGCGGTGTATTAGAAAAATGTTATGTAGAACTCAGTTAAAATAAGTATTGCTTAAGTTGATATTCACATAGCGCGATTGCTCGTTAGCCTTTAAATTACATGTACTTTTGAATCAGAAATTGAAAAACATTTAAGAACGACAACATTAAAGCCATTAAAAATTTAATTAGAAATACTATAATGTTTTGATTTGCATAACAAAGAAATTAAAACTGTTAATATTAACATGGGATATCCATTATAAAACATTCATCTTTGTAGTTGATAATTCTATATTTCGGATTTTTATTCATTCTATCTATGAGYCGAAYTTTTATATTAAATTTAATAATTTTAGATTTAAAAACCTCATTTATTATTCAGCTTTTTTTAAGAAGTATTACATGAGCTTTTTTAATGCCAATGGGAACAATGTTTATAAAAAAGAAAAACATAGTTACTGCACCCCAACAGATAAATATAATTATATTTTGAACATCTATAGTTATCAGGGCATATAAAGT
>NZ_MJAA01000063.1:0-796 GCF_001743375.1 Enterobacter sp. IF2SW-B1 | reverse complement strand
TATATAATGTCCACTTCATTAATGCTCAAATCAATATGGTTTAAATAATGTGATAATAATGACATATGCTTAATGTTTGTAGCGCCAAGAATCGCTATCCTCATCGTCATTTCCTCCAAGTATTTCGATTGATAATATCTTTATAGCTTTGAATAATTTTAACTACCTTTGTCGAAACGTTAGTGTCTTTATAATCAATAGCATCAATCATCGGTTCGTTATTGTTTTGCATCTCTCTTGCTAGTTCAACGGATTGGATTAGATTGTTATAGGTAATACCACCTACAATAACCGTACCTTTATCTAGTACTTCCGGTCTTTCTGTGGAAGTTCGAATAAGGACACCAGGGAACTTCAAAATAGACGACTCTTCTGACAATGTTCCACTATCTGATAGCACAACAAATGCATCTTTTTGCAATGCATTATAATCAAAGAAACCAAATGGCTTTAACTGTTTAACTAATGGATCAAATTCAAATTTACTTTCTTCAATTTTCTTCCAACTTCTTGGATGCGTTGAATAAATCACAGGCATTTTATACTTTTTGGCAATATCATTTATCGCATTCATTAATGATTTAAAATTCTTTTCATTATCGATATTCTCTTCTCTATGCGCAGATACTAAAATGTATTGTTGCGGTTCTAATCCTAGTTTATTAAAACGTCACTGTGATTAATTTTATCTCGATGCGCTTCTATCACTTCTGTCATCGGTGATCCTGTCACAAAGATATTCGCTTTATTGAASCCTTCATCTAATAAATACCGTCTGCTATGTTCCGTATAAGGT
>NZ_MJAA01000062.1:0-798 GCF_001743375.1 Enterobacter sp. IF2SW-B1 | reverse complement strand
AGTCATCGCCATAGCTTTCACGCATAATGTCATCATTTTCATATTGGATAGAACTTGTTTTAATACTCATTTTTGCACAGTATGTTTTGAAATTGTCAGGTAAACGTACTGACCATAATACTGTTAAGTTTGGTTCTGGTGCTGGACCTAAGTTATCTAATGAGTGTAAGAAACGGAATGAGTTTTTCGTAACAAGTGGACGTCCGTCAATACCTACACCACCGATAGATTCAGTTACCCAAGTTGGGTCTCCAGAGAATAATTCATTGTAATCAGGTGTACGAGCAAATTTAACAATAAGTAATTTCATGATGAAGTGGTCAATAATTTCTTGAACTTCGCTTTCAGTAATAACACCTCCTTTAAGGTCACGTTCAGCATAGATATCTAAGAATGTTGATGTACGACCTAAACTCATTGCTGCACCGTTTTGTTCTTTAATTGCAGCAAGATATGCTAAGTATAACCATTGAACTGCTTCTTTGAAGTTTTCTGCTGGACGGCTTAAATCGAAACCATATTTTTGTCCAAGTTCTTTTAATTCTTTTAATGCACGATATTGTTCTGATAATTCTTCACGTAAACGAATTACATCTTCTGACATTTCTGTAGACATCGTGTTGAAGTCGTGCATTTTTTCTTCCATTAAGAAATCTACACCATATAAAGCAACACGACGATAGTCACCGATAATACGTCCACGTCCGTATGCATCAGGTAAACCAGTGATTACACCTGCTTTACGGCAGTTCAACATTTCTCTAGAATATGCATCGAATACACCTTGTTTATGTGTTT
>NZ_MJAA01000061.1:0-799 GCF_001743375.1 Enterobacter sp. IF2SW-B1 | reverse complement strand
TTCTAAAAGCTTTAGTTTTGGTAAAAATCCTGGAAATGATACATTTACAGCATCAAATTGTTTAATTTTGACAGGTTCGGTTGAAAGTAGAGAAGCAACTGCAAGCATCATTCCTATTCGATGATCAGWTAAACTATCAACTGTTGCATTTGTTTTAAATTCTGACGGATGAATAATCAATCCATCATTAGTTGGTTGTAATTCAAACCCTAACAAGTTTAACATATCAGCCGTTGTATCAATTCTATTTGTTTCTTTTACTTTTAATTCCTCGGCATCTTTAATTGTACTCGTGCCAACTGCTTGTGTACAAAGTAATGCTATYACTGGCAGTTCATCAATTGCTTTTGGCACTAATTCTCCTTCGATTGTTATTGGTTGAAGCATTGGTGTKTATTGAMTACGAATAGAAGCAGTAGGTTCAGCACCAGTTGTTTGATTGAAAAGTTGAATATTACCGCCCATTTTTTCAACAATATCAATAATACCTGAACGTGTTGGATTGATTCCAACATTATGAATTGTTACATCACTTCCTGGTGTGATAAGTGCTGCAACAATAAAGAACGCTGCAGATGAAATATCGCCAGGAACATGAAAATCTGCAGGTTTAATGTATCGAATTGCTTCAGGGGTTGTARTAATTGATAACCCTTCCGCTTCAATTGGAATATTAAAATGTCTGAACATCGTCTCAGTATGATTTCGACTTACATCTAATTCTTTAATGATGGTCGCTTCCTTAGAAAATAGACTTGCGAATAAGATGGCACTTTTCACTTGTGCACTTGCCACTTCC
>NZ_MJAA01000060.1:0-816 GCF_001743375.1 Enterobacter sp. IF2SW-B1 | reverse complement strand
GATGATAATGTTGCTGGTCTAGTTCACCGTCATAATAGAATTACAATTARAGCCAAAGACATCGAAGGTAATGATATACARTTACGWCTAAAAGGATATCCAGCAATTGTTTTCCAACATGAAATTGACCATTTAAATGGTGTAATGTTCTATGATCACATTGACAAAGATCACCCATTACAACCACATACAGATGCTGTAGAAGTTTAAAACACATTTTTACTAACTATCAAAGCTTAGGATAAATATGATGTCCTAAGCTTTTTCTTGTACAACTTTTTCAAATAGACAACAGTTAAATATATTCACCTTTCTACCAAACTTTTTATCCCCTCATTTAAACTTTATCGTTTCATATAAAATCCTTTAATTCTTTCTTAACATTAATTTATAATCTCTACATTTATTTTAATAAAYAGAACTGCACATTTATTCGAAATACTTAGATTTCTAGTGAGATAAACTGCTTTATTTATTATCATTCATCATGTAAAATAAGATTTAACTGAAATTTTAGTGTTATTTCACTAATTTTTTAAAATGAACGACATGATGAACCTAGTTATTAACCGAATCGTTATTAAGTTACATTATAGAGATGATTGGAATGAATTTATCGATATATACTCCAATACGATTTTACTAGGGTTAACAATAAATTAAACAAACATTCTTAGGAGGAATTTTTAACATGGCAGTATTTAAAGTTTTTTATCAACATAACAGAGACGAGGTAATYGTGCGTGAAAATACACAATCACTTTATGTTGAAGCTCAAACAGTAGAACAAGTACGTTGTTACTCGAAAGATCGTAA
>NZ_MJAA01000006.1:0-300305 GCF_001743375.1 Enterobacter sp. IF2SW-B1 | reverse complement strand
CAGGTGGTGAATTTCAGGGCCGGCGAGGGGGTTATCCTTCCGGCAACGGCAACGACGGAGAAGGACGGCACCGTCACCGTCAGCCAGACCAGCCTGAAGGCCGGGGAGTTCCGGGTGGAGGCCACCACCGGCGATAACTGGACGCAGGCRAAGTCWGGCCAGGTGACGTTCACGGCTGACARCAGCACGGCAAAAGTCAGCGCGCTGGAGGTGATCGACAATAACGCCGYGGCAGACGGGACGGACACGACGCGCGTCAGGGTGACGGTGAAAGACGCCCAYGAGAACCCGSTTGCCGGGCAGGTGGTGAATTTCAGGGCCGGCGAGGGGGTTATCCTTCCGGCAACGGCAACGACGGAKAAGGACGGCACCGTCACCGTCAGCCAGACCAGCCTGAAGGCCGGGGAGTTCCGGGTGGAGGCCACCACCGGCGATAACTGGACGCAGGCGAAGTCTGGCCAGGTGACGTTCACGGCTGACAGCAGCACGGCAAAAGTCAGCGCGCTGGACACCACCGGCGATAACTGGACGCAGGCGAAGTCTGGCCAGGTGACGTTCACGGCTGACAGCAGCACGGCAAAAGTCAGCGCGCTGGAGGTGATCGACAATAACGCCGCRGCAGACGGGACGGACACSACGCGCGTCAGGGTGACGGTGAAAGACGCCCACGAGAACCCGGTTGCAGGACAGGCAGTGAGTTTTGATGCCGGAACCGGCGTCATCATTCCGGCAACGGCAGAGACCGGGAAGGACGGCACCGTCACCGTCAGTCAGACCAGCCAGAAAGCCGGGGAGTTTCAGGTAAACGCGACCATTGGCGATAACTGGTTACACGCAAAATCTGTTCTGGTTAACTTTGTGCCAGGAAAGGTCAACCGGGTGACTTTTGTCGACGAGCCGGAAAGTGTTCAGGCGGACGGTGTCACTCATGCCACCTGGCAGATAGCGATGTTCGACAGCTTTAACAATCCAGTGCCAAATACGGCTGTAAACTGGATTTTCCCAGGGGCACTGGCGACAAAAATCGACAGCCAGAGCGATACAATGACCAACAACTCTGGGGTGGCTAAGCTGACGCTGCAAATGGGTACAGTAAAAGCGGAAAATCTGGTCGTGACCGCGAAATCGGAAAACAACGTTGAGGATTCCTCCTCGATTGCCCTGCCGCCGGTTGCAGGTAGCGTTGAACTTACGATGGCATCGACTGCACGCGTGGACGAACCTGTCACGCTCACGGTAACGGCAAAGGATAAAGGCGGAGTACTGATGCCTGGCGCTGTGGTCACGTTTAGTAGCAACCATCCGGACTGGATGGTGATAACGCCAGAAAGCGCAACAACGGGCAGCAATGGTGTTGCCACCGCCGTGGCTACCATCAGACCGGAAAAAGGGTTTGGTGCAATGGGAGGCTATACCCTCACAGCGAAAGTCAGCGAGTCAGTGAAGGATTCGAAAACGTTACAGCTCAGTGTAGGGCAAATTGATTACGCGAAGTCGAGTCTGACCCCCGTCAGTGACACGATGGTCGTTGGCAATCAGTTATCCATGCTGATTGCGATGAAGGATAAGTTTGGTAACCCTGTCAGTGGCCTGACGGGACGAATCGGCGCCGTGCTGGCCGATAGTCAGGGGAGAAACAATGGAGGATTGATCCATACTAACAGCGGGGGAATTGTTGAGACTGAAAAAGGAAACTATCCGTTCAATGTAAAAGGAACACGTGCTGATACCTATACTGTCACGCCTGTTGTAGACCGAGTTGAGTTAAGCGCGCTTAAAGCGACCGTTAAGGTGATGGCGCAAAAACCCTGGATCGCGGGTACGCCACAAATAGGCTACACCCTAACGATAGGCAAAGGTTCCGGGTTTAGTACGGCAACAGTCAACTGGAAGGTTAATGGCACAATCTACCGTTCGAGCGCCAATACCACGGTGGACAGCGCATCACTTGAGTTGACAGACACCACGCTGATAAACCAAAAGGTGAGCGTAGAAATTATCGATAGCCATAACCCATCAGTGCGGCTTGAATCAGATTCGGTCACGATTCGGGGTACACCTTCCGCGAGCGATGTGAAGATTAAGGGCGATCCAGTATATGGAAACCAAATCTCGGTGGACTATGTTTATCAAGCCAACGGCGGAGGCGATGAGAGCGGAACGCAGTATCAATGGTACTGGTCTCAGAACAGTTACGATAAATCTCCGACACCTATTCCTGGTGCAACCGGAAGAACGCTGAAGACCGATCGCGGTCAGTACGGGTTATATCTTTATGTCTCGGTCACGCCAAGGGGCAGCGCTGGCGGCTCAGGTGCTAAGGTATTTAACGACGGGTATTTCAGGGTTACAGATGCGGGTACACCTTCTGTCAGCCAACTTCATATTGAGAATGAAGCCCGGGTGGGTAATACAATTGAGGCCAGTTATATCTTCAATGCTAATGGCAGTGGTGAGGATAACTCGTTATATCAGTGGGCTTCATGGGATGAATTTAGCGGCCGTTATCGGAATTTAGACGGAGAGACCGGTAAAACGTTATACATAAAAGAAGCCTATGGATTTTTGAAAGATATCCGGGTAAGTGTTACCCCACGCGGTACTCTGGGGTCGCAAAGAACAGGCGGTACAGCCTATTCCGACCCGGTTAATATCGTCAAATAAACGCTACCAGTGTTAACCATTAACACTTATATCAGTGTAGCGTAATTCACCTCTCGCAGGCTCCCGGAAACGGGACCTGCGGTTCGTTTTTCCCCCGGAAGGTCACATCACAGGCCCTTTCCGCTTTGGCAAACTGTTCTGTATCATGGTTCAATAATTTGACGGCTAATGGGGGGAATGCCTGTGTTAGCGTGATGCTAATAAATACGGGAATTAAAAGTAATGCTGGATTCAGCATTTTGACAGGTGGGTTCGTTAATTCAGTCTAAGGTAATGTTGTAAGCTGGGTATGGGTTTTTCTATGATCCTGTTAGCTGGTTCTTAACGAAAAAGAGGCTCGCATGCATGAAAAATGCTTATCCTGAAAAGCAAGCATCACTACTCATTGGTGATGCCGCCACGCAGTTATCTTTGCAGGGTATAAAAATTGATCATGTTTCGCTCAGTCATTACCTGAGTAAAAAACTTGAGTATGCCAGGCGTATTAATGATTGCTTGTATGCTGAGGTGATTGGTATTGCACTTGCAATGTTGAAGGAAAACGCCAGGCCAGCCAAACGGTTCTGTTATAACGATGAGGCGTGTCGTGATAAACCTGTCGCTTAAAAGCATGGCGTATTATTGCATTATCAGTCCTGCCTTTTGTTGCCTCGGGAAATTTTCACTTCTTCAGCAAAATCCAGAGCCTCTTTGTAATCAAAACGACGTGTCTTTGCGTTATGTCTGCCGGGTAACGGTGCCGGTATTTTCACGCCGAACAGCTTTCCTGTTGTCATCAGCGCATAAACTAATTCAGCCTCACTCACGTCGGCCATCTTTGCCATCATATTCGTCCTGATACAAAAACTTAATTTCACCTGCCTTCCTCCTTTTATAATGGTCAATAATATTGTCGAGATTGGGGAGCATAAAGTTCATGGCATCAATGGTGTCACGCCAGCCCGCCAGGGATTCATTTGCTTTTACATACCATGCATGCTGTTCGCTCCGGGGGAGATGACCGGTGATCAAAACAAGCATGTCGGGTTTTATTCTCCTGATGAACTCCAGATACTTCACCAGATGCGTCTTCGTACCAAATGTGTCTGCATCAATAATGCAGAGCATTTTGTCTCGGGCGATAAAGTAATAGCGTGCTAATTCCGCAAGACCCTTTTCGAGTAAAAAAGAGTTCGTCCGCACACAAACCCGAATTTTTTCAGGTGTCTGTTTAATTGATTGAACCATCTTTTGTCTCGCTTATTATGGCACAAAGTATGAGATGGCTTTCAAGCCTACTCTTCCAGTCTGAATACTGGCAAGGCAGTATATTCATTCCTCAGAATAAAATAAGGCAGAACGAGTTATGCGATTAATAAGAATTGTCTCTGCATTCGTGAGTTAAAAACAAATAAACGATGATTTTATTCAGAGTCATGTTTTACTGTCTGATACATTAAGATATGGTCACTGTTGTGCAAATTTGTACTTTTTTATATTTCTCAAAGAGGACATTTTCATGACAAAGACCGTCGTAGCATTAGCCATGCTTAGCGCTTTTTCAACGGCATCAGTATTTGCCAGTGATTATGCGCGTATGATTAACATTGAAAACCCTGACCATCTGAAAATCAGGGTTCAGAATGCTATTTATGAAGAGGGTTACGATAGCGATTTTATTCCTCATGTCTGGTTTGGTAACGAAGATAACGGCGTGATGAATATCGTTGTCGATAATGGTGCGGTGCTGAACGAATCTATTGAAAACGGCCTTAACTGCAACTATGCCATGATTGTCAGTAAAGACAACGGCGTCAACTTACAGGCAAACGGGAAAAACTGTCGTTATAAGAAAAAGAGTTACCGTTCCATTAACTCTCCGGTGATCACCATTATTAATGATTCATCTTTAACGCTTCGCCCCTATTTTTCCGTTAACGGGAATGACTTTTTTGCTGCCGCCAGCACGATCATCCCCAACGGGATCCGCATGTTCACCGGGGACAGTGGCGACTGGAAAAAACAGGGCGTTCGCCACGGGGATAACCTGAAAGTGAAATTTAGCTACACGCTGGCAGAGTCGGGTTCGCAAAAAGAGGTCGTCTGCCCGTCTCTTGACACCTTAACGGAAAACCGACTTTATCGCCTTCAGGGCGGTGAGCAAAATGCGCTCTGCGTCCTTGAGAGTAATGAGATTCACATTAAAAACGATCGTATTGTTGCCGGATGGAACAAACCTCTGACCAAAGCAGAGCTGCTGCAACGGATCGAAGCCACCGCCGCAGACGATGACGTCATCATAGATATGCCAGATGACAAATACATGGCGCTCTTTACCCAGCCGGATGAATATAAAATCCCGCTGAAAGCAGAGGACGCAAAGGCGACCATTACCTTAGTGGTTAGCAAAGTGACTGTTCCCGTCGCGCAGTAAAAAGGCCGTCTATTAGCGAAGCGGGCAGGCAGCATCTCACAGAGCCTGTTGCCTGCCCTATTCGTGCCGTTACGCCGGGCAGATCAGACTACGTGACAGGGACATCAGGTCTCGCCACATCATTGCATTAGCGACCACAAGCCGCAGGCAGCGGGGCCTGCGGATCGCTCTCTACCTGAAATTTCCAGTCGTAATACGTTTTTGCTTTGGCAAACTGTTTTGGATCGTGACGAAAGCCGACTTTTTTCCGTGGCGTACCTTTTCCGAGACTGCGCACGCCAATCCAGCGCCCCTGAGGATCGAGGATCATCCCCCAGTTTTTACTCCCGGTTAGCGGGTCGGCGTAGTGCTGGCGCAGGTGATAAAGCGGTTTTCGCCCGCGTTTATCAATAAGCAGCTGTTCGAAACGCACGGGAAAACAGCCATCACCGTTGCCGCGGTAGGCCTGTATCGCTGCGCGGATTTGATCCCCGCGAAATAAAAGCTCAGCCTCCTGTTGCGCCTGATAACGCATCTGCACCTCATCGCGGCTTTTCAGCAGCGACAACGCCAGCGTGGAGAGCGCAATCAGCAGCAGCAGATAGGTAAAACCTCCCTGTTGTTTAATCGAACGCATCGCGATGATCCTGACCGGGTTTAGGTGGCGTCTCGACGTCAATAATTTGCCCTTCGTCATCGGTCTTCGCCTCCCAGATATCGCGGCGGTTGGTGATGGGATCCAGCGGCATCTGGCGCAGATAACCGGCCTCGATCAGATCCTCCAGGCTGTACGGCCCCGCCAGGCGATCGCGGCGGTAGTGATCGATCGCGCTGCGCAGCGCATGCAGGTTATGCTCGCGCACCACCTCTTTGGCTCTGTCCGCGTGCTGGAAAAAACGTGGAGCGACCAGGGTCATCAATGTCGCGATGATCGCCATCACCACCAGCAGCTCGATGAGCGTAAAACCTTTTTCACCATTGCGCATAGGGCACTCCATTCAGACCGCTGGCCGTACTGGTACTACTGACATCAAACACGTCTTTCCCGCCGCCGCTGAAATCGCCGGGTGGCTGCGTGGATGCGCGTAACCGCCAGGTCTCTTCATCATTTTTTCCCTCGCAATCGCACATCGGATCGCGCGGTATATGGCGCAGGAAGTAGATCATCGCACCAGTGGGCGATGTCTTATCCCGGACGCCTTCCACCAGGCTTTTTAGTGTCGGCGGATATCCCGATTCGCTGGTTTTTTTCTCAATGATGCCGTCCACGCTTGCCTGGTGATAACGGTCAATGGCATCGCGTAGCGTGCGCAGCGACTCACGTAGCTGCGTCTCCTGCTGCCGCTGATGGTAGTTACGCATCAGCGGCGCAGCGGCAGCGGCAAGCGTGGCGAGTAGCGCCAGCGTGACGATCATCTCAATCAAGGTAAAACCGCGCTGGCGCTGCATTACGATGCTCCGTTTTCCGTCTCTGACTCATCGAGGATCGGTGGCGGCAGCGTGGCCGCCCGGTCAGGGAAATGGGCCGGCGGCGCTAGCGCCGGTGCGGTAAACCCGCTGCCCGGCTCGTCGTGCTGCAGGTCGCGCAGTTGAATGCTGTCGCCCGTTAAATCGTCGCTACCCATCTCAATGGTACTGACGTGGCTTCCCGGTAAATCGAGGTTGCGCTCAATGGTCGGCGTAATTAACAGCACCACCTCCGTGCGCTCTTTGTTGTCGGAATTGCTGCTAAACAGGCGGCCCAGCCCCGGGATGTCACTTAATAACGGCGTTCCTTTTTGGGTCGTGGTTTCATCCTGCTTGATCAGCCCTGCCAGCATCTGGGTCTCGCCGTTCATACTGCTGAGCGTGGTATTGGCTTCGCGTTTCGTGGTGCGGTAATACTTTGCTCCGTTCTCACCGGGTTCTTCGGCGCCCAGGGCACTGAGCGTGAACTTCACCTCCATTGAGATATTGTCATCCATACTGACTTCCGGGGTGACTTCCAGCTTCAGGCCAACGTCCTGATAATCCACTTTCTGTTGCGAAATCCCGTCATTGACGGTTGTGGTCAGTACCGGGATCGTTTGACCAATATCAACCAGCGCTTTTTTATTGTTTTTCACCCGGATACGCGGGTTGGCCAGCACTCTGGCGTTGCTCAACACCTTTTTCATGTCAATGGTCATATTGTCGATATCGACCATGATATTTTTGGCGCTCAGGTCGCCCAGCGGGATCCCGCTTCCCTTTAAATCACCTTCTTTACTTTTCGCAAAACCCGCACTGATGGTTTGCGGCAGCTTCACGCCAAGCGCTTCGAGATCGTTGGTATTTACTTCCAGCACCTCAACGGCTAGCGTGACCTCCGCTTCAGGCCGGTCGAGCGTCACTAACAGGCGCTCCGCTTTTTCCACGTTCTCTTTTGGCCCGCGCAGGGTGACGGAATTGGTTCGCTCATCAACGTGCACATCCTTCAGCTTGACCATATTGCGCAGGGCGACGTTGACCTCTTTTGCTTTCGCATAACCCAGGAAGATGGTTTTGACGACCACGTCGCGATAGATCTTCTCTTTTTGCGCGGTGGCGGGGTAGATCAGCAACGTATTGCTGTTCAGCACCTTCTTCCGCAGGTTATTCGACAACAGCAGCACGTTGATAGCATCTTCCGCAGTGGTGCGTTTGGCTATCAGGCTGCCGGTAGTGCTGGAGGAAATATCTTTGTCAAAAATGATATTGACCCCGGTCATCTGGCTGATGGTGTTAAAGATGGCCATCAGGCTGTGCTCGCGAAAATTAAGCGCTATCGTTTTTTGCAGTTCCCAGTTCAGACGCTGCTCCGGCTGGTTGATCCGCGACACCTCACGCATCAGGTGATCGCGCAGCGCGCGCGCCTGGGGCCAGTTGGGATCTTCTTCCAGTACCTGCTGGATTTTGTGCAGCGCGCGTGCCGGGTCGCGGGTGCTGTTAGCCACCGCCTCCTTATACAATGCGTCCAGCGCTCTACGGGCATCGAGTTTGCGTAAGCCCTGCAGGGCGCGCAGGTTACCGGGCTCATAGGTAAGCGCATCGCGCCACATTTGCGTCGCCAGGGTGTAATTGTTCTGACGCACCGCGAGATCGGCGTTTTTCAGATAGTCATTTACCAGCTTTTTGCTGATGTCAGCCTGCTCGGCGCGAAGCGCAATATCCTGTGGGCTGGCGATGCGCTGTTGGTCTATCTCCTTAAGCCGCTTAACCAGCACCTGCGGCGAGGCGGTCACTGATTCCCGGACCGGAGGCGCCGCACGTTGTGCACAGCCGCTCAGTAGCGCGCATGACAACAAAAAAGTGAGAGCAATTGTTTTTTTCATGATTAATGTGTCGGTTCCGATTGCAGCTCATCCAGTTCCAGCCGCTGCTGGCTATGGGTGGGCTGCCATTCAAACAGGAGGTGGTCGTTCGCCACCGCTTTTAAAATCCAGTTGTTGACCGGCGAACTGCCGATCCAGATCCTGCCGTCCGCCCTGCAGCGCTCGCAGACCGGCCAGGTCTCTTTGCCATCCGTCAGCACAACGATTCTCTGACGGTTTTCCCACCAGGCACCGAGGAGCTGAAGCGGTAGCGGCGGTGCGGTTGGTGTCGCCTCTTCAGGCCGATCGTTTTCCGGCGGCTTTTCTGCTGCGTCTTGCGCCCTGCTATGTGGCGTTGAAAAGAGATCGATGCGCGTTGCGTGAGCCGTCTCCGGCTTTGCTGGCGCGGGGCGCGGGCGTGAGACCGGCTGCGCCTCAAGCGGCGCTTGCGATATCTCGTCATCGGCAAATTGGCTCCAGAAAACAGCACCGGCGGTCAGCACCAGCGCCAGCTGTAAATAGCGCGGCAGTTTCATGGCGACTCCTTCAACAGGCGAAGCTGCACGGTGGCGCTGAGCTGGCTTTCCGATGGCCCGGCGCGCCGCAGGCTTAGCTGCTCAATGCGTAACGGCAAAGTGCGGCTTAGCGTTTCCAGGGCGTCCATCAGCGGCAGATATTCACCGCGCAGCGGAATATCCAGCCGTAGCGCGGTTTTGCCGTCGTCGTTTTCCAGCTGATAGCGGCTGGCGTCGACCTTCATCCCTCGGCTCCTGAACTGCTCAAAAATGAGCCTGACCTGCTGATATTCTCCGAGGCTGATGCGGCTTTGCAGTTCCGGCTGCTGTTTATCCAGCGGCAGCGCGGTTTGTAGCTGCGCCTGGATCCGGGCAAGGTTCTCCTGCAAATGAATGGTGTGCGGCCGCACGCCGCCAAGCCATAACAGCAGCAGTCCTGCGGGCAGCCCGGCGAGCACGAGCGGAACCGTTCCGATGCGCCCGGCAAATAACGCCGCCTGCCAGCGCAGCACGGCGGGTTTATTCTGAAGCCGCATGGTGCGCCTCCGTCGTCACCTTGACGTCGAGTACCGCGTTAATCGGCCAGGCAGGATCGCCCTGCGCCGACTGGCGATGGTTCTCAAGCACTACATGCGCCGGCAACTGCTGTAGCCGCTCGCTAAAGGCGAGCAGGGCGTCAAGATTGCCTGCATTCACCGTAAGCCGCGCATCGCCTTTACTGGCAATGACGTCAATACTCAGGAGCGCAATATCAGGCGTCAGTACGCTGCCGATGTTGTCCAGCAGCTTGATGGCCGGCGGGACGGCCTGCAGTTGCTGAGCCTGGCGCAACCGGCGCTGCTCCACTTCACGCAGCTTGCGCAGCACCTGCTGCCGTTGGGCGAGCTGCTGCTGTACCTGCGACGTCTCCAGCTCAAGGCGCTGGTGCTCAAACAGGCCATACATCACGGCACCGGTGAGCGGTAAGCAGAGGAGTCCGGTTAACAGCAGCGTGCGTGCGGCCCACGGGGAACTACGCGTAAACAGCGGCGTCATGAGGACTCTCCTGTAGCGCGACTTCCTGGTGATGCTCACCGTCGGTATGAATGACGTAGCCAGGACAGTCCTGCATTCCGCTTAGCCGGGCGATAACCCGCAGCTGGGCGTCCATCTCCTGCTGTGGCAGGGTGAGTGTCCAGACGTCGCGCCAGCTGTGGTGCTGACGGCTGGCAATCCGGCTATGGTGGGGACTCATCGCCACAAACAGGCCGTTTTCCGGCAGGGCGCGGGCGAAGTGGCTTAACAGCTTTTGAAACGGCGTGACAACCCCGCGAAAACGCAGCCGCTCCCGACGAGCCAGCGCGCCAAGCAGATGCCAGCAAGGTTGCTTCAGGCACGCGGCCAGCGCCGACTGCTGCCAGTTCAGGGTCTCGAAGCGGACCAGCCAGTCGACGGGCGGACTCGCGCGATGAACCGCCTGCTGACGGGCGAGCTGGAGCAGCTCCTGCGGTGTGGTCACGCCGTCATGCCAGGGCTGAATTAAAAACGTCAGATCGTCGGTATCGAGGTGAAACTCCACCGCGTCACGCCACGGTAAGACGGAAGGGCGCAGGCGCAGCAGCGTTTCGAGCGCGGCTTCAAGAGGCTCATCTGGCCGGCGTTCATGGGTGGCGAGAACCACCTTGTTGCGGCGCAACCGCACGGCATGAGGCCAGATATCGCACTGCCAGGTGTTAGTGAGTGATAACACGGTTCACCTCCTCCCAGGTGGTTTTGCCTTCGACCACGGCGCGCAGCGCGATGGTCGAGAGCGGAACAAAACCGTCATTCAGCGCCACTTCCTTTAGCTTGCGCCGGGGCGATCGCGCCAGCATTGCCTCTTTCATCGCATCGCTGAAATGCAGCACTTCCGCCAGCGCCAGCCTGCCGCGAAAACCGCTGTCGCGGCAGGTATCGCAGCCTCGCCCTCGACGCCAGCGGGGCGTGAGCTGCTGCAGCGGTCCGGATTGCCACGCCGCGAGAAGGTCATCTGTGGGCGTGGTGTCATCAATACAGTCCGGGCAAATCTGGCGCACCAGCCGCTGTGCCACGACGCCGTTAAGGGCGGTGATCAGGCTGGCGGGCTCCACCTGCATATATAAAAAACGTTCCAGTACGCTAAAGACGTCATTGGCGTGAACCGAGGAGAGCACCACGTGGCCGGTGAGCGCCGCCTGCACGGCAATGCCGGCGGTTTCACCGTCGCGGATCTCACCCACCAGGATGATGTCCGGGTCGTGACGCAAAATGGCGCGCAGGCCGCGGGCGAAGGTGAGCCCTTTTTTATCGTTGACCGGAATTTGCAGCACGCTGTTGAGCTGGTACTCCACGGGATCTTCAATGGTGATAATTTTGCATTCACCACTGTTGAGTTCGCTGAGTGCTGAATAGAGGGTGGTGGATTTCCCGCTCCCCGTTGGCCCGGTGACGAGCACCATACCGTGGGGCAGATGGGTTAACTGGCGAATCGCGCCCAGCGTGTGCTCATCAAAGCCGAGCGTCTCCAGGCGCAGGTTTTGATCGTGAGATTTATCCAGCACGCGCAGTACGGCATCCTCGCCATAGACGCCCGGCATGATGGACACGCGAAAATCGACGGGACGCTGGAGAATCAACGCCTTAAAGCGCCCGTCCTGAGGCGTGCGTCGTTCGGAAATGTCCATGCAGCTTAATACTTTGAGACGGGAGATCACCTGCTCCGCCTGCTGAAGCCCGGCGCAGTGGCGAATGCTGTGCAGAACGCCATCGATGCGGTACTTCACCATCAACCCATCCGCGACGGCGCAAAGATGAATATCGCTGGCGCGGCTCTGCAGGGCATCAAACAGCGTGGCGTTAACCAGCTTAATGACGGCATGGGGTTCACTGGCGATGGCTGCTGGGGTGATCTCCAGCCACCGGGCCTCTTTATTCTCTTCACTCTGCTGCTGCTCCAGCTGATCGAGCGTGCGCTGCTGTTTTGCCAGTTCATCAAGGCGGGCATTAAGCTGAGAGAGCGGGGCGAGCGCGGGGAGCGCATTCACGTTATAGGCCCACTGGCGCAGCGCCAGTGAAAACGGATCGCCCAGCGCAACGTGGAGCTGACCGTTAACGCGCAGCGGCAATGCTCGCTGGCTGAGCGATTCGGTCAGCGGCACGGCTTCGAAATCCTCTTCGCTGTCGGCGAGCTGTGTGGGTGAGAGCGGCGTGAGCCCCAGGGAACCGGCGGCTTCTTCTAACGCGCCTGGGAAACTGTCCAGCAGTTCCGCCAGCGCCTGACAGCGCTGCTCGTCTGGCAGGTCGAAAAGGGGTTCTACAGACGGTGAGTGAGACATTATTGCAATCCTCCTGCCAGTTCAAAAATGGGCATGTACAGTAAAAACACGACGAGCCCAACGATGCCGCCAACGACCATCATCAGAATCGGTTCAAAAATTTTGCTAAAGGTTTCAATCGCGCGTTCCAGCGATTCATCAAAAAAAGCGGCGATCCGCTCGCACATGGCAGGTAGTTCGCCGCTGCGTTCGCCGACCTGCAGCAGGCGGCTGGCGACAGGAGTCGTCATCTGCTGGGCTTCCAGCATGCGGGAGAGCGACTCGCCGGCGGCGACGTCGCGGATAACCTGTTCAACCTGCTGACGATGCGTGGCGGGCAGGATCTCCCGGCTCAGCATTAGCGCATCTGGCGCGGGAAGGCCGCCCTGCAGCAGCAGGCCCAGCGTGCGGTAAAAACGCACCAGCACAGAAAGCTGGTGCTGCTGGCGTAAGGCGGGAATGCGCAGCAACAAACCGAGCGCGCGCTGGCGCAGGCGCGGGCTGCGCACCGCCATCACGATGCCTGCGACCGCTGCCGCGCAACCGGCCAGCAGCAGCGAGCCATGGGTTTGCGTCAGGCGTCCCCACCAGAGGATAAGCTGTGCGCTGGCGGACGGGTTCTTCATCCCGTCAAACACCACGGAAAAACGCGGAATAATAAAGCCGAGCAGAAAGAACAGAATTATCCCGCCGGCGGCAATGACAATCGTCGGATAGAGCAGGGTTGATTTAATCCGCTTGCGCAGAATTTCCATTCTTGATTCGTAAAACTGAAAACGCTTTAGCGCTTCGGGTAAGTGTCCGGTTTGCTCAGAAGAGGCAACGGTGTTAATCAGCAGAGGCGGAAACAGTGCTGGTAGCGCCATCATCGCCTGGGAGAGTTGCGCTCCTTCGTAGAGCTTTTTAACCAGCGTATCCAGAACCAGCGAGGTGCCACCATCGCGGCTGCTTTCGCGCAGCGCTTCGACGGCCTCGACCACGACCAGCCCGGCTTCCAGCAGAGCGATAAGCTCCTGCAAGAACAGATTCAGTGGAAAGCGTTTCTCCTTGCGGGCGGGGCGTTCCTGTACCTGCAAAACGATGCCGCCGCCGGCAATAATGCGGGCACTGGCATCATCAGGCGACGCGGCAAGTACGGTCTGATTGACGCGTTTCCCCCCCTGGAGGATGGTGACGGTATATGGTTTCATTTTGGCGACAGTGTATGGCTCTGCCTTTTAAGGCGGGCATAATGCGGAGCCACTTTTTTTATGTATTGTTGACGAAGCGCGCGGCGCTGGGGGGTATTTGCCGTTCCGGCGTTATACGCCCCCACCGCGTCCCAGGTATAACCAAAGCGCTGGATTTGACCTGCCAGGATCCAGGCGCCGGTCATGACACTTTGGCAAGGGTCGGTTAGCAGATCTTTTTGACTAATACGAAATTTACGCAGCGCATCGAAGTGAATGCTATTGATCTGCATCAGACCGACATCCATTGAGCCATCACGATTTTTGTTGATGGCCCGGGTATTACCGTTGGATTCCACTATCGCTATCGCCTGTAATAGCTCTGGCTCAATGCCGTAACGTTCTCCCGCCAACTGCCAGCAATCGGCCCGGCAGGAAAATACGCTGAAGATAAACAGCGAATATATGGACAGGCGCAGCATATTCAGAACCCGTAAGTGACAGGCTTACCGTCTTTACCGCCGGAGGTTATTTCGACTTCATTAATGGCGTCTTTTGTCCGGGCGGGGTTATGCCACTGGTACGGATTGCCCCAGGGGTCTAACGGCACATGCTGGCTAAGATAAGGGCCATTCCAGTTTTGCGCGTTGGAAGGCTTTTCAGTCAGCGCTTTCAGACCTTGTGTTTCAGTTGGATAACTGCCGGTGTCGAGGCGATATTGCCCGAGTGCCTCAGCAAGCGAGCGCATCTGGCGCATGGCGGTTTTCTCCTTAGCCGAGTCGACATTTGAGAAGACTTTTGGCCCGACAAATCCTGCCAGCAGCGCAATAATCATCAGCACGACCAGCAGTTCAAGCAGGGTGAAACCACCCTGTTTTCGCATCACGTTTGTTGCATATTTCATTGAGAGCGTCCCTAGTTGGATAATAGTTGTGATTAATTCCTGAATTTTCCCTGATAAAAGAGCGGGAACACAGGTATGCCATCTTTTTTAATTGGTGAAGATGGGAAAATTAAATAAAGAAGCGTCTTACAGGATGCGAGAATTCTCCCGCGCTGTCGTTGAAGTATTTATTATAAATGCGAGAGATATTTCTTATTTAATACGGAGGGTTTCCTGATTCACCACTCTATTATCCCCAACGATCTCGGCGCTAAAAAAAAAGACAATTTGCGAGGTAATCCACAGGACTATCATCACAAAGCAATAAGGAACTTTGATGAAAAAACTTACATTATCTCTGTTAATTGGTAGCGCACTAATGGCGCAGTCGGCTTTCGCGGCGCAGGCACCGCGAGCGGTCACCTATCTGACCTCCTGGGGCGTTCCGGTCGAGTCCGTTGAGGATATGAAAGAGGTGAAAGCGGATACGTTCCTGCTTTCATTTGGTGGCTGGGATGCAAGCGGTAAGCTGTCCAGTTCCGATAATATTGTTGCAGTACCACAATATGATCCCTGGTACATTAATGCGCCAGCCTATGTCGTGTGGAGTCAGCTGAAGCTGGCGCACCCGGAGAAAAAAATGATGCTGGCGCTCGGCGGCGAGACGTATTCCGCGATGTGGTCTTATCTGAATAACGCGCAAACGCGAGAAACGCTGGCGCAGAATCTGGTGAATCTGCTGAATACCAACTTCCCGGTATATAAAAAGAACCTGAAGCCGGAAGAGATGGTTGGCGAATGCCTGAGCGCCGACTGGCAAGGCAAATGTAATATGGCGAACTACCAGAAGGCGGGTACCGTTCAGCTTGACGGCATCGATTTTGACTTTGAAAAGCCCGATCGCGTCACGCCAGAGGAAAACGCAAACCTGCTGGATCTGGCTGAACGGGTTCGTAGCAAGCTCAATGCGTCCGGCAGCAAAAAGCTGCTGAGCCTGACCACCTATCACGTTGGTGCTGACCCGGAGAACTGCACCAACAGCGCGGTAACCGAGAATTGTTCCTTCGTTGAGACGGCTCGCTCTTCACACCATGGCGAAGTTCTGCCGCTGCTGACGCAGGGGAAAAACGTTTTCGATTTCTTCAACGTCATGGCCTATGATGCCGGCCCACGCTTTAAGTATGACGTGGCGATGGCTAACTACGCCCGGGCGGTGGGTGATAAGAGCAAAATCGTTCTCGGTCAGACCATCAACTCCCAGTGGGGGCCAGAAGGTCGCTTTGTTGAAAATCGACAGAACAACGTAAACCGTGCGGGCTGGCAGGCGGAAAACGGCTATGGTGGGTTCTTTATCTGGACGTTGGGTTCAAACGATCAGCAGCTGTCCATCCCGCAGCAGGTTGACTATTTCAATGAAATGAAAGAGCGCGCGGACCTGATGTCACCTGAACGCCCGCAGGATACCGTCGCGCCAACTGCGCCAGCAGGACTGAAGGTGCTGAACAATGGCTTGACTATCACCCTTGCCTGGCAGCCCTCCACCGATGACCGTGGCGTAGTGGGATATGACATCTACCGTAATGACATCAAAGTCGGGTCTTCAACGGACACCCAGTGGACCGATAATGCGGTTGAGACCGGCGGTGTGGTGTACCACTACAGCGTGAAAGCACGTGATGCAGCGAACAATATCTCTGAAAGCAGCAACGTGGTTAAGGTAGAAACCGTACAGGTCGAAGAGGGACGTCCTGACGCGCCAGGCGGCCTGGCCCTGGTTTCTTCGACGGAAAACAGCCTGACGGTGAAATGGAATGCGGTAGACAACGCGGTGAAATACCACGTACTACGCGATGGGGCGGAGTTACTCACCGTAAGCGGAACGCAGATCTTCGACAGCGGCCTGCGCGCGGGAACAACCTACAGCTACCAGGTGATCGCCGAAAATGCTAAAGGTCATCAGTCTCTCGCCAGTACACCACTTAAAGCCACGACGAAAGAGGGGTCTGTAACGCCTGAGCCGGAAGGCGAGTGGAAAGTCGGTACGCGCTATAAGACTGGAGAAATTGTCACGTATAACGGCACACAGTATCGCTGCGTGCAGGGGCATACCTCTCAGTCTGACTGGGCGCCGACTGCGGCTGCGACGCTTTGGCAGCCTGTTCCTTAATCTTTCGCGGCCCTCGCAAGGGGGCCATTTTCAGGCGTAAGCACGCCTTATTTATTACTTTTTGTTAACTTATTATTATCATTTATAGTGCAAAAAATTAACAATGGCACTATTGTAGTGCGCTATTTGCACTGTTTTTGTGCGTTTCATGTTCTTTTCTGGCCTTTATCGTCTCAGGATGCCGCTTGCATCTGTAACAATACGTTGCTGTAACCCCTTCATTTACTACCGCTTTTTTAAATCTCTTTTGAACCATTAAAAAATTGGTTCGTTTATTGCTTAATCATTAGCACGATAAGTAGCACGCCATATCAATAACTTATCGTTCATAAAAAGAAAATAACGATGATAGTGAGCGAACCAATATGGAAAAACCGTCACGGTTTCTGGCCAATTCCAGCACCGCGCTTGAGCAACTGCGCGGGCTAATCAACCAGCATGAGTCAACACCAGGCACTCCGCTGCCCACGGAACGTGAGCTGTCGGAAACACTCGGCGTAGGACGACGCGAAGTGCGTCGCGCGCTGGACGTGCTGGAAGAAGAAGGGCGGATCTGGCGTAAACAGGGCAAAGGCACCTTTATTGGTCCGGCTGCCCCTGTTGAACCGCTGGCCCTTCAGGGATTGGTTCAGCAGACCAATCTGCTGGAAGTGATGGAAGCTCGTATACAGATCGAACCCGGCTTAGCCCGGCTTGCGGCACTGCGTGCCACCAGGGAAAACCTCGCGCTCATGCAGCGCATGCTGGAACGCATCGACAAGGTCAGCCCGGATGACCGCGATCTCAATGAACTCTGGGATAGCGCCTTTCACCGCGCCATTGCCGAGGCGGCGGGCAATCGCCTGATGCTCGGCCTGTTTGACGCCATTGACGCCGTGCGGCGCGAACCCGGCTGGCAGCATCTGCGTGAATTAGCCCGCACGCCCGAACGTGTCGACAGCTACAACGACCACCATCACAAGATCATGTCCGCGATTATCCATCGCCAGCCTAATGAAGCAGCGGCCGCCATGCGCGAACACCTGCTTAGCCTGCAAAACGCCCTGATTCAGGCGATCCACCTTGAGGATGATTTCACGCTATGACGACGATCCCGTTTAAGGACTCCACGCCTGTACTCCGGCTGAATAATCTCAACGTTAAGTTTTCCGGCTCGCCGGTCAGCGTCCTGGACGGCATTTCCCTGACGGTCAAAGCGGGCGAAACGCTGGCGCTGGTGGGGGAGTCCGGCTGCGGGAAAAGTATCACCTCACTGGCGCTGATGGGTTTACTGCCCGCCAGCGCGCAGATTGTCAGCGGCGAGATGCAGTTTCGCCGCCACGACCTGCGCAAGCTCTCGCCGCGGGAGTATGCCGACCTGCGCGGCAGCGAGTTGGCGATGATTTTCCAGGAGCCGATGACCTCGCTTAATCCGGCCTTCACGTTAGGCGATCAGCTCAGTGAAGCGGTCATGCGTCACCAGAACGTTACGCGCCCGGAGGCGATGAAGGTCGCGCTGCAGATCCTTGAAAAGGTGCAGATCCCGGCGGCGGAGATGCGCCTCAAGGCGTATCCGCACCAGCTTTCCGGCGGCATGCGCCAGCGCGTGATGATTGCCATGGCCCTGATCAACCACCCTAAACTGCTGATTGCCGATGAACCCACCACCGCGCTCGACGTCACCATCCAGGCGCAAATCCTGACCCTGCTGAACACTCTAAAAGAGGAAACCGGCACGGCGGTGCTGATGATCACCCACGATTTGGGCGTGGTGGCCGAAGTCGCCCAGCAGGTGGCGGTGATGTATGCCGGACAGGTGGTAGAGCAGGGAAGCGTTGAGGCAATATTCGCTGACCCGCAGCACCCGTACACCATCGGCCTGATGGGCTCGATCCCTTCGCTGGGCGCACGCAAAGGCCAGCTCTCTACCATTCCCGGAACGGTCCCGCTCCCGGAATCCATGCCGCAAGGCTGCCGTTTCGCGACGCGCTGCCCGTTTGCGCAGTCGCGCTGTCATGATGAAAAACCGCAGCTCACCACGCTCGGCGCGGGCCATCAGGTCGCCTGCTTCCGCGTGCCGCTCGAACACCACATTGCCCTGGGAGAGACCGCATGACCACGCCCATTCTTGAAGCCCGGGACCTCAGCAAGCTTTTCCCCGGTCCGAAAAAACTCTTTTCCCCGGCCCGGTTTGTCACAGCGGTCGATCGCGTTTCGCTTGCCGTGATGCCGGGCGAAACGCTGGCGATTGTCGGCGAGTCCGGTTCCGGGAAATCCACCCTTGGCCGTCTGCTGCTGCGTCTGCTGGCCGCCAGCGAAGGACGCGTGTTTTATCAGGGGGAGGAGATTACCCACGCCACAGGCGCCCGTCTGAACCAGCTCCGGCGCGAACTGCAGATTATTTTTCAGGATCCTTTTGCCTCGCTGAACCCGCGCATGACGGTGGAGCAAATCGTCGGTGAGCCGCTGTGGCTGCACCAGAACATGAAGAAAGCGGATCGTCAGTACCGCGTCGCGGAGCTGCTCAAGACCGTTGGCCTGCCTGCCGCCTGGGCCGGGCGCTATCCGCACGAGTTTTCCGGCGGGCAGCGCCAGCGTATCGGCATTGCCCGCGCGCTGGCTTCGGGGCCAAAGCTGCTGCTGGGCGACGAGCCGGTTTCCGCGCTGGATGTGTCGGTGCAGGCGCAGGTGGTTAATTTGCTGGAGAGCCTGAAGCACCAGCTGGGGCTGACGATGGTGATCGTCGCCCACGGTCTGGCGGTGATCCGCCACATGAGCGACCGCGTGGCGGTGATGTACCTTGGGCAGATCGTTGAGCTTGCCACCGTCGACGAGATCTTTGACGCACCGCTGCACCCTTACACCCAGGCGCTGATCGCCTCGGCGCCGCAGATGCAGCCGGGTATTGAGCGCGACGCGCCGCTGCTGCAGGGGGATCTGCCGAACCCGGCGAACCCGCCGTCGGGCTGTCGCTTCCACACCCGCTGCCCGTACGTCACCGACGAATGCCGCCAGGTCGAGCCGATTAATCAGGTGCTCGACGGCGGGCGTCAGGTTGCCTGCCACCGCTGGCAGGAGATTAACCGCGATCGCAGCGTTATCCAGATCGCACCGCCATCCGCAGCTTTTCTGCGCCGCCGCGCGCTGTTTGAACACGCGGCCACTCACTCCTCCCTTCCTTCAAGGAACTCATGATAATGACAATGCGTAATTCTCTTTTGACCGTACTGGGAAGTGTTATGTTGCTTGGCGCGGCGCTGCCCGCCCATTCTGAAAGCGTGCTGCGAATCGGTCTGGGAGCAGACCCGGACATGCTTGACCCGCACCTGGCGCGCACCTACTATGGCCGCTTCGTGTTTGCCTCACTGTGCGACAGGCTGGTGGACGTCGACGAGCATCTGAAGGTCGTGCCAGGTCTCGCGAAATCGTGGGCCTGGAGCGCCGACGGCAAAACGCTGACCATGGATCTGCGCGAAGGCGTGACCTTCCATGACGGAGAGAAATTCGATGCCGCCGCCGCGAAATACAACCTGGACCGCGCCCTGACCCTCAAAGGCTCCCTGCGGAAAAGCGAGATCTCCTCCGTGGAATCGGTAGAGGTCACCGGCCCGATGCAGATAGTGCTGCACCTGAAAACGCCGGACGCCGCTCTGCTGATGCAGCTTACCGACCGCGCGGGCGCGATGATGGCGCCCGAGGCCGCGAAAAAGCCTGACTTTGCCGCCCATCCGGTCTGTTCCGGCCCGTACAAGTTCGACAGCCGCGTGTCGCAGGACCGCATCGTTCTGACCCGCTTCGACAACTACTGGAACAAAGGCGCCTACCACTTCGACAAAATTATCTATCTGCCGATCCCGGATGCCTCCGTGCGTCTGGCGAACCTGCGCGCGGGCGATCTGGATCTGACCGAAGGCATCGCCGCCAGCGACGTCAAAACCGTCGAAGCCGACAGCAAGCTGGCGCTGGCGAAGGTCACCGGCCTGGGCTATCAGGGGATCACCTTCAATATTAACAACGGCAAGGTCCCGGCGAACGATCCGTTCAAAGATGCCCGCGTGCGCGAGGCGTTTTCTCAGGCCATCGACCGTGATGCGTTAAACCAGGTGGTCTTCGAAGGCCTCTACACCCCGGCAAACCAGGCGTTTTCGACGGTGAGCCCGTATCACGTGAATCTGCCGGTTCCGCCGCGCAACGTTGATAAAGCCAAAGCGCTGCTCAAAGCGGCAGGCGTCACCGCGCCGCTGACCGTCAACCTGCTGGTGCCGAACAACCCAACCTCGCAGCAGGTGGGTCAGGTATTGCAGGCAATGGTCGCCGAGGCCGGCTTCACGCTGAACCTGCAGATGACCGAATTTGCCACGCTGCTGGATCGCCAGCAGAGCGGTGATTATCAGCTGAGCTTCTCCGGCTGGTCGGGTCGCCCGGATCCGGACGGCAGCATATACGGCTTTATCCACAGCAATGGCACGCTTAACGACGGCCGTTACAGCAACGCGCAGGTCGATGAGTGGCTGACGCAGGCGCGCCAGAGCACCGACCAGGCCGCACGCCAGCCGCTGTATGACAAGGTGGTAAAGCAGCTGCAAACCGACATGCCGATTGCCTACCTCTACTTCGAGCCGCGCATTTTTGGCCTGAACAAGCGCGTGCAGGGCTTTAAGCCTTACCCGGACGGCATCGTGCGTCTGGCGGGTTTGACGCTGGCGAAATAAACGTCCTGAGGAGAACCCATGCTGGAACTGATTTGCAAACGTCTGCTGCTGGCCGTCCCGACGCTACTGCTGGTGAGCATGATGGTGTTCGGGCTGCAAAAGCTGCTGCCCGGCGACCCGCTGATTGCGATGGCCGGTGAGGAACGCGATCCGGCGGTGATCGCCCAGTTGCGCGCGGAGCTGAACCTGGATGCGCCGATCCCGGTTCAGTATTTCCACTGGCTGACGCGGGCGCTGCAGGGCGATCTGGGCGTCTCCTTGCGCACGCACGAGCCGGTGACCGAGCTTATCGCCAGCAAGCTGCCGGTTACGCTGGAGCTGTCGCTGCTGGCGATGATTATTGCGCTGGTGTTTGGCATCAGCATGGGGATCCTTGCGGCGGTGAACAAAAACAGCTGGGTCGATCACGGGGCGAACTTCGTGGCGATCTCAGGGATCTCTATTCCCCACTTCTGGCTGGGGATCCTGCTGATTCTGGTCTTCTCGGTGAACCTGCAGTGGCTGCCCGCGTCCGGCTACGTGCCGTTCAGTGAAGATCCGCTTCAGAACCTGCGCACGCTGCTGCTGCCCGCGTCCGTGCTCGGAACCGGGCTGGCGGCGACGCTGATGCGCCATACCCGCGCGTCGATGATTGCGGTGCTGAAAGCGGATTATATCCGTACCGCACGCGCCAAGGGGCTGCTGCCGAAGGCGGTCATTCTAAAGCACGCGTTTCGCAACGCGCTGGTGCCGGTGATCACCCTCACCACGCTGCTGTTCGGCGAGCTGCTGGGCGGCGCGGTGCTGACCGAGCAGGTGTTCACCATTCCGGGCTTTGGCAAGATGATCGTCGACTCGGTGTTCAACCGTGACTACGCGGTGGTGCAGGGCGTGGTGCTGATCGTGGCGATCGGCTTCCTGCTGCTCAACCTGCTGGCCGACGTGCTTTACGTCCTTATCAACCCGAAAATGCGAGGTTAACGATGGCGGAACTGACGACGCAAACCGTAGCCCCCGCGCTGCCGCGCGCGCAGAACCGGGTGCTGAAGAAATTCCTCGCCAATAAAAGCGCGGTGATTGGCGCGCTTGTGGTGGGTTTCTTTGTGCTGGTGGCGCTGCTGGCGCCGTGGATCGCCCCGTTTGACCCGGTTAAAGCCAACTTCCTCGCGGTGCGCAAAGCGCCGTCAGCGATGTACTGGTTCGGCACCGACGAGCTGGGGCGCGACATTTTGTCCCGCATTATCTGGGGAGCGCGAACCTCGCTGATGGCGGGCTGTATGTCGGTGGTTATCGCGGTGGTCATCGGCGTGCCGCTGGGGCTGGTGGCGGGCTACTTCCAGAAGATGTGGGACGGCGTCATCTCGCGCTTTATCGAGGCGCTGCTGGCCTGTCCGTTCCTGATCATGGCGATCGCGCTGGGGGCATTTTTAGGCCCGAGCCTGACCAATGCGATGATCGCCATCGGTCTTTCGGCGATGCCGATCTTCGCCCGCCTGACGCGCGGGCAGGTGATCGCCATTCGCAACGAAGAGTACATCGACGGCGCGCGGGCGATAGGCCTGCCGGATCGCTGGATCATCATTAAATACGTTCTGCCAAACGTGATGTCGCCGATCCTGGTTCAGGCCACGCTGGCCATTGCCTCGGCGATTATTGCCGAAGCCAGCCTGTCGTTTTTAGGGCTGGGGCAGCAGCCGCCCAATCCGTCCTGGGGGTCCATGCTCAATACCGCGAAAGGTTTCCTTGAGCAGGCGCCGTGGATGTCCGTTTTCCCCGGCGTGGCGATTTTCCTTGCCGTGCAGGGCTTTAATTTACTTGGCGACGGGCTGCGCGATGCGCTCGATCCGCGCCACGACTAAGGAGTCATGATGACCAAAGCGCTTGATTTTACATCCGGTTACGCTTCACGCCGCCCGCCGATGATGGGCCACAACGCCGTTGCCACTTCGCAGCCGCTGGCGGCGCAGGCGGGAATGAAAATGCTGCAGCTGGGTGGTAATGCCGTCGATGCGGCCATTGCCACCGCCATGGCGCTGACCGTTGTTGAGCCGACCGGCAACGGCATCGGCAGCGATGCCTTTGCCATCGTCTGGGACGGTGAAAAACTTCACGGCCTGAACGCGTCCGGGCGCTCGCCGGCCAGCTGGCATGCGGATCTGTTTGCCGGTAAAAGCGCAGTGCCGGAAATCGGCTGGGACGCGGTGACGGTGCCGGGTGCGGTGTCGGGCTGGGTGGCCCTGGCAGAACGCTTCGGCACGCTACCGCTGACCACGCTGGCGCAGCCTGCGATTGACTACGCGCGCAACGGCTTCCCGGTCTCGCCGCTGATTGGTCATCTCTGGCAGCGCGGCTATAACAAGCTGAAAGATCAGCCGGGCTTTAGCGCCTGCTTTGCGCCGGAAGGCCGCGCCCCGCGCGTGGGGGAGATCTTCCGTAATCCGGCGCAGGCTCATTCGCTGGAGCTGATTGCCAAAACCAACGGTGAAGCCTTTTACCGCGGCGAGCTGGCGCAGAAAATTGCCGCCTTCGCCCAGGAGCACGGCGCGCACCTGTCAGCGGAAGATCTGGCAAACCATCGCGTGGACTGGGTTGAACTGCTGTCGCGCGACTTCGCGGGCGGCTCGGTACAGGAGCTGCCGCCAAACGGGCAGGGGATCGCCACGCTGATTGCGCTCGGTATTCTGGAGCAGTGCGGCATTGAGAAACATCATCCGGACTCCGTGCAGTCTCTGCACTTATCCATTGAAGCCATGAAGCTGGCGCTGGCGGATCTCGACCGCTACGTGGCGGATGAAGAACATATGGAGTTCGCAGCAAAAGAGCTGCTGAGCGACCACTATCTGAAGTCGCGTGCGGCGCTTATCGATCGCGATAACGCCTCTGACTTTGTGTACGGTTCACCGACGCAGAGCGGCACGGTCTACATCAGCACCGCGGACGCCAGCGGGATGATGGTTTCGTTTATCCAGTCCAACTTTATGGGCTTCGGTTCAGGCATTGTGGTGCCGGATACCGGAATCAGCCTGCAAAACCGCGGCTGCGGCTTTGTGCTCGATCCCAAACACCCGAACGCGCTGGCGGGCAGCAAGCGTCCTTTCCACACCATCATTCCGGGCTTTGCGATGGACGGCAACGGCCAGCCGCTGATGTCCTTCGGCGTGATGGGCGGCCCGATGCAGGCGCAGGGGCACATGCAGATGGCGCTGCGCATTATGCTGCACGGGCAAAACCCGCAGGCGGCCATCGACGCGCCGCGCTGGCGCGTGGTGCAGGGCAGGGAAGTGATTGTTGAATCGACGTTTGATCGCAACACCATTGCCGCGCTGCGCGAGCGCGGGCATCAGATCGTGGTGGAAGATCCGCTCCAGGATTACAACTTCGGCGGTGCGCAGGTGATCTATCGTATGCCGGAAGGGCACTACGTGGCCGCGACGGAGAGCCGCAAGGACGGGCAGGCGTTAGTGAGTTAAAAGAAGCGAGCAACATTGGTAGGCCGGGTAAGGCGTAGCCGCCACCCGGCATTTTTTCACCCAATGCTAAACGGATCCGCATCCTGCCACGCCGGGAACTTCTCCCGATACTCCTTCAGCGCCGTCAACGACAGCTCCGCATCAATGCGCGTCGCCTGATGCGGTTCGGCGGTGGCAATAATCTCGCCCTGCGGATTCACCACCCTGCTGTCGCCGCGATAGTGGTGGCCGTTGCCGTCCGTCCCCACGCGGTTACAGCCCACCACGTACGCCTGGTTCTCAATCGCGCGAGCCACCAGCAGCGCCTGCCAGTGCAGCGAGCGCGGCGCGGGCCAGTTGGCGACGTACAGCGCCAGGTCGTAATCGTTGCGGTTGCGCGACCACACCGGGAAGCGCAGGTCGTAGCAGACCAGCGGCAGAATACGCCAGCCGCGCCACTCGAACACCACGCGTTCGTTACCGGCTTCATAATGATGATGTTCATCGGCCATGCGGAACAGGTGGCGTTTATCGTAAAAATGCACCTTTCCTTCCGGCTCAACCAGCAGGAAGCGGTTCACCGGGCCGCGTTCCGTCTGCAGTGCGGCGCTCCCGGCGATCAGCGCGTTGGTTTGCTGCGCTTTGGCATGCATCCAGGCGACCACCTCTTCCTGGGGCATCGACTGTTTCGCCGCTTCCATCGCGAAGCCGGTGGTAAACATCTCCGGCAGGACAATCACATCTCGCCCGGTAATCTCTTCCAGTTGACGATCAAAGTGGCGCAGGTTGGCAGGGCCATCCATCCACACTAAAGGCTGCTGCAAAATCGAAATCTTCAAACCAGGCACGATACAGACTCCTCAAACGACCCCTTTTTGACACTGTAGCACGTCATTACGAGAAAATGTGGCAATAAAAAACCCCGCACCGGGCGGGGTTTGTCAGAGCGAAGCGGGTTATGCCGCTTCAGGTTTGCGGTGCTTCTCCGGCAGCTTTACCGGCTGCGTCGCCAGCTCTTCCGGTTCGAAATCATCCACGTTAATACTGCGCAGACGGCTCTCTTCAGCTTTCACCAGCAGCGCAGCTTCGTCGTTATTGATAATGCCACCGGCCAGCGCCTGTTTCGCCAGTTCGTCCAGACGAGTAAACGGTAGGTTTTTACCCAGCTGTTTGCAGATTTTCTGGTGAATCGGGTCGGCGGCCATCACGTCCAGCAGCGCCTCTTCCAGCAGGCCCACCGGGTTATGCGGCGTTGGCGCCAGATACTGACCGCGGCCAATGCGGGAGCGGGTGGCGCTCGGAACCTGCAGGATCTTCGCCACTTTGTGGTCCAGCTTGTCGGACGGCGCCAGATGATGACGACCGGTCGGGAAGATCACCACGCGAAGAGCGCCAGCCACAAAGCGGTTCGGGAAGTTCGCCAGCAGGTCGTCAATCGCCTGTTCCGCCTGATACATCGCATCCTGCACGCCCCAGTGCACCAGCGGCAGATCCGCTTCCTGACGGCCTTCGTCGTCGTAGCGTTTCAGCACCGCAGAGGCCAGGAAGATCTGGCTCAGCACGTCGCCCAGACGGGCGGAGATACGCTCGCGACGCTTCAGGCTACCGCCCAGCACCGCCATGGAAACGTCGGACAGCAGAGCCAGGTTGGCGCTCAGACGGTTCAGATGCTGGTAGTAACGTTTGGTCGCATCGCCGGTTGGCGTCGCACTGGTCAGGCCACGCGTCAGGCCCAGCCAGAAGCTCCGCACCTTGTTGCTGCCCACGTGACCGATATGTTTGAACAGCAGCTTGTCGAAGGCGTCCACGTCGTTATTCTGCGCAGCGGCCATCTCTTCCAGCACGTACGGATGGCAGCGAATCGCACCCTGGCCGAAGATCATCATGCTGCGGGTCAGGATGTTGGCCCCTTCCACGGTGATGGCAATCGGTGCGCCCTGATAGCCGCGCGCCAGGAAGTTGCCTTCGCCGAGCATAATGCCTTTACCGCCTGCGATATCCATCGCGTCAATAATCGACTGCTGCGCGCGATGGGTACAGTGGTACTTCACAATCGCGGACAGCACGGCCGGTTTTTCGCCCAGCATGATGCCGTAGGTAATCAGGGATGCAGCGGCGTCCATCACGTAGGCGTTGCCCGCGATGCGCGCCAGCGGCTCTTCGATACCTTCCATCTTGCCGATGGAGATTTTGAACTGACGGCGAATGTGGGCATAAGCGCCAATTCCCATCGCGACGGACTTCAGGCCGCCGGTTGAGTTCGACGGCAGGGTAATACCGCGACCCACCGACAGACATTCCACCAGCATGCGCCAGCCCTGACCGGCCATTTTCGGGCCGCCGATGATGTAGTCAATCGGCACGAAGATATCCTGGCCGCGGGTCGGGCCGTTCTGGAACGGCACGTTCAGCGGGAAGTGACGACGGCCAATTTCAACGCCCGGCGTCGAGGTTGGGATCAGCGCACAGGTAATGCCCAGATCCTCTTCACCGCCCAGCAGTTTTTCCGGGTCGGAGAGCTTAAAGGCCAGGCCGAGCACGGTGGCGATAGGTGCCAGGGTGATATAGCGTTTGTTCCAGGTCAGGCGCATGCCCAGCACCTGCTGGCCCTGCCACTCGCCCATACAGACCACGCCAGTATCCGGGATTGCGCCTGCATCGGAGCCTGCTTCCGGGCTGGTCAGCGCGAAGCACGGGATTTCCTGACCGCGCGCCAGTCGCGGCAGATAGTGATCTTTCTGCTCTTCCGTACCGTAATGCTGCAGCAGTTCGCCCGGGCCTAAGGAGTTCGGTACGCCGACGGTAATCGCCAGGATCCCGGAGACGCCCGCCAGCTTTTGCAGCACGCGAGCCTGCGCGTAAGCGGAGAACTCAAGACCGCCGTACTCTTTCTTAATGATCATCGCGAAGAAGCGATGCTCTTTCAGGTACGCCCACAGCTCCGGCGGCAGGTCGGCCATTTCGTGGGTGATAGCAAAGTCGTTCGCCATGCGGCACGCTTCTTCCACCGGGCCGTCAATAAAGGCCTGTTCTTCGGCGGTCAGGCGCGGCTGCGGATAGTTGTGCAGCTTTTTCCAGTCCGGGTTACCCTGGAACAGGTCGCCTTCCCACCAGGTGGTGCCCGCATCAATCGCTTCTTTCTCGGTGCGCGACATCGGCGGCATCACTTTGCGGAAGCCTTTAAATACCGGCGCGGAGATCATCGACTTACGCATCGGGGCCAGGTTAAACGGCAGCAGAATGATGGCAAGAGGGACCAAAATCCAGATATTCCAGAGACCTGCGACGCCAAGCGCAGCCGTCCAGGCCAGAAGAATCAGGCTGCTCAGGAATAAACTGACGCGGTGATAGAACAACACACCGAGCAGTACAACGGTTGCGAGAATGCTCAAAATCATCATAAAGAAAAGCTCCCTTGCTTGTAGGAGGTCTGACCACTTGTGATGATATGGTTGTAGTTGATGTGAATTCCTTTAGCAATGTGTTTACAAAATAATTACAACCTGGTTCACATTGTTCGCGTTTTCGCCGGCACAAAAAATCAAAACGCCGGACGATTCGCATGGCTTTAGCTTCTCGCTTTTCCCGCTATCCGGTACACTCCACTGTGTTATTTCATCAATACTGAAGGATTATCCTCATGTACCAGGATCTTATTCGTAACGAACTGAACGAAGCGGCGGAAACGCTGGCGAACTTTCTGAAAGATGATGCCAATATTCACGCTATTCAGCGCGCGGCGGTCCTGCTGGCCGACAGTTTTAAGGCCGGTGGCAAAGTGCTCTCCTGCGGTAACGGCGGTTCCCACTGTGATGCCATGCACTTCGCCGAAGAGCTGACTGGACGCTATCGCGAAAACCGTCCGGGCTACCCGGCGATTGCGATTTCCGACGTGAGCCACATCTCCTGCGTAGGCAACGACTTCGGTTACGACCACATCTTTTCCCGCTACGTTGAGGCAGTAGGCCGTGAAGGTGACGTGCTGCTGGGTATCTCTACCTCCGGTAACTCCGCGAACGTGATCAAAGCGATCGCCGCCGCGCGTGAAAAAGGCATGAAGGTCATCACCCTGACCGGGAAAGATGGCGGTAAGATGGACGGTACGGCGGATATCGAAATTCGCGTTCCGCACTTCGGCTATGCAGATCGCGTTCAGGAAATTCACATCAAAGTGATCCACATCCTGATCCAGCTGATCGAAAAAGAGATGGTTAAGTAAGACTTCGCTGGGGGGCGCCGGTGCCCCCCGCTGTTGTGGAGGTGATGTATGTGCGAACTGCTCGGGATGAGCGCCAATGTGCCAACCGATATCTGCTTTAGCTTCACCGGGCTGGTTCAGCGCGGTGGGGGAACCGGGCCGCATAAAGACGGCTGGGGCATCACCTTCTACGAAGGCAAAGGGTGTCGCACGTTCAAAGATCCACAGCCCAGCTTTAACTCACCGATTGCCAAACTGGTGCAGGACTATCCCATTAAATCCTGTTCGGTGATCGCGCATATTCGCCAGGCAAACCGCGGCGAAGTTGCGCTGGAAAATACCCATCCCTTTACCCGCGAGCTGTGGGGCCGTAACTGGACTTACGCGCACAACGGGCAGCTTACGGGCTATAAATCTCTGGAAACGGGCAACTTCCGTCCGGTGGGCGAAACGGACAGCGAGAAGGCCTTCTGCTGGCTGCTGCATAAGCTGACAGAACGTTATCCGCGCACGCCCGGCAATATGGCCGCCGTATTCAAATACATCGCGACGCTGGCAGCCGAATTGCGTGAAAAAGGCGTGTTTAACATGCTGTTGTCTGACGGGCGCTACGTGATGGCGTTCTGCTCGACGAATCTCTTCTGGATCACGCGCCGTGCGCCGTTTGGCGTTGCTACGCTGCTCGATCAGGATGTGGAGATAGACTTTCAGAAGGAGACCACACCGAACGATGTGGTCACCGTTATTGCAACGCAGCCGCTGACGGGCAACGAAACCTGGCAAAAGATTATGCCAGGCGAGTGGGTGCTATTTTGTCTCGGGGACCGTGTAATTTGACGCCAACTGTGGGTGGACGACTTCGTGGCTCAGCGGTTTGCTGACCACGTAACGGCCATCGACGATAGAGACTACCGGCGGCTTGTGGGTCTGCTCAAAGTAGTCATAACCCGGCTTCAGCTGTTTCCAGAAATCGGCGTAGTAAGAGTACTTATGGCGCGCCATATTGGCATCGGTCATGCGGAACGGATAGATGCTGACCTGAACGTTAGGCTGCCCAAAGACCAGTGCGCCGGTTACGAACTGGAAAATCTCATCAATGCCGGAGTCGGTCATCGCGTAGCAGCCGACAGACACGCAGGCACCGTGGATCATCAGGTATTTCCCTTCATAACCGTGAGCACGGTCATAGGCGTTCGGGAAACCGATGTTGATGGCTTTATAGAAGCGGCTATCCGGCTTTAGCTGGTTACGCTGAACGTTGTAAAAACCTTCCGGGCTTTTGAAATCGCCCTGACGCTGTTTCGGGCCCAGCCCGCCGGAATAGTTACAAATTTTGTAGCTATCAAGCAGCTGATATGTTTCGCCCATTTTTACAAACAGATCGAGCGTGCGCTCTTCCTTGAAGATTTGAATATAAACCGGGGATCCCATTAACTGCTGTTTATATTCTTTGCTGATCGGCGTGGTGGAGCTGTTGCTGCTGAGCAGCCCGGCAAACGACATGCACGGAATCAGAAGCATCGCAATGAACAATGCGATTTTACGCATACTACAAATTCCTTGATAAAACCTGGACTAACTTGCCAGGACGGCAAAAGAGACCCGAAATCAGATTATTCTGTTAGGTGCGCTCACATTAGCACCGCTATAGATTTTCGCAAGAGCCGGGCGGTGAGTTTACAAATTAGTTTTACTTTATAAACCATCAAAAACGCGCTGGCTCCAGGAACTTTGCGTAATAGCTCGCATTTTGGCGCGCCCGACCGTGGATCCCCTGCCCGAGAGAAGGGGAAAATGTTACACTTTGCGCCCACTGGATTGTTGTTTATGGAAACCTGCTAACCACATGTTTAAAATAAAAAAAGGACTTAATTTGCCGATTGCAGGCGTGCCTGAGCAGCACGTCTCGTGTGGCGCAAGCGTCCGTCATGTCGCAATTTTAGGTGACGATTATCTGGGAATGCGTCCTTCAATGCTGGTGCAGGAGGGCGATCGCGTGATCAAAGGGCAGGCGCTCTTTGAAGACAAAAAAAATCCCGGCGTCATGTTCACGGCCCCCGCCAGCGGCACAGTGGTAGCGATCAACCGCGGCGAGCGTCGCGTGCTGCAGTCGGTGGTAATCCGCATTGAAGGCGATGAACAGCGTGAGTTTGCTCGTTATGATGCGGCAGACCTCGCGACGCTTAGCCGCGAAGATGTGCAGGCTCAGCTGCTCGCGTCCGGCCTGTGGACGGCGCTGCGTACGCGTCCTTTCAGCAAATCACCCGTTCCTGATACCGCCCCGGCTGCCATTTTCGTGACGGCCATCGACACCAACCCGCTCAGCGCAGACCCGCAGCCCATTATCCTGGCGCAGCGTAAAGCCTTTGATGCCGGGCTGACCGTTCTGACTCGCCTGACGCCCGGAAAAGTGCACGTTTGCCAGGCCAGCGGCGGCAAGCTTGGCGGCCATCCGCAGGGGCAGGTTACGTTTAATGAATTTTCCGGCCCGCATCCGGCGGGTCTGGTCGGGACCCATATCCACTTCCTTGAGCCGGTGAGCCTTAAAAAACAGGTCTGGCACCTTAATTATCAGGATGTCATTGCCATCGGTAAGCTCTTTACGACGGGTGAACTCTGCGCTGAACGGATTATCGCTATCGGCGGGCCGCAGGCCGCAAACCCGCGTCTGGTTAAGACGCTTCTGGGAGCAGACATTAATGAACTGCTGGCAGGGGAAACGAAAGAGGGTGAAAACCGCCTCATTTCCGGTTCGGTACTTAGCGGCCGCCGCGCTGTCAATGCGCACGCGTACCTGGGACGTTTCCATCTTCAGGTGAGCGTCGTTCTGGAAGGGCGTGAGAAAGAGCTGTTCGGCTGGGTTCTGCCTGGCGCAGAAAAATACTCCGTCACCCGCACCACGCTTGGCCACTTTCTGCGTCATAAGCTCTTTAACTTCTCTACCAGCACGAACGGCGGCGAGCGCGCAATGGTTCCGATTGGCAACTACGAACGTGTAATGCCACTGGATATTCTGCCTACCGTGCTGCTGCGCGATCTTCTGGCAGGCGATACCGACGGCGCGCAGGCGCTCGGTTGTCTGGAACTGGATGAAGAAGATCTGGCGCTCTGTACCTATGTGTGTCCGGGTAAATACGAATATGGACCCGTATTGCGCGAGGTGTTAACCCGCATTGAGCAGGAAGGATAACCATGGGATTAAAACACCTCTTTGAAAAAATTGAGCCGCACTTTACCGAAGGGAAGCTCAAAAAGTACTACCCGCTGTATGAAGCGACGACGACTATTTTCTACACTCCGGGTCTGGTGACGAAAGGGGCAGCGCACGTTCGCGATGCCATCGACCTGAAACGCATGATGATCCTGGTGTGGTTTGCGGTTTTCCCGGCCATGTTCTGGGGCATGTACAACGTTGGTCTGCAAACCATTCCGGCGCTGCATCATATGTACGACGCCCAGCAGCAGGCGCAGGTGATCCAGTCTGACTGGCACTATCGTCTGGCGCAGTCGCTGGGCGTGAGCTTTGCGGCTGATGCAGGCTGGGTCAGCATGATGACGCTGGGGGCCGTCTTCTTCCTGCCGATCTACATGACCGTCTTTATCGTGGGCGGCTTCTGGGAAGTGCTGTTCGCCATCATCCGCAAACACGAGATCAACGAGGGTTTCTTCGTGACCTCCATTCTGTTTGCGCTGATTGTTCCGCCTACTCTGCCGCTCTGGCAGGCGGCGATGGGGATCAGCTTTGGCGTGGTGATTGCCAAAGAGATTTTCGGCGGCACCGGTCGTAACTTCCTCAACCCGGCGCTGGCGGGGCGTGCGTTCCTGTTCTTTGCTTACCCGGCGCAGATTTCGGGCGACCTGGTATGGACGGCTGCGGATGGTTTCTCCGGCGCGACGCCACTTTCACAGTGGGCGGCAGGCGGCGGTGAAACGCTGGTCAACAATGCTACCGGCCAGCCCGTAACCTGGTTCGACGCGTTTCTTGGCAACATTCCGGGCTCCATTGGCGAAGTATCTACCCTGATGATTTTGATCGGCGGGGCCATCATCCTCTTTGGCCGCGTGGCGTCCTGGCGCATCGTCGCGGGCGTTATGCTCGGCATGGTGCTTACCGCCACGCTGTTCAACCTCATTGGTTCAGACACGAACCCGATGTTCTCCATGCCGTGGTACTGGCACCTGGTGCTGGGAGGCTTTGCGTTTGGCATGATGTTCATGGCCACCGATCCCGTCTCGGCCTCCTTTACCGACAGGGGGAAATGGTGTTACGGCGCGCTCATTGGCGTGATGTGTGTACTGATTCGCGTGGTCAACCCGGCCTATCCGGAAGGGATGATGTTGGCCATTCTGTTTGCCAACCTGTTTGCGCCGCTGTTCGACTACCTGGTCGTGCGCGCCAACATTAAGCGGAGGAAGGCGCGTGGCTGAGGTTAAAAATAACGACAGCATCAGCAAAACGCTGCTGGTGGTTTTGGTACTGTGTCTGGTCTGTTCCATCGTGGTTGCCGGTTCCGCCGTAGGGTTAAAGCCGCTGCAGCAGGAACAGCGCGCGCTGGATAAACAGCGCAACATCCTGGCCGTGGCCGGGCTGATGCAGGAAGGCATGACGAAGGACGACGTCGCCGACGTGTTTGCTGAACGCATTACCGCACGGCTGGTGGATTTAAAAACCGGCGAGCTGATGGATAAAGACCCGGCGAAATATAACCAGGCGCTGGCATTAAAGGATCCGCAGATGAGCACCGTGCTTGACGCCTCGCAGGATCCGGCTGGCATTAAGCGCCGCAGCAATGTCGCGGAGATTTACCTCGTTCGTGACGAGCAGAAGCGCATACAGGAAATCGTGTTGCCCATCTACGGCAACGGCTTATGGTCAATGATGTATGCGTTTGTGGCACTGGATACCGATGGCCGCACGGTCAAAGGTATTACTTATTACGATCAGGGCGAAACGCCGGGGCTGGGTGGCGAAGTGGAAAACCCTAACTGGCGTGCGCAGTTTATCGGTAAAAAAGTGCTCAATGATAACGGTCAGCCTGCGCTGAAGGTGGTGAAAGGAGGCGCGCGTCCTGGGGATGAATTCGCCGTTGACGGTCTTTCCGGCGCCACACTCACCTCTAACGGGGTGCAGCACAGTTTTGATTTCTGGATGGGTGAACTGGGCTTTGGTCCCTTCCTGAAGAACGTACGTGAAGGAGCGCTGAACAATGGCTGATACGGGTGAACTGAAAGAAGTTAAAAAGGTGCTGATTGGCCCACTTTTAGCCAATAACCCGATAACCCTGCAGGTGCTGGGTGTGTGCTCGGCTCTGGCGGTAACGACCAAGCTGGAAACGGCGGTGGTGATGACGCTGGCGGTAACGCTGGTGACGGCGTTTTCCAGCATGTTTATCTCGATGATCCGCCACCACATCCCCAACAGCGTGAGGATCATCGTGCAGATGGCGATCATCGCCTCGCTGGTGATCGTGGTCGATCAACTGCTGCGCGCTTTCGCCTACGAAACCTCGAAGCAGCTTTCGGTGTTTGTCGGCCTGATTATCACCAACTGCATCGTGATGGGGCGCGCTGAAGCCTACGCCATGAAAATGCCGCCGCTGGCGAGCTTTATGGACGGTATCGGCAACGGCCTGGGCTACGGCGTGATCCTGCTGACGGTCGGTTTCCTGCGCGAGCTGATTGGCAGCGGCAAGCTGTTTGGCGTTCAGGTGCTGGATACGGTACAGAACGGCGGCTGGTATCTGCCGAACGGCCTGTTCCTGCTGGCCCCAAGCGCGTTTTTCATTATCGGTTTGCTGATCTGGCTGATTCGTACGTTGAAGCCTGAACAGCAGGAAAAGGAGTAACCGACAATGGCTCATTACCTGAGTTTATTTGTGCGCGCGGTGTTTGTTGAAAACATGGCGCTCGCCTTCTTCCTGGGCATGTGTACGTTCCTTGCCGTCTCTAAAAAGGTCTCGACGGCATTTGGCCTGGGCGTGGCGGTCACCGTTGTGCTGGGGCTTTCGGTTCCGATTAACAACCTGGTGTTCAACTTCGTGCTGCGAGACGGCGCGCTGGTGGAAGGCGTCGATCTTAGCTTCCTGAACTTCATCACCTTCATCGGGGTGATTGCGGCGCTGGTACAAATCCTGGAGATGATCCTCGATAAGTATTTCCCGTCGCTGTACAACGCTCTGGGGATCTTCCTGCCGCTGATCGCGGTGAACTGCGCCATCTTCGGTGGCGTCTCGTTTATGGTTCAGCGCGATTACAACTTCAGTGAATCGGTGGTGTACGGCTTCGGTTCCGGTATCGGCTGGATGCTGGCGATTGTCACCATGGCGGGGATCCGTGAAAAAATGAAATATGCCAACGTGCCTGCGGGGCTGCGTGGCTTAGGGATCACCTTTATCACCACCGGCCTGATGGCGTTGGGCTTTATGTCCTTCTCCGGTGTGCAGCTATAAGGGCTAACAGATGGAAATTATTCTTGGCGTGGTGATGTTCACGCTGATAGTACTGGTGCTGTCAGGGCTGATTCTGGCGGCGCGCGCAAAGCTGGTTAATTCCGGGGATGTGATCATTGATATCAATGACGATCCGCAGAACCAGATCCGCACTCCGGCAGGGGACAAGTTGCTTAATACGCTCTCGGGCAACGGGATTTTTGTCTCGTCAGCCTGCGGTGGAGGCGGCTCATGCGGGCAGTGCCGTGTGACGGTGAAAGAAGGGGGCGGTGATATTCTGCCTACTGAACTGTCGCATATTACGAAGCGTGAAGCGAAAGAGGGGTGCCGCCTGGCGTGCCAGGTCGCGGTGCGTCAGAACATGAAGATTGAGCTGCCGGAAGAGATTTTCGGCGTGAAAAAATGGGAGTGCGAGGTTATCTCGAACGATAACAAAGCCACGTTCATTAAAGAGCTTAAGCTGCGTGTCCCTGAAGGGGAGAGCGTCCCGTTCCGTGCAGGTGGGTATATCCAGATTGAGTGTCCGGCGCACACTGTGGCGTATGCGGACTTCGACGTGCCCGATGAGTACCGGGCCGACTGGGATAAATTTAATCTCTTCCGCTTTGTTTCCGAGGTAAAAGAGCCCGCGCTGCGCGCCTATTCCATGGCTAACTACCCGGAAGAGAAGGGCATTATCATGCTCAACGTGCGTATCGCCACGCCGCCGCCAAACGTGCCTGACGCGCCGCCGGGCGTGATGTCGTCGTATATCTGGTCCCTTAAGCCAGGCGATAAGGTGACGATCTCTGGTCCGTTCGGCGAGTTTTTTGCTAAAGATACCGACGCCGAAATGGTCTTTATCGGCGGCGGTGCGGGTATGGCCCCTATGCGCTCGCACATTTTTGATCAGCTCAAGCGTCTCGGCAGCAAGCGTAAAATCAGCTTCTGGTACGGTGCGCGCTCGCTGCGCGAAATGTTCTACGACGATGAGTTTGAACAGCTGGCGCGTGAGAATCCGAACTTTACCTTCCACGTGGCGCTCTCCGATCCGCAGCCGGAAGATAACTGGACGGGCTATACGGGATTCATTCACAACGTGCTGTATGAAAACTACCTCAAACAGCACCCGGCACCGGAAGACTGCGAGTTCTATATGTGTGGTCCGCCAATGATGAACGCCGCCGTGATCAAGATGCTCAAAGATCTCGGCGTGGAAGATGAAAACATCCTCCTTGATGATTTCGGAGGCTGATTATGTTGACCTTTCTGGCAACCTTTGCGGTGTTTTTGCTGGTGGTGTTCGGTATGTCTTTAGGCTGGATCATCAAGCGTAAAAGCATTCAGGGCAGCTGTGGAGGTATCTCTTCCATCGGAATGGAAAAGGTGTGCGACTGCCCCGAACCGTGCGATGCACGTAAAAAGCGCATGGCCCGGGATCAGCAGAGGATCATCTAGGAAAAGGCCGCTTCGTGCGGCCTTTATCATTTATTTTGCGCAGCTTTTGGCTTTGGCTGGTGAGTCTACAAGAACCCCTTCGGCACCCAGTGTTTTCGCCTTCTGGTAATCCTCTTCAGAGTTCACGCCGATAAAAATCAGATGGGCATTGCCCTGAGAGCGGAAGCAGTCAACGGCCTCTTTGTCCCACGTTAATGTTGCAGGAGAGACACCTTCGCCTAAGGTGAATTTCTCGACCACTTCTACTTTTCGGTTTAACTCAAGCCCATACCAGTAATCGTCCATTTTTTGTGAAGGAGGCAGACATTCATGGCTCAACGAAATCGTGGCCAGACGCGTACGGGTTTCGCTGCGCGTGACAAAGCGGGGGATTTCGACAGGCAATGCTTCCATATAGCGATCTTCGGTTGAATAAACGCGAACGCGATTCAGGCTGTTGGTCTCTTTCAATACGTTAAGCAGCGCGTTGCCCATGGTCGCCGGATCGGCATCCTGAGATTTGATGTCAATGAAAAAACGCGTATCTGGCCAGGCGCTCAGCACCGACTTCAGCGTCGGTATCGGGGAATTAAGCAGGTTTTCCGGCAGGTCCTTATCTTTCCACTTCACGCTGGCATCCGCCTTTGCCAGTTCTTCAGCGGTATACTGTGACACCTTTCCCTGCAGATTGGTTAACGCTTTCAGATCGGCAGGTCGATAGAGAACCGGTACGCCATCCCGACTTAACTGCACGGTTATCCAGACGATATCTGCTTTGTTTTCGAGGGCGAGCTTAATGGCTGGCAGGGTATTTTCAGGTGCATCCGCAGTCCCGCCCCGGTGGGCAACGATCGCAGGGCTAGCAGATGCAGCACTCGCCAGAAACAGTAACGAAATCGGGAGAATTTTCTTCATGAATAATTACGCTCCATTGATTTTATAAATGTATGTATATAAAGGTTTTATTACGAATGTTTGTAACACGTTTATATGACAACCGTGAGTAAGGAAAATAGCTGACGCATTTTTTGCCTTTTGTTATACTGTATATAAATACATGTGTGGTATGACCGATGCGCAAAATAATCCATGTCGATATGGACTGCTTTTTTGCCGCAGTGGAGATGCGTGACAACCCGGCGCTGCGGGATATTCCCATCGCCATTGGCGGCAGCCGCGTTCAGCGCGGTGTGATCAGCACCGCCAACTATCCTGCACGCAAATTTGGCGTGCGCAGCGCCATGCCGACGGCGATGGCGCTGAAACTGTGTCCGCACCTTACTCTTTTGCCAGGGCGCTTTGACGCCTATAAAGAAGCCTCAAACCATATACGCGAAATCTTCTCCCGCTACACCTCACTGATTGAACCGCTTTCTCTGGACGAAGCCTATCTGGACGTCACTGACAGCCTGCACTGTCACGGCTCCGCTACCCTGATGGCGCAGGAGATCCGCCAGACCATTTTCAACGAGCTGAATCTCACCGCGTCGGCAGGCGTCGCGCCGGTAAAATTTCTCGCCAAAATTGCTTCCGATTTAAATAAACCCAACGGCCAGTACGTCATCACCCCTGAAGAGGTCCCGGCGTTTTTAAAAACGCTGCCGCTTGGCAAAATCCCCGGCGTAGGCAAAGTCTCCGCCGCGAAGCTGGAAAGTATGGGGTTACGCACCTGCGAAGATGTGCAGCGAAGCGACCTGGCTATGCTGCTCAAGCGCTTTGGGAAGTTTGGCCGCGTGCTGTGGGAGCGCAGTCAGGGCATTGACGACCGCGATGTAAACAACGAACGGCTTCGTAAATCGGTCGGGGTTGAGCGCACGCTGAGCGAAGACATCCATGACTGGTCGGAATGCGAAACCATTATTACGGAACAACTCTATCCGGAGCTGGAACGACGCCTGATCAAAGTAAAGCCTGATTTACTGATTGCCCGACAGGGCATCAAGCTGAAATTTAACGACTTTCAGCAGACGACGCAGGAGCACGTCTGGCCGCGCCTGAACAAAGAAGATCTTATCGCAACGGCGAAAAAGGCGTGGGAAGAACGACGAGGCGGACGAGGGGTGAGGCTGGTGGGACTGCACGTCACGCTGCTGGATCCGCAGCTGGAGCGTCAGCTGGTTTTGGGATTGTAGATTGCACTCATCGTAGGCCCGGCAAGCGTAGCGCCGCCGGGCAACAGACGACAAATTACTTCGCAGGGATCGCCTTCAGCAGTTCCGTCAACAGCGTCCAGTAATGACCGACGCTTTCAATATGAACCTGCTCATCTGGCGAGTGTGGACCGGTAATGGTTGGCCCGATGGAAACCATGTCCATGTCCGGATACGGCTTCTTAAACAGACCACATTCCAGACCCGCGTGGATCACCTGGATGTTCGGGGTGCTGTTGAACAGACGCTGATAAGTTTCACGCACCAGCGCCATCACCGGAGAGCTTGCATCCGGCTGCCAGCCAGGGTAGCTGCCTTTGGCGGAGGTTTTCGCGCCCGCCAGCGCACCCAGAGATTCCAGCATGCTTACTACATACTCTTTACCGCTGTCGATCAGGGAGCGGATCAGGCAGATAATTTCCGCGCTGTCGTCGCTCATGGTCACCACGCCCACGTTCAGAGAGGTTTCCACAACGCCTTTCGCCACGTCAGAATTGCGAATCACGCCGTTTGGCGTCGCGTTCAGCAGCTGAACGAAGCTATCGCGAGACTGCGCGGTCAGGGCGGCTTTATCCGTAGACACGGATTCCAGCACCACGGTCAGGTTCTTCTCTTTCGCCGACAGTTCGTTTTTCAGGATATCCAGGTAGACGCTGGAGAGTTTTTTCAGCTCGTCCGCTTTCGCCGCTGGCACCGCCACGGTGGCAAAGGCTTCGCGTGGGATCGCGTTGCGCAGGGTGCCGCCGTTGAAGTCCACCAGACGAAGGTCCAGCTCGGCCGCGTGGCCCGCCAGGAAGCGTGCCAGCAGTTTGTTGGCGTTACCCAGGCCCAGGTGAATATCACCGCCGGAGTGACCGCCTTTCAGCCCTTTCAGCGTCAGCTTGAAGGTCTGGAAGCCCGCAGGAATCGCTTCGCGTGACAGCGGCAGGGTGGAGATGAAATCAATCCCGCCCGCGCAGCCCATGTAGATCTCACCTTCTTCTTCGGAGTCGGTGTTGATCAGGATATCTGCCTGCAGCCAGTTTGCCTGCAGACCGAACGCGCCGTCCATGCCCGCTTCTTCGGTCATGGTCAGCAGCACTTCCAGTGGACCGTGTTCAACGCTGTCGTCAGCCAGCACCGCCAGCGCAGAGGCCATACCGATGCCGTTGTCCGCGCCCAGGGTGGTGCCGCGCGCTTTTACCCAGTCGCCATCGATGTACGGCTGGATTGGGTCTTTAGTGAAGTCGTGAACGGTGTCGTTGTTTTTCTGTGGCACCATGTCCAGGTGCGCCTGCAGTACAACCGGTTTACGGTTTTCCATGCCTGCGGTAGCCGGTTTGCGGATCAGAATGTTGCCAACCTGGTCGCGCTCTGCGTGCAGACCTTTTTCCTTCGCCCAACCCATAATATGTTCGGCAAGCTGTTCTTCATGGTAGGAAGGGTGTGGAATGGAGCAAATTTTGGCAAAAATATCCCACAGCGGCTGCGGAGATAATTGAGACAGTTCAGACACGATAAGTCTCCTTGTCGAGGCGCTGCAAACAGGGTTGCAGGCCACAGGGTTAGCAGGTTAATAGTTACCACAAGACAGGCTTGCGAGATGCAACTGAGAATACCACTTTCTCTGCTGGCTGGTAGCATAAAGCATGTAAAAACTCAGGCAGGGAGCGCTAAACACTGGTTTTTAGTGCGCCAGATCTCTATAATCTCGCGCAACCTATTTCCCCCTCGAACACTTTTTAAGCCGTATAAAAACAGGCTGGGACACTTCACATGAGCGAAAAATACGTCGTCACCTGGGACATGTTGCAGATTCACGCACGCAAACTGGCTGCGCGTCTGATGCCTTCCGAACAGTGGAAAGGCATTATTGCCGTCAGCCGTGGCGGTCTGGTACCGGGGGCGCTGCTGGCACGTGAGCTGGGTATTCGTCATGTCGATACCGTCTGCATCTCCAGCTATGACCATGATAACCAGCGTGAGCTGAAAGTGCTGAAACGCGCTGAAGGCGACGGTGAAGGCTTCATCGTTATCGACGATCTGGTGGACACCGGCGGTACTGCGGTCGCTATTCGCGAAATGTACCCGAAAGCGCACTTCGTGACGATCTTCGCTAAGCCAGCGGGTCGCCCACTGGTTGACGATTACGTCATTGATATCCCACAGGATACCTGGATTGAACAGCCGTGGGATATGGGCGTGGTCTTCGTACCGCCTATTTCAGGCCGTTAATTTCAGTACGTAACTTTACACGCCCGGCTATGCCGGGCGTTGTTCTTTTTATCCCGCCACGCGTTACAATGGGCACTATATGACGTATCCATGGAGGCAACGCAATGACGCAGGCGAATCTCACCGAGACTCTCTTCAAACCCCGTTTCAAACACCCTGAAACGTCGACGCTGGTCCGTCGGTTTAATCCGGGAACCATGCCTGCCGTCCAGTCTGCGTTAGACGGTAAAAACGTGCCCCACTGGTATCGCATGATTAACCGCCTGATGTGGATCTGGCGCGGTATCGATCCCCGTGAAATCCTCGACGTGCAGGCGCGTATCATAATGAGCGAGTCGGAGCGTACCGACAGCGAGCTCTACGACACGGTGGTGGGCTACCGGGGCGGGAACTGGATCTACGAATGGTCTAAACAGGCGATGCTCTGGCAGCAAAAAGCCAGCCAGGAAGAGGATGCCACGCGAAGCGGCAAGCACTGGCTGCATGCGGCCAACCTCTACGCCATCGCCGCCTATCCGCATTTGAAAGGGGATGAGCTGGCCGAGCAGGCTCAGGCGCTGGCGAATCGTGCCTATGAGGAGGCTGCTCAACGTCTGCCGGGTCAGATGCGCGAGCTTGAGTTCGCCGTTCCGGGCGGTGCGCCCGTCACCGGGTTCCTGCACATGCCTGAAGGCGACGGCCCGTTCCCGACCGTGCTAATGTGCGGCGGGCTGGATTCCCTGCAAATCGACTATTACAGCCTGTATGAGCGCTACTTCGCACCAAAAGGGATCGCGATGCTGACGCTCGATATGCCTTCTATTGGATTCTCATCGAAGTGGAAGTTAACGCAGGATTCGAGCCTGCTGCACCAGCATGCGCTTAAAGCGCTGGAAAATGTTCCGTGGGTTGACCACACCCGCGTCGCGGCGTTCGGCTTCCGTTTTGGTGCCAACGTTGCGGTGCGTCTGGCTTACCTTGAATCTTCACGTCTGAAGGCCGTCGCCTGCCTGGGCCCGGTGGTTCACGCCCTGCTCAGCGATCCTGCCCGTCAGGGCAGCGTGCCGGAGATGTATTTGGACGTCCTTGCCAGTCGCCTTGGCATGCATGATGCCTCAGACGAAGCGCTGCGCGTTGAGCTCAATCGCTACTCGTTAAAAACGCAAGGGTTGCTGGGACGCCGCTGCCCGACGCCGATGCTGTCCGGTTTCTGGAAAAACGATCCGTTCAGCCCGGAGGAAGAGTCACGCTTAATCACTTCGTCATCTGCGGATGGCAAATTGCTTGAGGTGCCGTTCAGCCCGGTGTATCAGAATTTTGACAAAGCCTTGAAAGAGATCACGCGCTGGATCGCCCAGAGAGTGTGTTAATAGATTGCTAAATTTCGCTGGTTTGGTAAAACAGTGGCTTCACAAAAGGAGATCGCAATGACGTTACCGAGTGGACACCCGAAAAGTAGGCTGATTAAGAAATTTATGGCTCTCGGCCCGTATATTCGAGAAGAGCAGTGTGAAGAGAATCGCTTTTTTTTCGACTGCCTGGCTGTATGCGTCAACGTGAAGCCTGCACCCGAAAAACGTGAATTCTGGGGCTGGTGGATGGAAATGGAAGCAGAGGAGAAACGTTTTACGTATAGCTATCAGTTTGGCCTGTTTAATAAAGACGGCAACTGGCAGGCCACGACCATCAAAGATCAGGAAGTGATCGATCGCCTGGAATACACCCTGAAAGAGTTCCACGACAAAGCGAGCGCGCTGCTGGCCACCCTGGACCTTAAGTTCGAGCCTGCGGATGACTTTTCCAGCGAAGCGGTGAAGCTGACCGCGTAATGGTTTTTCCCTCTTCCTGTGGAAGAGGGCCGGGAGGGCAGCAGACCGCATTTACCCTGGGCAAAAAAATCCCGGCTTGTATGCCGGGATTTTCTTATCTGGATAATCTTAGAACTGATACGTCACACCCAGCGCAACGATATCATCGCTGCTCACGCCCAGCTTATTATCGTCGTCAATCTGGTTGATTTTATAATCAACAAACGCAGACATGTTTTTGTTGAAGTAATACGTGGCGCCCACGTCAATATATTTCACGATATCTTCGTCGCCAATGCCTTCGATATCTTTACCTTTAGACTGTACATAACCCACGGATGGGCGCAGACCAAAGTCAAACTGATATTGTGCAACCACTTCGAAGTTTTGCGCTTTATTTGCAAAACCACCGGAGATAGGGGCCATATTGCGGGTTTCAGAATAAATAGTGGCCAGGTAAATATCGTTCGCGTCGTATTTCAGACCGGTTGCCCAGCCCTCGGCTTTTTTACCTTCACCGCGCGCCTGCAGGTTCTGCGCGTTGGTGCGATCGGAGCTGGCATAAGCACCAATGACGGAGAAATCGCTGCCGCCGAAGTCGTAGGCCAGAGACGTACCAAAGCCGTCACCGTTCTGCTTTTTCACGTCGCGGTTTTCGTTTTTGCCCTGGTACTGCAGGGTCATATCAAGACCGTCTACCATGCCAAAGAAGTCGGTATTGCGGTAGGTGGCCAGTCCGGAGGCACGTTTCGTCATGAAGTTGTCGGTCTGTGCCAGGCCGTCACCGCCGAACTCAGGGAACATATCGGTGTATGCCGCGACGTCATAAAGCGCGCCCAGGTTACGGCCGTAATCTAGTGAACCAAAGTCTTTCAGTTTAATACCGGCGAACGCCAGACGTGTTTTCTGCGAGGAGTCGCTTTCAGCTTTGTTACCTGCGAATTCAGCTTCCCAACGGCCATAGCCCGTCAGCTGATCGTTAATCTGGGTTTCGCCTTTAAAACCGAAACGAACATAAGTCTGGTCACCATCTTTGGTGTCATCATCACTGATATAGTGCATAGCTTTCACTTTGCCGTACACGTCCAGTTTATTACCGTTTTTATTATAAACTTCTGCTGCGTGAACAGATGCGGAAGCCACCACGCCCATAACCACTAATGCCAGAGTGCTCTTTTTCATTTTCGATCCTGTCTTATAAACGCGCTTTAAAAATTCGCTGGACGATAAGCTGATGCTTAAGTCCCGTGAAAAAACAGGAAGGGTTTTATCGTTCTGGAATGAAACTTTTATGACAAACTAAGAACAATTTTAAAAAACTGTGATTTATTATTACGGTAATAAATTTGTCAAATTCTGCCGCTACGCTTCCTGATCCCGCGCAACAAAGTGCCTGGTGATGCACTAAGGCAGTTGGCAACCGGGCTGACTCCTGTTAAAACGTTCGTTCGACATTACTTTCCCTTATCGTTGAACGGCAGAGAATCATGAGTGACAGCCAGACGCTGGTGGTAAAACTCGGTACCAGTGTGTTAACAGGCGGATCGCGCCGCCTAAATCGCGCCCACATTGTTGAGCTTGTACGCCAGTGCGCTCAGCTGCATGCCGCAGGGCACCGTATTGTGATTGTGACCTCCGGGGCGATTGCCGCCGGGCGTGAACACCTGGGTTACCCCGAACTCCCCGCGACGATCGCCTCTAAACAGCTGCTGGCCGCCGTGGGACAAAGCCGACTCATTCAACTCTGGGAACAGCTGTTCTCTATCTACGGTATTCACGTCGGGCAGATGCTGCTGACGCGTGCGGATATGGAAGACCGGGAGCGCTTCCTGAACGCCCGCGATACCCTGCGCGCGCTGCTGGACAACAATATTGTTCCCGTTATCAACGAAAACGATGCCGTTGCCACCGCTGAAATAAAAGTGGGTGATAACGATAACCTCTCTGCGCTGGCCGCCATTCTGGCCGGGGCCGATAAACTCCTGCTTCTGACCGATCAGCAGGGGCTGTTCACCGCCGACCCGCGCTCCAACCCGGAAGCCGAGCTGATTACCGATGTTCATGGTATCGACGATGCGCTGCGCGCCATCGCCGGTGACAGCGTGTCCGGCCTCGGAACGGGCGGGATGGGGACCAAGCTGCAGGCCGCCGACGTGGCGTGCCGCGCCGGTATCGACACCATCATTGCCGCGGGCAGCCGCCCTGGCGTGATTGGCGACGTGATGGAAGGCATTTCCGTCGGCACCCGCTTCCACGCCCAGGAATCCCCGCTGGAGAACCGCAAGCGCTGGATCTTTGGCGCGCCGCCTGCCGGTGAACTCACCGTTGATGAAGGGGCAACTGCGGCGATTCTGGAACGAGGGAGTTCATTGCTTCCTAAAGGAATTAAAAGCGTGACAGGCAACTTCTCCCGTGGTGAAGTGATCCGCATCCGTAACCTGGAAGGTCGCGACATCGCGCATGGCGTAAGCCGCTATAACAGCGATGCCCTGCGCCGCATTGCGGGCCACCACTCGCAGCAGATCGACGCTATTCTGGGCTATGAATATGGCCCGGTTGCCGTGCATCGCGATGACATGATTATTCGTTAAGGAGCCAGAACATGCTGGAACAAATGGGCGCAGCCGCGAAGGCCGCCTCTTACAAACTGGCGCTCCTTTCCAGCCGCGAGAAAAACCGCGTGCTGGAAAAAATCGCTGATTATCTGGAAGCACAGTCTCAGGACATTTTGCTTGCCAACGAGCAGGATCTGCTGGAAGCGCGTCGAAACGGCCTGAGCGAAGCGATGCTCGACCGCCTGGCGCTGAACCCGGCGCGTCTTAAAAGTATCGCCGATGATGTTCGTCAGGTTTGTAATCTGGCCGACCCGGTAGGACAGGTGATTGACGGTGGGCTGCTCGACAGCGGTTTGCGTCTGGAGCGTCGCCGCGTGCCGCTCGGCGTCATCGGCGTGATTTATGAAGCCCGTCCAAACGTGACGGTTGACGTCGCTTCCCTGTGCCTGAAAACCGGTAATGCCGCCATTCTACGCGGTGGGAAAGAGACCTGGCGCACCAACGCCGCGACGGTGAAAGTCATCCAGCAGGCGCTGGAAGAGTGCGGCTTGCCGGCGGGGGCCGTGCAGGCGATTGAGAGCCCTGACCGCGCGCTGGTCAACGAGATGCTGCGCATGGACAAATACATCGACATGCTGATCCCACGCGGTGGCGCGGGCCTGCACAAGCTGTGCCGTGAGCAGTCGACCATTCCGGTCATCACGGGAGGCATCGGCGTATGCCATATCGTGGTGGACGACAGCGCCGAAATTGAGCCAGCGCTGAAGATTATCGTCAACGCCAAAACTCAGCGTCCAAGCACCTGTAACACCGTAGAAACGCTGCTGGTGCACCAGGGGATTGCGAGTACTTTCCTGCCAGCCCTGAGCAAACAGATGGCGGAGAGCGGCGTCACGCTGCACGCTGATCCCAATGCCCTCGCGCTGCTCCAGGGTGGCCCGGCTAGCGTGGTTCCCGTAAAAGCGGAGCAGTACGACGACGAGTTCCTGTCGCTGGATCTGAACGTGAAGGTGGTTGCGGATCTCGACGACGCTATTGCGCACATTCGTGAACACGGCACGCAGCATTCTGACGCGATCCTGACGCGTACGCTGCGCAATGCCGATCGCTTTGTGAATGAAGTGGATTCCTCTGCGGTATATGTGAACGCCTCCACCCGCTTCACGGACGGCGGCCAGTTCGGACTTGGCGCAGAAGTGGCGGTCAGCACGCAGAAACTGCACGCGCGCGGTCCGATGGGCCTTGAAGCGCTGACCACCTATAAGTGGATCGGCTTCGGTGACGATACGATTCGTGCGTAAATAGTCACGGGTGATGCAAAAATAGCCGTTTGATTCAAAAGGGCATTGACGCATCACCCGGTTAGATCTAACCTTTTGCTCCGTGGTTACACTCGTAACCGGCCTCTCAGGGCCGATATAGCTCAGTTGGTAGAGCAGCGCATTCGTAATGCGAAGGTCGTAGGTTCGACTCCTATTATCGGCACCAGTTCTCTCAAAAAGTTACGCATCATTAGCTCCCTTCTTATCTGCACGATGGGGCAGATTTGAGAAAGAAGCTCCCAAATTCGCATCAATTCTAAGCGCATGCTTCAGCATTCAACTGTTGCGTATTCTCCTGCTCAGGTTGAAGCAGAGACGGATTTACTGAACGTTATCTTCAACGATTCGGATCCAAATTAGAAGGAAGCAAACATTCTCGATTACGTGAAGAACAAACGCGCATCGGTTAAATCATTGGCATGTACTCATTCCTGGCCTTGATTAGCTAAGCGAACATGTCAGCGCGATGTTCAAAGGCAGCCAGCGGCAGACACATTCAGAAGAGAAGCAGGCCGCCTGAGGGCGCTTTTTTCTGCCCGGAGGGAACACCAGAATGCTGTTAAGTAAATCAGCCTACGCCAGGCATATGGGCGTCAGCCGGCAAACTGTTTATGGCTGGATAGCCCGCGGTGAAATTGTTATTTCAGGCGATAAAGTGGATGTTGACGCATCGCAGGCTAAACAAAATTCTGCTGGTGCTGGCGAACACCAGACTGAAATGACGTGGGCGCAGGCCGCCGCATGGGTATGGAAGCATGACGGTGGGAAAGAGTTGCCGGCTGATATTGATGCTGGCCAGCGTATAGAGGCAGCAGCCGCTGAGCTGGGTTTTGATGTTCAGCACGAGCCCGATGAACAATTGCTGATTCTCTTCCGGCCCACAGCTTCTATGGCAAAGACCGTGCAGCAGGCGCTTTACGGTTTCTTCGTTCTGAGCTGGCTTACGTTGCCACATTGCACCCCGATACGCTGGATGACTGGAACAAAACTGGTTTAATGTCACTCTGCCTACTGGACGGCGAAAAACTATAAACCCCCAGCCCCTCAAACTTGACACTTTTTCGCGAGAAACTGGGAAAAGTGTCAACCCAACCTAACGGATCCTGACGCCTACGAACAGCAGCTACAGCAGAAGTGTAAAGGGCTGGCGCTGAGATTTGTTGAGCCTTGGCTGTTAGCTTTTGTTAATCCTGATGCGAAGCAGGGCAGGTGTCAGCCTGTTATGGTTTGTTATGCCTTACTAGGGAAAACCAGGGGGAAAGTGTCAACCGCTACCGCTTCAGAAAACTTCAGGTACACGAACTCGTGAAGGGGAGGTGTTAAGCACTCCCCCTTTGCAACCATCCTCGAGCCTCTTTCAGATCGCTGTTCTGGTTTGCCCGGACGCTGGCGTTCAGATTGAGTTGTCAAAAGTTGTCACCCGCCGGCAGCGTCAGTGGGGATTTTTGACAGAACGCGCTCTAAGTTACAGTTGCATCAATAAGTTACATATGTAGGAGGTGTTATAACTCAAGTTTTTGAGACAAAGTCAGAATAGTATGAATTTGTCTATAGCCGTCTACTCAAGTTTTCTACATAATGTAAGGACATAGCATGCTGTTTAAATAACAAACAATAATTCTGAAAGAGAAACATATGATAAACTTAGATATGGATGTTGTGGTTGGGCATGGGCAGAACGATTTTGAAGAATTAGAAATGAATTCCGGCATAAAGGTTTTTGCTGGAGCTTCTGACATCACCCAAATTACAACAAGCACTATTTTAGATGATTCAGTCCCAAAAAAATCAACATCTATACATGGGCTTAGGAATATGTTCAAACATACATTTGATGGGTCGTTTGGACAAAACTTTGATCTTAGAATCGATGATCCTGAAAAGATAAAAAGATTTAACGAAATTGGCCGGGTTGTTTTTTTTGATGTTATGTCATATTACATCTCTAAAGGAATGGGGATAGCTCATAATCTTAAGAGCCAGAAAGCAATCGACTTAGTAGAACGTCTTAAACCGCTTGAAAAACAACTTTTGATAAGAATTCAGGAACCTATACAGAATTTACATAAAACAGTTGAGAAACAAAAATATAATGTACTTCTGAGAAGGAGAACAGCAAATAAAGAATTAGTTGTTGCTAAAATGGATGCGCAGACGCTTTTCAATATAAATGTAGAGCATGAATCTGCTCAACCAGTAGAAGAAGATGTTATTATAACTAGGTTCAATATGTTAACAGGAACTGGTCGGCTGTTATTAGATAGACAGGCAGATTCAGTAGCCTTTAGGCACCATCTTAATTGGGAACATGTGTTACAGTCTCAGAAAAATAAATTTTCAAGGAATCTTGATAGGAATAACAGAGGTGGTAAAGACGCTTTTATACCTATAACCATTTCTGCTTATGAGTTACGCGATCATATTGGAGAGCTTAAGGCTTATATAATTAGAGAAATATTGTAGATGAAGATGCCCTCAATCAAAGTCATTTCACTTATATTAATAGCTATTGTATGGTATTTTTACTTTTCTCATTTCAATCATTGGGATAGCCCGTTAGATATCTTTAAGACTAGCAAATGGATGGGGTTTTCCAATGATAAAGGTGATTGGGGCACTTTCGGGGATTTTGTAGGAGGTGTGCTTAATCCTATCCTAACCTTCATTACAATTGTTATGCTCATTAATTCCTTGAAACTTCAACGAGAAGCAAACGAGCAACTAATTAAAGACGAAAGAAGACAAGAGAAAGACGTTCTTCTAAAACGGTTTGAAGACGGTTTTTATAACCTTATCTCTTCAGAAAGAGAGGAGTTTAGTTGTTTTACTATTAACATTAACGGAAAAGAATACCGCTCATCTGCTGCTGTAAGTGTACTGGAAGAAGCAATTTGGGCCTTTATTGAGAAACAAATAGATGAAAAAGGAGCTTGCGAAATTGAGGATGTTAAAAATCACATAAATAAAATTGATGAGGATTCATCCATGGCAATATTTTCTATGGTGCGATGTGTATATGTTGTTTTTAAAGTTGTTAAGGATAAATGCCCTGAAGAACATCAAGATTACTACTTGGATATATTTATGAATATGTTACCAGTTAAACTGGTAAATTTAGTGGCTATTATTTCTGTGTACATGGACTGGAAAAACGTAAAATATATCGTTGATGGTGGAAAAGGATTTTCGGATAATGAAGCAGTGAAGAAATATATAAATACCTGGAAGGGTCTTCATTAATAAAAATAATTTCTGATGTTTGTCTTAAATGTGATAATTAATAAATAATATTGTAAAAGCAATGTTACATATATTTTGTTTAATATCATGATTTTTAACTTTTATAGAATTATAAGAACTAGATCATAATTATTGGGCATCGCTTGCCGCCGGGATAGGAAACTCAAATGGGGGTATCTTTGGGGGTATCAAGTTAAATGCTATAAGTTAAATGTGTTATAAATCAATTGGTTGAGTTGGGTGTTTTGTTCCTGTTATCGCACCAGTTCTCTCAAAAAGTTACGCATCATTAGCTCCTTTCTTATCTGCACGATGGGGCAGATTTGGGAAAGAAGCTCCCAAATTCGCATCAATTCTAAGCGCATGCTTGAGCATTCAACTGTTGCGTTTCCTGCTCAGGTTGAAGAGACGGATTTACTGAACGTTATCTTCAACTATTCGGATCCAAATTAGCAGGAAGCAAACATTCGCCAGACTGAATGCGGTAACGGAAAAAGCAATGATAGAAGTTTTTTCATGCCAGGCGTAGCGCAGCGTTCACAATGCTGAGCGCTTCATGCTTAAGGCCGGTATAGCCCCAAAAGGCTATACCGCTACTCCCTCCTATCGTGCAATTAACGCAAATACACCCCAGCCAATATATTCCCTTGTGTAAGCCACATGGCGCTTAGGCGCTGCCGTCAGCTCCGCGCGCACCTCCTGTGCAAAATCATCGTCGGGGTTTTGATCCAGCCAGCGGCGCAGGGTCATCCATTTCGCGGCTTCGTATCTGTCCCAGCCTTCCTGATCTGCCAGCACCATTTCGACCAGGTCATAGCCCTGGCGATCGAAAGACGCGACAAGGTCGGGCAGGGTGAGAAAGTCTGCGGTGGACGAGACGCCGCAAGCCCGAGCTATCTCCTCCGTTGCGGGAACCTGTCGCCAGTAAGGTTCACCGATGAGCATGATTCCCCCGGGCTTAAGGCTTTGTGCCAGCAGGTCCATCGTCCCGGCAACGCCGCCCGCAATCCATGTGGCGCCAACACAGGCCGCCACGTCGCATTGTTCATCAGCCACGTAGCCAGCCGCGTCGTTATGCACAAAATGGACGCGTTCGCTGACGCCGAGCACCTCTGCGCGCCGCGTTGCCTGCGCGGTAAAGAGCGGGCTCATGTCGATACCGGTACCGGTAATCCCGTGATCGCGTGCCCAGGTGCAAAGCATCTCTCCCGAACCGCTGCCGAGATCGAGAAGGCGCGCGCCTGGCTTCATGCGTAACACGCGCCCCAGCGTGGCGTACTTTTCTGGCGTGAAGGGGTTATGAATGCGGTGTTCGCTTTCGCTAACAGTAAATATGCGTGGGATATCCATCATCCTCTCCTTAACGATTATCAGGCTGGGCACGGACGTTGTTCAGCCCGGTAGTATTGATACGGTAGGGCTGACCGTTAACGGATTTGATCAGCTTTTTGGTTTTGAGCTTTTTGAAGACGGCGAGCGTGCAGTCGCTGAGCAATAGCCCTTCGCGGCTGTAGCATTCAACGGCGGTGACGCGGCCGGACGTATCGCGGACGTGCACAATACGGCCACCTTTGGCGAGAACGTGTAAGGTACGCTGTTCCTGACGGGATAAATTCATACTGGAAAACCTGTTTAATCATCATGTGCAAAACGTGCAAACACACAGCGGTGTCCGCATTCGATTTCGGCGCATTGATAATCAGTCCGGCCTGAAAAGGTCGGGGAGCTGATTATCGGATGATTACATTCTCCAGCATCAAAGCCTCGGATTGAGTTGAAAGGTATTTACGGGGTGAATGATAACACCCGGTCATTGTATGTGTATACCCAGGGTTGAAAAGTGTGATCCCGGTAAGATCACACTGTACCGTTTTTTATATTTTTATCGATTTCAGCCTGTGGCTTTCCGAACAGATAGCCCTGCACGAGATCGCAGCCCAGCGCCTGAAGCCGTTCAAGCTGCGCTTCGGTTTCCACACCTTCTGCAATGACCCGCATATTGAGGCTCTTCGCCATGCCGGTAATCAGTTTAACGATATTAAGCGCATCGTCTTGGGTGGATATCGGATTCACAAAGGATTTATCAATTTTAATTTTATCAAAATTGAGTTCACTCAGCCTCGAGAGCGAAGAATAACCCGTTCCGAAATCATCAATGGAGATTTTTACCCCCAGCGATCTGAGCTTTTTGAGAATAGTGAGCGGCGTGTTGCTGTCACTGAAGAGCGAAGACTCCGTAACTTCCAGCTCAAGGCGGCTGGCCGGCAGGCCTGTCTCTTTCAGGATGGACTGAACCATTGCAGTAAATGATTTAGTCCCCAGCTGAACAGGTGAGACGTTTACCGAGATTCTGGCCGGAACCGCCCAGGAAACCGCCTCCCGGCAGGCAAGTTCAAGCACATTTTTGCCAATCTCATTGATCATCCCTGTTTTTTCAGCAACAGAAATAAAGTAATCAGGCGACAAAATCCCCTTTACCGGGTGTATCCAGCGAATAAGCGCTTCATAGCCGTAAATTTCATTGCTGAATGAATCGACAATAGGCTGGTAATAAACAACGAATTCATGGTTGCTGATCGCGAGAGCCATATCATGCTCAAGGGTTCTGCTTTCCTGCAGCTTCTGCAGCATCCACTGACGGAAGACTTTTATCTGCTGTGAGCCCTCTTTTTTGGCTTCGTAGAGGGCCAGATCGGCAAATTTATAGAGATAATCCGAGCGCCGCTCATTATCAGATAAAACGATACCTACACAGGTGGCAATTTTTATCAGCTGGTTATTGATCGTATAGGGCAGACTGATGTGAGCGCTGATCTCTTTGGCGCGCGAAACCGCTGCGTTCTCGGTCAGGCCGCTGGAGAGAAGTGCAAATTCGTCACCGCCCAGGCGGTAAAACGTATCCGTCGCGTTACTCATTGAGGTAAGCCGTCGGGATACCTGATTCAACAGTAAATCGCCAGCGTCATGGCCATAGGTATCGTTGACCTCTTTGAACCGGTCTAAATCAAATAACATCACCGTGACAGGGGTATGGTTTTTATCTGCCTGAAGGGTAATTTTATTGAGATCGTCCCAGAAGAACAGACGGTTTTTCATGCCGGTAAGGGAGTCATGATACACATCATATTCCAGCTTCGAATTCTGTATTTGCAGCGTTTCTTTTGACCGCTGAAGTTCGTCAGCGAGGGTTTTAACCTGCATGTGGGCTTTAAGAATATTTTTATTCTGATAAATCATTAAGAACCCCAGAATAAAGCTTAATATCACCAGAAGTAACGAAAGTACGGAGTAAATATAATATAGGATCTGTATTTTATGGTTAGATTCATTAATTGTGTTAATATCTTTGGTTAATGCGCTTGAAGACAGTTGACTGAGCGGCGCGTCGAGCAGGTGCATATTTGCCAGGTACTTTTTTAATTCCTCATGGCTCATTTTTTCCAGGTTACTGTCCAGATACGCCAGTATTTCTTTCAGGCGTGCAGCGATCTCTTGATGCGTTTTATCGCTCTCAATATAGCGGCCTAAGTCTCCCCCGTTCAGTAACTCGCCCTGGCTGAGCATAATTTCGAGCCGCATGCGGGCCTGGTCTATCGTAACGTCATCGGTATCGGTTGCGTATAGACCAAGCCATGATTCAAATCGGTAATACTCTGATACCAGTTGAGCCACGGACCAGGACTCAGTGTAGTGAGTCAGTTTTTGCAACTCTTGCTGACGATCGTAAACAAGAAATGCAATATATCCCGTCGTGATAAAAAGAGAAAAAATGATACCAACCAGTATCCTGTTCATTATGTTCTCCTGAACTGCTATTCAATCTTCATTTTGCTAACCTGCCATGCTGAACGCGAGTAATAAATTTGATTATTCAACTCAGGAAGACTGTCATAAGGGTATACAATGAATGATGGGCCTTTATCGCGGATACGCATATATTCGCCATTAATCTTTAAGGCAAGAATAGCGTTATATTTCTTAAAATCGCTGAGAGGAATAGCGGTAGCGTAATCATTAAGGGCAATAACATTAACGACGGAACCCTTTGCTCCAACATAATCCATGAGTTTGTTCATTTGAACACCCTCAAACTTCGTCCTGCCCGTATACCAGGGAGATGTCGTCTCGAAACTCACCATCCCGAGTTTTTCAAGGCTTGCGAGATCAAACACTGCTTTTCCATCTTCGTTAGTATTTTCTATATTCCCGTAAATCGTCAAAATGGGTTTTCCGGCGGGTTTCGGCAGTTCACCCGCCCAGGCTAAACTCTGAACCAGACAGCATACCAGCATTAGGATTAATCGCATTATGGCCTCCACTTTTGCACAGAAGTATATGAATTATAATTTAGTTATCACAGTAGTTTATGTATTTTATTGCGTCGCTATTACTTCTGTACGCGAGTGATGGGTAATTGCAATGTAATCAAATGGTTACGAGATTTCGGAAGAGTGATTTCAATCACATACAACACCTCTTTTTTTTGAGGCACGCTACGCTTACTTGAATAAACTCTCTTACGTTTAAAAAACGATCGCTTTAATTGAGCGTTATTTCCTCACTTCAAAGAATGTACCTGTGATGGACAGGTAAAAAAAACGCCACCCAATGGGCGGCGTCGTCATATTTAGCGATTGTTCAGCACATGCACCGTTACTTTTTCGTGGCCGGTGAAGCGCTGAGAGGTAAACGCCATAGCTCATAGCGTTCATGACCGGGTTTGACCGCGCCAGCAAAGTGGTCATTGAGGCTGCTTGAGGTGAAGATCAGGTCACCGTCCGGACGAATAGCCGGCGTGTCGGGCCAGCGTACGGCTTCATTTGCAGCAATAAGCGACATAGTACGTGTCTTCGGATCATACCGGACAATGCCGTTGCGGGTGACGTCCGTAATGTAGAGGTTGCCCCTTGCATCGGTCACCAGGCCGTCCGTGTTGCCGCCTACCGTACCCAGATTCTGGATTTGCCCGGCAATCTGCGCATCGGTTGAGCCGTGCTGCTTCAGAACGGCGGTCGGGAGCGCGTACGCATGCGTTCCCGTCGTTACCGTCCAGTACAAGGTCTCTGCATCGGGAGAAAGCGCAATGCCGTTGATGCCAATCAGCAGCGGTTTACCCGGCCACACTTCCGCACCGTGGGAGACGACTTTTACGCCGGGTTCAATCTGCAGGGCAGGGTGGCGATCCAGTACGCGTCGGGCTGTACCGGTGTTGAAATCCACAACGATCAGACCAACGCGGTTTTCAGGCGCACTTCGCGATCCGCTGTCGGAAATGTATGCGATACGACGATCCTCATCGACAACGACATCATTGAGGAAGCTCGCCTTACGGTCAGCCACGCCGTCCAGGGGGATCCGTTTAACCGTGCGGCCCGAGTCGAGATCCAGTACGACCAGCTTCTGCGAACCTACGGGGGATTCCGCTTCTCCCGCGACGAACCCCATATCCAGCGCCCATAACCAGCCGTTCTTACGATCAACATAAAAGCCGAGCACGTTGCGCAGATTTCGGTCGGGAGCAGAATCTATCGCATTACCCTGGCGGGACGGAAATGCCGTCAGGCGCGCCGGGCCCGACTGTGTGCGGGTATCCAGAATGCTTAACGTGGCGGGCGCGCTGGCCGAAACCAGTCGCGGCGTGCTAACAAAGGCGCGGCCCTTTGCATCAAAGTGAATACCGGCGACAGGGGCGTTAACCGACCCGGAAAAAAGCGCTGGCTGCCCGCTCTCAGGTGTATCCCAGCTTACGCCTGAGTAGCTGCGCCAGCGTTCAAGAGGCACCTGATTCGCCGCGCTGGCGCAGCTTGCGAAAGAGAACAATGCCGCCATCGCAATGGCGGAGAAAGTACGGGTACAGTGGGACATAAATGCTCCGGTGAAGAGAGTAAGAAGCGGCGTCTTAATCCGGTATTAAAGAATGGAGCGGAACGTGCCGCCCTCGACGCGTACCGCAGCTCCGTTAGACGCTGCGCCGAGTGGGCTTGCCAGCAGCGCGACCATAGCGGCTATCTCGTCAGCCTCGATCATTCGTGCGATCAGCGAGCTGGGGCGGTAGGTCTGGAAGAAATGCGCTTCGATCTCCTGGTCTGTCATGCCCGGTTTGGGGGCTGTCTGGCGCAGGTAATCGATGATGCCGTCAGAGCGGGTTGCGGAAGGAAGTACGCTGTTGACCGTCACGCCCGTGCCCTTCGTCAGCTCGGCCATTCCTCGCGATACGGCCAGTTGAGCCGATTTGCTGACGCCGTAATGCACCATGTCAGGCGGCGTGAAAGCCCCCACTTCGCTGGACATAAAAATCACCCGGCCCCAGTTACGGGCAAGCATGCGTGGGAAGTAATGGCGGGAAAGACGAACCCCGGACATCACGTTAATGTCGAACATACGCAGCCACTCCTCGTCGGTTATGTCGGCGAAGGCTCTGGCTTCATAAAAGCCCAGGTTATTGATAAGGATATCGGTATCCGGGCAGGCCTCGAACAGCGCTTCTGTACCCTCAGCGCTCGCCAGATCGGCGACAACGGCAGATATCTGCGCCTGGGGAGCCGCGTGGTTTATTTTCGAGACTGCATTTTGCAATTTTTCCCGATCGCGTCCGGTAATCGTAACGGCAACGCCTTCGCGCGCCAGCGTGCTGGCGATAGCCAGCCCAATTCCTGCGGTAGCTCCAGTGACAAGTGCGGTCTTACCAGTGAGTTGAAGATCCATAATTTTTGCCTTTTGGGGATAAGTGCGGTCACTTTACTCATCGCCCAATCGGAGATAAATTAGCGAAATTGAAAAACATTTGTTCCTGAAAGAGCAAAATGAGCAGAAAATTTGATTATCTCGGCGATGTTGAAGTCTTCATTACTGTCGTTGAACATGGCTCATTTACCGCGGCTGCGGTTGCCCTTTCAACCACCCCCTCAGTCCTGAGCCGCGCGGTGTCCCGCCTTGAGGTGCGTCTTGGACGACAGCTATTACAGCGCACCACACGTCGCGTGGGGCTAACGGAAGCCGGACGGATTTATCTTGAGCAGGCGCGTTCTGCTTTTTCCCTGCTTGATGAGGCTGAACGTGATGGCCGGGGGCAGGAGGGCGATCTGACCGGCCGGGTACGGATCAGCGTCCCGACCACGTTCGGACACTATTGTCTGCCGCCCTTGCTCGCTCGCTTTTCCCAACAATATCCGCGCGTTAAGGTGGAGTTGAACATCACCAATCGCAACGTAGACCTGATCGCCGAAGGATTCGATCTGGCTATTCGTCTGGGTCAGATGCCTGACAGTGGATTCGTCGCGCGTAAACTGCAGGATGCGGCACTGCTTTTGGTCGCCTCGCCCGCTTACCTTCAGCGGATGGGAATGCCGCAAACGCTGGATGAACTGCAGCAGCATATGTGTCTGCCTTTTATCATGCCGCGTACGGGCCGTATTGCCCCCTGGGTATTTCGCGTGGGCGAACGCGATGTGGACTGGCTGCCGGCTTCCACCATCGAAACGTCAGATGATGTTCTTGGCGTGGTATCGCTGGCTGAATGCGGGATGGGGATCTGTCAGAGCTATGAATTTATCGTTCGTGAGCGGATACAGCGCGGCCAGCTCGTGGAGGTGCTCCCGCAACTGCGCGGACGTTCGCGGCCTTTCTCGCTGATTTATGCGCCTCACCGGCGTCAGTCGGCTGCCACCCGGGCCATGATCGATCTTCTGACCACGGAACAATGACGCGGGTGTCTCCGTCATGAAAAAAGTGTCTTATTCTTAACCCGCCTCCAGCATCCCAAAACTCACAATTCGCGAGCGTCCCAGCTCTTTCGCCCGGTACAGTGCCACGTCCGCGGCGCGCAGCAGGTTGTCACTTTGAGCATGCTCTGGATAGCTGGCGATACCAATCGACACATCCACCGGCCCAATCTCGGTCAGCCCGTAGCGAAGCGATAGCGCATGCACGCCGTTGTAAATCTTCTGCGCGCAGGCGTGCGCTTCTGCTTCACCGGCCCCGGGAAGCAGAACCAGAAACTCCTCGCCCCCGTAGCGGAATGCCAGCCCGCCGTCGTGCGCGGCCCGCTGAACAATCGTCGCCACGTTTTTGATTACCTGATCGCCAGCCTCGTGACCAAAGCGGTCGTTAATGCTTTTAAAGTGATCGATGTCGATCATCATGCAGCTTAACGGCTCGCCGTTGCGCATGGCCTGCGTCATTTGCGTGTGCAGGGTGTCTTCCAGATGATGACGATTACGCAGGCCGGTAAGCGGGTCAAACAAGGCTTTTTCCAGCAGCGCGTCGCGCAGGCGCTGATTCGCCAGCGCCAGTCCGAGCGCCTCGGCCATCAGTTCCAGATACGCGCGTGCAGGAGCATTTTCCGGGGTGATGTTCTGGAACGAGAGCAACCCAATGGCCTCGCCCTGGGCGATAAGCGGTACGCACAGCGCGCTTTCCGCCTGTGATGCCGGGAGATGATAGCAGGCGACATCCGGTTCACCGTTAACCGGCGGGTGGCTCTGACCGCGACGCACGGCCCAGCACGCATCGGGGTGGAACGTGGCCTCATCATCTGCCGGTGAAAGCCACTGGGCGACGCAGCGCATTTGCCACGGATCGCGGTCAAAAACGTAGAGCCGGCCCGCTATCCCCGGCGCGATATTGGGCGCAAACAGCTCCGCCACGTTGATTACATCGTCAAAGTTTTCACACCCCTGCAGCCGCTGCGTCATGCGCGCCAGCAGCTCGCGGATGGCCCAGTCGGCGTCACGTTCTTTTTCCAGACGCTGGCGCGCAAGGCCGTTTTCACGAAAGATGCGGATGGCCTGGGCCATATCGCCAATCTCATCAATCTGGTTAAAGTTGGGCGTTTCAACCGCGAAGTCCTGAGAGGCCAGACGGTGAACCACGTCGCTCAGGCGTACCACCGGGTGCAGCACGCGGCGTTTTAATATAAAGCCGAGCACAAACAAGAACAGCAGGGCGGTCAGGCCAACCATCACTTCTGAAGCCGTGCGCAGCGCTTTCGATTTTTTCGTCGCCTCCCGCACGGAGGCAATGACACGTTTGTCGAGTATCTGGCGAAAGCGATCGATTTGGGTTTGTGCGCGCTCAAGCTCCTGCTCGTAGGGCATGCCATAGAGCAGGGCAACGGCCTGCGCATCTTCACCCCGGGCCGCGCTCGTCAGTGCTGCCTGCTGCTCATCCTGCAGTGCATCAATGATTTTTAAACCATCATGCAGCAGGGCCAGCTCGTCATCTGAAGCGCCGGTGTCCTGCAGTTTCTCCAGCTTCAGCTCGATGCTCTTCAGTTTTTTCTCTGACGCATTGTACTCATCCAGGATTTGCGGATTTTTTTTGATGACATACAGGCGCGCTAAATCGGACTGTTTCCAGGCGTCGGTTTCAATATTTTCTGTAAGCTCATCAAAATTTTGACGTAGTTCAATGGCCTGACGTTCGGCGGTGTCAGCACCGGAGGCCATCAGCATGATAATGCCGGAGGCGATAGTCAGGCAGACCGTGGCACCGTAGGCCCAGTTGGTTATTGTCGCGATTCGCACCTGGAGATCCTTTTACCGCATAAAGAGGATGGCGTTCTTCAAATTATAGAAAACGTATGATTTAAGGCGAAAAAAAAGGCGGCACAGCGCCGCCTGATGTGGTCGTTATCGTCACGTCCCTACAAATCTGGAGAGTTTTTTCCCTCTTCGATGAACTCGGCGTCCAGCTCTTCGGCATTGCCCGCGTGATCGCGGCCGGAGAAGAGGTTCCAGCAGGCGATAAACAGCGCGGCGATGAGCGGCCCAATCACAAAGCCGTTAATGCCGTACAGCTCCATACCGCCGAGGGTAGTGATTAAAATCAGGTAGTCCGGCATTTTGGTGTCTTTCCCCACCAGCAGCGGGCGCAGGATATTGTCCACCAGCCCGACAATAATCACGAAGAAGCCAACAATAAACAGCCCCTGCCAGAGCTGGTGCGTGGCGAACAGGTAAATGGCGGCTGGCACCCAGACAATCGCCGAGCCGACGGCGGGTACCAGCGAGAGGAACGCCATCAGCGCGCCCCAGAGCACGCTGCCGTCGATGCCCACGATGGCAAACGCGATCCCGCCGAGCGTGCCCTGAACGACGGCCACCACTGCCGTCCCTTTCACCGTCGCCCGGGAGACGCCGACGAACTTGGCGAACAGGTGCTGTTTAACAAAATCAGACAGCGGCAGGGAGTCGAGGATCTGGCGTACCAGATACGGTCCATCCTTCAGCAGGAAGAACAGCAGATAAAGCATGATGCCGAAGCTAATCGCAAAGCCAAACGTGCCTTTGCCGATCAGGAACGCGCTTCCCGCCAGATACTGCCCGCCCTGCAGCGCAACGTCGGAGAGTTTTTTCTGGATCTGCGCCGCGTTGGTCAGGTTGTGATCCGCCAGGAAGCCGCTGGCCCAGTCCGGCAAGTGGTTGAAGATGCTCGCCACTACCTCCGGGAATTGGGTGTTGTTCTCCTGAAGCTTCGTGTAAACCACGTTCAACTCAATGGCGAGCGAGGAGAGGATCACCATCAGCGGGATAAAGACGATCAGGCAGATAATGCCAATCGTCAGCAGCGAGGCCAGCCCGTTGCGATCCCCCAGCGCGGCGCGCAATTTGTTTTTTACCGGGTTGAAAATGACGGTCAGAATAGCGGCCCACAGTATCGCGGAGAAGTAGGGCGACAGCACGTCGAAGAAGGCCCAGGTCACAAGGGCGAGAATGAAAATAAAGAAACCTTTGGTCAGTCCGTTAAAGCGCATCAGTCAGTCCTGGTTACTAAGAAACTGTGACGACTATAGAACCGATTGCGAGAATTACCAACCCGGCGGCCAGTTCAGCAATATCGCAGTATGAATTTGCGCTTAACGGATAGCACTTTCGACTGACCGAAGATCGCACGTTCCCGCACCATGCTGTTAGTATCTGCTTGCGGAGGTGCTTATGGCCTGGCGTCCCATTCTTTATGTGATCCTCACAACCCACCCCAGACTCAGCGCGCGGCGTGCCCGTTTACGTCTGGTCATCTAGCTTTTTATTAACAATCGCGGTATAACACCTTCTTTGGATGTTTAGATGTCCATACGTATAGAAGGTAATATGCAAACACAACAAGAAAATGGACAGCTTAAGCGCACCATGAAAACACGCCACCTGATTATGCTCTCACTGGGCGGCGTGATTGGGACAGGGTTATTCTTTAATACCGGATACATCATTTCCACCACCGGTGCGGCGGGCACGCTGCTGGCGTACCTGATCGGCGCGCTGGTGGTCTGGCTGGTGATGCAGTGTCTGGGCGAGCTCTCCGTGGCGATGCCGGAAACCGGCGCGTTCCACGTCTATGCCGCCCGCTATCTCGGCCCGGCGACGGGCTATACCGTGGCGTGGCTCTACTGGCTCACCTGGACGGTGGCGCTCGGCTCGAGCTTTACCGCCGCCGGGTTCTGCATGCAGTACTGGTTCCCGCAGGTGCCCGTCTGGGCGTGGTGCGTAGTCTTTTGCGTGGTGATTTTCGGCCTTAACGTCATCTCCACGCGCTTCTTTGCCGAAGGGGAATTCTGGTTCTCGCTGGTGAAGGTCATCACCATCATCGCCTTTATCATCCTCGGCGGGGCGGCGGTCTTTGGTTTCATCCCGATGCAGGACGGTTCACCCGCGCCGGGCTTAAGCAACCTCACCGCCGAGGGCTGGTTCCCACACGGCGGCCTGCCGATCCTGATGACCATGGTGGCGGTGAACTTTGCCTTCTCCGGGACCGAGCTTATCGGCATCGCAGCGGGTGAAACGGAAAATCCGCACAAGGTCATTCCGGTTGCGATCCGCACCACCATCGCGCGGCTGATCATCTTCTTTATCGGCACCGTGTTTGTGCTGGCGGCGCTGATCCCGATGCAGCAGGCGGGCGTGGAAAAAAGCCCGTTCGTGCTGGTGTTTGAAAAGGTCGGTATTCCTTATGCCGCTGATATTTTTAACTTCGTGATCCTGACGGCGATCCTCTCGGCGGCGAACTCCGGGCTGTACGCCTCCGGGCGCATGCTGTGGTCGCTCTCGAATGAGAAAACGCTCCCGCGCTGCTTTGCCCGCGTGAACAAAAACGGCGTGCCGCTGACGGCGCTCTCGGTTTCCATGCTCGGCGGCGTGCTGGCGCTGTTCTCAAGCGTGGTGGCCCCGGACACGGTGTTTGTCGCACTCTCGGCCATTTCTGGCTTTGCGGTGGTGGCGGTGTGGATCAGCATCTGCGCATCGCACTTCGTTTTCCGTCGCCGTCATCTGCAGTCCGGTCAGCCGCTCTCTGCGCTGCAGTACCGCGCGCCGTGGTATCCGCTGGTGCCGGTGCTCGGTTTTATCCTCTGCGTGGTGGCCTGCGTCGGCCTGTGGTTTGACCCCAGCCAGCGCATTGCCCTTTATTGCGGGCTTCCGTTCGTTGCCCTGTGTTATGGTGCCTACTACCTGACCCGAAATATGACATCGCAGGAGCCTGAACATGTCGCAGAATAATCCGCTTACCGCCATCCTTGAAAAACAGCCGTTTGTGGTGCTGGATGGCGCAATGGCAACGGAGCTGGAAGCGCGCGGCTGTAACCTTGCTGACAGCCTCTGGTCGGCCAAAGTGCTGGTGGAAAACCCGGATCTTATCCGTGAAGTGCATCTTGATTACTACCGCGCGGGCGCGCAGGTGGCGATCACCGCCAGCTACCAGGCCACGCCTGCGGGCTTTGCGGCACGCGGTCTGGATGAGGCGCAGTCCCGCGCGCTGATTGGCAAAAGCGTGGAGCTGGCGCGTAAGGCGCGCGAAGCGTACCTGGCCGAAAACCCGCACGCGGGCACGCTGCTGGTAGCGGGCTCCGTAGGGCCGTACGGCGCGTATCTGGCGGATGGCTCAGAGTATCGCGGCGACTACGTGCGCAGTGCCGAAGAATTCACAGAATTCCATCGCCCGCGCGTGGAAGCGCTGCTGGACGCGGGTGCAGACCTGCTGGCCTGCGAAACGCTGCCGTCGTTCACGGAAATAAAGGCGCTGGCCGCGTTGCTGACGGCGTATCCCCGCGCGCGGGCGTGGTTCTCCTTCACCCTGCGCGACAGCGAGCACCTGAGCGACGGTACGCCGTTGCGGGAGGTGGTTTCTTCTCTGGAGGACTATCCGCAGGTCGTCGCGCTGGGCATCAACTGTATCGCGCTGGAAAACACCACGGCGGCGCTGAAGCAGTTGCAAAGCCTGACGCCGCTGCCGCTGGTGGTCTACCCGAACTCGGGCGAGCGTTATGATGCGGTAACTAAAACCTGGCACCACCACGGCGAAGCGTGCGAGACGCTGGCGGGGTATCTGCCGCAGTGGCTGGCGGCGGGAGCGAAGTTGATCGGCGGATGCTGTCGCACCACGCCGAAGGATATTGCAGAGCTGAACGCGCAGCGCTGAGTTTGTGCCGGGTAAGGCGCAGGCGCCACCCGGCACAAACCAACCGCACAAAATCAACTATCCTTTCCTGCTTTTTTTCTAAAAACGAATCGTCATTAGCGATTCTTTTTTATTCCTTTATCAAAATTCCCGCGCCGGAAATACTGCCCTCATAACAACAGGGGAGCAGGCACTATGGCAATTTCATCGCGAATCACACTTCTCGGCGCGCTGGCGCTGTGGGCATTTCAGGCGCAGGCGGTGGACGTTACCGTCGCGTATCAAACCTCGGCTGAGCCGGCGAAGGTTGCGCAGGCGGACAATACCTTTGCGAAGGAGAGCGGCGCGAAAGTCGACTGGCGCAAGTTCGACAGCGGCGCGTCCGTCGTGCGTGCGTTAGCGTCCGGCGACGTGCAGATTGGCAATATCGGCTCCAGCCCGCTGGCGGTCGCGGCCAGCCAGCAGGTACCGATTGAGGTTTTCCTCCTCGCCTCGCAGCTTGGTAATTCCGAAGCGCTGGTGGTGAAGAAAAACATCACCAAACCGGAAGACCTGATCGGTAAACGCATCGCCGTGCCGTTTATCTCCACCACCCACTACAGCCTGCTGGCGGCGCTCAAACACTGGGGCATCAAGCCGGGGCAGGTGCAAATCATCAATCTTCAGCCGCCGGCGATTATCGCCGCCTGGCAGCGCGGGGATATTGACGGGGCCTACGTGTGGGCACCGGCAGTAAACGAGCTGGAAAAAGACGGTACCGTGCTGACCGACTCCGAGAAAGTGGGCCAGTGGGGCGCGCCGACCCTCGACGTGTGGGTGGTGCGCAAAGACTTTGCCGAGAAACATCCTGAGGTGGTGAAAGCCTTCGCCAAAAGCGCGATTGCCGCTCAGCAGCCGTACATCAGCAACCCGGATGAGTGGCTGAAGCAGCCCGCCAATCTGGAAAAACTCTCCCGCCTGAGCGGCGTGCCGGAAGCGGACGTGCCGGGGCTGGTGAGGGGCAATACCTATCTGACCCCCGCGCAGCAGGTGCAGCAGCTAAACGGGCCGGTGAGCAAAGCGATTGTAGATACCGCCACCTTCCTGAAAGAGCAGGGCAAAGTGCCTGCGGTCGCGGCGGATTACAGTCAGTACGTCACCGACCGCTTTGTGAAATAAGGAGTCCGCCATGCTGAACATTACGAACCTGTATGCCGATTACGGTGGTAAACCCGCGCTGGAGGACATCAACCTGACGCTGGGCAGCGGTGAACTGCTGGTGGTGCTCGGCCCGTCCGGCTGCGGAAAAACCACGCTGCTGAATCTGATCGCCGGGTTTGTACCGTATCAGCACGGCACCATTCAGCTGGAAGGCAAAAAGGTGGATGGCCCTGGCGCCGAGCGCGGCGTGGTCTTTCAGAACGAAGGATTGCTTCCGTGGCGCAACGTGCAGGAGAACGTGGCGTTTGGGCTACAGCTTGCGGGTGTGAACCGTGAACAGCGGCTGGCAACCGCGCGGGCGATGCTGAAAAAAGTGGGGCTGGAAGGGGCGGAAAAACGCTTTATCTGGCAGCTTTCCGGCGGCCAGCGTCAGCGCGTCGGGATCGCCCGCGCGCTGGCGGCGAATCCGCAGCTGTTGCTGCTGGACGAGCCGTTCGGGGCGCTGGACGCCTTTACCCGCGAGCAGATGCAAACCCTGCTGCTGCGCCTGTGGCATGAGACGGGCAAGCAGGTGCTGTTGATTACCCACGATATCGAAGAGGCGGTGTTTATGGCGACCGAGCTGGTGCTGCTCTCGCCGGGGCCGGGGCGCGTGCTGGAGCGGCTGCCGCTTGAATTTGCCCGTCGCTACGTCGCTGGGGAGCCGGTGCGCAGCATCAAATCCGATCCGCAGTTTATTGAGCAGCGTGAATACGTCTTAAGCCGCGTGTTTGAACAGCGGGAGGCCTTCTCATGAGCATCGTCTTTAGTGAAAAAACGCGCCGCACGCGTCTGGCGCTGCGCTGGCCTTTCTCACGTCAAATTACGCTGAGCGTCGGTACGCTGCTGGTGCTGCTGGCTGCGTGGTGGGCGGTTGCGGCCCAGCAGTGGGTCAGCCCGCTGTTTCTGCCGCCGCCGGGACAGGTGCTGGCGAAACTCATCTCCATCGCCGGGCCGCAGGGCTTTATGGACGCTACGCTCTGGCAGCATCTCGGCGCAAGCCTGACGCGCATTCTGGTGGCGCTGCTGGCGGCGGTGGTTATCGGTATCCCGGTCGGGATCGCGATGGGCCTAAGCCCGACGGTGCGCGGCATCCTTGACCCGCTGATTGAGCTTTACCGCCCGGTGCCGCCGCTGGCCTATTTGCCGCTGATGGTGATCTGGTTCGGTATCGGCGAAACGTCGAAAATTCTGCTGATTTATCTGGCGATTTTCGCGCCGGTTGCCATGTCGGCGCTGGCGGGCGTGAAGAGTGCCCAGCAGGTGCGGATACGCGCGGCGCAGTCGCTGGGGGCCAGCCGTACGCAGGTGCTGCTGTTCGTGATTCTACCCGGCGCGCTGCCGGAGATTTTAACCGGGCTGCGCATCGGCCTCGGCGTGGGCTGGTCCACGCTGGTGGCGGCAGAGCTGATCGCCGCCACGCGAGGATTAGGGTTTATGGTTCAGTCGGCGGGAGAGTTCCTGGCGACTGACGTGGTGCTGGCAGGGATCGCGGTGATTGCCGCGATCGCCTTCGGATTAGAACTGGGGCTGCGCGCGCTACAGCGCCGCCTGACGCCCTGGCATGGAGAAATACAATGAGTGAACGACTGACCATCACCCCGCTGGGGCCGTACATTGGCGCGCAGGTGTCGGGCCTGGATGTGTCCCGCCCGCTGAGCGATAACCAGTTTGAGCAGCTGTACCACGCGGTGCTGCGCCATCAGGTGGTGTTCCTGCGCGAGCAGGCGATCACCCCGCAGCAGCAGCGCGCGCTGGCGTTGCGTTTTGGCGACCTGCATATTCACCCGGTCTATCCGCATGCGGAAGGGGTGGAGGAGATTATCGTTCTGGATACCCACAACGATAACCCGCCTGACAACGACAACTGGCACACGGACGTCACCTTTATAGAGACGCCGCCCGCCGGGGCAATTCTGGCAGCAAAATTACTGCCAGAGACCGGTGGCGATACGCTGTGGGCGAGCGGGATTGCGGCGTTTGAGGCACTCTCTGCGCCGTTCCGGACGCTGCTGAGCGGCCTGCGGGCGGAGCACGACTTCAAAAAATCGTTCCCGGAATATAAGTACCGTAAAAGCGAAGAGGAGCATCAGCGCTGGCTGGAGGCGGTGGCGAAGCATCCGCCGCTGCTGCACCCGGTGGTGCGCACCCATCCGGTCACGGGCAAGCAGGCGCTGTTCGTGAACGAAGGATTCACGACGCGCATTGTGGACGTGACGGAAAAAGAGAGCGACGCGCTGTTAGGTTTCCTGTTCGCACATATCACTAAACCGGAGTTTCAGGTGCGCTGGCGCTGGCAGGAGAACGACCTGGCGATCTGGGATAACCGCGTGACGCAGCACTACGCCAACGCGGACTATCTGCCGCAGCGAAGGGTTATGCAGCGGGCGACAATTTTGGGCGATAAGCCGTTTTACCGCCCCTGATCCTGGAGTACCCGTAGGCCGGGTAAGCGCAGCGCCACCCGGCGAAAACGGTGCACAATTGCCGGGTGACGGCTACGTCTTACCCGGCCTACCAATCCCCGGCCAATTAAAGGTGCGCCTCAATATACCGCTGATAGCGGTTCGCCTTCAGGTAGCACAAATCCACCAGCACCAGACCGTCTACGCAGTTGTTGAACGCCGGGTCGCTGCCAAAATCAATAAACTGCACGCCGCCGGGCTCGCATAGCTCGGAATACTGTTTATACAGCGGCGGTATGCCGCAGCCCAGATTGCCGAGCAGGGATTTCAGCTTCGTCAGATCGTCCACGTAATCCACGCCGCCAAACTGTGCCAGCACGTCCGGTAAGGATGCCGGATACGGCTGACGTGACGCGGCTAGCGGATGCGTCGCGGGGAACCACAGGCGGTAAAAGGCGACCAGCAGATCCCGTGCCGCAGGCGGTAAGCCGCCGGAGATGGAGACGGGGCCAAACAGGTAGCGATAATGTGGGTAACGCGCCAGGTAAGCCCCGATGCCGGACCATAAATAGTCCAGACCGCGACGCCCCCAGTAGCGCGGCTGAATAAAGCTGCGCCCGAGCTCAATGCCGTGCTCAAGCACGTCCTGCATTTTGTCGTCGTAGTGGAACAGGCTGTAACTGTACAGACCTTCAACGCCGCGCTTTTCGATCTGCATGGCCGTCGGCATAAAGCGATACGCCCCGACGATCTCCAGATCCTCTTCATCCCAGAGGATCAGGTGCAGATAATCGTCATCGTAGCTGTCGGTGTCCCGGCGTTTACCGCTCCCTTCCTCCACCGCGCGAAACGCAATCTCGCGCAGGCGGCCCAGTTCGCGCAGAAGAGGCGCCTCTTCCTGCCCGTTGCGCTGCCACAGGTAGATGGTTTTACCGTCGCTGGTTTTACCCAGACTCTCCGCCTGCGCCAGCTCGCGTTTCAGGGTGGCCCGGTCTTCCGGACGGGCAATGGCGCACTGGGTTTTGAAGACGCCAGGCAATCCCTTGCCAAGACGCATCACGTGCTGACGGCACTGCTCGGCCATCTCACGTGACGAAAGAGTGGCGCTATGCCAGTGATGCCAGGCGATTTGCTGGCCGATTTTAATCGGCAGCTGGCTGTGGCGGCGGCGGAACATCTGCTGCATTAGCAGCAGCATCGACAATGTCGGCGACACCAGCGTACTGGCATAAAAGAGCAGGCTGTTATGCGCCTGAATATGTACCGGCAGCAGCGGGGCGCGCAGCTTGCTGGCGAGTTTGATAAAGCCGCAGTGCCATTTTTTATCGCGAATGCCTTTGCGCGTGGGGCGTGAAACTTCACCCGCCGGGAAGAAGATCAGCACGCCCGCGTTTTGCAGATGCTGCTCCATCTGAACCAGAGACGATTTCGCCGTCCTGCCGCCCATATTGTCCACCGGAATAAACAGCGAACTGAGAGGCTCAAGGTGGGTCAGCATCCGGTTGGTCACGACTTTAACGTCGCGCCGCACGCGGGAGACGGCGTACATCAGCGCCAGCCCGTCCAGCGTGCCTGTCGGGTGGTTGGCAATAATAACCAGTGGGCCATGTTCGGGGATTTGTTCGAGATCGCGGGCGGAAACGGTGCAGAGAATATCAAGGTGCTCCAGAACTTGCTCCACCATATCCAGTCCTTTCAGGTGGCGGTGAGCGGCGGCAAACTGCTGGAATTCTTCTTCGTAAAACAGCCTTTTTAACAGACTTTTTTGCCAGGGTGCAGGCCTCGCCTGAGGCCAAAGATCGTCGAGAACGCTATCGAGGCTAAACATGATTACTCCTCCTGCCGTCTTGCGAAGACAGTAGAAGGAGCAGATGTCGGTTGTATTGCAGTTTGGTGAAGATTAGCGGAGGATTTTTTTCTCGGCCAGATCCAGCGCGAAGTAGCTGAAGATCAGATCCGCGCCCGCGCGTTTGATCGCGCCCAGGCTTTCGAGGATCACTTTCTCTTCGTCGATGGCACCGGCCAGCGCGGCGAATTTGATCATCGCGTATTCACCACTCACCTGGTATGCCCCCAGCGGCAGTTCGGTGCGCTCGCGGATGTCGCGCAGAATATCGAGATAGGCGCCAGCCGGTTTCACCATCAGGCAGTCTGCGCCCTGGGCTTCATCAAGCAGGGATTCACGAATCGCTTCCCGGCGGTTAAGCGGGTTCATCTGGTAGGTCTTACGATCGCCCTTCAGCGCCGTACCCGCTGCTTCACGGAACGGACCGTAGAAGGAGGAGGCAAACTTGGTGGAGTAGGACATGATGGCGGTGTCGGTAAAACCTGCCGCGTCCAGCGCCTGACGGATCGCCTGAACCTGTCCGTCCATCGCCGCAGACGGCGCGATGAAGTCCGCACCCGCAGCGGCAGCCACGACCGCCTGCTTGCCGAGGTTCAGCAGGGTAGCATCGTTGTCCACGCCGTGATCGCACAGCACGCCGCAGTGCCCGTGGGAGGTATATTCGCAGAAGCAGGTGTCGGACATGACCACCATTTCTGGCACGGTATCTTTGCAGATGCGGGACATGCGGGCCACGAGGCCATCTTCTTTCCATGCATCGCTGCCGGTGGCGTCGGTATGGTGGGAGATGCCGAAGGTCATCACCGAGCGGATCCCCGCGTTGGCAATGCGTTCAATCTCGCGGGCCAGGTATTTTTCAGGAATGCGCATCACGCCCGGCATGGCTTCGATGGCTTTGTAGTCATCAATCTCTTCTTCAACAAAAATCGGCAACACCAGATCGTTTAAGCTCAGTGTTGTCTCTTCAAACATGGCGCGCAGTGCGGGTGACTTACGCAGGCGGCGGGGACGTGCAATTAAATCGGTCATGGTATGCCTGATGTTTGTGGAACAAAGAAGGTTAGTGTACCTCAAAGTGAAGTGAGGTGTTTTACTAAAGTGGGCATTTTGATACCGATTAATGCGGCCTGTCTATGATTGCCACTGAATTATATATAATTAACTAATCCTGCGGAATGTCGGTTCGAATTATTGATGTTAATTCTATTACGAAGGGAATGTATAAATAAAAATGATCTGTTTATAAAACTTATATCACCTTTGCTTGTTTAGTTTATTTTGACTTTTTCTTTATAGTATTTATATTTAGCGCTCTTTTTCTCTCGTTTTACATCTGCTGATTGTCTGGATACGGACTTAAATGAATCATTCATTGAACCTTTTCTGAATGAAACTGCATAATTCACTCCGCAATTAAACATTGCTAATTGATTTACGGACAAACATGCTTACGTCCCTGAGGAGGGATGACCCAATGCAAACATGGAAAAAGAAACTGGTTGTATCTCAACTTGCATTAGCTTGTACGCTGGCTATCGCTTCTCAGGCTAATGCGAAAGATATTTCCGGTACGACATATAATACTTTTGGATATGATAATACCGCATCTACGCCGTGGTATTATGGCTACGCAGATTGGGATTACTCGGATGCCACCCATGATGGTGACATTTATCCGGTCATCAATAAATCAACCGTAAACGGTGTTATTTCGACTTACTATCTGGATGATGGGGTCAATGGCCGTGCGAACGCGTTGAGTATTTCTAACAGCACCATTAACGGCATGATCACGTCAGAGTGTATGACCACGACGTGTGCAGATGGCGTGGATACTGACGGCACCAGCCATGCCCAGTACGATCGTTTTAGCCTGACCGTTGATAACTCCACCATCAACGATGCCTACGAGCATTACGCGTATGATGTCGTCAATGGCGAGAATACTGAAACGCATTATCTGGACACCTATGGTCTGGGTAACGCAATTACCCTGGACGTTGAATCTGATATCGTTATTCAGAACAACTCCCACGTCGCGGGTATCACGCTGACGCAGGGTTATCAGGAACTGGATAACACACCATACGACGGCGTTGAAGGCGTTGCTAACAGCGGCAATGTCTTTACCGATACGCTGGTGGTGAAAGACTCCGTGCTGACCTCTGGTGCGTACAGCGATCTGGGCACCAACGGGTTCTACGGTCAAACGGCGAAGCCGAGCGACTACGGTGAAACCAACGCCTCGGCTGCGGATGATGCGGCGCTGATCGTTGCGGCCGGCGCGTCTGATAACGCCATGCAGACCACCGCTACCTTCGATCACTCTACCGTAACGGGTGACATTCTTTTCTCCAGCACCTTTGATAACAACTTCTACGAGAATGGCGATCCGGCAACGGATACCACTGAAGATGGTGTCTATAACCCAACCACCAACGGCTGGGACGGTACCGATACACTGGATGTAACGCTGACCAACGGCAGCAAGTGGGTCGGTGCAGCGCAGTCCAGCGTTGAAGCTATCGGCACTGCGCAGATGTATGGCCAGGGCTACAGCAACGTTGACTGGCACGCTCTGTCCCCGAACAGCATCTGGCCTGATTCTACCTTCGACAGCAACGGTCACGTTGCCGGTGAAGAGGTGTACCAAAGCGGCCTGTTCAATGTGGCGCTGGATAACGGTTCCGAGTGGGATACCCGCAAGGTCTCCAACATTGATGCGCTGACGGTGAACAACCAGTCTCAGGTCAATGTTGAAAACTCCGGCCTGCTGGCGGATTCAATCACCCTGACCAATGCTTCAACCATGAATATTGGCGACAGCGGAGCCGTGGCAACCGACAGCCTGTATCTGGACAGCTATAGCCGTGCGGCACTGACTGAAGAGACAGCAGAGCTGTATGCCAACACCATTACCGTAGACAACGGTGCCGAGCTGGCGCTGGGTCTGGGTCAGGTTGATACGCACAATATGGTACTGACCGATGGCGGCGTGCTCAACGTTGCCAGCCGCGATTATGTGCTGAACAGTGATCTGAACAACGCACGCTATATCACCAACGATCGCTACAACGCGGAGTATGACTACGGTGTTGTCGCGCTGAACTCCGACGGCCATCTGGCGGTGAACGGTGACGTTGCCGGTAACTACAAGGTGCGCATCGACGATGCAACCGGCGCTGGTTCAGTTGCCGACTACAAAAACAAAGAGATCGTTCGCGTCTACGACAATAACCCAGATACCGCAGCCAGCTTTACTGCTGCAAACAAAGCTGATTTAGGTGCTTACACCTATCAGGCGCAGCAGGAGGGTGACACCGTTGTTCTCCAGCAGAAAGAGCTGACTGACTACGCCAACATGGCGCTGAGCATTCCTTCTGCCAACACCAATATCTGGAATCTCCAGCAGGATACCGTGGGTACGCGTCTGACCAACAGCCGTCATGGCCTGGCAGACAACGGCGGAGCGTGGGTGAGCTATTTCGGCGGCAATTTTGACGCGGATAACGGCACCGTCAGCTACGATCAGGACGTAAGCGGCATTATGGTCGGTCTGGACACGCAGATTGACGGTAATAATGCGAAGTGGATCGTCGGTGGTGCAGCTGGTTTTGCGAAAGGCGATATCAGCGATCGTACGGGTCAGGTCGATCAGGACAGCCAGACTGCGATGATCTACGCGTCTGCGACGTTTGCGAACAACGTCTTCCTCGACAGCTCACTGAACTACACCCGCTTTAACAATGACCTCTCTGCAACCATGAGCAACGGTCAGTATGTTGACGGTGACACCACCTCTGACGCTGTTGGCTTCGGGATGAAGCTGGGCTATGACTGGAAACCAAACCTGTCAGGCTACATCACTCCTTACGCGGCGGTATCTGGCCTGTTCCAGTCAGGCGACGACTACCAGCTGAGCAACGATATGCGTATCGATGGTCAGTCTTACGACAGCATGCGTTATGAACTTGGCCTGGATGCGGGTTATACCTTCAACTACGGCGGCGAACAGGCGCTGACCCCGTACTTCAAGCTGGCTTACGTCTATGACGATGCTGACAATAATGCTGATATCAACTCTGACAGCATTGATAACGGCGTCGAAGGCTCTGCGGTTCGCGTGGGGCTGGGCACTCAGTTCAGCTTCACCAAAAACTTCAGTGCTTACACCGATGCGACTTATCTGGGCGGCGGCGACGTTGACCAGAACTGGGGAGCAAACCTGGGTGTGAAATATACCTGGTAAATAGAAAGCGCGGGGGATATTTTCCCCCGCTTTTTTATATGGTTTAAAAATAATAAAGAACCGACAGATACAGATGCTTTGAGGTATGCATGAACGTTAATGCGAAACCACTTTCTGAATTAAGCCGGCTCGCAAAATGTCTGGAAGTCGCCGGTACCCCCTTTAAGATCGAACCACAGCAATTAATAACAACCGGCAATAATGATGATGAGCCATTTACTTTTGTAATACAGTCTGGTCTTACCGCTATCCATCGTAAATCTGATGAACTTCTGATGGGCATTGCGCAGGCACCTTTTATCTATGGTTTGAATGCATGGATAAATGATAGTTATCTGGAATATTCCATGATGACACACACAACCTGTTCTGGATTTTATTTACCGGTCTCTGCCACGCGTCAACTTATTCAGCAAAATCATCTCTGGCAGGATGCTTTCTGCTGGGTGTCATGGATTAACCATATTCTGGGCAAGCGTGACCTGCAGCTGGTGGGAAATAACTCTTATAGTCAGATCCGGGCGATGTTGATCAATATGGCCGAGTGGGATGACTCGCTGCGCTCAAAAATTGGCGTTATGAATCATATTCAGCGTAGCACACGTATTTCACGTTCGGTCGTTGCAGAAGTCCTGGCTGCGCTGCGTCAGGGGAACTACATCAATATGAGCCGGGGCAAGCTGGTCAGCATCAACCGCTTGCCCACGGAATATTAAGATCAGTTAGACGCAGTAAGCACCTGGGCTTTATTGGCGCTCAGTTCGGCCACCAGGTTATTGATGCCGTCACTCATATTAACGAAGCGCGTGTTCGGAGAACGGGTGACTACCACAAACGCGCCCACGTTGGACTGCGGAATCATTGCCATGTAGGTAATGAATCCGCCGCCGCCGCCGGTTTTCTGAATGATGCCCGGGCGACCATTTTTCGGTGCCATATAGACCCAGCCCAGGCCGAGCGCATCGGCTTTACCCGGCACGTCCATCCCGATGACGCGATGCAGCTGAGTACGCTGATAGATAAGAGTCTGCATACGATCGGCCTGGCTGCTGCGGGAGTAAAAATCCGAAGAAAGGAACTGCTGCATCCAGCGCATCATGTCGCCAGGGGTGGAATAGACCCCGCCGCTGCCCACGGCCGCCAGCGTGTTGTTACAGGGGCTTGCGCCTTTCTCTGCCACCATCAGGCGTTTGCACTGGTCCGGGGAAGGGGTAAAGGTGGTGTCTTTCATGCCCAGCGGACGCGTGATCTGCTCTTCAAACAGCTGCGGGTAAGGTTTGCCCGCCGCCGTTGAAAGCGCATCCGCCAGCAGATCGAACGCCAGGTTCGAGTAAGAGGCCTGCGAGCCCGGGGCGGATTTCAGCGTGGCGGTGCTCAGGTAGTTCCAGCGCTGTTGGCGCGTTGGCCAGACAAAAACGTCGCGGTGCGCCGCGCCGCCCGGCTGCTCGCGCGGCAGAGCGCTGGTGTGCGTCGCGAGGTTCACCAGGCGAATTGGCGTGCCCTGATACGTCGGCACGCGGGCACCCGGCGGGGCGTATTTGCTGAGCGGATCGTCGAGCTTTACCACGCCCTGGTCGAGCAGCTTCACCAGCATTTCGCTGGTCATCAGCTTGGTTAAGGACGCGACGCGCACAACGGAATCCAGCTGCGGACGAACGTTATTACCTGGACGCGTTTCACCAAAGCTGCGGAAAACGCGCTGGTTGCCGTCGATGACCACCATTGCCATCCCGGTCGCGCCGCTGCCGTAATAGATCAGGTTCGCGTAGCGATCGGCAATATCGGAAGCCAAAACGGGCGCCGTCAGCGGCTGGGCTGCCTGGGCGGTGGAGAAGCTCACCGCACACAGCGCGGCAAAAGAGAGCAGACAACGTTTCAACGAAAAGCATCCATGAAGTGAATGAGGAAAGTAATGGGTATTTATACTACTAATCGGCACCGTGCAATGCCCCGAATAGCATAACCATAGCGAGAAAAACGTAACCATGGGTAAATATGAAGAATTTCCCTGCGAGCGCTCTCCCATTTTGTGACATCGGGCTTATGATAGGCACCAGTGTTACTCAATCTTGCGGAGAACGGTATGTCTGAAAAGCGTGTGGTAATGGTGGTTGATATGCAGAACGGGGTGTTTGAAACCCCGCGTCATCAGCGCGAGACGTGTGTCTCTCTGATCAACCAGCTTACGCAGGCTGCCGACACGGTGATTTTTATTCAGCATGCCGAGGCCAGGGGGCTGGAAGAGGGAAGTGACGGGTTTGCGTTGCTGCCTGAACTCCATCAACCTGCTGGCGCGCTGTACGTGACCAAAACCGCCTGCGATGCCTTCTATAACACCGGGCTTGAAGCGCTGTTAGGCGAGCAGGGCATTCGCGAGTTTGTCATCTGCGGCTGCGCCACCGATTACTGCGTTGACGCCACGGTCAAGAATGGCGTCAGCCGGGGTTACCACATTACCGTGGCGGAAGATGCCCACACCACCGCCAACCGCCCGGCTGCTGAAGCACAGATCCTGATTCACCACCACAACGACGTCTGGCGAAACTTCATTGCGCCGGCGAACCCTGTCGCGGTGAAACGCACCGAAACAATTCTCGAAAACTGGAAAGCGAACTAATAATCAACCCACGGGTCTGACCTTTTTGCCCGAGCCGGGGTCCGGCTCGGGCAAGGTATTCGTGTGGTAATGTGTTGAGCACAGCAACAACCATAACAACAAGAAGGAAGTATCATGTTTAAGTCTTTTTTCCCAAAGCCGGGGCCTTTTTTCCTGTCGGCATTTATTTGGGCACTGATCGCAGTCGTGTTCTGGCTGGCGGGCGGCGGTGCATGGCTGACGCGCATCGTGGGGGCGACAGGCGAGGTGCCGATTAGCGCGGCGCGCTTCTGGTCGTTCAGCTATCTGCTGTTTTATGCCTATTACGCGCTTTGCGTCGGGCTATTTGCGCTGTTCTGGTTTAATTATTCCCCTCATCGCTGGCAGACGTGGTCCATTCTCGGAACGTCGCTGATTATTTTTGTCACCTGGTTTCTGGTCGAAGTGAGCGTAGCCATTAACGCGTGGTATGCCCCGTTCTACGATCTCATCCAGAAAGCACTTAGCGCCCCTAACAGGGTGCCAATTGGCGAGCTTTATAATCAGTTAAAAATTTTTATGGGCATTGCGATGATTGCTGTCACCGTGGCGGTGCTGAATAATTTCTTCGTCAGCCATTACGTCTTCCGCTGGCGTACGGCGATGAACGAATTCTACATGACCCACTGGGAGCGTCTGCGCCATATTGAAGGTGCTGCTCAGCGTGTTCAGGAAGACACCATGCGTTTTGCGTCAACGCTTGAGGATATGGGCGTCAGCCTGCTTAATGCCATCCTGAAACTGTTTGCGTTCTTACCGATTCTGGTCGCGCTTTCTCCACATATTTCAGCATTGCCGATTGTCGGACATTTACCGTACGGCCTGCTCATCCCGGCGCTGATTTGGTCGCTTATGGGCACAGGCCTGCTTGCCGTCGTCGGGATTAAGCTGCCGGGCTTAGAGTTTAAGAATCAGCGTGTGGAAGCGGCCTATCGTAAGGAGCTGGTCTACGGAGAGGACGACCCAACGCGCGCTGCGCCCCCGACGATAAAAGAGCTGTTCCGCAACGTCCGTTTCAACTATTTCCGGCTCTATTTCCACTACATGTATTTCAATATTGCCCGTATTTTCTATCTGCAGGTCGATACTGTTTTTGGACTATTCCTGTTGTTCCCGTCTATTGTTGCGGGAACAATCACGCTGGGCTTACTGACCCAGATTACCAACGTGTTCGATCAGGTCAGAAACTCGTTCCAGTATCTGATCAACTCCTGGACCACGCTGGTGGAGCTGATGTCCATCTACAAACGTCTGCGCAGCTTTGAACATGAGCTGGACGATCGGGACCTGCAGGAAGTCACCAACACATTTAGCTAATACAGGGAGTTGCTATGTCTTTTGCCGTACCGCGTGCGTTACCGCTGTCCTTGCTGGCTGCCCTCGTTCTGGCGGGCTGTGCCGAAAAAGGGGCTGCTCCGCTTAAAAAGGGCGAGAAGCCCGTGGATGTCGCAAGCGTTGTGCGGCAAAAAATGCCCGCCAGCGTGAAGGATCGAAATGCGTGGGCGGATGCGCTGGCAAAAACCTTTGAAAGCCAGAAGATTGCCCCAACCGAGGAGAATATCTGCTCGGTGCTGGCGGTGGCGCAGCAGGAGTCGATGTACCAGTCAGACCCGGTGGTGCCGGGTCTCAACAAAATTGCCTGGAAAGAGATCGACCGCCGCGCGGAATCGATGCATATCCCGGTATTCCTCGTGCATACCGCGCTGAAAATCACCTCGCCAAACGGCAAAAGCTACAGCGAGCGGCTGGACACGGTGAAAACCGAAAAACAGCTCAGCGCCATCTTTGATGATTTCATTAACATGGTGCCGATGGGGCAGAAACTGTTTGGCTCACTGAATCCGGTTCACACCGGCGGCCCGATGCAGGTGAGCATTGCGTTTGCCGAGAAGCATACCGACGGCTACCCGTGGGAAATTGACGGTACGGTGCGTCAGGAGGTCTTCTCCCTGCGCGGCGGGCTATGGTTCGGCACGTATCATCTGCTGAACTATCCGGCGAACTACAGCGAGCCCTTGTACCGCTTCGCAGACTTTAACGCGGGCTGGTATGCCAGCCGTAACGCGGCGTTTCAGAGCGCGGTTAGCCGCGCAAGCGGCGTCAAGCTGGCGCTGGACGGCGATCTTATCGCCTACGGCAGCAGCGAGGCGGGAAGCACCGAGCGGGCGATCCGGAAATTATCGACAACGCTTGATATGAGCAACAGCGACATTCGCCGTCAGCTTGAGAAAGGCGACAGCCTGGCATTTGAGAAAACGGATCTCTACAAGAAAATGTTTGCGCTTGCCGATAAGAAGAGTGGGAAAACGTTGCCGAGGGCAATTCTGCCGGGGATTCAGCTGGAAAGCCCGAAGATCACGCGTAACCTGACCACCGCCTGGTTCGCAAAACGCGTGGACGATCGCCGGGCTCGCTGTATGGGGCTTTAATGGCGACGACGAAAGCGCAGGACGAGCGCGACAACGCCTAAAATCATACACCCCGCGAGGAAGGGAACGAGGCCAAACAGCGTGCTCACGCCAAACCCGATTTCAACCCGCGGGCGTCCGTTATCCTGCACCTGCATCAGGTGTTCATAAACGCCCGGCGCGTGCACCAGCATATTAAGCAGCTGGGAGCCAGCCCAGAAGCAGAACAGGACAAACAGGGCATACGCGATATTACCCGCCGTGGAGGTTTTTGGTTTGCCGCCAAAAATCGGTTTCGACAATGTAAAGTCAGCCATGTTGACCTCCCGAAATATCACTCTGTTTTAATACGCGTCTTACGGGGTGAGTTTGACAGGTCATCGCATTTGTCAATATCAGAATCGTGGTAATTTTCGCTCAGGATTTCTCCTGGATTGTTGATTTCTGCAGCATGTCACAATTTGTTAACTTAAATGAAACTGCACCGCATTTCAGAATTTCCGCATCTGCCACAGACCTGGCGGTGAAACTGTGAGAGGATGTCTTTTTTTCCTGCCGGAGTTGTTATGAAGCTCACGTCCAAACTTCGCCGTGACTGGCACTACTACGCCTTTGCTATCGGGCTGATCTTTATTCTTAACGGCGTCGTGGGGCTGTTGGGATTTGAAGCAAAAGGCTGGCAAACCTATGCCGTGGGCTTGGTGACCTGGGTAATCAGTTTCTGGCTGGCAGGGCTGATAATCCGCCGCCGTCCGGAAGAGACGACAGCGGAGGAGACCGCTAAGGGTGCCGATTAGCCGTTAACGGAACTTTTCAGGGCGCTGTCGGCGGCATGACGCTCCAGCGCCAGCTCGATCAGGCGGGTGATCAGCTCAGAGTAGCCAAGCCCGCTGGCCTGCCACAGTTTAGGATACATGCTGATATTGGTGAAACCCGGCAGCGTGTTGATTTCATTGATCACCACCTCGTTCTCCGGCGTCAGGAACACGTCCACGCGCGCCATGCCGCTGCAGCCGAGCGTCTGATAGGCCTGAATGGCGATCGCCCGGATCTTATCGTTAATGGCCGGATCGATATCCGCAGGAACAACAACCTGGGCGCCTTTATCATCAATGTACTTGGTGTCGTACGAGTAGAAGTCGCTGTTTAAGACCACTTCACCGCAGGTGCTGGCCTGTGGGAAATCGTTGCCCAGCACCGCGCACTCAATTTCGCGGCCTTTGATCCCCTGCTCAACCACCACTTTATGGTCGAACTCGAATGCCAGACGGACGGCTTGCGTGAACTCTGCTTCGGTGGTGACTTTGCTGACGCCCACGGAGGAGCCCTGGTTGGCTGGCTTCACAAACAGCGGCAGACCCAGTTCAGTGCTAATTTGCGCGAAGCTGTGTTTGTCGCGGTTGGCGCGGGTGAGCGTCACGAACGGCGCGATATTCAGCCCGGCATCGCGCAGCAGGCGTTTGGTGACGTCTTTGTCCATGCAGGCGGCGGAGCCCAGCACGTCCGAGCCCACGAACGGCAGGTTGGCCATGCGTAACATTCCCTGCAGGGAACCGTCTTCGCCGAGGGTGCCGTGCACGATGGGGAAGACTACGTCGATCTGGGCGAGAGCCTGCGCGTTGCCTGCGTCGATGAGCTGACCCTTCACGACGCCGGGTACGGTGGCGACGCTAATTTCCGAAGGATTAAGGGCGATGTGTGCCGGATCGTGGGCATTCAGCAGATACTGGCTGGCATCGTTAACATGCCACTGGCCCTGTTTATCAATGCCCAGCAGCACCACGTCGAAACGGCTTTTATCGATCGCATCAACGATATTTTTAGCCGATTGCAATGACACCTCGTGCTCCGCTGATTTTCCCCCAAAGACAATACCTACGCGCTGCTTTGCCATCTCACTCTCTTCCAGTCTGACGAAAAGCCAATAACATACCACGATGCCCTGCGGGTTTCGCGGCCTTCTGCCATAATGTTTTGGGGAACAGTGAGGGGGGAGAGTGAAAGGAAAAACGCTGCTGACCATTTTCATCCTTGGGGCAATCGCAACGGCGGGCTATCGCTGGCTGCCGTCTTACTACAACCCTTTCACGCCGCTGAACCTGGACGACCCGCCTGGCCGCATTACCCAGTATAAACTGCGGCACTTAACGCGCGAAGCCTGCGCGAGCCTGTTAGCGCAGGCTAATCAAAAAAAACTGATCCGCACGCAGGCGGTCGCTGACAGCGGCGGGGAATGCCCGCTGAACAACGTCGTGCGCGTGCGTGACTTTGGCCCGGTGAGCCTGAACGGCAGTTTTCTTGCCAGCTGTCCGCTGGCGCTCAGCTCAGCCCTGTTTGTCAGCCAGCAGGCCCGGCCCCTGACTAAACGCTTTACCGGCAGTGAACTGACGCGCATTGAGCACCTCGGCAGCTTTGCCTGCCGCAATATCTACCACCGGCCCGATGCGCGGCGCAGCGAGCATGCCACGGCAGAGGCGCTGGATATCGCCGCTTTTCGGCTGGCGAACGGAGAGCGCGTTACGGTACTTAACGGCTGGAAATCGGCAAAAACGCAGCCCTGGCTGAAGGCTCTGCTGGCGGCAAGCTGCGGTTACTACGGAAACGGTCTTGGGCCGGAATATAACGCGGCGCACGCCAGCCATTTTCATCTGGGAATGCGCGGCTTTGGTCTCTGCCGCTGAAGCATAATCTTCCGCCAGAAAATGGATGAATTGTGACTTATTTCACAAATATGATGACTGGGAAGATAAAACACCAAAGTCAGCGAGGCCGCATCTCTGGTGCGACGTTAAGACGCGTAACTTGCTAATCTGACGGCGAATTCGCCTAAAAATGAAGACTATTTCTGTATGGAATCCTGGAAAGTTAATCTCATCTCGGTCTGGTTCGGCTGCTTCTTCACCGGGCTTGCCATCAGCCAGATCCTGCCGTTCCTGCCGCTGTACGTGTCACAGCTGGGGGTCAGCTCCCACGAAGCGCTGTCCATGTGGTCCGGGCTGACGTTCAGCGTCACGTTTCTGGTCTCCGCCATTGTGTCACCGATGTGGGGCAGCCTGGCGGATCGGAAAGGGCGCAAGCTGATGCTGCTGCGCGCCTCCCTCGGGATGGCGATTGCTATTCTGCTCCAGGCCTTCGCCACCAACGTCTGGCAGCTGTTTTTCCTGCGGGCGGTGATGGGGCTGACGTCCGGGTATATTCCCAACGCCATGGCGCTGGTTGCCTCTCAAGTGCCGCGCGAGCGCAGCGGCTGGGCGCTGAGTACGCTCTCCACCGCCCAGATCAGCGGCGTTATCGGCGGCCCGCTGCTGGGAGGCTTTCTGGCTGACCATGTCGGTCTGCGCGCGGTATTCATCATCACCGCAATCCTGCTGGTGATCAGCTTTCTGGTTACGCTCTTTCTTATCAAAGAGGGGGGCCGCCCCGTTATCAGTAAATCTGAGCGCCTGAGCGGCAAGGCCGTCTTCGCCTCACTGCCATACCCGGGACTCGTAATTAGCCTGTTTGTCACCACCATGGTGATCCAGCTCTGCAACGGTTCGGTCGGCCCGATTCTGGCGCTGTTTATTAAGTCGATGGAGCCGGACAGCAACAATATCGCCTTTCTCAGCGGCATGATTGCCGCCGTGCCGGGCGTCTCCGCGCTGATCTCTGCCCCGCGTCTGGGAAAACTGGGCGACAGGATCGGCACGGCGCGCATCCTGATGGCGACGCTGATTTTTGCGGTGGTGCTCTTTTTCGCCATGTCGTTTGTTACCTCTCCGCTTCAGCTGGGCGTGCTGCGGTTTTTACTCGGCTTTGCGGATGGCGCTATGTTGCCCGCCGTACAGACATTGCTGGTCAAATATTCCAGCGACCAGGTCACGGGGCGTATTTTTGGCTATAACCAGTCGTTTATGTATTTAGGCAACGTCGCCGGTCCGCTTATTGGTGCGTCCGTTTCTGCAATGGCGGGTTTTCGCTGGGTATTTGCCGCGACGGCGATTGTCGTTTTAATCAATATTATCCAGCTGGCTATTGCCCTGCGTCGCCGCAGGCAATTAGCGGAGGCGAAATCTGCGAAATAACCTTTTCGCAGATGTATTATATATTCTTATGGTAGCCGCATTTTTATATAACAAAATGCGGCGTTTTTTTATAGAAAAACGTTTCGCTGAAAAGATCGCTGCGCTAATTTGGCGGCAATGTCACTTTTGCATAAGATAATACTTTTCTCCGCTTTGCATATTTCATTCCTGGTGTTAATTTCAGAGGAAATCCCATAAGGAAATAGCACGATGAAAAATCTCATTGCTGAGTTGCTGGTTAAGCTTGCACAAAAGGAAGAGGAGTCGAAAGAGCTGGTCGCCCAGGTCGAAGCGCTGGAAATAGTTGTCACCGCGCTGCTGCGGCAGATGGCAACATCGGATCAGCAGGCGTTAATTGAAAGTATTGAAGGAGCGCTGGATAAGGCGCGGCCCGATACGCAGGTTCCGCCAGAGGATGCCGAGTTGCTGCAGCAATACGTAAAGAAGCTGTTGAGGCATCCGCGCAGTTAAGCCGTTACTGACATGTCATAGGATTGTCATGCAGGATGCCTGGAGTCGCTCTGTTTTATTTTTGTATTTGTACATGAAGAAAATAAATTGAAACAGAGCGCGCTTTTTAGCGCGTTACATTCCCTGTTAATTACCCCTGCCATTTATGCTGATACCGTCAATTCCTGCGTGCTGGAACTGAAATGATAAATTCCCGGCCGAAATCACATCTGCCGGGTGGTTTTTTTCCTGTCACGAACCAGACTTACAGGGAATGTTCACAAAAGGATGGTGCAATGAAAACAACATTACTGGTTACTCTGCTCTCCGGCCTGTTCCTTATCTCCTCGGCGAACGCGGAAGAAAAAACATTAACGCCGCAACAGCAACGCATGACCACCTGTAATCAACAGGCGACGTCCCAGAGTCTTAAGGGGGATGCACGTAAAACCTACATGAGCGACTGCCTGAAAAACGGCGCCGCGAAACCCGGCGAAAAAAGCCTGACGCCGCAGCAGCAAAAAATGCGCGAGTGTAATGCGAAAGCAACCGAACAGTCCCTCAAGGGCGACGATCGCAGCAAGTTCATGAGTGCCTGCCTGAAGAAAAAAGTGTAGTTCTAACGGGTGAGCGGCTCCGGCGGCTCACCCGAAATTTCATACTTTCCCCGCAGACCCCCTCTCTATAATTTGGGAAAATGTTTCAGAATATTCCCAAAAATGATGAATGATGACATTTATTACTACAAAAAGCGCATTCGGGAAGAGTGGAGTTTAACCCTTTCTCAGGATGACCCTCACCGTACCGGCATCCAGTTTGCCAGGCGAGCCCGGCTGGCGCGCGTTGTCGGGCTGGCGGCGATGTTTGTCCCGGTGGCGGAAATTCTGGTCAGCCATTTTTTACCCGGCGGCTGGTGGTTGTTGCTGGTGGGGTGGGCATTCATCTGGCCGCACTTTGCCTGGCAGTTATCCTGCCGCGCCGCTTCACCTCATCAGCAGGAAATTTTTAACCTCAAGATGGATGCCGTTATAGCCGGGGTCTGGATCGGCGTGATGGGGATGTATGTATTACCCACTGCGGCGCTGGTGATGATGGTGGGGATGAATATGATGGGCTCTGGCGGCTGCCGCCTTTTTATCGCGGGGATCGTGCTCACCCTGCTTACTGCGCTGCTTACGTTACCGCTTGCTGGCAGAGCGCAGCCCTTTAATCCGGGGGCGCTGGAGTGGGGCTTAACGCTTCCTGTCCTTATGCTTTATCCCATGCTGTTTGCCTGGCTTAGCCATCGAACGGCCGTCAGGCTGGCGGAACATAAGCGGCGGCTGGAAATGATGAGCACCCGTGACGGGATGACCGGGGTCTTTAACCGCCGACATTGGGAAATGCTGCTGCGCAATGAATTTGAGCACTGTCGCCGGAGCCACTGCACCGCCACGATATTGCTGATTGATATCGACCACTTTAAAAACATCAACGATACCTGGGGGCACGACGCAGGCGACAAGGCCATCGTGGCCATTACCCGCCAGCTTCAGATGTCGGTACGGTCAGGCGATGCGATAGGCCGGTTTGGCGGGGATGAGTTCGCGGTGATTATGTCCCAGACGGCCGCTGAAAGCGCCATCGCCGTCATGTCGCGGGTTCACGCGCGGCTGGAAACGCTGTCGTTACCGTGCGCGCCGAAGGAGCCTCTGCGCATCAGCGTGGGCGTGGCCCCCTGGGGGCCGCAGTTTGTACACTATCGGGAATGGCTGAAGGCGGCAGATGTGGCGCTGTATAAGGCGAAAAATGCCGGGCGCGGCCGCACCGAAGTGGCCGCCTGACGCCCGGCCAGACATCAGGATTTACTCAGCTTCTCTGACTTTTCCATGCATTTTGCCATCGCTTCGATAACCGCAGAACGGAACCCGCGTTCTTCCAGCACACGCACCGCTTCGATGGTGGTACCGGCCGGGGAGCAGACCATATCCTTCAGTTCACCCGGGTGTTTACCGGTCTCCAGCACCATTTTGGCGGAGCCCATCACTGCCTGCGCGGCGAATTTATACGCCTGCGCGCGCGGCATACCGCCAAGCACCGCGGCGTCCGCCATCGCTTCTAAAAACATGAAAACGTACGCGGGGGCTGAACCGCTCACGCCGACCACCGGATGGATCATGGATTCTGCAATCACTTCCGCCTCGCCGAAGCAGCGGAAAATGTTTAGCACGTCCGCCACCTCTTCTGAAGTCACCAGCGCGTTAGGGGTGACGGAGGTCATACCGGCGTTGACCAGTGAGGGGGTATTCGGCATCGCGCGGACGATTTTACGATCGTGGCCCAGCGCGCGCGCCAGCTGATCGAGCGTCACGCCTGCGGCAATCGACACGACCAGCGTCTCTTTATTCAGGCTGGAGGTGATGTCGCTTAACACTTTGATCATGATGTTCGGCTTAACGGCACCAAAGACGATATCGGCAACCTGGGCAACCTCCTGCGCGCTTTCGGCGGCGTTGATCCCGTATTGATCGCGCAACGCGGCGACGTTATCCGGTGACGGGGTATAAACCCAAATCTGACCCGGCAGAACCTGCCCGCTGGCGATCAGGCCGCCCAGGATGGCTTTGCCCATGTTACCGCAGCCGATAAACCCGATTTTCTTGTCCATCATGATTCTCCGTCATTATGCGTTGTTTTCTCTGATTGATAGCTTAACAACGAAATGCAGGCGACAATAGTCGGCAGAGTCATTATGGGGAGACAACATGGCGATTTGGGTTGATGCGGACGCGTGTCCAAATGTGATTAAAGAGATTTTATTCCGCGCCGCCGAGCGCGTTCAGATGCCGCTGACGCTGGTGGCGAACCAGAATATTCGCGTCCCGCCTTCGCGGTTCATCCGCTCCCTCCGCGTGCCGGCCGGGTTCGACGTGGCGGATAATGAAATTGTTCGTCTGTGCAGCGCGGAAGATCTGGTCATCACCGCCGATATTCCGCTGGCGGCGGAAGTGCTGGAGAAAGGGGCGGCGGCGCTCAATCCGCGCGGCGAGCGTTATTCGCCTTCAACCATCCGGGAAAAACTCACTATGCGCGATTTTATGGATACGATGCGGGCCAGCGGCGTGCAGACCGGTGGACCGGACAGCCTGTCCCAGCGCGATCGCCAGCAGTTTGCTGCCGAACTGGATAAATGGCTGCTGGAAGTGAAGCGCCGTACGGCGTAATGATAATTATTGTCAATATGTGGTACAGTGTGGCCTCCACAGGGTTGTCATCCCGTACCGCTTTGCAGTAAAGTATTCGACACATCTTCTGCAATTATTTCTTTACACTCTTTAGCCATTCGGCATCAAGGGGAACACCTGGCTATGACCCAACCCATCTTTTTAGTTGGCCCCCGCGGCTGTGGGAAAACCACCGTTGGCGTGGAACTGGCACGCGCATGTCATCGTCAGTTTGTTGATACCGACCACTGGCTGCAGACCGAGGCCGGCAAAACCATCGCAGACATCGTGGAGCAAGAGGGATGGGAAAGCTTTCGCGCCCGCGAAACGGCCGCGCTGAAAGCGGTCACCACGCCGTCAGCCGTCATTGCGACGGGAGGCGGTATTGTTCTGGCCGAATGTAATCGTCACTTTATGCGCGAAAAAGGCATTGTGATCTATCTCTGCGCGCCGGTGGCGGCTCTGGTAGGGCGACTTGAAGCATTTCCTGAAGAGGGACAACGCCCGGCGCTGACGTCACGACCGCTCAGCGAAGAGGTGAGCGAAGTGCTGGCCGAGCGTGATGCCCTCTACCGTGAAGCGGCACACCATGTCGTGGATGCCTCTGCGGCCCCGGAAGATGTGGTAATTCAGATTATTACCGCCCTGCGTCTGGCGTGTGCCAGCTAACCGCCGTCTATACTGATAGCTCAGACATAAAAAAAGGATGAGCTATGCCAACCAGACCTCCCTATCCGCGCGAAGCACGTATTGTTACCGTTGAAAAAGGCAATGGCGACCAGACCGTCACCTGGTACCAGCTGCGTGCCGATCACCCCAAACCGGACTCGCTGATCAGTGAACATGAGACTGAACAGGAAGCGCTGGATGCCAAGCGGCGCTACGAAGATCCCGAAAAGTCGTGAATGTTTTCCTAAACGCTCCAATACCGTGCCTGAATCACACTTTTTACTCATCGCAAATGTTAAGCAGGAGTTAATATTTAGTTATTACAGGTAGCTCCGTTACCGGCAGGCGATCTTTACATTTCGGGGCAGAGATCGCCTGCTACGCTTGGTGCTGTTTTGTTGAAAAAACGAACTGTACAGCGTAGAGAGCCTGTACCTGTGTTTACGTTTTTGTAGTGATGGAAGGCGAAGAAGATGAAGGCAACGTTGGCGATCCTCACCATTGGTGTGGTCCCTGTAAGCGAAGTGTTACCGCTCTTAACCGAGCATGTATCTGAACAACAGATCACGCATCTCAGCCTGCTGGGTAAGATGAGCCGGGAAGAGGTCATGGAAGACTACGCTGTAGAGGCGGGGGAGGATCCCCTGGCGACGTTATTAAGCGACGGTAAACTGGCGCATGTTTCTCGGCAGAAAATTGAGCGTTCGCTGCAGGCAGTAATAGAAGTACTCGATAATCAGCAATATGACGTTATTTTGCTGATGAGCACCGCCCCCATTAAGGGGCTCATCGCGCGCAATGCGATTTTGCTTGAGCCGATGCGCATTATTCCTCCGCTGGTAGCCTCCATTGTTGACGGGCATCAGGTGGGGGTCATTGTGCCCATCGAGGAGCTTATGGACAACCAGGAAGCAAAGTGGCACGTGCTCGAAAAAACGCCCCTGTATGCGCTGGCAAACCCCTTCTGGGACAGCGAGGCTAAACTCATTGCTGCCGGGAAGGAGCTGCTGGAGAGAGGGGCGGATGTATTGATTCTGGACTGTCTTGGTTTTCACCAGCATCACCGGGATTTACTGCAAAAGGCGCTGGACGTGCCGGTGCTGTTATCCAACGTTCTGATGGCTCGCCTGGCCTCAGAACTTCTGACGTAATGATTTTGCGTGACAGGTGATGAGCATGGCCCCTATAGTGAATTTTTATCTCTGAATATAAGGGCCAGTCCATGCTTCAAAGTAACGAATACTTTTCCGGTAAAGTGAAATCCATCGGTTTTACCAGCAGCAGCACTGGCCGCGCCAGTGTGGGCGTTATGGCTGAAGGGGAATACACCTTTGGCACGGCGGAAGCGGAAGAGATGACGGTGGTCAGCGGCGCGCTGAACGTCTTACTGCCGGGTGAAACGGAATGGAAAGTTTACGCTGCCGGGCAAGTTTTCAACGTCCCTGGCCACAGCGAATTTCATTTGCAGGTCGCTGAACCGACCTCTTATCTGTGCCGCTACCTGAAATAATCTTCTTTCCTCTCCCCTTTGGGGAGAGGATCAGGGTGAGGGGAAATTATCTCTGCGCTTCGCCGCCGAGACCTTCCACCAGATTCTGAATTAACGCGGCCAGTTCGCCGGTCATCAGGATAAAGTCCGCGTCAAAGCGCTGGGCGTAATCTTCCCGGTCGATATCTTCGTTTTGATCGCGCAACTCGTCGCAGAACTTCAGACGCTTCACGGAACCGTCGTCGCACATCACGAACTGAATGCGCTGCTGCCAGTCGAGCGCCAGTTTGGTGACCACTTTGCCCGCTTCAATGTGTACGGCGATCTCGTCGCTCACCAGATCCTGCTTTTTCGCGCGGATCACGCCGCCATCTTCCAGCAGGGCTTTCAGCTCGGCTTCGTCCAGAATCTGGAAACCTTGCGCCGCGGTACCGCTGCGAACCCACTCGGTCAGGGTCAGCTCAATCGGCGTTTCCAGCGCCAGCGGTACGACCGGTAAAGAGCCGATGCTTTTACGCAGCAGGGCCAGCGTATCTTCCGCTTTTTTGGCGCTGGCGCAGTCCACCATGATCAGCCCGTTAACGGTATCGATCCACATCATCGTCTGGCTGAAGCGGCTGAAGGCGCGCGGCAGCAGAGAGTGCAGTACTTCATCTTTCAGCGAATCTTTTTCGGTTTTTTTCAGCTTGCGGCCCTGCTCGGCTTCCAGCTTGAAAATTTTTGCTTCAAGCGCCTGCTTAACTACCGGCGTGGGCAGAATTTTCTCTTCTTTGCGGGCGCAGACGATGATTTGACCCGTGCTGCTGGCGTGGGTCAGTGCATCGCTTTGTGAACCCATTGGCGGAACCCAACCGGTTTTCGCCATATCCTGGCTACCGCAAGGGGAAAAGCTATAAGCGGCTAACTGTTTTTCCATCTCTTCTGCGCGCAGCGAAACGTCGCGGCTGAGACGGTAAACCATCAAATTTTTGAACCACAGCATGATAATTTCCACGGCCTTGTCGTTAAATCAGCGGGCATGATAACGAATTGTCGCATCGCTTGCATTGCTAATCGGGAAGCGTCCTTCTACTCTGTTGATAATCAAAATAATGAGGAGAGTCTTGTGCGTATTGGGATTGATTTGGGCGGCACCAAAACAGAAGTCATCGCATTAAGCGAGCAGGGGGAACAGCTGTTCCGCCACCGTCTGCCGACGCCGCGCGATGATTATCACCAGACGATCGAGACGATTGCCCGGCTGGTTGATATGGCCGAGCAGGCGACGGGCGAGAGGGGCACGGTCGGGATGGGGATCCCCGGCTCCATTTCGCCTTATACGGGTGTGGTGAAAAATGCCAACTCCACCTGGCTCAACGGTCAGCCGTTTGATAAGGATTTGAGCCAGCGTCTGAACCGGGAAGTGCGTCTGGCGAATGACGCTAACTGCCTGGCGGTCTCTGAGGCCGTTGATGGTGCAGCCGCAGGAGCGCAGACCGTGTTTGCGGTGATTATCGGTACCGGCTGCGGCGCGGGCGTGGCCTTTGGCGGACGTTCACATATCGGCGGCAACGGCACGGCGGGTGAGTGGGGGCACAACCCGCTGCCGTGGATGGATGAAGACGAGCTTAAATACCGCGCCGAGGTGCCGTGCTACTGCGGCAAGCAGGGCTGTATCGAGACGTTTATTTCCGGCACCGGTTTTGCAACCGACTACCACCGCCTGAGCGGCCAGCCGCTCAAGGGGAACGAGATTATGCGTTTGGTGGAAGAACAGGATCCGGTGGCCGAACTGGCGCTTAGCCGCTACGAAATGCGTCTGGCGAAATCGCTGGCGCACGTAGTGAACATTCTCGATCCGGACGTGATTGTGCTCGGCGGTGGCATGAGCAACGTTGACCGGCTGTACGCCACGGTACCAAATCTGGTGAAACAGTGGGTCTTCGGCGGCGAGTGCGAAACCCCGATCCGCAAAGCCGTCCACGGCGATTCCAGTGGCGTGCGCGGCGCGGCGTGGTTATGGCCGGAGTAAACGCAAAACGGCAACTTGCGTTGCCGTTTTTGATGTTTAGAGGGCCAGGGAGAGGGCACCAGACCGAATCGACCCAACACTCACCCCACCGCAAACTCCCTGTCCAGCCTGCTATACCCCAGTCCGTTGATCTTCTTCACCTTGATCTGCACCGGAATGCGCTCTTTCATCGCCTCGACGTGGCTAATCACCCCGATGGTTTTCCCGGTGGCGTTCAGCGCGTCGAGCGCATCCAGCGCGGTATCCAGCGTTTCACTGTCGAGCGTGCCGAATCCCTCATCCAGGAACAGGGAATCAATCCGCGTTTTGTGACTGACCAGGTCAGAAAGCGCTAACGCCAGCGCAAGGCTGACCAGGAAGCTCTCGCCGCCGGAGAGCGTGCGCGTATCGCGCACCGCATCGGCCTGCCAGGTGTCGACCACTTCCAGCTCCAGCGCCTCGCTGGCCTTACGCTGTAGGAGATAACGGCCGTGCAGGCGGTTAAGCTGCTGGTTTGCGAGCCAGACCAGGTTATCCAGCGTCAGCCCCTGAGCGAACTTGCGGAACTTGTCGCCGGTGCTGGAGCCGATCAGCGCGTTGAGATAGCCCCAGTCGTCGGCCTGGCGCGCGGCCTCTTCAATTTGCAGCATTAACGCCTGCTGATGCTGGCGGTTATCGCTGTCCTGCTTAAGCTGCTGGCGGATCTCGCCCTGATGCGTGGTGTTCTCACGAAGCCGTTGCGCCAGCTGCTGCAGCTGGCTTTGCAGGGTAGACACATCCGCGTCAAGTTCTTCCGGGCGCAGCGCAAGGTGCGCCTGCAGCTGCTGATTAGCCTGGCCGGAAAGGGCCGCGGCCTGCTGTATCTGGTTTTCCAGCGACTGTTTCAGCTGTTCGAGGCGGCGAATAGCATCGTCATCCAGCAGCGCGGCAAGGAATGCATCCCGATCGGCAAAACAGCTTGCGGAGAGCGCCGCGGTGAACTGCGTCTGCGATTGCTGCAGGCGCTCGCGCTCCAGCGCCTCCTGCTGCTGCAGGGCGGCGAGCTGGCTTTGCAGCGACACGCATTCATTGTGGATGTCGCGCCAGTCATCAGGAATGGCCGGTTCAGCCTCTTCACCGTGTGTTGCCGGAAGCGTGTCGAGCAGCGGCTTCAGCGCGCTCACGCGTTCCTGAAGCACGCCGTGCTGCGTTTGCTTCTCCTGCCAGTGGGCAAATTCCGCTTCGCGGGCGTGCAGCCAGTCGGCTTCATTGCCCTCTTCGGGAACGCTAAGCGAGAGCGCGAGCAGAGTATGTTCCAGCGCCTGGCGGGTTGCGGTGCGCTGCTGCTGATACTGGCGTTCCTGCGCTTCCTGCTCGTTCAGCTGGTTTTGCAGGGTCAGACGCTGGCTGAGCTGATAAAGCTGGCGCTCGTAGTGTTCCTGCTCGTTCATCCATGGCGCGATATCCTCCTGAATATTCAAAGCGATATTCAAAGACGCGCACGCCTCCAGCCACGCTTTGGTGAGCGCTTGCTCTTCCTGAGAAAGCGTCTGCGCTTCGTCTGTCTCACGCTGGATCTGTTGAGCCAGGGCATTAACCTGTCCCAGTACCAGCAGGCCTTCCTCTTTAAGCGCGGCGACCTCTTTTTCGAGCGCATCACGGCGACGCTGGTTATCCGTCAGCTCAAGCGACCGGTAGGTCTCCACGGCAGGATGCTCGTGGGAGCCGCACAGCGGGCAGGGTTTGCCTGCCTCAAGCTGTGAGCGATAGCTTTCCAGATTTTTAATCGTCGCTTCGCGTTCGCACAGGGCTTTCAGGTCCAGATAGTGCTGGTGTTTCTCTTTGTACTGCTGGCGGCGCAGCGCCAGGGTTTCATTGAGCTTGCTCTGCTCCGCCTGGGCTTTCTGCACGCTTTCACCGTTCTGGCTCAGGCGCTTTTGCAGCGGCTGATAGCGGGCATGCAGCGACGTCAGCTGCTGGCGCAGCGTACGGGACCGGGACTGCTGCTCCATGGCCGCGCTGACTTCATCCGCCGTCAGCGTCAGCGTATTTTCCGGCATCTCAGCCAGCTTTTTACGTAGCTCAGTTATCCGCGCAGCAAGCGCGACGAGCTGACTTTTGTCACGGTTTAGCTGTGAGAACTGGGCGCGCCAGCCGGCAATTTCCTGGCCCAGCAGGCGATAACGCTCATTCTCCGCCAGCCACTGTCCCAGCGCCGTCAGTTCGGCCTGTAGCCGCTCATGGGTACGCAGGGCGGTATTGCGGATCCGCGCGCGCAGTGCGGTTTTGGTCTGTAAGCGAGTATTTACTTCGTTAATTCGCTGCTGGGTTTGCGTCAGACGTGCGGTTTGCTCCTGCTGATGCTCCCAGAGCGGACGAAGCTGGGCGGCGGGCTGGGCAAGCTGGAGTTTTGCCAGTTCCGGCGCCGCGTTCGCCTGCGCCTGTTGCGCCTGCTGCTGCAGGGCGGTAACGCGCTGCTGCTCCCGCACGAGCTCGTCATGACGCGTAAGCCACTGAAAATCTTTCTGTTGGCTTTGCTGCTGGGCCAGCAGGGTTTTCTCTTCGTCAGTAAGTGCCTGCAAACTTTGCTGCAACTGCTGCTGTTGTTCTTCGTTGAGCAGCACGACACCCGCCGCCTGCGCCTCGCATTTTTCCAGCGCGCTGCGGGCGGCTTTGTGTTTCTCAAACACCATCGCGGAAATCTGGCCGTAGATTTCGGTGCCGGTGAGTTCTTCCAGCAGTTCTGCGCGGTCGGCCGGTTTGGCATTCAGGAAGGCGGCAAATTGCCCCTGCGAGAGCAGCATTGAACGGGTAAAACGGCCGTAGTCCAGCCCGGTGAGCGCCGCGGTTTGCTCCAGTTTATCCGACACCTTATCGGCCAGAATCTTGCCATCCTCGCAGCGGGCCAGCTCCACGCGCGGTGCCTGCAAGTTCCCGTCCGGCTGGTTGCGCGCCCGGTTCTGGCTCCAGAATGCGCGATAGGCAACGCCTTTCACCTCAAATTCCACTTCCGCCAGGCACTCGGCGGTATCGCGCGTCATCAGATCGTTTTGCGCCTGAGAGACCTTATTCAGGCGCGGGGTTTCGTGGTAGAGCGCCAGGCAGATGGCATCGAGCAGGGTGGTTTTACCCGCGCCGGTTGCGCCAGTGATGGCAAACAGGCCGTTGCTGGCAAAAGGCTCCGCAGTGAAGTCAATTTTCCACTCGCCCTTGAGGGAGTTGAGATTTTTCAGGCGCAGGCTCAGAATTTTCATGCGTTTTCTTCCTCGTCATTGAGGGCGTGCAGAGTATGGCTGAACAGCTCGTTGAGCCTGACGCGCTTCGCATCATCGATCTCTTCCTGCGACAGTCGGCGCTCGAACACCTCTTCTACGCGCAGTTCGCTAAGCGTTTCGCGCTGGGCGCCGAGCAGAATTTTCTCGCGCTGCTCGCGGCTGCGGCGCACCAGCAGCACCTCAACCGGCAACTCTTCGGTCAGCGCCTGAATTTTCCGCTGCATATCGTGCAGGTAGTCATCGGTGGTGATTTCAATATCCAGCCAGACGGGCGGGTTAAGCTCAGTGCCGCGCCACTGCTCAAGCTGGGCGGTGATGGCAGCCAGATCGCCCTTCAGCACCGCCAGCGGCTGGGTGACCGGCACTTCCAGCGTCTCGACGGCGCTGAGTTTGCCCTCATCAAAGCTCACCAGATGCACGGATTTGGCTTTTCCGGTTTCATCGAAGCTGAGCGAAATAGGGGAGCCACAGTAGCGGATATGCTCGCAGCCGCCGATGACCTGGGCGCGGTGAATGTGCCCGAGCGCGATGTAGTCCGCGGGCGGGAAGTTTTGCGCCGGAAAGGCGTCCAGCGTACCGATATAGATCTCGCGGACCGCGTCACTTTTGCTGGCCCCGACGGTAGTGAGGTGCCCGGTGGCAATGACCGGAATGGCCTGTTCACCGCGCAGGGCACAGGCTTCCGCGTGCTGCTGGTGATAGTAGTCGGTGATGGCCTGCAATAAATGCTGCTGCTTTTCCGCGCCCGACAGTCCCGCCTGGCTTTGCACGATGTCGCGCGGACGTAAAAAGGGAATCGGACACAGTACCGCGCCCGGCGACCCGTCGCGTTTTTTCAGGATCTGCGGCGCGTGCCCGGCGCTGGCGACCACGGTGGTATTGAGAAACGCCAGGATGTCGCGGGATTCATTGAGCGTGGCGACGGAGTCATGGTTACCGGCGACAATCACCAGATGACAGCCGGTCTGCTGCAGGTTCACCACGAAGCGGTTATACAGTTCACGCGCATAGCTCGGCGGCGAACCGGTATCAAAGATGTCACCCGCCACAATAATGGCATCCACCTCGTGCGCCTGGGCCGTTTCCAGAAGCCAGTTCAGGAACGCTTCATGTTCAGCCGCACGGCTTTTGCTGTAAAAATTTTGACCCAGATGCCAGTCCGAGGTGTGAAGTATGCGCATAGGAGATCCGTGGCGAAAAACGATGCGGGCGATTATAAACTGTCAGGGAGAGGAAAATAACCGCTGTAATAAAACAACAGTTTGCCATTTATAGTGGTACTGTTTTTCATAAATCTGTCATAAATCTGACGCATAATGGCGCCGCATTACAAACTTGTAACTTAAATAAGATAAGACAGGGCAAAGTATGGCGAGACGTATTCTGGTCGTAGAAGATGAAGCTCCAATTCGTGAAATGGTGTGCTTCGTGCTCGAACAAAATGGCTTCCAGCCGGTTGAAGCGGAAGATTATGACAGCGCGGTGAACCAGCTGAATGAACCCTGGCCCGATCTGATTCTGCTTGACTGGATGTTGCCCGGCGGCTCCGGACTGCAGTTTATCAAACATCTGAAGCGTGAAGCGCTGACCCGCGACATCCCGGTGGTGATGCTCACGGCGCGCGGAGAGGAAGAGGATCGCGTGCGCGGTCTGGAGACCGGCGCGGACGATTACATTACCAAGCCTTTCTCCCCGAAAGAGCTGGTTGCCCGCATTAAAGCCGTCATGCGCCGTATTTCCCCGATGGCGGTCGAAGAGGTGATCGAGATGCAGGGCCTCAGCCTTGACCCAACGTCACACCGCGTGATGACCGGCGAAAATCCCCTCGACATGGGGCCTACCGAATTTAAACTCCTGCACTTCTTTATGACCCATCCGGAACGCGTTTACAGCCGCGAGCAGTTGCTGAATAACGTCTGGGGAACTAACGTGTATGTCGAAGACCGGACGGTTGACGTACATATCCGCCGCCTGCGAAAAGCGCTGGAACTGAGCGGCCACGATCGCATGGTACAGACGGTCCGCGGTACGGGTTATCGTTTCTCGACCCGTTTCTGAATAATGACAGGAGTGTGACGCGTGCTGGAACGTCTGTCATGGAAAAGGCTCGTCTTTGAACTGATCTTATGCTGTATTCCGGCCCTTCTTCTGGGGGCCTTACTTGGGCATCTGCCGTGGTTTCTGCTGGCGGCGGTCACCGGGCTGTTAGCCTGGCATTTCTGGAACCTGCTGCGTCTCTCCTGGTGGCTGTGGGTGGACCGCAGTATGACCCCGCCGCCGGGAAGCGGCAGCTGGGAGCCGCTGCTGTACGGCCTGCACCAGATGCAGATGCGTAATAAAAAGCGTCGCCGCGAGCTGGGAAGCCTGATCAAACGCTTTCGCAGCGGTGCAGAGTCGCTGCCGGATGCGGTGATCCTGACGACAGAAGAAGGAACTATTTTCTGGTGTAACGGGCTTGCGCAACAGCTGCTGGGCCTGCGCTGGCCGGACGACAATGGTCAGAACATCCTCAACCTTCTGCGTTATCCCGAGTTCACGCTGTATCTGAAAAAGCGTGATTTCACCCGTCCACACAATCTGAAGCTGAATAACGGTCGCCATCTGGAAATCCGCGTGATGCCCTACAGCGATCGCCAGTGGCTGATGGTGGCGCGCGACGTCACCCAGATGCACCAGCTGGAAGGGGCGCGTCGTAACTTCTTCGCCAACGTCAGCCACGAACTACGCACCCCGTTGACCGTGCTGCAGGGCTACCTGGAGATGATGCAGGAGCAAACCCTGGAAGGCGCGCCGCGTGAAAAAGCGCTGCATACGATGCGCGAGCAAACGCACCGTATGGAAGGGCTGGTGAAGCAGCTGCTGACGCTGTCAAAGATTGAAGCGGCGCCTTCTCTTGCGCTGAATGACACCATTGATGTGCCAATGATGCTGCGCGTCGTCGAGCGTGAAGCGCAGACGTTAAGCCATAAAAAACATCAGCTGACCTTTGACGTCGACAACACGCTGAAGGTGCTGGGCAGCGAGGATGAACTGCGTAGCGCTATCTCCAACCTGGTGTACAACGCGGTAAACCATACGCCGGAAGGAACGGATATCGTGGTGCGCTGGCAGCATACGCCGGCAGGCGCCGAGTTTAGCGTTGAGGATAACGGGCCGGGGATCGCCCCGGAGCATATTCCGCGCCTGACCGAGCGCTTCTACCGGGTGGATAAAGCGCGATCGCGGCAGACGGGGGGGAGCGGCCTGGGGCTGGCGATTGTGAAACACGCGGTGAATCACCATGAAAGCCGTCTTGATATCCAGAGTACCCTGGGTAAGGGAACCCGCTTTAGTTTCGTTATCCCGGAACGATTAATTGCCAAAAAGAGCGCCTGACGGCAGGCGTGTCATTTTACCTTTCCACGGGTCAGCCATCGCTGGCCCGTTTGCTTTGCAGTCAAGCGAAACGCGTGTGAATTTTATACGGTTGGCTGTTTTTTGTTCGCATGATTAGCCATGGGTTTTTCCTATAATTAGCGCATTGTTCTGGTGCGCGTTTTCATACTGGCATATTGTTCTGGTTTTGCGATCCCTCCTTGCCTTTAAACGTTATAAGCGTTTAAATTGCCCCCCAGATACTGTCAGACCGACTGTATTTGCGTGGTAAATCGAAAAACTATTCTTCTCCACGCCAGGACGGGAGCATTTCCCGCTGAAATTGAGCAAATTTTCGGCTGTATCGTCCCGTCAGGGAAATCGAAAAATCTCAACGTTTTCAACACCACATCCACAGGCAGTAAGGTTTTATGACCCATCACTTAAAATCGCGTGACATTATCGCGCTGGGCTTTATGACATTTGCGCTGTTCGTTGGCGCAGGCAACATCATTTTCCCTCCAATGGTTGGCTTACAGGCGGGTGAACACGTCTGGACCGCCGCGTTCGGTTTCCTGATTACTGCCGTGGGCCTGCCGGTACTGACCGTTATCGCACTGGCGAAAGTCGGTGGCGGCGTGGATAGCCTTAGCACCCCGATTGGCAAAGTGGCTGGCGTTCTGCTGGCTACCGTCTGCTATCTGGCCGTTGGTCCGCTGTTTGCCACCCCGCGTACCGCGACTGTTTCCTTCGAAGTGGGCATCGCCCCGCTGACCGGCGACGGCGCGATGCCGCTGTTCATCTACAGCCTGATTTATTTCGCCATCGTGATTCTGGTTTCCCTCTATCCGGGCAAGCTGCTGGACACGGTAGGTAACTTCCTGGCGCCGCTGAAAATTGTAGCGCTGATCGTGCTGGCCGTGGCGGCCATCATCTGGCCAGCCGGCCCGATTAGCGACGCGATGGATGCCTATAAAAACGCCGCGTTCTCTAACGGCTTTGTGAACGGCTACCTGACGATGGATACGCTGGGCGCGATGGTGTTTGGTATCGTTATCGTTAACGCCGCGCGTTCCCGCGGCGTGACCGAAGCGCGTTTGCTGACCCGTTATACCATCTGGGCTGGCCTGATGGCCGGTGTGGGCCTGACGCTGCTGTATCTGGCGCTGTTCCGCCTGGGCTCTGACAGCGCGATGCTGGTTGATCAGAACGCGAACGGTGCGGCTATCCTGCACGCTTACGTTCAGCACACCTTCGGTGGGGCGGGCAGCATGCTGCTGGCGGCGCTGATCTTCCTGGCGTGTCTGGTAACAGCGGTTGGCCTGACCTGCGCCTGCGCAGAGTTCTTTGCGCAGTATCTGCCGCTCTCTTACCGTACCCTGGTGTTTATTCTCGGTATCTTCTCCATGGCGGTGTCTAACCTCGGTCTGAGCCACCTGATTCAGGTCTCTATTCCGGTGCTGACGGCAATCTATCCGCCGTGCATCGTGCTGGTTGTGCTGAGCTTCACCCGTCCGTGGTGGCATAACTCCTCACGAATTATTGCGCCAGCCATGTTTATCAGCCTGATTTTTGGTATCCTTGACGGGATTAAAGCATCAGCGTTCGCTGAAATTCTGCCAGCCTGGACACAGCGTCTGCCGCTGTCCGAGCAGGGCCTGGCCTGGCTGATGCCTACCGTTGTTGCACTGGTTCTGGCGGTTATCTGGGACCGTGCTGCAGGGCGTCAGGTCACATCGAACGCTCATTAATCAACGGCAACAAACTGTTTAACCACGGGGCTTAAGGCCCCGTGGTTTTTTGTTTTTTTCGTGTTGAATGGCAAGATTTAAATGGAAAGCACTAACAAACTTAAACGTGGATTGAGCACGCGCCACATCCGCTTTATGGCGCTGGGCTCTGCTATCGGCACCGGTCTTTTTTATGGCTCGGCAGATGCCATCAAAATGGCCGGTCCAAGCGTGCTGCTGGCGTACATCATCGGCGGTGTGGCGGCGTATATCATCATGCGCGCCCTCGGCGAAATGTCGGTTCACAACCCGTCTGCCAGCTCCTTCTCCCGCTACGCGCAGGAAAACCTCGGCCCGCTGGCCGGGTTTATCACCGGCTGGACCTACTGCTTCGAAATTTTGATTGTGGCGATTGCCGACGTAACCGCATTCGGCATCTACATGGGCGTCTGGTTCCCGGCGGTGCCGCACTGGATCTGGGTGCTGAGCGTGGTGTTGCTCATTTGCGCCGTCAATCTGATGAGCGTGAAGGTGTTCGGCGAGCTGGAGTTCTGGTTCTCCTTCTTCAAGGTCGCGACCATCATCATCATGATTGTGGCGGGTTTCGGGATCATCATCTGGGGGATTGGCAACGGCGGCCAGCCGACCGGCATCCATAACCTCTGGAGCAACGGCGGCTTCTTCAGCAACGGCTGGCTCGGGATGGTGATGTCGCTACAGATGGTAATGTTCGCCTACGGCGGCATCGAGATTATCGGCATCACCGCCGGGGAAGCGAAAGATCCGGAGAAATCCATTCCGCGCGCCATCAACTCGGTGCCGATGCGTATTCTGGTGTTCTACGTGGGTACGCTGTTCGTGATTATGTCCATCTACCCGTGGAACCAGGTAGGCACTAACGGTAGCCCGTTTGTCCTGACCTTCCAGCATATGGGCATTGCCTTTGCTGCCAGCATTCTGAACTTTGTGGTGCTGACCGCGTCGCTTTCGGCCATCAACAGTGACGTCTTTGGCGTGGGCCGCATGCTGCACGGCATGGCGGAGCAGGGCAGCGCGCCGAAGGTGTTCGCCAAAACTTCACGCCGCGGCACGCCGTGGGTGACGGTGGTGGTGATGACCGTAGCGCTGCTGTTCTCGGTTTACCTGAACTACATCATGCCGGAGAACGTCTTCCTGGTGATTGCGTCCCTGGCGACCTTCGCGACCGTGTGGGTGTGGATCATGATCCTGCTGTCGCAGATTGCCTTCCGCCGCCGTCTGTCGCCGGATGAGGCGAAAGCGCTGAAGTTTAAGGTGCCGGGCGGGGTGGCGACGACCGTGGTCGGGCTGATCTTCCTGGTGTTTATCATTGGCCTGATTGGCTACCATCCGGATACCCGCATTTCCCTGTACGTGGGCTGTGCGTGGATCGTTCTGCTGCTGATCGGCTGGGTGTTTAAGTGCCGCCGTGACCGTCAATTGGCAGAAGCACAGTAATATTTTTATCCCCCCTCCCTCCCGGGAGAGGGGATTTTTGCCTCCTCCCCCGTCCTCCTCCCCCAATAAATCTCGTCATGGTGAGCTATCCTTAACCACCCTGTGGCAAGGTGACGTCAATTTCATCAGAGGGGATTCGTGATGTTAAACGCCTGGCACCTTCCGGTTGCCCCATTTGTTAAGCAAAACAAAGACAACCTTGTGATTACGCTCTGGCTGGCGGGGGAAAATCAGCCGGAACGCGTGACGCTCCGCGCCGAAATTGATAACGAAGAGACCGGGCTGAAAATGCACAAGCTGCGCAGCCAGCCGCAGCCGGGGATTACGGCGTGGCGGGCGAATATCGATTTGCGCAGCGGGCAGCCGCGCCGTCGCTATAGCTTTAAGCTTTTGTGGAACAACCGCCAGCTGTGGTTTACCCCGCAGGGGTTTAGCCGTTTCCCACCGGCCCGGCTGGAGCAATTCGCCGTCGATTACCCGGATAACGGCCCGCAGTGGGTTAACGATCAGGTCTTTTATCAGATTTTCCCGGACCGCTTTGCGCGCAGCGAAAAACGCACCGCCGGCCAGGACAAGGTCTATTACCATCATGCCGCGGGTCACGACATCATCCTGAAAAAATGGGATGAACCGGTGACGGCGCAGGCGGGCGGCTCGACGTTCTACGGCGGCGATCTCGACGGCATCAGCGAAAAGCTGCCGTACCTGAAAAAACTCGGCGTGACGGCGCTGTACCTCAACCCGGTGTTTAAAGCCCCGAGCGTACACAAATACGATACCGAAGATTATCGCCACGTTGACGAGCAGTTTGGCGGTGACGAGGCGCTGCTGCGCCTGCGTAAGAACACCCAAAAAGAAGGCATGCGCCTCATTCTGGACGGTGTCTTCAACCACAGCGGCGATTCGCACGCGTGGTTTGACCGGCATAACCAGTCGATGGGGGGAGCATGCCATAACCCGGATTCGCCGCAGCGCGACTGGTACAGCTTTAGCGAGGAGGGCCGCGCGCTGGACTGGCTGGGCTACGCGAGCCTGCCGAAGCTGGACTTCCAGTCGCCGTCACTGGTGAACGAGATTTACGGCGGGGAAGACAGCATCGTGCGTCACTGGCTGAAGGCGCCGTGGAATATGGACGGCTGGCGTCTGGACGTGGTGCATATGCTCGGTGAAGCGGGCGGGGCGCGAAATAACCTTCAGCACGTGGCCGGGATCGCGCGTTCGGCGAAAGCGGCTCAGCCGGAGGCGTTTGTCTTTGGCGAACACTTTGGCGACGCGCGCCAGTGGCTGCAAAACGATGCCGAAGATGCGGCGATGAACTATCGCGGCTTTACCTTCCCGCTGTGGGGATTCCTGGCTAACACCGATATCTCCTACGATCCGAACCATATCGACGCCGAAACCTGCGCCGCGTGGATGGATAACTATCGCGCTGGCCTGTCGCATCAGCAGCAGCTGCGGATGTTTAACCAGCTCGATAGCCACGATACCGCGCGCTTTAAATCCCTGCTCGGCAAGGATGTGGCGCGTCTGCCGCTGGCGGTCACCTGGCTCTTCACCTGGCCGGGCGTACCGTGCATTTACTACGGAGACGAAGTGGGGCTGGACGGCAACAACGATCCGTTCTGCCGCAAAACCTTCCCGTGGGAGGCAGAGAAACAGGATAAGGTGCTGTTCAGCCTGTATCAGCGGCTGGCGAAGCTGCGCAAACAGAGTCTCGCCCTGCGCTACGGCGGCTGTCAGGTGGCGTACGCCCACGATAATGTGGTGGTCTTTGTCCGCGTCTATAATCAGCAGCGCGTACTGGTGGCGATTAACCGGGGCGAGGCCTGCGAAGTAGTGCTGGATGATTCGCCGCTGCTTAAGGTGGCGACGTGGACGAACAAAGAGGGCAAGGCAACGATACAGGATGGCGTGCTCGCGCTGCCTGCGGTATCCGCGACGGTCTGGCTCGGCAGCTAATGCGCTAAAGTTTCCCCTTTTAAGATGGCGCAAATGCAACGATTTGTGTCAATCTTAACGGATCGTTTACGGTGAAGGTGGAAACATGGACGAGCTTTACATCCTTGGCTGTTTATTCCTGGTTTTTGCGCTGCTGGTTGCGCCCGTGCTTGCGGTTATCGGGTTTAATCGAAGCACGGCGGCGCAGCAGGAGATCGCCCGGCTACGCCAGCGCATTGAGGTGCTTGAGCAGCGCGGCGCAGCTCAGGTAGCGCCGGAGACAGAACAGGTGCAAGCGGTCACTCCGGCTGTCGTGGCCGCACCGGTGGCTGAGGACGCGCCCGCGCCTGTCGATCCCTGGCGTCCCGACATTCCTGCAGCCGAGGCAAAACCCGCTCCGGCCCCTGCGCCTGCGGCTAAACAGCCTTCTGCCTTTGGCGGCATTGTGACGTCGCTGACGCGCTGGTTTATGCAGGGTAATCCCCTGGCGAAGCTTGGCATTCTGCTGCTCTTCCTCGGCCTCTCTTTCCTGCTGCGCTATACCGTTGAACACTCCCTGTTCCCGCTTGAGCTACGCCTGGTGGCGACGGCGCTGTTTGCCATCGTGCTGCTGGCGGTTGGGTGGCGGCTGCGGCACAAGCAGCCGATCTACGCGCTTATCTTACAGGGCGGGGCGACGGGCATTCTCTACCTGACGGTCTTTGGCGCCTTCCGGCTCTGGCAGATGCTGCCGATGACGCTGGCCTTTGCGCTACTGGTGGTGATTTGCGCCGCGAGCGTTGGGCTGGCCGTGCTGCAGAAAGCGCTGAGCCTTGCCATGCTGGCGAGCCTCGGCGGGTATCTTGCGCCGCTACTACTATCTACCGGGGGCGGCAGCTTTGTGGCGCTGTTTTCCTTCTATCTCCTGCTTTCCATCGGCATTCTCGCCATCAGCATCTGGCAGCACTGGCGCGAGCTCAACCTGCTCGGGCTGCTCTTTACCTTTGGCGTGGGCGGCCTGTGGGGGCTAAGTGAGTACCAGCCTGAAGACTATTGGATCTGCCAGCTGTTCCTGATTGCCAATACGCTGATATTCGGCGTGCTGAGCGTGGCGCTGTCGCTGCGGGCGCAGGAGAAAGGAAAGCAGATTATTGACGGCGTGCTGCTGTTTGCTCCGCCGCTGATAGGCTTTGGGATGCAGTACGGTTTGACCCGGCACTGGGAATATGGTCCGGCCCTGAGCGCTTTGGGATACGGCGCATTTTATCTGGCCCTCGCTTTCCTTGCGCTGCGCCGCTATCCGTCCATCGGGCGACCGCTGGTGATGGCGGCGCTGGCGATCGGCGGCGGGTTTGCCACGCTTGCGATTCCGCTCGCGCTCTCCGCGCGGTGGACGGCGATGGCCTGGGCGCTGGAGGGGCTGGGCATCCTCTGGCTGGGCGTGCAGCAGCACCAGCGGCGCATGAGCTATAGCGGGACGGCGCTGCTGGTGCTGGCGCTCGGCAGCGCGCTGTGGGCGCAGATGAACGGCGTTACTCCGCTGAGCCTGCTGCTTATCTTCGCCATCCTCAGCCTTTGCTGGCTGGCTGCGGCCTGGCTGTGGCGGAACCTCTTTCTGCCGGTTAGCTGGGCGCTGCTGGCAGGCGGGCTGCTGTTCTGGCTCGTGGCGCTATTTGGCGCGTCGCGGCTGGTGTTGAAGCAGGAACTGCCTGTTCTGGCAGGCGTGCTGGCGCTGACGGCGGCGTCGGTCTGGGGCTGGCGTCAGGCTGCCGCTCGTCTGGCGTGGCGGGAGCTGGATGCCAGCAAATGGCTGCTGTGGCCGCTGATGCTGGTGATGGTGGGCTATCAGCTCTCGCACCAGCAGATGTTTGCCGCCGGCTGGTCAAATCTGGCCTGGGGTATTGCGCTTCCCGCCGCGCTGATGCTGCTGCGGCGCGACGGCGCCCGTTTAGCGCCGCGCATCTCTATGGGGCTGCATCTGGCGCTGTTCTGGATGATATTACTGGCGCTGGCGGCGGAGCTTTACTGGTTTGCCCGGTCGCTGCCGTGGGGCATGGCGGCCTGGGGCAGCGGGCTGGCGATGGCCGCAGGCGGCGGGGTGATTATGGCGCTCTCTGCGGCGGTGCGCCGTCGCGGGTGGCCGTTCCGGGAGTGGCCCGCGCTCTACGCGTGCATAGCACCGATCCCCGTGCTCGCGGCGCTGCTGGTATTGCTGGTGGTGACCAATTTCCAGGACGGCGTGGTTTATCGTCAGACCTGGCTGCCGCTGGTGAACCCGCTTGAAGAAGGCGCGGCGTTCGCGCTGCTGGGGCTGGTGGTCTTTTACCGGGCGGTGGATCGCTACTACCCGACGCAGCTCTTGCAGGCCCGTCCGTGGCCTGCCGTCGCGATTATGGCGTTTGGCTTCTGGTGGCTTAACGGTGCGCTGATGCGCGCCCTGGCCTGGTACGGCGACGTGGCCTGGAATATGGCGTCGCTGTGGGATTCGCGGCTGATCCAGACCACGTTTGCCCTGTTCTGGATGCTGAGCGCGCTGGTTATCATGGTCCACGCCACCCGTAGAGCTTCCCGTCAGGAGTGGCTTGGCGGTGCCGCGCTGCTGGGCGTGGTGATGGTTAAACTGATGCTGGTGGACAGCGCGGGTGGAGGCGGTCTGTCGCGTGCGGTGGCGTTTATCGGCGTGGCAATACTGGTGCTGATCGTGGGGTATTTCTCGCCGTTACCGCCCAAAACAGGAGATGAAAAATGAAATGGATGAAAGCGGTAGCTTGTACCGCTCTGCTGGCGCTTGCAGGCCCGGCGTTCTGCGACGAGGTACAAACGGAATCGCCCCGGGACTATGCCTTTGGCCGCTCGCTGGATACGTCTGCTCCTTCCCAGTGGTATCGGGTGACGCTGCCGCTCGCCGTCTATACGCAGAGCACGTCGCCGGATCTGCATGACGTTCGCGTCTTTAACCAGTCGGGCGAGCCGGTTCCTTTCAGCCTGGTCACCGCGACGCGTCCGCAGGTGGCAGCGCAATCCACGGCGCTGCGCCTCTTTCCTCTGGACGCCTCACCGCTTGCGCCTGCGCGTGGGGATGAGGGCAGCGATAAGATCCTGCTCCGTTCCGGAAACGGCGTAGAGATTGTGCTGGAGGGGCAAAAAGCCGCCGCAGCCGGGCAGCATTATCTGCTGACCCTGCCGGAGCAGGCTACGGGTGAGATTGCCCTGTCCCAGCTGCAGCTGCTCTGGAATACCCCGCAGGCGCCGTGGCAGGGAACGGCGTCGATCTACTACAGCGAGGATCTTAAGCGCTGGTATACCCTGCGCGAGGATATGCCGCTGCTGGACGTGATGAGCGGGCAGGATCGTCTTAAGCTCGATGGGATCGATACCGATATCGTTTTGTCTCCCGATACGAATCGCTATCTCCTGGTTGTGCTGAATGCTCAGAGCCAGGGGGTGACCTTAACCGGCGTTAACGCGATTAGCGCTCCTGCGCGGGCGACGCCGGACGCGATCGCTCTTGAGGGGATAGGGGAGCAGCTATCGACAAGCGAAGCGCAGTGGCACTGGGCGCAGCCGCAGCCGCTGAGTGCTATCAGCATTGTACTGAATGGCGACGGCGTCCTTCCCGTGGAGATAGCGTGGCGGAGTACGGAAAAAGACACATGGCACCCCCTGAAAAAAGAGGTGCTTTACCGTCTGGAGGGCAAAACGTCTTCACCGGTTTCGCTTAGCGGAGGCCTGGTGCAGGCGGTGAAAATCACGACGCTGAATGCGCGCCTGCCGGAATACCTGCCGGGCGTCACCGGGCATCGTGACCGCTATGATCTGGTGTTCAACGCGCAGGGAAAAGCGCCATACGTGCTTGCCTGGGGTAATGGCGCTGCAAAGCCTGCCAGCGTGGAGCCTGACATGCTGATCCCAGCCGATCTGCGCAAAACCTATGATATGGAGCACCTGCCGCAGGCCGACATTCTGGATGATGTCGCGTTAGGCGGCGAGGGGCGTCTGACCGCTACTTCTGCGTCCGAGCGGGAGAGCCGGATGAACGCGCTGCTGGTGTGGGGCGTGCTAATTGCGGGCGTAATTCTGCTGGCGGGAATGGCCTGGCGCATCTGGCGAGAGACGCAGCGTAAGGCATAAAAAAAGGCCCGCATAAGCGGGCCTTCTTCGTAAACCGTGCCGATTACAGGCTGGATACGTTCTCAGACAGGTATTTAGCAACGCCGTCTGGGGACGCAGCCATACCTTCTTTACCTTTTTCCCACTGAGCCGGGCACACTTCGCCGTGCTCTTCGTGGAACTGCAGCGCGTCAACCATGCGCAGCATTTCGTCGATGTTACGGCCCAGCGGCAGATCGTTCACAACCTGGTGACGAACGATGCCGTTTGCGTCGATCAGGAAGGAGCCGCGCAGCGCAACGCCAGCGTCCGGATGTTCAATACCGTAAGCCTGCTGGATTTCGCGTTTGATGTCCGCAACCATTGCGTATTTCACCGCACCGATGCCGCCTTTGTCGACAGGGGTGTTACGCCATGCGTTGTGTACAAATTCAGAGTCGAAGGAGACGCCAACCACTTCCACGCCACGCTTCTGGAATTCTTCATAACGTTTGTCGAACGCGATCAGCTCAGACGGGCAAACGAAAGTGAAGTCCATTGGCCAGAAGAACAGAACGGTCGCTTTACCGTTGGTGTGCTGTTTGAAGTTGAAGTTTTCAACGATTTCACCGTTGCCCAGAACTGCTGCAGCTGTAAAATCCGGAGCCGGACGAGTTACCAGAACCATATGATTCTCCTGTAGATACTAAGGTTATTTGGAACGCAACGCGAGCCAGTATAGAGAGTGTTCGTGGATAAGACAAAGAGGTGGTGACAATCGTTCCGCCAGCTTTTACCTATCAATGATCGTGCTGTCAGAGCTGCTTGTTTTTCGCCTGCGCCATCATGCGCGGATAAAACTGCCAGAATTGGCTCTCCAGCGCATCGTAATGCTCATCCAGGTCGTACCAGGAGTCGCGCAGCGCATCCAGCCGCGGGCGACGGCTCGCCATGCCATTCAAGACATTCTGGATAAAGTCCATCTCGCGATAGCGCTCCAGCCAGCGTTCCGACCACAGGTAGTTATTCAGATTCACAAAGCGCGGCGGCGAGTCGGGCAAAATGATCGACACCTGCTGGTGGGCGTAGCGCACAAAAGCCGGCAACGGCATCTCCGGCGAGAGCTGTTCCCAGTGGCGAGACAGGAAGTGGTCCCACATCACATCGAGCGTGATCGGCGCAACGCGGCGCGTTTCAGGGCGAAACCACGCTTTCGCTTCCGTCACCTCGGGCAGATTATCAGTGATGACATCAATGCGGCGGTGCATAAAAATCCCGTCGACAACCTCGGGAGAATACGCTTCAGCGGGGTTGCCGCGCACGAAATCGGCCAGCAAATTGCCGGAAAGGGAGCTGTCAGCGAGGTGAGCGAGATGCAGGTGAGCGAGAAAATTCATGCGTTTTATTTGTCCAGTGGCGGCTAGTTGTTGCAGCAAAAGGGTGTGAGCACTAGACTATGCCGCCTGTTTTTAAGTCACGAGTATACGTCATGCGCGTCGCCGATTTCTCCTTTGAACTACCTGAATCCCTGATTGCTCACTATCCCATGCCTGAGCGCAGCAGCTGTCGCTTACTGTCACTGGATGGGCCAACGGGCGAGCTGACGCACGGTACTTTCACCGATTTGCTCGACAAGCTCAACCCTGGCGATCTGCTGGTCTTTAACAATACCCGCGTGATCCCGGCGCGCCTGTTTGGCCGTAAGGCCAGCGGCGGCAAGATTGAAGTGCTGGTCGAACGTATGCTCGATGATAAACGTATTCTGGCACATATTCGCGCTTCCAAAGCGCCGAAGCCGGGCGCGGAGCTGCTGCTGGGTGATGACGAAAGCATCAAGGCGACCATGACCGCGCGCCACGACGCGCTGTTCGAGGTGGCGTTCGACGACGAGCGTACGGTGCTCGATATCCTGAACGCCATCGGCCATATGCCGCTGCCGCCGTACATTGAGCGCCCGGACGAAGAGGCCGATCGCGAGCTGTACCAGACCGTCTATAGCCAGAAGCCTGGCGCGGTCGCGGCGCCAACCGCAGGTCTGCACTTTGATGAACCGCTGCTGGAAAAGCTGCGCGCGAAGGGCGTTGAGATGGCGTTTGTGACGCTGCACGTCGGCGCGGGCACCTTCCAGCCGGTGCGGGTGGACAGTATTGAAGACCACATCATGCACTCCGAGTATGCCGAAGTGCCGCAGGATGTGGTGGACGCGGTGCTGGCGGCGAAAGCGCGCGGTAGCCGCGTCGTGGCCGTCGGTACGACGTCCGTGCGTTCACTGGAAAGCGCCGCGCAGGCTGCAAAGCGCGATCTTATCGAGCCGTTCTTTGGCGATACGCAGATCTTTATCTACCCGGGCTATCAGTACAAAGTGATTGACGCGCTGGTGACCAACTTCCATCTGCCTGAATCGACGCTGATTATGCTGGTCTCTGCGTTTGCGGGTTATCAGCATACGATGAATGCGTACAAGTCTGCGGTAGAACAAAAATATCGCTTTTTTAGCTACGGGGACGCGATGTTTATCACGTACAATCCGCTGGCTTTGAATGAGCGTGTCGGGGAATAAGTCCGCGGCACCGTATGACAACGTTGGACTGTTTTTCTGACGTCGGAGAAAAAATGAAATTTGAACTCGATACCACCGATGGCCGCGCGCGTCGCGGTCGCCTGGTGTTTGATCGCGGCGTGGTGGAAACCCCCGCGTTTATGCCTGTGGGCACGTACGGCACCGTAAAAGGGATGACGCCGGAAGAAGTTGAAGCCACGGGCGCACAGATTATCCTCGGCAATACCTTCCACCTGTGGCTGCGTCCAGGTCAGGAGATCATGAAGCTCCACGGCGATCTGCACGATTTTATGCAGTGGAAAGGCCCGATCCTGACCGACTCCGGCGGCTTCCAGGTCTTCAGCCTGGGCGATATCCGCAAGATCACCGAACAGGGCGTACACTTCCGTAACCCGATCAACGGCGATCCGATTTTCCTCGATCCCGAAAAGTCGATGGAGATTCAGTACGATCTCGGCTCCGACATCGTGATGATCTTCGACGAATGTACGCCGTACCCTGCAGACTGGGACTACGCGAAACGCTCTATGGAGATGTCTCTGCGCTGGGCGAAGCGCAGCCGCGACCGTTTTGACTCCCTGCAGAACAAAAATGCGCTGTTCGGCATCATTCAGGGCAGCGTTTACGAAGATTTACGCGATATCTCTGTTAAAGGTCTGGTAGAGATAGGTTTTGATGGCTACGCTGTCGGCGGTTTGGCTGTGGGTGAGCCGAAGGAAGACATGCACCGCATTCTGGAGCACGTCTGCCCGCAAATCCCGGCGGATAAACCACGATACCTGATGGGTGTGGGTAAACCCGAAGATCTGGTGGAAGGCGTACGTCGCGGCATTGATATGTTCGACTGCGTGATGCCAACCCGCAACGCGCGTAACGGTCATCTGTTCGTTACCGATGGCGTGGTGAAAATCCGTAACGCGAAGCATAAGAGCGACACCAGCCCGCTCGATTCCGAGTGCGATTGCTATACCTGTCGCAATTATTCTCGCGCGTATCTGCATCATCTCGATCGTTGTAATGAGATTTTGGGCGCGCGTCTCAATACGATTCATAATCTTCGCTACTATCAGCGCTTAATGTCTGGTTTACGCAAGGCTATCGAAGAGGGTAAATTAGAGAGCTTCGTGACCGATTTTTACCAACGTCAGGGGCGGGATGTTCCACCGTTGAACGTTGATTAATATTAATAATGAGGGAATTTGAATGAGCTTTTTTATTTCTGATGCGGTAGCGGCAACAGGTGCTCCGGCGCAGGGCAGCCCGATGTCTCTGATCCTGATGCTGGTTGTGTTCGGTCTGATCTTCTACTTCATGATCCTGCGCCCACAGCAGAAGCGTACCAAAGAGCACAAAAAGCTGATGGACTCCATCGCGAAAGGCGATGAAGTGCTGACCAACGGTGGTCTGGTCGGCCGCGTAACCAAAGTGGCTGAAAGCGGCTACATTGCTATCGCCCTGAACGACACCACTGAAGTGGTTATCAAACGTGACTTCGTAGCTGCCGTTCTGCCGAAAGGCACCATGAAGGCGCTGTAATCCCAACTTTTCCCAAAGGGAACTGCCGTGTTAAACCGTTATCCTTTGTGGAAGTACATCATGCTGGTCGTCGTGATTATCGTCGGCCTGCTGTACGCGCTTCCCAACCTGTATGGTGAGGATCCGGCTGTTCAAATCACTGGCGCGCGCGGTGTCGCCGCCAGTGAGCAAACGCTGATCCAGGTCCAGAAAACGTTACAAGAAGAAAAAATTACCGCTAAGTCTGTGGCTCTGGAAGAGGGTGCAATTCTTGCTCGCTTCGACACCACCGACACGCAGCTCCGCGCTCGCGAAGCGCTGATGGGCGTGCTGGGTGACAAATATGTCGTGGCGCTTAACCTTGCTCCTGCAACCCCTCGCTGGCTGGCTGCGCTGAACGCAGAGCCAATGAAGCTGGGTCTTGACCTGCGTGGCGGCGTTCACTTCCTGATGGAAGTGGATATGGATACCGCGCTCGGCAAGCTGCAGGAACAGAATATCGACAGCCTGCGCAGCGATCTGCGCGACAAAGGCATCCCATACACTACCGTGCGTAAAGAAGATAACTACGGCATGAGCATCACGTTCCGCGACAGCGCGGCGCGCGATCAGGCTGTAGATTACCTGACCCAACGTCACCGTGACCTGGTGATCACCTCTCAGGGCAGCAACCAGCTGCGTGCGGTGATGACCGATGCGCGTCTGAAAGAAGCGCGTGAATATGCCGTTCAGCAGAACATCAACATTCTGCGTAACCGTGTAAACCAGCTGGGCGTGGCTGAGCCGCTGGTACAGCGTCAGGGTGCTGACCGTATCGTGGTTGAACTGCCGGGTATCCAGGATACCGCGCGTGCGAAAGAGATCCTCGGTGCGACCGCGACGCTGGAATTCCGTCTGGTGAACTCCAATGTCGATCAGTCTGCCGCGGCGTCTGGCCGTATTCCGGGTGACTCCGAAGTGAAACAGACCCGTGAAGGTCAGCCGGTTGTGCTGTACAAGCGCGTGATCCTGACCGGTGACCACATCACCGACTCCACTTCAAGCCAGGATGAGTACAACCAGCCGCAGGTTAACATCTCGCTGGATAGCGCGGGTGGTAACATCATGTCTAACTTCACCAAGGACAACATCGGCAAACCGATGGCGACCCTGTTCGTGGAGTACAAAGACAGCGGTAAGAAAGATGCAAACGGTCGTGCGGTGCTGGTGAAAGAGGAAGAGGTGATTAACATCGCCAACATCCAGTCTCGTCTGGGTAACAGCTTCCGTATTACCGGTATTAGTAACCCGAACGAAGCGCGTCAGCTCTCGCTGCTGCTGCGTGCCGGTGCGCTGATTGCGCCAATTCAGATTGTTGAAGAACGTACCATTGGTCCAACCCTGGGTATGCAAAACATCCAGCAGGGTCTGGAAGCGTGTCTGGCCGGTCTGGCGGTCTCTATCCTCTTCATGATCTTCTTCTATAAGAAGTTCGGTCTGATTGCGACCTCCGCGCTGATTGCAAACCTGGTGCTGATCATCGGCATTATGTCCCTGCTGCCGGGGGCGACGCTGACCATGCCGGGGATTGCGGGTATCGTTCTGACCCTTGCGGTGGCGGTCGACGCCAACGTACTGATTAACGAACGTATCAAAGAAGAGTTGAGCAACGGTCGCTCTGTCCAGCAGGCGATTGACGAAGGTTATAAAGGCGCGTTCAGCTCTATCTTCGATGCGAACGTAACAACACTGATTAAGGTTCTTATCCTGTATGCAGTGGGTACTGGCGCGATCAAAGGCTTTGCGATTACCACCGGTATCGGTGTCGCAACGTCAATGTTTACCGCTATTGTCGGCACCCGTGCCATCGTGAACCTGCTGTACGGCGGCAAGCGCGTCAAAAAGCTGTCTATCTGAGGAGTGCGTTGTGGCACAGGAATATACTGTTGAACAATTGAACCATGGCCGTAAAGTCTGGGACTTTATGCGCTGGGACTACTGGGCCTTCGGCATTTCAGGTTTACTGCTGATTTTGTCCATCGTCATTATGGGCGTGAAAGGCTTTAACTGGGGTCTCGATTTCACCGGTGGTACGGTCATCGAGATCTCCCTGGAAAAACCGGTCGATATGGACCAGATGCGCGAATCGCTGCAGAAAGCGGGCTTTGAAGAGCCGCTGCTGCAGAACTTCGGCAGCAGCCGCGACATCATGGTGCGTATGCCGCCGGTGCACGATGCCAACGGCAGCCAGGAGCTGGGCAGCAAGGTCGTACAGGTCATTAACGAAACCACCAGCCAGAGCGCGGCGGTCAAGCGTATTGAGTTCGTCGGCCCGAGCGTGGGTGCGGACCTGGCGCAAACCGGCGCCATGGCGCTGCTGGTGGCGCTGATCTCCATCCTGGTGTACGTCGGTTTCCGCTTCGAGTGGCGACTGGCGGCCGGTGTGGTTATCGCCCTGGCGCACGACGTGGTGATCACCATGGGCATACTGTCTCTGTTCCACATTGAGATTGACCTGACCATCGTGGCATCCCTGATGTCCGTAATCGGTTACTCACTGAACGACAGTATCGTGGTATCTGACCGTATCCGTGAAAACTTCCGTAAGATCCGTCGCGGCACGCCGTACGAAATCTTTAACGTGTCGTTGACCCAGACGCTGCATCGTACCTTGATCACCTCCGGTACTACCCTGATGGTGATCCTGATGCTGTTCCTCTTCGGTGGCCCGGTGCTGGAAGGCTTCTCGCTGACCATGCTGATCGGTGTCTCCATCGGTACGGCGTCGTCTATTTACGTGGCGTCCGCTCTGGCACTGAAACTTGGCATGAAGCGCGAGCACCTGCTCCAGCAGAAGGTCGAGAAAGAAGGGGCGGATCAGCCGTCCATTCTGCCGTAAGGCGACGTTTAGCGCGTTATCGGAATCCCGGTCTGTTGACCGGGATTTTTTTTATCTGCTCCTGACAAACACTCCTGACAGTATGCTGTCAGGAGCCCTGCCGTAGACTCCTTCTGAACCCACACAACAGGCAGGAGGATGTATGAAAAGCGTAATTAACTGGTTTGAAATTCCGGTTTCGGATATGGATCGCGCCATCAAATTTTATGAGCCGGTGATGCAGCTCGCGCTGCGTCGCGAGAAAATGGACATTGCCGAGCTGGCGGTTTTCCCGCATGAGGATCCCGCCACCGGAGGAGCGCTGGCAAAATTTGACGGCGTTACGCCCTCTTTGCAGGGCGCTATTATTTACCTGCATACTGACAATCTGGCGGCCACGCTCGATCGCATTGCCTCTGCGGGCGGCGAGTGCGTGTTTGGCCCGCTGGAGCTGCCGCATGGTATCGGCACTATCGCACTGTTTACCGACAGCGAGGGTAACCGCGTCGGCCTTCATCAACCTGCCTGAGAGCGAATGACGTTATGACCCGACGCGCTGACCGTTTGTTTCAGATTGTGCAGATCCTGCGGGGCAGGCGTCTGACAACGGCTGCGCATCTGGCGGACCGGCTTGGCGTGTCCGAGCGCACGGTCTACCGCGATATCCGCGACCTGTCGCTTTCCGGCGTCCCGGTGGAAGGCGAGGCGGGAAGCGGATATCGGCTGATATCGGGTTTTGACCTGCCGCCGCTGATGCTGACAAATAAGGAATCCGAAGCGCTGATGGTCGCGATTCGCCTGCTCAAAACCTGGGGAGGTGAATCGCTGTCGCGCGAGCTGGAGTCGGCCCAGGAGAAGGTGCTGGCTATTCTGCCCGAGGAGAGCCGCAGAAAGGCGGAGCAGACGCGGATCTACGCCCCGGATTTTTGCATGCAAAGCCACTCCCGCAGCGATTTTGACATGATTCACCAGGCGATTTCCGCTCAGCGCGTATTGGCGCTGCATTATCGTGATGAAGCCGGGCTGCTCTCAAAACGTGAGGTACAGCCGCTGGGGTTGTTCTTCTGGGGGGAGCGCTGGCTGCTGGCGGCATGGTGTGAACGGCGCGATGACTACCGCTGTTTCCGGCTCGACCGGTGTCTCAATGTTGTAATGACGGAGAGGCGGTTCAGTGAGAGTGCGGACAGGTCTTTGGCGGATTTTTTGCGCAAGGTGAAGCAGTAAAAAGCCGGGTGGCGAGGTAAAAGCAAAACGGCAACGATGTTGCCGTTTTTTGTGTTTGCACCCTCTCCCGTGGGAGAGGGAAGGGGTGAGGGCACCAGCCCGCACAATCCCGCACTGATTAGAAGTTGTAACCCACGACCAGGTAACCACCCCAGCCGGTAGAGCGGACGCTAAAGTCGCCGTTACCGAAGTTCAGGCTCGCGTCGTCGTTCCACTGGCCACCGTTGTGCCAGTAACGCGCAACAACAGAGTAATGCCAGTGATCGTAGTTCAGCGCCAGGATGTGGCTGGAGGCGATGGAATCGTTGGTACGCGCTTTCTTGCCGTTCAGGTCACGGAAATCGTCGTCGCCCAGGTCTGAGCCCCAGTCAAAGTTAGTGAAACCGATGTAGCTCAGATTACCGCCCCACAGTTGGGTAATTGGCACGAAGTATTTCACTTTGAAACGGTAGCCGTCCCACTCGTTTTCATTCGCTGCGCCGTAGTTCTGCCACTGGTATTTTGCATACACGTTCAGGGACAGGCTCATCGGCAGGCCGGTGTCAATGTCAGTACCCAGACCCATATACCAGGTGCTCTGACGACCGGACTTATTGCGGCCCATGTCGTAGATGTAGTTGTTCGCGAAGTACCACTCTTTGAACGGACCAAACGCCAGGCTGGTACCGGTCAGTTTGTCGATGGAGAAGCGCGGTTCAATCTCCATGAACAGTGGGGAACCGTGGTTCCAGATACCTTTCGCATCGGTGTTACCACCGAAGAACACAGGCGCATCCATATAGCCGTAGAAATCAAACCAGTCTTTCTTGGCGAACGCTTCATATTCCAGGTAGGTATCGTTGCGGATCTGCGGTCCGAAACGGGTGTGGTAGCTGCCTACCACGTTAACGCTCTGGTGCCACCAGTCGGAGAGGTATTGTGGTTTCTCGTTTTCCGCTGCGTTAACAGTGAAAGAGGAGGACAGTGCCAGAACTGCACCGGCTGCGAGTAATGTTTTTTTCATAATCATGCCACTGATTGAAATTCCCTTCCGGGAGTGAAAAATGCGCGAATTGCGTTTCTAAATATTTCGTGTTTCTGCGGTGCCTATTATAGGAATCCCTGCTCACAAAAATATGTGTTGTTTCACATATCTCTCACACGCGTAATCGATTGCGTTCACGTTTGCGTACTTTAAACGGCCGGGATTGTAGCGGCAATCATTTCTGTTGCCAATCCATACGAAATGTAAATGTTAGCGGAGTGACATTTCACTCCGCTCAAAAGGAAGGGATTACTGCGCGGCAGGTTGAATGTCGTGAATGCGGATAAAGCCTAACTGCTCAGGCGTAAGTCCGCTTAGCTGAAGTGGAATATCCACATCGCTGGGCGCTAACACGCTGGCTGGAGCGGTGAACAACTGGTTCTTCACGTTCACCTCCTGGTAGCTCTCCGTGGTGCCCTGGATCTGGCCCCACTCTACCGTGCCGCTGAAGGCGGGCAGCGGATCGTTGGACTCACCGTGAATACGTAATGTTGCGCGCGTACCATCCGCATTCGCCGCCACATTCACCAGAGACATCTTCAGCGTGCCAATCTGGCTATTAAGCAGGGCAGGCGTATTCGCTCCTGGCAGCAGATATACCCCGCTGGTGGATTTAGCGTTCAGCGCGTTTTGCTGGGTGATCTTCACCGTTTCTTTGTTCAGTTTGTCCATCGCCGTGTTGAGCGTATTCACGCTTTGTTTCATCTGGCGGACTTCGGTTTGCTGTGCACAGGCACTAAGGGTGAAGAGGCTCCCCACCAGTAAAATTTTCAGGTAACGTCTTGTCATAGCGTTTATTCCTTGAAATGACGGATCCCCATAATGGTAGCCAGCAACGTACCGCCAGACATAGATCCTTTATCTCAAAAAAGCTCCTCCTTTGTTGTCAGGCCAGATCAGGGTAAAATGAAAATCAGTTAACCAGATAACAGGGATACCGTATGCATTGCCCATTCTGCTCCGCTGTGGATACCAAAGTCATCGACTCTCGCCTTGTGGGCGAAGGGTCTTCTGTGCGCCGTCGTCGGCAGTGTCTGGTGTGCAACGAGCGTTTCACGACCTTTGAGGTTGCAGAGCTGGTAATGCCGCGCGTAGTAAAAAGTAACGACGTGCGCGAGCCGTTTAACGAAGAGAAACTGCGCAGCGGAATGCTGAAGGCCCTCGAAAAACGGCCCGTCAGCGCGGATGATGTCGAAATGGCGTTAAACCACATTAAATCTTACCTGCGTGGCCTGGGCGAGCGTGAAGTGCCGAGCAAAATGATCGGCAACCTGGTGATGGAGCAGCTGAAAAAGCTCGATAAGGTCGCCTATATCCGCTTCGCCTCTGTCTACCGCAGTTTCGAAGATATCAAAGAGTTTGGCGAAGAGATCGCCCGCTTACAGGATTAAGCCCATGCAGGATGAGAAGTACATGGCGCGAGCCATGAAGCTGGCGCAGCGCGGTCGTTTTACCACCCATCCTAACCCCAACGTCGGGTGCGTTATCGTGAAAGATGGCGAGATCGTGGGGGAAGGGTTTCACTATCGCGCAGGCGAGCCGCATGCTGAAGTGCATGCCCTGCGTATGGCTGGGGAGAAAGCGCGAGGCGCGACGGCCTACGTGACGCTGGAGCCATGCAGCCACCACGGGCGCACGCCGCCGTGCTGTGAAGCGCTGATTGCGGCAGGGGTTTCGCGCGTGGTCGCCGCTATGCAGGATCCTAACCCGCAGGTGGCGGGCCGCGGCCTGTATCGTCTGCAACAGGAAGGGATCGACGTCAGCCACGGCCTGATGATGCAAGATGCGGAAGCCATCAACAAAGGCTTCCTGAAGCGGATGCGCACCGGCTTCCCGTTTATTCAGCTCAAGCTGGGCGCCTCGCTGGACGGGCGTACGGCAATGGCGAACGGTGAAAGCCAGTGGATCACCTCGCCGCAGGCAAGGCGCGATGTGCAACGTCTGCGCGCGCAAAGCCATGCTATCCTCACCAGCAGTGAAACCGTTCTGGCTGACGATCCGGCCATGACCGTGCGCTGGGATGAGCTGAATGCCGATACCCAGGCGCTTTATCCGCAGGAGAACCTGCGCCAGCCGCTGCGTATTATTATTGATAGCCAGAACCGCGTGACCCCGGAGCACCGCATCGTGCAGCAGCCGGGTGAAACCTGGATTGCGCGCACCAAAGAAGATACGCGCGAATGGCCGGAAGGCGTGCGCAGCATTATGGTGCCGGAGCATAACGGACATCTGGATCTCGTGGTGCTGATGATGTTGCTCGGCAAGCAGCAGGTGAACAGTATCTGGGTCGAAGCCGGTCCGACGCTCGCCGGCGCGCTGCTCCAGGCGGGGCTGGTGGATGAACTGCTCGTCTACGTTGCGCCTAAACTGTTAGGTCACGACGCGCGCGGCCTGTTTGTGCTGCCTGGCCTTGAAAAACTGGCCGATGCACCGCAACTCACATTCAGCGAGATTCGTCCGGTGGGTCCGGATGTCTGCCTCCATGTAAAGACAGCGTAATTGCTCCCGAAATAGGGAAGCAGTGCGCAAAGTATTATGATAAAATCCGCCCCCCTGCGGGGCCAAATGAACCCGTAAAGGAAGAGTATGAACATTATTGAAGCTGCTGTAGCTACCCCGGACGCTCGCGTCGCCATCACCATTGCGCGTTTCAACAACTTCATCAACGATAGCCTGCTGGAAGGTGCGATTGACGCCCTGAAACGTATCGGCCAGGTTAAAGATGACAACATTACCGTTGTTTGGGTTCCAGGCGCTTATGAACTGCCACTGGCGGCGGGCGCGCTGGCGAAAACCGGTAAATACGACGCGGTGATTGCGCTGGGTACCGTTATTCGTGGCGGCACTGCGCACTTCGAATACGTTGCGGGCGGTGCAAGCAACGGTCTGGCACACGTTGCGCAGGATGCTGAAATTCCTGTCGCGTTCGGCGTGCTGACCACCGAAAGTATTGAACAAGCCATCGAACGTGCTGGCACCAAAGCCGGTAACAAAGGTGCAGAAGCTGCACTGACCGCGCTTGAAATGATCAATGTATTGAAAGCCATTAAGGCCTGATTTTTTTGTAAGGGGAATTCCGTGAAACCTGCTGCTCGTCGCCGCGCCCGTGAATGTGCCGTCCAGGCACTTTACTCCTGGCAGTTGTCCCAGAACGACATCGCTGATGTTGAATACCAGTTCCTGTCAGAACAGGACGTGAAAGACGTTGACGTTCTGTACTTCCGTGAACTGCTGTCGGGAGTGGCGACTAATAGCGCGTATCTCGATGGCCTGATGAAGCCATACCTGTCCCGTCTGCTCGAAGAGCTGGGCCAGGTGGAAAAAGCAGTGTTGCGTATCGCGCTGTTTGAGCTGTCTAAACGTGATGATGTGCCGTACAAAGTGGCCATCAACGAAGCGATCGAACTGGCGAAAACCTTCGGCGCTGAAGACAGCCACAAGTTCGTTAACGGCGTACTTGATAAAGCCGCACCTGCGATCCGTCCCCACAAAAAGTGATCCGCAAACCGGAGTTCTGCATTGCCTGACGGGCAGTGCGGCTCCGGTTTTTTCTTTTATTTGCTGAGGCATAACGTATGGCATGCGGCGAATTCTCCCTGATTGCCCGTTATTTCGACCGTGTCAGAACCTCTCGTCTTGATGTTGAAACCGGCATTGGCGATGACTGTGCACTTCTCAATATTCCTGAAAAGCAGACGCTGGCAATCAGCACCGACACCTTAGTGTGCGGACGTCATTTCTTACCTGATATCGATCCTGCCGATCTGGCGTATAAAGCGCTGGCGGTCAACGTCAGCGATCTGGCGGCAATGGGCGCCGACCCGGCCTGGCTGACGCTGGCCCTGACGCTGCCGGAGGTGGATGAAGCCTGGCTTGAAGCGTTCAGCGATGCGCTGTTTGAACAGCTGAACTACTACGATATGCAGCTGATTGGCGGCGATACGACTGCCGGGCCGCTGTCGATGACGCTGGCGATCCACGGCTATGTGCCGCTCGGTCGCGCGCTGAAGCGCTCGGGCGCTAAACCGGGCGACTGGATCTACGTGACCGGTACGCCGGGAGACAGCGCGGCAGGGCTGGCGATCCTTCAGGATCGCTTAAACGTGACGGACGCTGACGATGCGGCGTATCTGGTGAAGCGCCACCTGCGCCCGACACCGCGTATTCTGCACGGTCAGGCGCTGCGCGAGAGGGCCAGTTCGGCTATCGATCTCTCTGACGGTCTCATCTCGGACCTCGGCCATATCCTGAAGGCCAGCGGGGTGGGCGCGCGCGTTGACCTGGATCTGTTCCCGCTGTCGGAGCAACTGCTTCGCCATGTGGAGCCTGAGCAGGCGCTGCGCTGGGCGCTCTCCGGTGGGGAAGACTACGAGCTGTGCTTCACGGTGCCAGAGCTGAACCGTGGAACGCTGGACGTGGCATTGGCCCATCTTGGCGCAAAGTTTACCTGCATCGGTCAGATCATGCCGGAGAGTGAAGGGCTGAAGTTTGTGAAAGACGGTGCGCCCGTTACGCTGGACTGGAAAGGGTACGATCACTTCGGGTAAGTTTGTGCGCTCAGTATTGCCGGGTAAGCGTACGCCACCCGGCAAGTGTTTACTTAAACCCCACCACCGGATGCTGCTGATACGGCGTCTCCAGCTCGGCAACCTGCTCCGGCGTCAGCGATAAATCCACCGCGCTTAACAACTCGTCCAGCTGTTCTTCCCGCGATGTACCAATAATCGGTGCGGCGACACCCCGCTTGCCCAGCAGCCACGCCAGTGCCACCTGCGCGCGCGTTGCGCCGATATCGTCGGCGATCCCGGCTAAACGTTCGGCAATCAGCGCATCGCTGGCTTCGGTACCGGAATAAAGATTTTTACCCACTTCATCTGATACCAGCCGCGCCGTGGTTTCTCCCCACGGACGAGTTAAGCGTCCGCGCGCCAGCGGGCTCCACGGGATCACCGCCACGCCTTCCTGGTAGCAGAGCGGCAGCATCTCGCGTTCTTCTTCCCGGTAAATCAGGTTGTAGTGATCCTGCATGGTGACAAAGCGCGCCCAGCCGTGCTGCGCCTGGAGATCGAGCGCCTGAGCAAACTGAGATGCGTGCATTGACGACGCGCCGATATAGCGCGCTTTACCCGCTTTCACGACATCGTTCAGCGCTTCAAGGGTTTCTTCAATTGGCGTGTTGTAATCCCAGCGGTGAATTTGCAGCAGGTCGACGTAATCCATGTTCAGGCGTCTGAGACTGTCATCAATGGAGCGCAGGATCTGCGCGCGAGAGAGGCCTTCAGCCAGATCGCCTGACGGGTAGTACACCTTGGTGGCGACCACAATCTCATCCCGACGGGCAAAATCACGTAGAGCGCGGCCCACAATCTCTTCGCTGCTGCCGTCAGAGTAGCTGTTGGCGGTATCGAAGAAGTTGATGCCGCCGTCTATGGCGCGCTTGATGATAGGGCGGCTGCTCTCTTCCGGCAGCGTCCAGGCGTGATTTCCCCGGTCAGGCTCGCCAAAGGTCATGCAGCCCAGGCAAAGCCGGGACACCCTGAGGTCCGTTTTTCCTAATGTCGTGTATTGCATGGTTCCGCTCCTGCTGTTTAAACAATACGTTTAAGCATAGCAGGAGCGGAAAAGGGGAGGGATCAGGCCAGCCAGCTGCGGATTCTGGCTTCGATACCGGCGGCGTCCAGGCCGATGTCGGCACGCGCCTCGTCCTGTGTGCCTTGCGGGATGAAGTGGTCCGGCAGGCCGAGGTTCAGCACCGGAACCAATTTACGGTTCGCCATCAGTACCTCGTTAACGCCGCTGCCCGCACCGCCCATGATGGCGTTCTCTTCCAGCGTGACCAGCACGTCGTGGCTTTCCGCCATGCTCAGAATCAGAGATTCATCGAGCGGCTTCACAAAGCGCATATCCACCAGCGTCGCGTTCAGGGTTTCAGCGACTTTTGCCGCTTCCGGCATCAGCGTACCAAAGTTCAGGATCGCCACTTTTTCGCCGCGACGTTTCACCAGACCTTTACCGATCTCTAGTTTTTCCAGCGGCTGTAGTTCAACGCCAAGGGCATTGCCGCGTGGATAACGTACCGCGCAGGGGCCGTCCTGATAGTGGTAGCCGGTATACAGCATCTGACGACACTCGTTTTCGTCGCTTGGCGTCATGATGACCATGTCCGGGATGCAGCGCAGGAAGGAGAGATCAAACGCCCCCTGGTGCGTCTGGCCGTCGGCCCCCACGATGCCTGCGCGATCGATAGCAAACAGCACCGGCAGCTTCTGGATGGCAACGTCATGGATCACCTGGTCGTAGGCGCGCTGCAGGAAGGTGGAGTAAATCGCCACCACCGGCTTGTAGCCGCCAATCGCCAGCCCCGCCGCGAAGGTGACCGCGTGCTGCTCGGCAATGGCGACGTCGAAATACTGGTCCGGGTATTTTTTGGAGAACTCGACCATGCCGGAGCCTTCACGCATGGCAGGCGTGACCGCCATCAGCTTGTTATCTTTTGCCGCCGTCTCGCACAGCCAGTCGCCAAAGATTTTTGAGTAGCTTGGCATTCCGCCGCTGCTTTTCGGCAGGCAGCCGCTGGTATGGTCGAACTTTGGCACCGCGTGGAAGGTGATCGGATCTTTCTCCGCCGGTTCGTAGCCACGCCCTTTTTTGGTCATGATGTGCAGGAACTGCGGGCCTTTCAGGTCGCGCATGTTTTTAAGCGTGGTCACCAGACCCAGCACATCGTGCCCGTCCACCGGGCCGATATAGTTAAAGCCCAGCTCTTCGAACAGCGTGCCCGGCACGACCATGCCTTTGATATGTTCTTCGGTACGCTTGAGCAGCTCTTTGATCGGCGGCACGCCGGAGAAAACTTTTTTCCCGCCTTCCCGCAGGGAGGAGTAAAGCTTGCCGGAAAGCAGCTGCGCCAGATGGTTGTTCAGCGCGCCGACGTTCTCGGAGATCGACATTTCGTTATCGTTGAGGATAACCAGCATGTCCGGCTTGATATCGCCCGCGTGGTTCATGGCTTCAAAAGCCATCCCGGCGGTGATCGCCCCGTCGCCAATGACGCAGACGGTGCGGCGCTGCTTGTTCTCTTTCTCGGCAGCAACGGCAATACCGATGCCCGCGGAAATGGAGGTCGATGAGTGGCCGACGCTCAGCACGTCATACTCGCTCTCACCGCGCCACGGGAACGGGTGCAGGCCGCCTTTCTGACGAATGGTGCCAATTTTATCGCGACGTCCGGTCAGAATTTTGTGCGGATAAGCCTGGTGGCCCACGTCCCAGATAAGCTGATCGAACGGCGTGTTATAGACGTAATGCAACGCCACGGTCAGCTCAACCGTGCCAAGCCCGGAGGCGAAGTGGCCGCTGGAGCGGCTAACGCTGTCGAGCAGGTAACGACGCAGCTCGTCACACAGCTTCGGCAGACTCTCTTTCGGCAACAGACGTAACTCCTGGGTGGAGTCAACTAACGCCAGTGTCGGGTATTTGGCAATATCAAAACTCATCAAAGGCTCATCGAGATATATAGTTTATTTATCACGCTGGATTATATAGTCCGCTAGCGCTTCCAGTGCCGAGGTATCCAGCGATTGCGCGGCCAGCTCATTCAGCGACTGGCGGGCATCGTCAATCAGATCCCGGGCTTTACGTTGGGCTTGCTCAAGACCCAGCAGGGCGGGATAGGTACTTTTGCCAAGCTGCTGATCCGCACCCTGACGTTTACCCAATGTTGCAGTATCGCCCACCACATCCAGAATGTCATCCTGAACCTGGAATGCCAGACCGATACTTTCTGCGTATCTGTCCAGAATCGGCAGGGCTTTGCGCCCTTGCTCACCCGCGCTCAGCGCGCCCAGGCGAACGGCGGAACGAATAAGCGCGCCCGTCTTATGGCGATGAATACGCTCCAGCTGTTCCAGATTAACCTGACGTCCTTCCGCTTCAAGATCCAGCGCCTGACCGCCGCACATGCCGGCCACGCCGCTGGCCATTGCCAGTTCGGAGATCATCGCCAGGCGGTCGCGGTCGGCCACTTCCGCCATCGGCGCATCACTGAGAATCGAGAACGCCAGCGTCTGCAAGGCATCGCCCGCCAGAATGGCATTCGCCTCGCCAAACTTAATGTGGCAGGTTGGCTGACCCCGGCGCAGATCGTCGTCGTCCATCGCCGGGAGATCGTCGTGGATCAGCGAGTAGGCATGGATGCACTCCACGGCGGCTGCCGGGGCGTCCAGCGTATTATCGCTGATGCCAAACATGTTGCCCGTGGCATACACCAGGAACGGACGCAGGCGTTTTCCCCCTAAGAGTGCGCCATAGTGCATGGCTTCAACCAGTGGAGTGTTCTGAAAAGGCTGCGGCTCAATAAAACGGCGCAGGGCGTCGTTGGCGCGAACGACGCGCGCCTGAAGCGCGTTGGTAAAATCCATTTACTCGGCGTCCGGTGTGAATGGCGTGGTTTTAGCGTCTTCGCTGTCGGAAAGCAGGATCTGCACACGCTGCTCGGCCTGCTGGAGTTTTACCTGCCCCTGGCGCGCAAGCTGCACACCGCGCTCAAATTCGTTGAGGGCGTCTTCCAGCGGTAAATCGCCGCTCTCGAGGCGGGTAACAATCTGCTCAAGCTCACTCAGCGCAGTTTCAAAACTGGCCGGTGCGTCGTTCTTCTTCGGCATAGTGAATTAACTCTTATATTCTTCGCCCCAACATGGTAACGGACTCGGGGCAATTATCAAATAACGCGAGTGGCGCGATGGTGGTATACTTGCGCGCCTGGATGCAGCCACGGGTGTGGGCTGCTGTATCATTTTCCACTACAAGCCTTTATAAGCTTGCCTAAGAAACATTGCCGCCATGAAGTTTATCATTAAATTGTTCCCTGAAATCACCATCAAAAGCCAATCTGTGCGTTTGCGCTTTATTAAAATTCTCACCGGGAACATTCGTAACGTATTAAAACACTACGACGAAACGCTCGCCGTGGTGCGTCACTGGGATCACGTTGAAGTCCGCGCGAAAGACGAAAGCAAACGCCTTGATATTCGCGACGCGCTGACCCGTATTCCAGGTATTCACCATATTCTGGAAGTGGAAGACGTTCCGTTCAGCGATATGCACGATATCTTCGAAAAGGCGCTGGTACAGTACCGCGACCAGATCGAAGGCAAAACCTTCTGCGTGCGCGTGAAGCGTCGCGGTAAGCACGAGTTCAGCTCGATTGAAGTCGAGCGCTACGTCGGCGGCGGTCTGAACCAGCACGTTGAGACGGCGCGCGTGCGCCTGACTAACCCGGACGTCACCGTTAACCTTGAGATCGAGAACGATCGTCTGCTGCTGGTTAAGGGCCGTTATGAAGGTATTGGCGGTTTCCCGATCGGCACGCAGGAAGATGTGCTGTCGCTGATCTCCGGCGGCTTCGACTCCGGCGTCTCCAGCTACATGCTGATGCGTCGCGGCTGCCGCGTGCACTACTGCTTCTTCAACCTGGGCGGCGCGGCGCATGAAATTGGCGTTCGTCAGGTGGCGCATTACCTGTGGAACCGCTTCGGCAGTTCCCACCGCGTGCGTTTTGTGGCGATCAACTTTGAGCCGGTAGTGGGCGAAATCCTTGAAAAAGTGGATGACGGCCAGATGGGCGTGATCCTCAAACGTATGATGGTTCGCGCGGCGTCCAAAGTCGCCGAACGTTACGGCGTGCAGGCGCTGGTCACCGGCGAAGCGCTGGGCCAGGTCTCCAGCCAGACGCTGACCAACCTGCGTCTGATCGACAACGTATCAGATACGCTGATCCTGCGTCCGCTGATCTCCCACGATAAAGAGCACATCATCGACCTGGCGCGCGAAATCGGCACCGAAGACTTTGCCCGCACCATGCCGGAATACTGCGGCGTGATCTCAAAAAGCCCGACCGTCAAGGCAGTGAAGGCGAAGATCGAAGCGGAAGAAGAGAACTTCGATTTCAGCATCCTGGAAAGAGTGGTGGCAGAAGCGTCCAACATCGACATCCGCGAGATTGCCCAGCAGACCGAGCAGGAAGTGGTTGAAGTGGAAACCGTGAGCGGTTTCGGTGCGAACGATGCGATTCTGGATATCCGCTCCATTGACGAGCAGGATGACAAGCCGCTGAAGGTTGAAGGCGTAGAGGTGGTTTCTCTGCCGTTCTACAAGCTGAGCACTAAGTTTGGCGACCTCGATCAGAGCAAAACGTATCTGCTGTGGTGTGAGCGCGGGGTGATGAGCCGCCTGCAGGCGCTGTACCTGCGCGAGCAGGGATTCGCGAATGTGAAGGTTTATCGTCCGTAGCGTGCGGCCTGGTGCCCTCACATTAAAAACGGCAACCAACGGTTGCCGTTTTGCTTTTACCTCGCGCCACCCGGCTTTTTTTATGCACTACTCTTCATAGTAATTATAAATCCCCGCCGGCATCACCAGCGACGACGCCACTTCGTAGGCCTTCTCCCGCCCGACCAGCAGATCAATAATCTTTAAGCCAAAATCAATCGCGGTGCCGGGTCCCTGGCTGGTCAGCAGGTTGACGCGCGGATCCCAGACAACGCGTTTATCCACCCAATGATCTTCCGGGATCGTATCCTTAAGCCCCGGGAAGCCAGTCATATTGCCGATGGGGAAGATATCGTGCGGAATCAGAACTGTTCCAGCGGCGGCACAGATTGCCGCGACGATACGACCCGACAGATGAAACTGACGCACGGTTTCAACCAGCAGCGGGCTGTCGCGGAAACATTCCGCGCCTTTTAAGCCGCCGGGCAGGACGATGATGTCGTAATCGCCGTCAGCAACCTGGACAAGCGGTGCGTCTGCCAGGATTTTCACCCCTCGTGAACAGGTGATTGCCAGATTGCCGTCGCTGGCTACGCTGGCGGTTGTTACCTTAATGCCGCCACGTACCAGTAAATCAATAGTGGTGACCGCTTCCATCTCTTCGCTACCAGGAGCGAGGCAAATCAGTGCCGACGCGCTCATATTCACTCTCCTTACGTTTAACCAGGTCATACAGACGGGCGTTTTCCGGCACGGCGATGCCGTGCGCGCGGGCGCGCTTTAGCAGATAGCCGGTAATGTAATCTATCTCCGTATGGCGAAATGCCCGAACGTCCTGCAGCATCGAGGAGATGTTCTCAGCCGTGCTCTCAATAACCTGCTCGACATAACAGCGTAAATCCTCTGCTGAGGTGTGCAGGCCTTCTCGCTCAATGACCGACGCGACTTCTGCACACAGGGACGCCACCTCCTGCGGATGGTTTTTTAGCTCCCCGTTCGGGCAGTTCCACAGCGCCGTCAGCGGATTGATCACGCAGTTTACGGCCAGCTTGCGCCACAGTTGAGGGCGGATGTTGTTGTGCCAGGCGACGTCCGGCAAGACCTTTTGCAGAACATCGGCCAGATAGCTGTAGTCGCCATCCTGTGTTCTGGCCGGGCCGATGTGCGTCACGCCGCTGGCGACATGCACGATAATAGTCCCGTCGCGACGCGCAGCGTGGGTGGTGGTCGCCATTAGCAGAGGCTGCGGGACGCTTTTCAGCTCATCAAGGGTTCCCATACCGTTATGCAGCAGCAGAATGGGGGACGTGGGGGGGAGCTGCGCGGCCAGAGTCTTAACCGCATCTGAGACCTGCCACGCCTTGAGCGTCACCAGCAACAGGTCGCTTTGCGCCAGGAAATCAGGATCGTTCGCGGTGAGGGATTCGTTAAAAATGCTTCCGTCTTCACCAATCAGGTTGACACTGCAATAGGGCTGGGGCACGCGCAGCCAGCCCTGAACCTCATGTCCGTGCTTGCACAGCGCGGTCAGCCACAGCTGGCCGAGCGCTCCGCATCCGAGCACCGTAATTTTCATTGTTCCTCCTCACCTGCAACTGCGCCAAGTGTTACAGCTTAATTATACAGCTAAGCTTCTGTTGAGTTATGCCTCGTAGCGGGTATTATGCAACGCAACAAAAGTGAAGGGAGAAGAAAAGATGCCATCTTTCGATATTGTTTCCGAAGTTGATATCCAGGAAGTTCGCAACGGCGTTGAGAACGCAACCCGCGAAGTTGAGTCACGTTTCGATTTTCGCGGCGTTGAGGCGTCGTTTGAGCTGAACGACGCAAATAAGACCATTAAGGTGCTGAGCGAGTCTGATTTCCAGGTGAATCAGCTGCTCGACATTCTGCGCGCCAAGCTGTTAAAACGTGGCATCGAAGGAACGTCTCTGGACGTGCCGGACGAGTTTGTCCACAGCGGTAAGAACTGGTTTGTAGAAGCCAAACTGAAGCAGGGCATCGAGAGCGCGGTGCAGAAGAAGATCGTTAAGCTTATCAAAGACAGCAAGCTGAAGGTGCAGGCGCAGATCCAGGGCGAAGAAATTCGCGTAACCGGAAAATCTCGCGACGACCTGCAGTCCGTGATGGCGCTGGTGCGCGGCGGGGATTTGGGTCAACCTTTCCAGTTTAAAAACTTCCGCGATTAAGACAAAAAAGCCCGGTTCAACCGGGCTTTTTTTCAGGCCTTCAGCGCCTGCTCCACCTCAAAGCGGTTCGTCACTTTGCTGTCAATTTTGACATAAGCGCTGCGTTCTTCGGGAACAATCAGCACCTCTGTGACCCCTTCTTTTCCTTCCAGACGCTGCTTCAGCGCGTCGCTAATCTCCACGTCATCCGGGATTTCTACCCGCAGGCTGCTCACGTAGCGTGGCTCTTTCATGGTGCTGGCGACCAGCAGCCAGACTGTTGCCAGCAGCGCGCCCGCGAGAAACACGGTTTGTGAATCAAACAGGCCGTCGACCCAGCCGCCAAGCGAGCCGCCGATCGCCACGCCGAGGAACTGGCTGGTGGAGTAAATGCCCATTGCCGTGCCTTTGTAACCGGCGGGGGACTCTTTGCTGATCAGCGACGGCAGCAGCGCTTCCATCAGATTAAACGCCAGGAAGAAGAGCTGCACGCCTGCGATCAGCTCCCAGAAGTGCGGGCCGGCACCCCACAGCACGATCTCGGCAATCAGCAGTAACGCCACGCAGCCCACGAAGACGCGCTTCATTTTGCGCTTCACTTCGGCGTAGATGATGAACGGCACGACAGAGACAAACGAAATCAGCATCGTGACCAGATAAATTTTCCAGTGCTCGGCCGCCGGGAAACCTGCTGCGGCAAGCTGGCCGGGCAGGGCGACGAAGGTGGACATCAGCAGAATATGCAGGCACATAATGCCGAAGTTAAGTTTCAGCAGACGCGGCTCGGCGATGACTTTGCTAAAGCAGCCTTTAACCATCCCGGATTCACGGTTAAGGACGTGATTTTTACTGTCTGGCACAACCCACAGGGTGAGTGCGATCCCGATAGTCGCCAGCACCGCAATCATCCAGAACAGGGCGTGCAGACCCAGTTTGTGCGTAATGATGGGACCGAGCACCATCGCAATCGCAAACGTTACGCCAAAGCTCACGCCGATGAACGCCATCGCTTTGGTGCGGTTTTGCTCGCGGGTTAAATCTGACAGCAGCGCCATCACCGCCGCGGCAATCGCACCGGAGCCCTGCAGGGCGCGGCCCAAAATAATGCCCCAGATGGAGTGGGAGAGGGCGGCAATAACGCTCCCGAGCACAAAGACCAGCAGCCCGCCGACAATCAGCGGCTTGCGGCCCACCCGATCAGAGAGCAGGCCAAAGGGGATCTGGAACACCGCCTGCGCCAGACCGTAGATACCGATCGCCAGACCAATCAGCGCTTCGCTGGCACCCTGTAACGCCATGCCGTACGTGGTCAGAACGGGCAGGACCATAAACATGCCAAGCATCCGCAGCGAGAAAACAGTCCCTAAACCCCAGGTCGCACGCAGCTCGCCCGGCGTCATTTTATAATCGTTCATTACCACCTCAGTTCAAAAGCAGGCCATAGTGTAGTGCGGGGAAGGGGCGGGGTAAATAAAGGCTTATTTAACAAATATTACATGCGCAATTAATAGATTTCGTGAATAAAAAAGGGTGCCGAAGCACCCTTTTCATCATCACATAAACTTACCAGACGTAAGTCAGCAGGTTTTGCGAGTCCGGCACCATGAAGTCTACGGACATCATCACGGACAGGGAGGTGATGGCGACAATCGAGAACACAAACAGCTTGCGTGCCCAGACTTTGTCATCTTCCACCTTGTAGCCGCGCAAGGCCATGCCGAGCCACCAGACGCTCACCGCGGCTGCTACCACCAGATATTTATATCCGGCGTAACCGCCCAGAGAAAGCATCAGCGTTGCCACGGCAAAAGCGATGATGTAGAGCGTGATGTGGTTCTTGGCAACTGAAATGCCCTTCACGACCGGCAGAACCGGAATGTTCGCTGCCTGATAATCCTTGAAGCGGAAAATCGCGATGGCATAGGAGTGCGGCATCTGCCACAGGCTAAAGATAGCCAGCAGGATGAGCGCACCGCTGTCGAACTCGTTCGTGACGGCGCAGTAGCCAATCACCGGCGGCGCAGCGCCGGAGAGAGAACCAATCAGCGTGCCGTAGACGGAGTGACGCTTCATATACAGGCTGTAGACGCCTACATACACCACGAACCCCATCACCCCCAGCCAGCAGGCCAGCGGGTTAGCACCAAACCACAGCAGCATAAAGCCAGCAATACCCAGCAAGGTGGCGTACACCAGCGAGACGGAAGGGGCAATCAGGCCTTTAACCAGCACCCGATTTTTGGTCCTTTCCATCTTCTTGTCGATATCCATGTCGATGTAGTTGTTAAATACACAACCGGACGCAACCACCAGTGACACACCGACCAGCGTGTAAATAAAGAGGGTGTAATCAATGCTGCCTTTAGAGGCCAGCAGGAACCCTCCGATTACGGAGATCAGGTTGCCAAAGATGATGCCTGGTTTCGTGACTTGCAGGTATTGCTTAAACATACTCGCCGCTCTTAGTGAACCATCATGTTGTAGTTGAGGTTCCACATAATCCAGATGGAACCGACTACCAGGATAGCGATGATAATCACGGTAAAGATAAAGGCAGTCATATTCCAGCCTTCATCGGACTTGGTGTTCATGTGCAGGAAGCAAACCAGATGCACCAGAATCTGAATCACCGCGGTCACCAGGATTGCTCCCAGGATAACCGGCTTGGACGCAGAACCGCTCATCACCATCCAGAACGGGATCACCGTCAGGATGATCGACAGGATGAAACCTGTCATGTAGGTTTTTACGCTGCCGTGGGAAGCGCCATGATCGTTAGAATGACTCATTACATCGCCCCCATCAGATAGACAACAGAGAACACGCAGATCCATACCACGTCCAGGAAGTGCCAGAACAGGCTCAGGCACATGATACGGGTACGGTTAGTGCTGGTCAGGCCGCGGCGGGAGATCTGGAACATCAGTACTGCCATCCAGATCAGACCCGAGGTCACGTGCAGACCGTGGGTACCCACCAGCGCGAAGAACGCGGACAGGAAGCCACTGCGATCCGGTCCGAAGCCTTCCATAATCAGGTGGTGGAATTCATAGATTTCCATCCCGATAAAGCCAGCACCAAACAGCCAGGTCAACGCCAGCCAGGAGACAACCTGGCTCTTGTTGTTTTTGTACATGGCGATAGCCGCCATGCCGTAGGTGATGGAGCTGAATAACAGCAGTGCGGTTTCAACCAGAACGAACGGCAGTTCAAAAATGTCCTTGCCGGTCGGGCCGCCCGCTGTGCCGTTCACCAGAACGGCATAGGTCGCGAACAGACAGCAGAACAGAATGCAGTCGCTCATCAGGTAGATCCAGAAACCGAAGACTTTGGTCGGTCCTGTATCATGGTGCGCATGTTCATGCGCGTGGGCAGTTGAGTGCGCCAGAGTATCAGTTGCCATTTTTCAGCCCCGCTTTAGAAATCTCGTCGAAATGCTGATTTTCCAGCTTTTCAACTTCACGGACTGGTACGTAGTAGTCCACGTCCTCGTCAAAGCTCTTCACAATCCAGCTGATTACGATGCCAGCGAAGCCAACAATCGCCATCCACCAGATGTGCCAGATCATTGCGAAACCAAATACCGTTGCGAAAGCGGCAATCACGATGCCCGCAGCGCTGTTTTTCGGCATATGGATCTCTTCGTAATGCTCAGGTTGCTTGTACGCTTCACCTTTTTCTTTCATTTCCCAGAATGCGTCACGCTCGTGAATGTGCGGCACTACGGCAAAGTTATAGAACGGTGGTGGAGAAGAGGTTGCCCACTCCAGCGTACGGCCACCCCATGGGTCACCGGTCAGGTCGCGGTTCAGGTTACGGTCGCGGATGGACACGTAGTACTGAATCAGCTGGCACAGAATACCGCAGGCAATCAGCGCTGCACCGCCCGCTGCAACCATCAGCATTGGGTGGAACTGCGGATCGATCTGCTGGCTCAGACGACGGGTCATACCCATGAAGCCCAGCACGTACAGCGGCATAAACGCCACGAAGAAGCCAATGATCCAGAACCAGAACGCGCGTTTACCCCAGGTTTCGTTCAGCGTGAAGCCAAACGCCTTAGGCCACCAGTAAGTCACACCTGCGAAGCAGCCGAAGACCACGCCGCCGATAATAACGTTATGGAAGTGCGCAATCAGGAACAGGCTGTTGTGCAGAACGAAGTCAGCACCTGGCACCGCCAGCAGTACGCCGGTCATCCCACCTACGGAGAAGGTCACGATGAAGCCGATGGTCCACAGCATTGCTGAGTGGAACACGATACGGCCCTGGTACATGGTGAACAGCCAGTTGAAGATCTTCACCCCGGTAGGGATGGCGATAATCATGGTGGTGATACCGAAGAAGGCGTTTACGTTCGCGCCCGCACCCATGGTAAAGAAGTGGTGCAGCCAAACGATGAACGACAGAACGGTAATACACACGGTTGCCCACACCAGAGAGGTGTAACCAAACAGACGCTTACGCGAGAAGGTTGCCGCGATTTCGGAGAACACACCGAAAACAGGCAGAACCAGAATGTACACTTCCGGGTGACCCCATGCCCAAATCAGGTTGATGTACATCATCATGTTGCCACCCATATCATTCGTGAAGAAATGGGTGCCCAGGTAGCGGTCCAGGGTCAGCAGCGCGATGGTGACGGTCAGAATTGGGAACGACGCGATAATCAGTACGTTGGCGCACAGAGATGCCCAGGTAAATACTGGCATCTTGAACATCGTCATACCTGGTGCACGCATCTTCAGGATGGTCACGAAGAAGTTGATACCGGTCAGGGTGGTACCGACACCGGAGAGCTGAAGCGCCCAAATCCAGTAGTCAACGCCTACACCCGGACTGTACTCAATTCCCGAAAGCGGTGGGTAAGCCAGCCAGCCGGTCTGTGCGAATTCGCCCACGCCCAGTGACAGGTTAACCAGGATTACACCGACAACCGTGAACCAGAAGCTCAGGTTGTTCAGGAACGGGAACGCTACGTCGCGCGCGCCAATTTGCAGCGGAACGACAACGTTCATCAGACCGATTACCAGCGGCATCGCCACGAAGAAGATCATGATAACGCCGTGGGCGGTAAAGATCTGATCGTAGTGGTGCGGTGGCAGGAAGCCGGCTTCGCCCGCAGACGCGAGTGCCTGCTGGCTACGCATCATGATTGCATCCGCAAAGCCACGAATTAACATGACGATACCGACGATGCAGTACATGATACCGAGTTTTTTGTGGTCAACCGAAGTCAGCCACTCATTCCACAGGTAGCTCCACTTACCGAAGTAAGTGATCAGGCCAACTAAGGCCGCGCCACCAATGATAATTGCAGCCACCGTAACCATGATAATCGGTTCATGGTAGGGCACTGCATCCAGTGTCAATTTTCCGAACATTTTCTTCCTCGGCCCCTTAGTGAGCGGTTTCCGCGTGGCTCATGTCCATGCCTTCCATACCTTCGTGCGCGCTGTGCTCGCCTTCTGGCTGGGTCATGTCCATGCTCTTGCCGTGATCCATAAATTTGCCAATAACGTCTTTGAACAAATCTGGTTTCACGTTAGAGAAGTACTCCACCTTGTTGTATTCGCTAGGTGCAGCCACTTTTTCGAACGCCGCCATGTCAGACATGGTGTTTGGAGACTGCTTCGCTTTTTCAACCCACTGGTCGAAAGCGGCACGGTCCGGCGTCGCAATAGCTTTGAACTTCATACCTGAGAAGCCCGGGCCGCTATAGCTGGCGGAGATACCATCGTAGGTGCCTGCTTCATTCGCGATCAGATGCAGGTTCGTCTGCATACCGGCCATCGCGTAAATCTGGCTACCCAGACGCGGGATGAAGAAGGAGTTCATTACGGAGTTGGAGGTCACTTTGAACTGAACCGGAGTGTTCGCCGGGAAGGCGATTTCATTCACGGTAGCAATGCCCTGCTCTGGATAGATGAAGAACCATTTCCAGTCCATGGAGACCACTTCAATGGTAATAGGTTTTTCATCGTGAACCAGCGGCTTGCTTGGCTCAAGTGCGTGAGTGGTTTTCCAGGTCAGCACGGCAAGGAACAGGATGATCAGGATAGGTACCGTCCAGACCACAGCTTCAACTTTGTTGGAGTGTGACCAGTTCGGGCTATACTTCGCATCTTTATTGCTCGCACGATACTTCCAGGCGAAACCAACAGCCATCAAAATGGCAGGAATAACCACAATCAACATCAGGCCAAAAGCCGTCAATATCAGTGAACGTTGTTCCAGTCCAATCTGTCCTTTGGGGTCTAGTAGTGCAGAATCACAGCCACTGAGTAATACAGTACCTGCGAATAATGACAACCATCCCAAACTTTTATTGTATTTCCTGAGTCTCATTTAACGACCTCAATTCCACGGGAGTCTGGTGGCGTTTAAAGTGTGCGGGCATTTTACGGGAAGGTTACATTACTGTAAACATCATTAGGCCTGTGTCAGGAAGGTGTTACCGGGTTCTGCCGCACGTGTCACAAGTGTTGCAGATTATGTCGGTTTTTATGACCGAAGCCGCATGATATGGGCTTTATAACGAAAGGACCCCCAAGCATACCCTAAAAGGGGCAATTGGTATAACCATTGTTAAAAATATACAAAAAATTAACAATTAATTATCAATAAAAAGACATCTAAAAAACGAAAAATCAAACTTTCCAATGCTGAATCGTTTAATGAAAAATAGCGTTTTGGAATTGGCTCCAATAATTTCCAAATCCTATCCCGCACAAAACAACAAATATTTTTTTAGCGGCTGTTGGCTATTTCACCGTTATAATTTCGGTTAGTGATTACAACGGGAAATAACCTTTCACTTTTTCTTCAGGTCATCTGCGTTTTACGCAATGCCATAAAATCGAGCAGACCGCCCGTCAGGATCCCGGCGATGGCCAGCAGGGCTCCTGCGTCCAGCAGAAGAGCTTCGAGGGGGAGCGCCAGAGACGTACTGGCGTTAACGATAAGTACCACAAGCCATAGCGCCAGCGCGCCGCAGCCCGCCATTAGCAGACGTAACGCAAATCGGTAGGCGCGGTGATATTCAGTGCGCGGCATAAAGTGTTCGGTCCGCTGGGTATATTCCAGCGTCTGGCGACACACCAGCAATAATAAAATCCCCGGCACGGCAGCAGCGACCGAGAAGAGATAAAACGTTGGCCAGCCGTGGGCTTCTACAAACCAGCCGGCAATCGGACCTACGTACACGCGGCCAACGGCCGAGAGTGCCGAGAGCAGCGCAAACTGCGTGGCGGAAAACGATTTATTGCACAGGGTCATCAGCAGGGCGACAAACGCCGCCGTCCCCATGCCGCCACAGAGATTTTCAAAGAACACCGCCGCGGCCATGCTGAACATATGCTTGTCAGTCACCGACAGGAGCCAGTAGCCCGCGTTAGATGCGCCCTGCAGGATGCCGAAGATCAGCAGCGCGCGGAACAGCGTCAGGCGCTGCATCAATACGCCGCCGTAAAGCGCACCGACGATGGTCGCAAACAGCCCCAGCGTTTTATTCACCACGCCCACTTCACCGGCATCAAAACCGACGCCGCGGATCAGGAAGGTGGTGGTCAGGCTCATGGCAAAGGCATCGCCCAGCTTATAAAGGACGATGAGCAGCAGGATCAGCCAGGCATTGTTGCGGCCAAAAAAGTCACGCAGCGGTTCGGCCACGGCCTGCTCCAGCGAGCGGGGAACCGGAATGACGTCGCTCGGTTCGGGTGCAAATAGCGTAGCGATAATGCAGGGGATGAGCAGGGCAGCCATCAGCCAGTACATACCCTGCCAGCCGAGATAACGGTCGGCCAGCCACAACGCCAGCCCGCCGGAGACCAGCATCCCGAGGCGATAGCCCAGCACGCTGATCGCCGCACCGGCACCGCGCTCTTCCGCAGGTAACACGTCCGTCTTCCAGGCGTCGAACACGATATCCTGAGAGGCGGAACAGAAGGCTATCACCACCGCAAGCGCGGCCATCCACCGGAGCTGTGTGGTCGGCTCAAGAAAGCCCATCGCCGCAATCGCCAGCAGCAGCAGGACCTGTGTCATCACTAACCAGCCGCGACGACGCCCCAGAAACGGCGGCGTATAGCGATCCATCACCGGCGACCACAGGAACTTAAAGACATACGCCTGACCGACAAGCGAGAAGAAACCAATGGTTTTGAGATCGATGTTCTCAACCGTCATCCACGCCTGAAGCGTGCCGGAGGTGAGCGCGAGGGGTAAACCGGAGGCAAAGCCGAGGATCAGCAGAATCGCTGATTTCGGTTGCTGGAAAATGCGTAAGTAGTGACTGGACATGTTCTTATGAACTGACCCGGTGAAGTACCGGGCCAGTGAGCAGGATTAACGTGCGTTCTGCTTGATAAAGTCGTGAATGCTGGTGTCCTGCGCCATATCGGCGATGGTGTCCGTCAGCACGCTGTTAACGGCGTTAGCAATATTCTTGTTAGAGGCCTGGAACGCGCCTTCAACAGAGTAGCTGGCGCGGTAGTTTTTGGTCATCTTGTTGCCGTTCTTCGCGGTGGCAATGATGGCGATATCCGCTTTGGTCGCAATGTTGTAGCGCACGTTGCCCTGAGAGACGTCTGCGTACAGGTTGTTGACGATAATCTGCAGATCAACCGCGCCGCTTGGGCCAATCATGTAGCCGCGAGCGGTCATTTGCTTCTCAAGCACTTCCTGCAGCAGGAAGCGCAGGTCGCGGGATGCGGTCAGCGTCACCTGCTGGTTGTCGCGAGTCACTTTTGCCAGCGCCTGGTCCTGACGCTGATCGGCACCGTTAATGCTCACGGTGACGCCCATCAGGCTTGGGTCCTGCTGAGGCAGGGTGATTTTTGGTGAGACATCAATAGTGGTAGGCGGAGTCGCACAGCCTGCCAGCATAAAAAGGGCTACCAACGGAAAGAAGAGTTTTTTAAACATTTTCAGGTTCTCAACGAATCGTAAGCATTAAAGAGAGAAAAATTGCCGCCATCATATCATCGACTACGGCCAGGGGAAGTGGTCAACGCATGTAAATTCATCGTCTTGTCTGAAAACTGACCAGCTCATCCTTTTTCTCCTCCCGCCAGAGACGACAGGTATGAGTGTCACAGTGAACTTCATGCATTTGAATGAGAAAATCAGACGAAAGCTAAATATTTGTTGTCAAGGTGTAATGGAAACGGTAAAAGCGGCTAACATTTAAAGGGATGGGTGACATCTTAGCGTTGTCGGAGGAGTAATTTCATGATGATACGTGAACAGATAGAAGAAAAATTAAGGGCAGCGTTCAACCCTGTGTTCCTCGAAGTCGTCGACGAAAGCTATCGTCATAACGTGCCGGCAGGTTCTGAAAGCCACTTTAAAGTGGTTCTGGTTAGCGATCGCTTCACGGGAGAACGTTTCCTGAACCGACATCGCCTGATCTACAGCACCTTGACGGAAGAACTCTCCACGACCGTGCATGCGCTGGCACTGCATACCTACACCATTAAGGAATGGGAAGGCTTGCAGGATACGGTTTTTGCGTCGCCGCCGTGTCGCGGTGCAGGCACCATCGCCTGATAAATCGGATTTGCAACGGCTGGAGCTTTTCCAGTATGTTGCTTACAGATTTCCTCAAAACGGCTTCCGGGCCGTTTTGTTTTGTCTGAGTTTTGAGCGGATGGTGCGATTTTAAGGCTAAAAATAGCCTTAAAGTGTGAAAAAAGCCGCAGCAACATGCTCCAACCGTTCTCGACTCACCTAAGTGATGCCGCTATAATGCCGCGTCTTATTGAATGTCTTCGGGATGATTCTGGCGACAGGGAATGTGAATCTGCACTAAGAGAGCATCCCGGTATAACAGACAGATTCAGAGTTGACCGAGCACTGTGATTTTTTTGAGGTAACAAGATGCAAGTTTCAGTTGAAACCACTCAAGGCCTTGGCCGCCGTGTAACGATTACTATCGCTGCTGACAGCATCGAAACTGCTGTGAAAAGCGAGCTGGTCAACGTAGCAAAAAAAGTACGTATTGACGGCTTCCGTAAGGGCAAAGTACCAATGAATGTTGTTGCTCAGCGTTATGGCGCTTCCGTGCGTCAGGATGTGCTGGGTGAACTGATGAGCCGCAACTTTATCGACGCGATCATCAAAGAAAAAATCAATCCAGCCGGCGCGCCAAACTACGTGCCAGGCGAATACAAACTGGGCGAAGACTTCACCTACTCCGTAGAGTTCGAAGTGTACCCGGAAGTTGAGCTGAAAGGCCTGGAATCTATCGAAGTTGAAAAACCGATCGTTTCCGTGACTGACGAAGACGTTGACGGCATGCTGGACACCCTGCGTAAGCAGCAGGCGAACTGGAAAGAGAAAGAAGGCGCTGTTGACGCGGAAGACCGCGTAACCATCGACTTCACCGGTTCTGTAGACGGCGAAGAGTTCGAAGGCGGCAAAGCGTCTGATTTCGTACTGGCAATGGGCCAGGGTCGTATGATCCCAGGCTTCGAAGACGGCATCAAAGGCCACAAAGCGGGCGAAGAGTTCACCATCGACGTGACCTTCCCTGAAGAGTACCACGCTGAAAACCTGAAAGGTAAAGCAGCGAAGTTCGTCATCAACCTGAAGAAAGTTGAAGAGCGCGAACTGCCAGAACTGACTGAAGAGTTCATCAAGCGTTTCGGCGTGGAAGATGGTTCTGTTGCAGGCCTGCGTACCGAAGTGCGTAAGAACATGGAGCGCGAGCTGAACGGTGCTGTGCGTAACCGCGTGAAATCTCAGGCGATTGAAGGTCTGGTAAAAGCGAACGAAATCGACGTTCCTGCTGCCCTGATCGACAGCGAAATCGACGTGCTGCGCCGTCAGGCTGCACAGCGCTTCGGTGGCAACCAGCAGCAAGCGATGGAACTGCCGCGCGAGCTGTTCGAAGAGCAAGCGAAACGCCGCGTTGTTGTTGGCCTGCTGCTGGGCGAAGTGATTCGTACCCACGAGCTGAAAGCTGACGAAGAGCGTGTGAAGGGCCTGATCGAAGAGATGGCGTCTGCATACGAAGATCCATCAGAAGTGATCGAGTTCTACGGTAAGAACAAAGAGCTGATGGACAACATGCGCAACGTCGCACTGGAAGAGCAGGCTGTTGAAGCGGTACTGGCGAAAGCGAAAGTGACCGAAAAAGCGACCTCTTTCAACGAACTGATGAACCAGCAGGCGTAATTTCGCTCTAACGGTTTAAAGTTTGAACAAAAAACCCGTTGCCTTCCGGCGACGGGTTTTTTTTATCGCGGCATGGGTTCTGGAAGGGTGCTAAAACGCCCTTTCAGTGTTAGCGTTACAACAAAAGGTTGTTATGCTTGAAATAGGGCGTGGCGAACCCCATAAGTATGTAATCACGATGATTGAGACTGGCTGATAATCCGTCCATAAGGTTACAATCAGTACAGCAGGTGTTTTCAATTTTGAACCAGGAGACGGAAATGTCATACAGTGGCGAACGAGATAACTTTGCACCCCATATGGCGCTGGTGCCAATGGTTATTGAACAGACCTCACGCGGTGAGCGTTCTTTCGATATCTATTCCCGTCTGCTCAAGGAACGCGTTATCTTTCTGACCGGCCAGGTAGAAGACCATATGGCTAACCTGATCGTGGCGCAGATGCTGTTCCTGGAAGCGGAAAACCCGGAAAAAGACATTTACCTGTACATCAACTCGCCTGGCGGTGTGATTACGGCGGGCATGTCCATTTATGACACCATGCAGTTCATCAAGCCAGATGTCAGCACTATCTGTATGGGGCAGGCTGCATCCATGGGGGCCTTCCTGTTAACCGCAGGGGCGAAAGGTAAGCGTTTCTGCCTGCCTAACTCCCGCGTGATGATTCACCAGCCGCTGGGGGGTTACCAGGGGCAGGCGACGGATATCGAAATCCACGCCCGCGAAATTCTGAAAGTAAAAGCGCGCATGAATGAACTTATGGCGCAGCATACAGGTCAATCTCTTGAGCAGATCGAGCGCGATACCGAGCGCGATCGCTTCCTCTCTGCTCCAGAGGCAGTTGAGTACGGCTTAGTCGACTCCGTATTGACCCATCGTAATTGATGCCCGCGACGCGAGTGTGCCGCTATACTAAGGTAGGGCGGCACGCTGCTTAAAGCACACGCGTCTTAGAATGGCATTTGCGTCGTCATGTGCGGCACAAAGAACTTAAAAAGAGGTTTGGACTCATGACAGATAAACGCAAAGATGGTTCGGGCAAACTGCTGTACTGCTCTTTTTGCGGCAAAAGCCAGCATGAAGTGCGTAAACTGATTGCCGGGCCGTCCGTGTATATCTGCGACGAATGCGTCGATTTATGTAACGACATCATTCGCGAAGAGATTAAAGAAGTTGCGCCGCACCGTGAGCGTAGCGCATTGCCAACGCCGCATGAGATTCGTCATCACCTTGACGACTATGTCATCGGTCAGGAGCAGGCCAAGAAAGTGCTGGCGGTGGCGGTATACAACCACTACAAACGTCTGCGTAACGGCGACACCAGCAATGGCGTAGAACTGGGCAAAAGTAACATTCTGCTGATCGGGCCAACCGGCTCCGGTAAAACGCTGCTGGCGGAAACCCTGGCGCGCCTGCTGGATGTTCCGTTTACCATGGCGGATGCCACCACCCTGACCGAAGCCGGTTATGTGGGTGAAGACGTTGAGAACATCATTCAGAAGCTGCTGCAGAAGTGCGATTACGACGTTCAGAAAGCACAGCGCGGGATTGTTTATATTGATGAGATCGACAAGATCTCCCGTAAATCAGACAACCCGTCCATCACCCGTGACGTGTCGGGTGAAGGCGTGCAGCAGGCCCTGCTGAAGCTGATCGAAGGTACGGTTGCGGCCGTTCCGCCGCAGGGTGGACGCAAACATCCGCAGCAGGAGTTCCTGCAGGTCGATACCTCCAAGATCCTGTTTATTTGCGGCGGCGCGTTTGCTGGTCTGGATAAAGTCATTTCCCACCGTGTTGAAACCGGCTCCGGCATCGGTTTTGGCGCAACGGTGAAGGCGAAGTCCGAGAAAGCCAACGAAGGTGAACTGCTTTCGCAGGTTGAGCCTGAAGATCTGATCAAATTTGGTCTGATCCCTGAATTCATTGGCCGTCTGCCGGTTGTAGCAACGCTGAATGAGCTGAGCGAAGACGCGCTGATTCAGATCCTGAAAGAGCCGAAAAATGCGCTGACCAAGCAGTATCAGGCGCTGTTCAATCTGGAAGGCGTTGAGCTGGAATTCCGTGACGAAGCGCTGGATGCGATTGCCAAGAAAGCGATGGCCCGTAAAACCGGTGCGCGTGGTTTGCGCTCTATCGTTGAAGCGGCATTGCTCGACACCATGTACGATCTGCCGTCGATGGAAGACGTCGAAAAAGTGGTTATCGACGAGTCCGTGATCGGCGGCCAATCCAAGCCGCTGCTGATTTACGGTAAACCGGAAGCCCAGCAGGCATCTGGCGAATAATTCACCAAATCATACAAGCAGTTAATCAAAAAGGGGGGATTTTATCTCCCCTTTACTTTTTCCGTATTCATAGCGTTGAATGTGTGGGAAACATCCCCATATACTGGATACATGTTAATGGTTATGTGAAGCACTGTGACATGACCAGCTTACCTGGCGGACACTAAACTAAGAGAGAGCTCTATGAATCCTGAGCGTTCTGAACGCATTGAAATCCCCGTATTGCCGTTGCGCGATGTGGTGGTTTATCCGCACATGGTCATACCCTTATTTGTAGGGCGGGAAAAATCTATCCGTTGCCTCGAAGCCGCCATGGATCATGATAAAAAAATCATGCTGGTGGCCCAGAAAGAAGCATCAACGGATGAGCCGGGTGTAAACGATCTTTTCACCGTCGGGACCGTGGCCTCTATTTTACAAATGCTGAAGCTGCCGGACGGCACCGTGAAGGTGCTGGTCGAAGGCTTACAGCGTGCGCGTATTACCACGCTGTCAGACGATGGCGAACACTTCTCTGCCAAGGCAGAGTACCTTGATTCGCCTGAACTTGATGAGCGCGAGCAGGAAGTGCTGGTACGTACCGCGATTAGCCAGTTCGAAGGCTATATCAAGCTGAACAAGAAAATCCCACCAGAAGTGCTGACGTCGCTGAACAGCATCGACGATCCTGCGCGTCTGGCGGACACCATCGCTGCACACATGCCGCTGAAGCTGGCTGACAAACAGTCCGTGCTGGAGATGTCCGACGTTAACGAACGTCTGGAATATCTGATGGCGATGATGGAGTCTGAAATCGATCTGCTGCAGGTTGAGAAGCGCATTCGTAACCGCGTGAAAAAGCAGATGGAAAAATCTCAGCGTGAGTACTATCTGAATGAGCAAATGAAGGCCATTCAGAAAGAGCTGGGCGAGATGGACGACGCACCGGACGAAAACGAAGCGCTGAAGCGTAAAATCGACGCGGCGAAGATGCCGAAAGAGGCGAAAGAGAAAGCCGAAGCAGAACTGCAGAAGCTGAAAATGATGTCTCCGATGTCGGCTGAAGCAACCGTCGTGCGCGGCTACATTGAGTGGATGGTGCAGGTTCCGTGGAACGCCCGCAGCAAGGTCAAGAAAGACCTGCGTCAGGCCCAGGAGATCCTCGATACTGACCACTACGGCCTGGAACGCGTGAAAGACCGCATCCTTGAGTACCTCGCGGTACAAAGCCGAGTAAACAAAATTAAAGGCCCAATTCTGTGCCTGGTAGGACCGCCGGGGGTGGGTAAAACCTCTCTGGGTCAGTCCATCGCCAAAGCGACCGGACGTAAGTACATCCGTATGGCGCTGGGCGGCGTGCGTGATGAAGCGGAAATCCGTGGTCACCGCCGTACCTACATCGGTTCTATGCCGGGTAAACTGATCCAGAAAATGGCGAAAGTGGGCGTTAAAAACCCGCTGTTCCTGCTTGATGAGATCGACAAAATGTCGTCGGACATGCGCGGCGACCCGGCGTCTGCTCTGCTGGAAGTGCTTGATCCAGAACAGAACGTGGCGTTCAGCGATCACTACCTGGAAGTGGACTACGACCTCAGCGATGTAATGTTCGTGGCAACGTCCAACTCCATGAACATACCGGCACCGCTGCTGGACCGTATGGAAGTGATCCGCCTCTCCGGTTATACCGAAGACGAAAAGCTGAACATTGCTAAACAGCACCTGCTGCCGAAGCAGATTGAGCGTAACGCGCTGAAAGCCAACGAGCTGACCGTCGAGGACAGCGCGATTATCGGCATCATTCGCTACTACACCCGTGAAGCGGGCGTGCGTAGCCTTGAGCGCGAAATATCTAAGCTGTGCCGTAAGGCGGTAAAACAGCTGCTGCTGGATAAGAGCCTGAAGCACATCGTGATTAACGGTGACAATCTGCATGCCTACCTGGGCGTTCAGCGTTTCGACTATGGCCGCGCGGATAACGAAAACCGCGTGGGTCAGGTGACCGGTCTGGCATGGACGGAAGTGGGCGGCGATCTACTGACCATCGAAACCGCCTGTGTGCCGGGCAAAGGCAAGCTGACCTACACCGGCTCGCTGGGTGAAGTGATGCAGGAGTCCATCCAGGCTGCGCTGACCGTGGTGCGCGCGCGCGCGGAAAAACTGGGTATCAACCCGGATTTCTACGAAAAACGCGACATTCACGTTCACGTTCCTGAAGGGGCGACGCCGAAAGATGGCCCAAGCGCGGGTATTGCCATGTGTACCGCTCTGGTTTCCTGTCTGACGGGCAACCCGGTACGTGCCGATGTGGCAATGACTGGTGAAATTACGCTGCGCGGTCAGGTCCTGCCAATCGGCGGATTAAAAGAAAAACTGCTGGCGGCACACCGCGGTGGGATCAAAACCGTATTGATCCCTTACGAAAATAAACGCGATCTGGAAGAGATTCCGGACAACGTGATTGCCGATCTGCAGATCCATCCTGTTAAGCGAATTGAGGAAGTTCTCAGTCTCGCACTGCAGAATGAACCCTCCGGAATGCAGGTTGTAACCGCAAAATAGTGACCTCGCGCAAAGAGCGTCAATAAAAACAAGGCTGGTAAGTCATTTCGCACTTGCCAGCCTTTTTTTGTATAGCTAATTTAGATTGCTGATTAGGTCAGCCATCAACAACGGGTGTTGTAAGGTCATGGCAGGCCTGATATAACTGCTGCGCGGTCGCGTTGTGAAGGACTCAGGCGCGATATAAATTATAAAGAGAGGAAGAGAACAGTGAATAAATCTCAACTGATTGACAAAATTGCTGCTGGTGCTGATATTTCTAAAGCTGCAGCTGGACGTGCGTTAGATGCATTAATTGCTTCTGTTACTGAATCTCTGCAGGCTGGGGACGACGTTGCACTGGTAGGCTTCGGTACTTTTGCTGTTAAAGAGCGTGCTGCCCGTACTGGCCGCAACCCTCAGACCGGTAAAGAGATCACCATTGCTGCTGCTAAAGTGCCGGGTTTCCGTGCAGGTAAAGCGCTGAAAGACGCAGTAAACTGATTGCTTTCCCGTTTCAGGGAAGCCGGATAGTACAAGGGCGCATCGTTTGATGTGCCTTTTTTGTTTGTCCAGACCTGATTTGTGCGAGTTTATGCGAGTTGTGGGCTGACAATCGCCCCGTTTTCTTGTCACAATACGCCTTCACGCGCGACGGGCAGGATTTTCCGTCAGCGTCAGGTAACCAGTCACCTACAGCGGAGTGTTGTTACACCATGATGGACAGCTTACGCACGGCTGCTAACAGTCTCGTGCTCAAGATTATTTTCGGTATCATTATCGTGTCGTTCATATTGACCGGCGTGAGCAGTTACCTTATTGGCGGTGGCGCGAACTATGCCGCAAAAGTGAATGGCCAGGAAATCAGCCGTGGTCAGTTCGAGAATGCTTTTGCCGGTGAGCGTAACCGTATGCAGCAACAGCTGGGCGACCAATTCTCTGAACTGGCGGCGAATGAAGGGTACATGAAAACCCTGCGCCAACAGACACTGAACCGTCTTATCGACGAAGCGCTGCTGGATCAGTATGCCAAAAAGCTGGGCCTTGGCATCAGCGACGAGCAGGTCAAAAAAGCGATCTTCGCCACTCAGGCATTCCAGTCTAACGGTAAATTCGACAACGCGCGTTACAACAGTATCGTTAACCAGATGGGCATGACGGCGGATCAGTACGCGCAGGCGCTGCGTAACCAGCTGACAACCCAGCAGCTCATTAACGCTGTCGTGGGTACCGATTTCATGCTTAAAGGTGAAACCGACGAACTGGCCGCGCTGGTGGCACAGCAGCGCGTGGTCCGTGAAGCGACCATTGATGTGAACGCCCTGGCGGCGAAACAGCAGGTGAGCGACGCAGACGTTAATGCTTACTACGAGCAGAATAAAAACACCTTTGTTTCTCCGGAGCAGTTCCGCGTCAGCTACATTAAGCTGGATGCAGCTGCGCTGCAGGAAAGCGCGTCTGATGCCGAGATCCAGTCTTACTACGACCAGCATCAGGATCAGTTCACTCAGCCGCAGCGTAACCGCTACAGCGTGATTCAGACCAAAACTGAAGCAGATGCTAAGGCGGTACTGGATGAGCTGAACAAAGGCGCTGATTTCGCCACCCTTGCGAAAGCGAAATCCACCGATATTATCTCTGCGAAAAACGGCGGTGATATGGGCTGGCTGGAAGACGCAACCACGCCCGACGAGCTGAAAAATGCCGGCCTGAAAGAGAAAGGCCAGCTGTCTGGTGTGATTAAATCATCCGTTGGTTTCCTGGTCGTGCGTCTGGACGACATCACCCCGGCGAAAACCAAGCCGCTGGCTGAGGTTCGTGATGATATCGCCGCGAAAGTGAAACAGGAAAAAGCCCTGGATGCTTACTACGCGCTGCAGCAGAAGGTGAGCGATGCTGCCAGCAACGACAACGAATCTCTGGCAGGTGCAGAGCAGGCGGCGGGTGTCAAAGCGGTTGAGACCGGCTGGTTTGGTCGCGACAACCTGCCGGAAGAGTTGAACTTCAAACCGGTTTCTGATGCCATCTTTAACGGTGGTCTGGTGGGCGAGAACGGCACGCCGGGCAGCAACTCTGACATCATTACCGTTGACGGCGATCGCGCCTTTGTTCTGCGCGTCAGCGAGCACAAGCCAGAAGCGGTCAAACCGCTGGCGGAAGTGAAGGATCAGGTCGTCGCTCAGGTTAAGCACAACAAAGCAGAACAGCAGGCTAAACTGGACGCTGAGAAGATTCTGGCCGATCTGAAAGCGGGTAAACAGGACGCGCTGAAAGCGGCAGGTCTGAGCTTCGGTGAGGCGAAGACGCTGAGCCGCACCGGTCAGGACCCAATCAGTCAGGCCGCGTTTAGCCTGACGCTGCCGGCAAAAGACAAGCCAAGCTTCGGTACCACCACCGATATGCAGGGTAACGTTGTTCTGCTGGCGCTGGACGACGTGAAAGCCGGCACTCTGCCAGAAGCGCAGAAGAAGGCGATGGTTCAGGGCATTACTCAGAACAATGCTCAGATTGCTTTCGAAGCCATGATGAGCAACCTGCGTAAAGACGCCAAAATCAAGCTGGGCGATGTCATGACTCAGCAGCAGTAATTACGTGTCTGCTCGCAGATTTTCGTAACGCTCTGCAAAAACTAAAGGCCGCTTTCGCGGCCTTTTCCATTTCTGCAATCTGCTGTTTGTGCCTGTTTTCACAGGCGGCTATCGTTGCGTGGCTGTCAACAAACAAGGAGATAACAGCATGAAATGTGGAATCAAAGCACTGTTAATTACGCTGGCTATTGCCACCACCGGGATGAGCGCGGGCGCGCAGGCGGCGACGCCCGCCGCCAAACCACAGGCTACGCAGAGCAAGTCTGACGCGGCCGTGCCGGTACAAGGGCAGACCAAAGCGGCTGACGCCGGTAAAAATGCGGATGATGACGGTACGCGGGTCAGCATTAACTCGGCCTCGGCAGAGGATCTCGCCCGCGCAATGAATGGCGTGGGCCTGAAAAAAGCGCAGGCTATCGTCAGCTATCGTGAAGAGTACGGCCCATTCAAAACGGTCGACGATCTCAAACAGGTTCCGGGCATGGGCAGCGCGCTGGTTGAGCGCAACCTCTCACACCTGACACTGTAATAACGCAATTTCTTGCACTGCGGCAAAAGTTTGCCAGGATAAAGAGGTCATACCAGTTATGACCTCTGATCCTAAAACAATGAAAGGCTATTGCGCTATGCAGACAAAAATCAAAGTACGCGGTTTCCATCTTGATGTTTATCAGCACGTCAATAACGCTCGCTATCTTGAGTTTCTTGAAGAAGCGCGCTGGGACGGGCTGGAAAACAGTGAAAGCTTTCAGTGGCTGACCGCGCACAACATCGCGTTCGTGGTCGTCAATATCAACATCAACTATCGCCGTCCGGCCGTGCTGGGCGATGTGCTCACCGTGACCAGCCAGGTACAACAGCTAAACGGCAAGAGCGGCGTGTTAAGCCAGGTGGTGACGCTCGATCCAGAAGGGCAGGTGGTGGCTGATGCACTGATCACCTTTGTCTGTATCGATCTGAAAACTCAGAAAGCGCTGCCGCTGGAAGGGGAGCTGCGGGAAAAGCTGGAGTTGATGATCGCGTAGGATTTTGTCTTTTATAAAAGACAAAAGGATTTTTCAGGGATAGAATAATGGACAGGGACTACGTTGTTGAACGTTACCGGACCCGTGACGGGAAAGTGCCGTTTGAGGAGTGGGTAGCCAGAATGAATCGAAGGGATCCGGATACGGTTTTCCGGATCCTTATGCGGATCAACCGCGCAATAAAACGTAATTTTGGCGATTACAGATACCTCAGGGAAGGTGTTTGGGAGATGCGAGTCGACAGTGGCCCCGGCTACAGAATCTATTTTGCAGTAAAGAATCGGCAGGTTTTATTGTTACTTATCGGTGGTGACAAAAAGAGCCAAAAAGCGGATATCAAACTGGCAATAGATTACTGGAAAGATCATCAAATTAAAGGACAATCGAATGAGCGCCACTGAACGAAAATATTCGAGTTCTGTTAGCCATCATGATGCTGTTGTGAAAATGCTACGAGAGAATCCTTCCTACGCTCAGCGTTATTTGCAAACAGCCCTGGAAGAAATCTATGAAGACCAGGGGATCCCTGCCTATCTCATTGCACTCCGCCAGGTTATCGAAGCACGCGGTGGCATCGGAGAAATTTCTGCTAAATCAGGCCTCTCTCGTCAGCAGCTATACCGAACCTTATCAGACAACGGCAACCCAACGCTGACAACGCTGATGAAAGTCACCCGTGCTGCCGGTGTGAAACTGTTCGACAGCACGGTTAAGTAGCCCTATTTAAGCCCGGTCTTTTTCTGCATCGCGGCCATCACGCCGGCTTTATCGGCAAGATAGTGGTTAAGCCCGTTAGCGCGCAGATTACAGGCGGCGCACTGGCCGCAACCGTCGCCTTTGATGCCGTTATAGCAGGTGAGGGTTTCGCTGCGAACCAAATCCAGCTTGCCCCAGTAGTCGGCCAGCGCCCAGGTTTCGGCTTTATCCAGCCACATGAGCGGGGTTTCAAAGCGCGTCTCTTTCGCCATCCCCAGATTGACGGCGTGGTTAAGCGCTTTGACAAACTCATCGCGGCAGTCCGGGTATCCTGAGAAGTCGGTCTCGCATACGCCCGTAATTACCGCTTCGGCTTTTACCTGATAGGCATAAATCGCCGTCAGGGTCAGGAACAGAATATTACGCCCCGGCACAAACGTGTTCGGAATGCCGCTGGCATCGGGTTCGTAGTCCGGTACAGGAATACTGTCCCGGGTGAGGCTGCTGACGGCCAGTTCATTTAACAGCGTAACGTCCAGCACCTTGTGCGCGCGTGCCCCCAGTTTAAGGGCCAGTTCACGGGCAACGTCGATTTCAGCGCGGTGACGCTGGCCATAATCGAAAGTCACACAGTGAACTTCATCATACTGATGAAGGGCCTGAACCAGGCAGGTTGTAGAGTCTTGTCCTCCGCTGAACACGACGACGGCACGTTTCATAAATCATCTCGACTGTTACGGTAAAACCGTTATGTTACCGTCTGGCTACGGCGGCGACCAGCTTCTTCACGATTTGGGGGCGGGTAGCCAGGCTTCGGTAAAATCAAACCAGCCGCGGGTGTTGAGGCGTATGCCGTTGACTCCCGGCGGGGCGCTGATTTGATATTGATAGTTAAAAAGCGGCGTCAGCACCGCATTCTCCATCAGGCGGTTGAAAATGGCTTGCAGACCGGCGTGTCGGTCCCGAGCTTCGGCCTGAGACTGCACCGAATCCAGCGTGGCTTGCAGATGGGCGTAGGCCGGTGCGCTTAACACGTGCGGCCACAGGGCATCGCAGCGCAGCCACTGCTCAAGCGTATACGCTGGCGCTTCGCCAATCAGCCTGTCCCCCATCATGATGTCTGCATCGGCAAGCTGCTGGCATCCGTCCCACGTCTTGGCGTCGTGGAAGATGACGGTCAGGTCACAACCCTGTCGCGCCAGGTACGCCTTTAACTGGCTGGCCATGGTGTGAAGCTCAACGGGAAGATGGTAAACCAGCGTCAGCGCCTCAGGCAGGGCAACGTCCGTTAAGTCAGGCCATTCGGGGATTGTCCAGCCGGGAAGCAGTTCCCCGGTGGGCGTAATGAGTCCTTCGTTGAGCGGAAGCGTGTGCAGAAGCCTGGAGAGATGGATGATATTGATAAGCCGCTTCGCCTGGATCTCACTCAGACGCGCGCTCTGTTTCAGCGTGAGGTAACAGAAGCCCAGGCTGGTGCTGCTGCTGACCAGCCTCAGGGTTTCAAGCTCATCGGCCTCGCCAATCGCAATTTGCACCGGGTGACGACAGCTGGTGCCCAGCCTGTAATCAAACAGCTGGGGGGTGATCCAGTATTCGATGGCTTTGAGCAGAGGATGGCTCAGGTGGTATTGCTCATGGCTTTCCAGACGAACCAGGTCGGGCTCAAAGGCGGCCAGCCGGAAAGGGCCGCAGCCAAGTTCAGGATAATCGGGATGCGCCAGACGGCTGCAGTAGGTTGCCAGCCTGTGCGCCAGCCAATAGTCCGGTTGATGCAGCATAAATGTCAGACACTGTGGATGCGTTGTTTCGATACGTAAAACGCTCCTGAACAGGGTGCGCAGGGCGGGAAGCGTCAACAGTGCCGTAAGGCTTCGCTGGAGCTGCGCCGTTTCTATTTTATCGCCGTTATGCCAGTGCAGGGTGGAGCGAATGTAGAAATGCCAGCGCAGCCCGTCAGCAGAGACCTCCCAGTGATGCGCGAGATCGCCCGTGGGTTCACTGCTGTTACCGTTAAAACGCGTCAAGCCTGAAAATACCTGTCCCGCCAGATGCTGCTCCGCCCGGCCAGGCAAAAAGCCCGGCTGAAGCGGCTCCAGCGAGCGATAGTAGGGGATACGCAGCGTCGGCGTGTCGTTTTGCCACTGCCCGCCTAAAAACGGATGCAGCAACGATCTCAGCGCTTCAGGAGCAAGCTGGGCCAGCTCCAGCGCGTTATGCTGCTGCCCGCTCTTCAGCGCCTCTTCCATCATCGCATTGCGCAGTGACTCCGGGCTGGCATGGAACGTCAGCTCACCGCGCTTGCCGCGACCAGACCGCGCGTGCCAGCTGAGCCAGCCCGCCTCCTGAGCCTGACGCAGCAGGGTGCGGACATGCCGCTCGCTACAAAAACAGCGGCTGGCAAGCTCACTTATGGTGACCTGCTGTGGAGCGCCAGCGGAAGGTTGCCACAGGCGTTGATACTGGTTAAGACGGTTAAGCTGGCGCATAAGAAACCCGGAACAATAATTTTCATCTATTCACTATTACTTCCGTATATCTCACACGATACTGATGCACAAGTTAATCGCATCACATTTCAGGAGTAATCATGGCCCGCCTCGCTGCATTTGATATGGACGGTACGTTGTTAATGCCGGATCACCGTCTGGGGGAGAAAACGCTGAGTACCCTGAAGCGTCTGCGCGAGCGTGATGTCACCCTGACGTTTGCCACTGGCCGCCACGTGCTGGAGATGCGTCATCTGCTGGGCACGTTTTCCCTGGATGCGTTTTTAATCACGGGTAACGGAACGCGCATTCACACCGTTGAAGGAGAGGTGCTGCACCGCCAGGATCTCAACCCGGAAGTGGCGGATATTGTTCTGCACAGCACGTGGGACACGCAGGCCAGTATCCACGTATTCAACGATCAAGGCTGGTTTACCGGAAGCGAAATCCCCGAATTGTTGCACGCGCATGTTTATAGCGGCTTCAAATACCAGCTTATCGATCTGCGCCGGATCCCCGCCCACGCGGTGACCAAGATTTGCTTCTGTGGCGATCACGACGATCTTTGCCGCTTACGCATTCAGTTAAATGAGGCGCTGGGCGACCGGGCGCACCTGACCTTCTCGGCGGTGGATTGTCTTGAAGTCCTGCCGGTGGGCTGTAACAAAGGTTCAGCCCTGGCGGTGCTCAGCGACCACCTGGGCTTAACGCTGCAGGAGTGTATGGCGTTTGGCGACGCCATGAATGACCGCGAAATGCTGGGCAGCGTTGGGCGCGGCCTGATTATGGGGAATGCGATGCCGCAGCTGATCGCAGAGCTTCCTCATCTGCCGGTTATCGGACACTGCGGCAACGAAGCGGTGTCCCATTTTTTGACGCATTGGCTGGACAATAACAACCTCCCATATTCCCCCGAATAGTGAGACCCTTCCAGCAAGCCAGACTTCGGTCTGGCTTTTTTTTATTTCAGCAGCTGCGCAATCTGCGCTTTCCACGGGGTGATGTCGCCGATGTTGGCCTGTACCCACTCCGCATTGTAGTAGGTCTCAAGGTAGCGCTCGCCGCTGTCGCACAGCAGCGTGACGATGGAGCCGGTACGGCCTTCCTCGCGCATGCGTGCCGCAAGCTGCAGTACGCCCCACATGTTGGTGCCCGTTGATGCGCCCACCTTGCGGCCGAGCTGCGTCTCCAGCCAGTGCGCGGTGGCGACGCTGGCGGCGTCCGGCACCCGGAGCATTTCGTCGACAACGTCAGGAATGAACGACGGTTCCACGCGCGGGCGGCCAATTCCTTCAATTTTACTGCCCACCGGGCTGCGCAGGCTGGCATCGCGGCTTTGCCAGTAGTCGAGGAACACGGAGTTCTGGGGGTCAACCACCATCAGCTGGGTATCATAACCCTGACAGCGAATGTAGCGTCCGATAGTGGCTGACGTGCCGCCCGTACCGGCGCTCATCACAATGTACGACGGAACCGGATGCGGTTCGTGGGTCATCTGGCGGAAAATACTGTCGGCAATGTTGTTATTGCCGCGCCAGTCCGTTGCGCGCTCGGCAAAGGTGAACTGGTCCATATAGTGGCCGTTTAGCTCGCGGGCGAGCATTTCAGAGGCGGCGTAGATCTCGCAGGCGCTTTCCACAAAATGGCAGCGTCCGCCGTAAAATTCGATCTGCTCGATTTTTCGTTTTGCGGTGCAGGAGGGCATCACGGCGATAAACGGCAGGCCCAGCAGACGAGCGAAATAGGCTTCAGACACCGCCGTTGAACCGGATGAGGATTCAATAATGGTCGTGCCTTCTTTGATCCAGCCGTTGCACAAACCGTATAAAAACAGAGAGCGCGCCAGGCGATGCTTCAGGCTACCGGTAGGATGGGTGCTTTCATCCTTCAGGTAGAGCTGAATACCGTCAAATCCCGGCAGGGGGAGGCGAATCAGGTGGGTATCCGCCGAGCGCTGGTAGTCGGCATTGATTTCGCTGATGGCATGTTTAACCCAGGTGCTATTCATCGTAGTTATCCGTTTGTCATTTTGTGCCCAGCATAGCGAAAAGCACAGAAAAAATTGTTGCTATCTGGCCTTTAAAATAGAATGAAGGGAGAAAAATTTTCTCTATGAGGTGGGTATGCTAGATAAAATTGACCGCAAGCTCCTTTCATTGCTGCAAAGTGACTGTACCCTCTCTTTGCAGGCGCTGGCAGATGCCGTTAATCTGACCACCACACCGTGCTGGAAGCGCCTAAAAAAGCTGGAAGATGACGGCATTCTTCTGGGGCGCGTCGCATTACTCGATCCCGAAAAACTGGGGCTTGGGCTGACGGCATTTGTGCTGATAAAAACCCAACACCACAGCAGCGAGTGGTATTGCCGCTTCGTCACTCAGGTGTCTGAGATGCCCGAGGTGCTCGGCTTCTGGCGTATGGCCGGCGAGTACGATTACCTGATGCGCGTCCAGGTGGCTGACATGAAGCGCTATGATGATTTCTACAAGCGGCTGGTGAACAGCGTCCCGGGCTTGTCGGACGTCACCTCAAGCTTCGCCATGGAACAGATTAAGTACACCACAGCCTTACCCATTGAATAACTTCGTAAAATACCTTCAGGAACAAACCGCGTGCGATTATTTGCCCAATTAAGCTGGTACTTTCGTCGGGAGTGGCAACGCTACCTCGGTGCAGTCGCCCTGCTTATTATCATTGCCATTTTGCAGCTGATCCCGCCGAAGGTGGTGGGCTACGTCGTGGATGGCGTCACTGAACAGCATTACACCACCGCACGGGTGTTGATGTGGGTCGGCACGCTGGTGCTGACGGCGGTCATTGTTTATCTCCTGCGCTACGTCTGGCGCGTGCTGCTGTTTGGTGCGTCCTATCAGCTGGCCGTTGAGCTGCGTGAAGATTTTTACCGCCAGCTGAGCCGACAGCATCCCGAATTTTATCTGCGTCATCGCACCGGGGATCTCATTGCCCGCGCGACGAACGACGTCGATCGCGTGGTCTTTGCCGCCGGGGAAGGGGTGCTGACGCTGGTGGACTCGCTGGTGATGGGCTGCGCGGTGCTGATCGTCATGTCCACGCAGATCAGCTGGCAATTAACCCTGCTTGCCCTGCTGCCGATGCCGATCATGGCGCTGGCGATCAATCGCTACGGCGAACAGCTGCACGAGCGCTTCAAGCTGGCGCAGGCGGCGTTTTCTTCTTTGAACGATCGCACCCAGGAGAGCATGACCAGCATCCGCATGATCAAAGCGTTTGGCCTGGAAGATAGGCAGTCCGCGCTGTTTGCGGCCGATGCGGCAGACACGGGGGCGAAAAACATGCGCGTCGCGCGTATTGATGCGCGATTTGATCCAACGATTTATGTCGCAATCGGCATGGCAAACCTGCTTGCGATTGGCGGCGGGAGCTGGATGGTGGTGCAGGGCACATTGACCCTGGGGCAATTGACCAGCTTTGCGATGTATCTGGGGCTGATGATCTGGCCGATGCTGGCGCTGGCCTGGATGTTTAATATCGTAGAGCGCGGCAGCGCCGCCTACAGCCGCATCCGCGCCATGCTGGCCGAAGCGCCGGTGGTCAATGACGGCAGCGAAGCGGTGCCGGAAGGGCGCGGCGTTATGAACGTCGACGTTCGCAAATTTGTCTATCCGCAAACGGAACATCCGGTGCTGGAGAACGTTAGCTTTACGCTGCGGCCGGGCCAGATGCTGGGCATCTGCGGCCCGACGGGGTCCGGAAAAAGTACCGTGCTCTCTCTGCTTCAGCGCCACTTTGACGTCACCGAGGGCGATATCCGTTTCCATGATATCCCCCTGGCGAACCTGCTGCTGGACGAGTGGCGTGGCCGTCTGGCGGTAGTCAGCCAGACGCCGTTTTTATTTTCGGACACCGTGGCGAATAACATTGCGCTTGGTCATCCGTCGGCGACGCAGGAAGAGATCGAACACGTGGCGCGCTTAGCCAGCGTACATGACGATATTTTGCGTCTGCCGCAGGGCTACGAAACGGAAGTCGGGGAACGTGGCGTCATGCTGTCCGGCGGGCAGAAACAGCGAATCTCGATTGCCCGCGCGCTGCTGTTGAATGCTGAAATCCTCATTCTGGATGATGCGCTCTCCGCCGTGGATGGTCGTACCGAGCATCAGATTCTGCATAACCTGCGCCAGTGGGGCGACGGACGCACGGTAATTATCAGCGCCCACCGTTTGTCAGCGCTCACCGAGGCCAGCGAAATTCTGGTCTTACAGCACGGACACATTGCCCAGCGCGGGCAGCATGAAACGCTTGCCGAGCAACCGGGCTGGTATCGCGATATGTACCGCTATCAACAGCTTGAGGCGGCGCTGGACGATGCGCCGGAACAGGATCAGGAGGCCACCAATGCGTAAGCTCGGAACGATGTGGCCGACGCTCAAACGTCTGCTGGCCTACGGTTCGCCGTGGCGCAAACCGCTCTCCGTGGCCGTGCTTTTACTCTGGATAGCGGCGATTGCTGAGGTGAGCGGGCCGCTGCTCATCAGCTACTTCATCGACAATATGGTCGCCAAAAGCTACCTGCCGCTGGGGCTGGTGGCGGGCTTAGGCGTGGCCTACGTTGGGTTGCAGCTGGCGGCGGCAGGGCTGCACTATGCGCAGTCGCTGCTGTTTAACCGTGCCGCCGTGGGCGTGGTTCAGCAGCTGCGCACGGATGTAATGGACGCGGCGCTTCGCCAGCCGCTCAGCGAGTTTGATATCCAGCCGGTCGGGCAGGTGATTTCGCGCGTGACCAACGATACCGAAGTGATCCGCGACCTGTACGTCACCGTGGTCGCGACGGTGTTACGCAGCGCGGCGCTAATCGGCGCGATGCTGGTGGCGATGTTCAGCCTCGACTGGCGCATGGCGCTGGTGGCGATTACCATCTTCCCGGCGGTGCTGATCGTGATGATCATCTACCAGCGCTACAGCACGCCGATCGTGCGTCGGGTGCGCGCCTATCTGGCCGACATTAACGATGGCTTCAACGAAGTGATTAACGGCATGAGCGTCATCCAGCAGTTCCGCCAGCAGGCGCGCTTTGGCGAGCGGATGGGCGAAGCCAGCCGATCGCACTATATGGCGCGTATGCAGACGCTGCGCCTTGACGGCTTCCTGCTGCGTCCGCTGCTCAGCCTTTTCTCTGCGCTGGTGCTTTGCGGTTTACTGATGCTCTTTGGCCTGAGCTCAAGCGGTACGATTGAAGTGGGCGTGCTGTACGCTTTTATTAGCTACCTGGGGCGCCTTAACGAGCCGCTGATCGAGCTCACGACCCAGCAATCGATGCTGCAGCAGGCGGTCGTCGCCGGCGAGCGCGTGTTTGAGCTGATGGACAGGCCGCGTCAGGCCTACGGTCGTGACGAGCGACCTCTGCAAAGCGGCGCCATTGCCTTTGATAACGTCTCGTTTGCCTATCGCGAAGACCGGCTGGTGTTGCAGGACATTACGCTGGATGTTCCGTCGCGCGGTTTCGTGGCGCTGGTGGGACATACGGGCAGCGGCAAGAGCACGCTCGCCAGCCTGTTGATGGGCTACTACCCGGTCACGCAAGGCGAAATCCGCCTCGACGGACGCCCGCTCGCGTCTCTCAGCCACAACGTGTTGCGTAAAGGCGTCGCGATGGTGCAGCAGGATCCGGTCGTCCTGGCCGATACCTTCTACGCCAACGTGACCCTGGGGCGAGACTACTCTCAGGAGCAGGTATGGGAGGTGCTGGAAAAAGTGCAGCTGGCAGACCTGGCGCGCGGGTTTAGCGACGGGATTAATACCCGGTTGGGCGAGCAGGGAAACAACCTCTCCGTTGGGCAAAAGCAGCTTCTCGCGCTGGCGCGGGTGCTGATTGAAACCCCGCAGGTGCTGATTCTGGATGAAGCGACGGCCAGCATTGACTCCGGCACCGAGCAGGTCATCCAGCAGGCGCTGGCTGCGGTACGCGACCATACGACGCTGGTGGTGATTGCCCATCGCCTTTCCACCATTGTCGATGCCGATACCATTCTGGTGCTGCATCGCGGACAAGCCGTGGAGCGCGGGACGCACCGTGAACTGCTGGAAGCCAAAGGGCGCTACTGGCAGATGTATCAGCTTCAGCTGGCGGGCGAAGAGCTCGCGGCCAGCGTGCGCGAGGAAGAGTCGCTCAGCGCCTGATGCACCAAAACAAAGCAACGCGCTAACAGTCATTCCTGTTGGTGCAATACTGAAACGCACCGTGCACCGACATGGTGCGTTTTTTTTCGCCGGTTCGTTAAGGAAGACGGCATAACGCTCGTCGCACCGCTTTTCTCCCTCCATTTCATTTCTGGCACACCCCTTGCAATACCTTCTGCGTGAGCTGCGGCCATTACCGAATTCTGACTGGAGGGGATCTATGAAGCTGGTTACGGTGGTAATCAAACCATTCAAACTGGAAGACGTGCGTGAAGCATTGTCCTCAATGGGTATTCAGGGACTGACTGTCACCGAAGTGAAAGGCTTTGGTCGTCAGAAGGGTCATGCCGAGCTTTATCGCGGGGCGGAATACAGCGTTAACTTTCTGCCAAAAGTAAAAATTGATGTCGCGATTGCTGACGATCAGCTTGATGAAGTGATTGATGTGATTAGCAAAGCGGCCTACACCGGCAAAATTGGCGACGGCAAAATTTTCGTTGCCGAACTGCAGCGCGTCATTCGCATTCGTACCGGCGAATCTGACGAAGCGGCACTGTAAATAACGCCTGGCACACAGTGATAGGGATCGAGAAAATGAAGATAGCAACACTTAAAATGGGTCTGGGTTCGCTGGCACTGCTGCCGGGCCTGGCGCTGGCTGCTCCTGCCGTGGCAGACAAAGCCGATAACGCCTTTATGATGATCAGCACCGCGCTGGTGCTGTTCATGTCTATCCCGGGCATTGCGCTGTTCTACGGCGGCCTGATCCGCGGCAAAAACGTTCTCTCCATGCTGACGCAGGTTGCCGTGACGTTCGCGCTGGTCTGCGTGCTGTGGGTGGTTTACGGTTACTCGCTGGCATTCGGCACCGGCAACGCCTTCTTTGGTAACTTCGACTGGGTAATGCTGAAAAATATTGAGCTGACCGCGCTGATGGGCAGCTTCTACCAGTACATCCACGTCGCGTTCCAGGGCTCGTTCGCCTGCATTACCGTCGGGCTGATTGTGGGGGCGCTGGCGGAGCGCATCCGTTTCTCTGCCGTTCTGATCTTCGTGGTGGTCTGGCTGACCCTCTCCTATGTGCCGATTGCGCACATGGTCTGGGGCGGTGGTCTGCTGGCAACGCACGGCGCGCTGGACTTTGCGGGCGGTACCGTTGTCCATATCAACGCCGCGGTAGCGGGCCTGGTGGGCGCATACCTGATTGGCAAACGCGTGGGCTTCGGTAAAGAGGCGTTCAAACCGCATAACCTGCCGATGGTGTTTACCGGTACGGCTATCCTCTACTTTGGCTGGTTCGGCTTCAACGCCGGCTCCGCAAGTGCCGCGAACGAAATCGCCGCGCTGGCGTTCGTGAACACCGTTGTGGCGACGGCGGGTGCAATTCTCTCCTGGGTATTCGGTGAGTGGGCGGTACGCGGTAAACCTTCCCTGCTGGGTGCCTGTTCAGGGGCGATTGCCGGTCTGGTCGGTATCACCCCGGCGTGTGGCTATGTGGGTGTCGGTGGTGCGCTGCTGGTGGGCCTGGTCGCGGGCCTGGCAGGTCTGTGGGGCGTCACCGCACTGAAACGTGTGCTGCGCGTGGATGACCCTTGCGATGTGTTCGGCGTCCACGGCGTGTGCGGCATCGTCGGCTGTATCATGACCGGCATCTTCGCCGCGAAATCACTGGGTGGCGTGGGCTACGCAGAAGGTGTCACCATGGTTCATCAGGTGCTGGTGCAGCTGGAAAGTATCGCTATCACCGTGGTGTGGTCTGCCGTTGTCGCCTTCATTGGCTATAAGCTGGCGGATATGACCGTTGGGCTGCGCGTACCGGAAGAGCAGGAGCGCGAAGGTCTGGACGTCAACAGCCACGGCGAGAATGCGTATAACGCCTAATAAAAAGCAAAACGGCAACTTCGGTTGCCGTTTTTAATGTTTATTCCCTCTCCCATGGGAGAGGGGCAGGGTGAGGGCATCAGGCCGCACACTATCACCCGCGATTACGCATTACCCCTTCCTGCACCGTAGAAGCGACCAGCACGCCGTCCTGGGTATAAAACTCTCCACGCACAAACCCGCGAGCGCTCGACGCTGACGTACTCTCCACGCTGTAAAGCAGCCACTCATTCATATTGAACGGACGGTGGAACCACATGGAGTGATCGATGGTTGCGACCTGCATCCCTTTTTCAAGGAAACCAACGCCGTGCGGCTGTAGCGCAACCGGCAGAAAGTTAAAGTCTGACGCGTAGCCCAGCAGATACTGATGCACGCGGAAATCTTCCGGCACGGTGCCATTGGCGCGGATCCAGACCTGACGCTTCGGCTCGGCGGTGTGGCCTTTCATGGGGTTGTGGAACTCAACCGGGCGGATCTCCAGCGGTTTATCGCAGAGAAACTTCTCTTTGACCTGCGGCGGAAGCAGATGTGCCAGCGCGCGGGCGATATCGGTCTCTGATTTGAGTTCGTCCGGCGACGGTGCTGGCGGCATCACTTTCTGATGTTCATACCCCGGTTCCGGCGCCTGGAAAGAGGCGGTCATATAAAAGATAGGCTTACCGTTCTGAACGGCCGCCACGCGGCGTGCGCTGAAGCTGTTGCCGTCTCTCAGGACTTCAACGTCATACACAATCGGTTTTGCGCTGTCGCCAGGGCGTAAGAAATAGCTGTGGAATGAGTGCACCAGACGGTCTGCAGGGACGGTCTCCTTTGCAGCGTACAGCGCTTGTCCAACGACCTGGCCGCCGAAAACCTGACGTAAGCCGAGGTCTTCGCTCTGCCCGCGATAGAGTCCTTCCTCAATTTTTTCCAGATTCAGTAATGTCAGCAGATTGTTCAGTGCCTGACTCATAATTGTCCTCAATAAACGCCGTAGCGAAAGATAGGCAGAGTATAACGCAGAAATGAAAGTGGTCCGATGGGTAGAATAATCTGAATGTCGGCACGTTTTTAGGCATTAATCGGTGATCTGTGCCACACTTAAAAACGTTATGTGATTGAAACGACATCGGATGGGATCGATCCCGCTGGTGCATTGATGATAAGGAGACTTCAATGAAACTCGTGCCCATGCTAAGTGGTGTAGCTATTGCGGTGGCGTTGTCCGCCTGTGCCGGTAAGAGCGCCCAGGTGCCGGTACCAGCTGCAGATCCGAACGGGATTAATACCCTTTCACAGCAATCCATTCAGCAGCCTAACGTTTCCGGTACAATCTGGATTAAACAGAGAGTCGCTCTGCCGCCGGATGCGGTATTAACGGTCACGCTGTCTGATGCTTCCCTGGCGGACGCGCCGTCGAAGGTGCTGGCTCAGCGCGCGGTCCGTACTGAAGGTAAGCAGGCTCCGTTTAGCTTCGTGTTGCCGTATAACCCGTCAGACGTGCAGCCGAATGCCCGTATTCTGCTGAGCGCAGCGGTAACCATCAACGGCAAGCTGGTCTTTATCACCGATACGGTCCAGGAAGCGATTAACCACGGTGGAACCAAAATCGACCTGAATCTGGTGCCGGTGCAGCAAACCGAAGTCCCGGTTGCTCCACAGACCAATCAGCCGTCCCTGCCAACCCCACCGACCCAGATGTAACTGTTGCTCTTACCCTCTCCTTCGGGGGAGGGTTTAGTACACCCAGCGGTATTTCTGCAAATCAATCTGTCCTGCGCCCGACACCTGCACACCCTCTGAAAGCAATGCCTGACGCTGACGCTGGAGATCCGGCCCGGTCAGCGAGATAGCGCCATGACGGTTCACCACCCGATGCCAGGGCAGCGTACTTCCCTCCGGCAGCCGCTTCAGGACGCCACCGACCTGTCGCGCCGCGCGTGGAGAGCCTGCCAGCCTTGCCACATCACCGTAGGTGGTGACATAGCCTTCCGGAATCGAGGCCACGATTTGCCATACGCGCTGGGGAAAGGAGTCGTTTTCGTCCATACCTTCACCTGTGGGGATGTTTGGACCGTCATGGTAAACGAAGATCGCCCTGATTGCTGCGCCTGTTTGCGCAAGAAACCAGCATCCGGTTCCTGGTCGCTTGCAATTGGCTCTTCGCACAGGGATAATGCGCCAGCGCGTTGGTTATCAACGCTCTCAATGGGGGCTCTGTTGGTTCTCCCGCAACGCTACTCTGTTCACCAGGTCAGGTCCGGAAGGAAGCAGCCAGGGCAGACGACGTGGGTGCCGGGATGTAGCTGGCAGGGCCCCCACCCATTTGTGGCCTCATCCATCTTTCCTGTTTCCATCTCTTTTTAGCCTTTATTCCACAATAATATAATGCCTATACCGTGTAATATATATTTCATCGCCCTGAAATATTACTGTCATAAACCTGTAATAATAGACTGGCATTTTATAATTGGACGTCTATTTTCGTCAAAATTCAAAAAAATATAGATCTGGATAACAGTGATAACTTCGTGTATTAAATAAAGTACTTATTCCGAAGGGAAGTGACAAACATGGCTACTGCAGTTTTAAATGTTAAAATTGACGAAGCGCTAAAAGAAAGACTCCGCCACTATGCGGAAGTAAATAACGAAAATTTAAGCGTGACCACAGAGAAACTGCTGCTGCTGGCGTTTGAAGCAGTAGAAGAGGCGGGAGTATCGGAAGAGGATATTGATAATCAGCATACGGAAGAAGAGAGTGTTTCTCCTTTTACTCCTAAAGAAATCAAGGCTCTACGTAAAATTCTGAAGAAGAGAAAATGAAACAACAACTGTCAACTGCCAGTGACTACAACGAGGCCTGCGCTCTGTTGCGTTCAGGCTACGTGAAGCATGTACGTCTTGGCTGGAATGTTGGAAGCGATGAGTTCTTTCGTATTGCGTCTGACTGGTGTGATACCGGTGCAAAAATTAAGAAAGACGGTGATAATTTCGTTATTTCCCTGAAAGGTTTCCCCATTCCTCCTCAGCACTAAATCCTGACCAGTGAAAACTGCTGACTGCATATATTACAGTCAGCAGTTTTTATTTTATGATCCAGTTCAAAATTTTAATATTAAACCAGGCGGCGTTTGACTGCTGGCGTATTTGAATTTAGCGCGAGCCATAACGGTTTAATCCGCAGCAATGCCGCTTCCAGCTCCGCTGGCTCCAGCGAAAAGGGCATACGTAAAAAGCGGTCAAACGCCCCCGATAAGCCAAACCGCGTCCCGGTTCCCAGGTTAATCCCGATGATTTCTGCCCGTGCGGCAAGCTGTGTCGCCAGCATGCCAGGAAGTTCGATCCAGTAAGAGAGCCCACCCTCCGCCTCATGAAACGTCCACTCCGGGAAATGTTCTCGCAGTAGGTTACTGCATCGATCGCGCCGTTCCGCCAGCATCTTGCGGCGAGCGGGCAGAAAACGCTCGCTATTGTCGATAAGCCACAGCGTTGCCAGCTGCTCAAGCAGCGGCGAGCCTAAATCCAGCGTATCGCGCGTCTGGGCGAGCGTGGCGATAGTCCGCGAGGAGGCGCGGATCCAGCCGAGACGCAGCCCGCCCCAGAAGCTTTTTCCGGCAGAGCCTAGCGTTATCACGCTGGCCTGCGGGTTAAACGATGCCAGCGGTGGCGGCGGTGGCGAATCAAACCAGAGATCGACCATCGTTTCATCCACGACCAGCACCGTGCGGGTCTGGGCTGCTATATCAGCGATTGCCTGACGGGTGGCGATATCCATACATCGACCGGTTGGGTTGTGAAAATCTGGCATCAGGTAGGCCAGGCGCGGCGCGGTCTGGGCAAGCGTAGCCGCAAAGCCATCCGTATCCCAGCCCGTTTCCGGCAACGACACTCCTACTGGCCGACACTGTGCTCCCTGAATAGCGGCAATCGCCAGCGGATAGGTGGGGTGATCGACCACGACGCGATCCCCCGGTCCGGCCATCATCCGCAGCACCAGCGCGAACCCGCTGACGGCACCGTTGACCACCATCACCTCGTCTGCCCGGGTGGGAAGACCTCGCGCGGTATAGCGCGCAGCGATGGCCTCCCGTAGCGCCGGCAGCCCAAGCTGCTCGTAGCCCGTCAGCGAGAGGTGTTGAGTAATAGCCGTAAGTGCATGGGTGTAAGCCTGGTGGATCTCCGGCCCGGCGCTGAGGGCGGCAGTGGAAAGATCCAGGGCGACGCTCGCTGCGGAAAGGGTGGGAACGGCGCGTGCATCCGGGAGGATGACGCGCGACCCGCTGCCGTGGCGGCTTTCAAGATAACCCTCTTCACGCAGGTGGGCGAGGGCGCTGCTGACGGTGGTTCGGCTGACGTTCAGCGCCGTCGCCAGCTCACGCTCACCCGGCAGGCGCGTATGCAGCGCCAGCCGGCCATCAAGGATTAATAAGCGCAGCGCGTCGGCCAGCTGGCGCCAGAGCGGAGTGCGGGATGAAGTTTGCTGCCAGTGCCCTAAAAGGCGTACCAAAGACTGGCTTCCGAAGCGGCGTGATGACATAAGCAGTCCACTATTTAAAAACTGGACATTAATCTTAGTGCCATTTTAGGTCAGGATGAAAGTCGGGTTCACTGGAGAAGATAAAAATGGTACGTCGTCTGCTACAACTTTATGTCGGTTTAGGGCTGTATGGGCTTTCCACCGCGATGTTTATTCGTGCGGATCTGGGGGTCGATCCGTGGGATGTGTTTCACCTTGGCGTGGGAATACAGCTGGGGATGAGCATCGGAACGGTGATCATTTTGACCGGGGCTGCGGTGCTCTTACTGTGGATCCCACTGCGTCAGATGCCCGGTCTTGGCACGATCAGCAACGTGATTTGTATCGGTCTGGCGGCGGACGCCAGCATGGCGCTTATCCCCGAACTGAGTTCGTTATCCGTGCGCATCGCTTTCCTGGTGTCGGGCATCGTGATGAACGCGATCGCCACCAGCATGTACATCGGGGCCGGTTTCGGGCCTGGTCCGCGCGACGGCCTGATGACCGGCATTCACGCCCGGCTGGGGTGGTCCATTCGCAGCGTGCGTACCTCCATCGAAGTGTCCGTCCTGCTGATTGGGTGCGTGCTGGGTGGCTCGTTTGGGGTGGGAACTGTGGCGTATGCTCTGACCATTGGCCCGCTTATCCAGCTCTGTTTGCCCTGGTTCCGCCAGAAGCCGCGCGGTGAGAAAATGACGCAGCCGGAGCGGGTTGTTTAATTTGCGAAGCGCTCACATGTTTTAACGGCGTCGCTGTGCCAGAATAGACGCTTCGAAAATCGCGATGCCAGAACGCATGAAAGCAATCACTCTTTATGATGTCGCCCTCCTTGCGGGGGTTTCTTATCAGACCGTTTCCCGCGTGATTAACGACGCGGAGCACGTCTCTGCCCGCACGCGGGAAAAGGTGCAGCAGGCAATGGCGGAGCTGCATTACGTTCCCAACCTGCGGGCGCAGCAGCTGGCGGGGAAACGCACCCGTACGCTGGGGCTCATCACCACCGATCTGGCGCTGCACGCGCCTTCGCAAATTGTCTCGGCGGTAAAATCCCGGGCTGCAGGGCAGGGGGCGAGCGTCCTGATTTCCATGGTGGAGCAGCCGCAGCAGTGTCAGGCGGCGCTTCAGGCGCTGCTGGCGCAGCGGGTAGACGCGCTGCTGGTAAATGTGCCGCTTGACGATCCGCACGCCGAAGCGCTCAGGTCGCTGGCGACGCCCGTCCCGGTGCTGTTCCTCGACGTGTCACCGTCAGCGCAGGTAAATAGCCTCGTGTTTAACGCCGAAGAGGGGGCACGCCTGGGCGTTGAGCATCTGCTTTCGCTGGGGCATCAGCATATTGCCCTGCTGAGCGGGCCGGAAAGCTCTGTCTCTGCGCGCGCGCGTCTGGCGGGATGGAAAGCGACGCTGGCGCAGGCGGGTCTTGACGCGGCTGCGGTGGCCTACGGCGACTGGAGCGCGGCCAGCGGCTATGAGAAGGGACATGTGCTGCTCTCAGGGGCGGTACTGCCGGATGCCATTCTGGTGGCGAACGATCAGATGGCGCTTGGGGTAATGCGCGCCTGTGCGGAAAAAGGGATAGCTGTTCCTGGCCAGATATCGGTGGTCGGGTTTGACGATACGGCCGACAGCGCCTGGTTTTCTCCGCCGCTGACGACCATTCGTCAGGCGTTTCGCGAGGCGGGTGAGCGCAGCGTGGAGTGGCTTCTGTCCCCCTGCGGGGGGGAGGAATGCTGGCAGGTTCAGCTGCCGGTAACGCTGGTGACCCGCCATTCCAGCGCGCGCCGCACCCCGCAGCAGGCCGAACGCGAGGATCTGGCGCAGCAGCTCAGAAGCCTGGCCCTCCTTGCCGGGCAGCTTGCCCGCAAATAAAACTTTGTGATCGGACTCGCTACCCCGCGATTGCGTGCTTTACCGTCGCCGGGTGCCAGGGCATGTTAACCAAAATTGTGAGCGCTTCGCAAAGAGGTTAATATGCCCAACACTTTATCGCTGACTCTCAGCGCCATTCTGGCCCGACGGGACTGGGAAAACCCGGGCGTCACCCAGTGGAACCGTCTGGAGGCACATGCGCCGTTACACAGCTGGCGTCTTGAACAGCCTGCCCTGGATGATGCTGGATCCGCCAGCAGACGCTCCCTCAATGGGGTGTGGCGATTTAACTACTTTCCTGCACCCGAGCAAATCCCGGAGGCGTGGGTAACCGAAGACTGTGCGGACGCCGTTGCGATGCCCGTGCCGTCGAACTGGCAGATGCAGGGGTTTGACACGCCCATCTACACCAACGTCACCTATCCTATCCCCGTTAATCCGCCTTTTGTGCCGCAGGAAAACCCAACCGGCTGTTACTCGCTCACATTTGATGTGGATGACGCGTGGCTTCAGAGCGGGCAGACCCGCATCATCTTTGACGGCGTGAACTCTGCGTTTCATCTGTGGTGCAACGGGCGGTGGATGGGCTATTCCCAGGACAGCAGGCTGCCTGCCGAATTCGATCTCTCGACGGTCCTGCGGCCCGGTGAGAATCGCCTGGCGGTCATGGTGTTGCGCTGGTGCGACGGCAGCTATCTGGAAGATCAGGACATGTGGCGCATGAGCGGTATTTTCCGCGATGTGACGCTGCTGCATAAACCCGAAACGCAGATTGCCGATTATCGCGTGGTGACGGACCTGAATGCGGAGCTGGACCGCGCGGTGCTTAAGGCAGATGTCGCGCTGGCAGGGGCGGGCTTTGCAGACTGCGAGGTGGTCTTTACTCTGTGGCGCAAGGGTGAAAAATGCGCCAGCGTTTCCCGGCGTCCGGGGTCTGCCGTTGTGGACGAGCGTGGCAGCTGGGACGAACGCTTAACGGTGGCGATCCCCATTGACCGCCCCGCGCTCTGGAGTGCTGAAACGCCGGAACTGTATCGCCTGACGATGGCGCTTCTCGGCCCGCAGGGTGAGGTGCTGGAGGTTGAGGCGTGCGATGTGGGCTTCCGCCGCGTTGACATCAGCAACGGCCTGCTGAAGCTTAACGGTAAGCCGCTGCTGATCCGCGGGGTTAACCGTCACGAGCATCACCCGGAAAACGGTCAGGTGATGGACGAGGCGACCATGCGTCGCGACATCGAAATCATGAAGCAGCATAACTTCAACGCCGTGCGCTGTTCGCACTATCCGAACCATCCGCTGTGGTACCGGCTTTGCGATCGCTACGGGCTGTACGTCGTTGACGAAGCCAATATTGAAACCCACGGCATGGTGCCGATGAGTCGCCTCGCTGACGATCCGCGCTGGCTGCCCGCCATGAGTGAGCGCGTAACCCGCATGGTACAGCGCGATCGCAATCATCCCTCAATTATCATCTGGTCGCTGGGTAACGAGTCCGGCCACGGCGCGAATCATGATGCGCTGTACCGCTGGCTGAAAACCACCGATCCCACGCGCCCGGTGCAGTACGAAGGCGGCGGGGCGAATACGGCGGCGACCGATATTGTTTGTCCGATGTACGCCCGGGTCGATTGGGATCAGCCCTTCCCGGCGGTGCCTAAATGGTCAATTAAAAAATGGGTCGGTATGCCCGACGAAACGCGTCCGCTGATCCTCTGTGAATACGCCCACGCGATGGGAAACAGCTTCGGCGGGTTTGCGAAATACTGGCAGGCGTTTCGCAGCCATCCTCGCCTGCAGGGTGGGTTTGTCTGGGACTGGGTCGATCAGGCACTGACGAAGAAAGACGAAAAGGGCAACGCGTTCTGGGCCTACGGCGGGGACTTTGGCGATACGCCGAACGATCGCCAGTTCTGCCTCAATGGCCTGGTCTTCCCCGATCGCACGCCGCACCCGGCGCTGTACGAGGCGCAGCGCGCCCAGCAGTTCTTTACCTTTACGCTGGTCAGTACCTCTCCGCTGGTGATTGAGGTGCAAAGCGGCTACCTGTTCCGCCCTACCGATAACGAGGTGCTGAGCTGGACGGTTGCCCGGGACGGAGACGTGCTGGCCGCAGGTGAGATGACGCTGGCGATAACGCCTGAAGGCGCCCGGCGTCTGGAACTCGACCTGCCGGAGCTGAAGGCCGGGCCGGGTGAAATCTGGCTGAACGTTGAGGTTCGCCAGCCGCTGGCAACGCCGTGGTCACCGGCTGACCATCGCTGCGCGTGGGAACAGTGGCTGCTTCCGTCTCCGCTGTTTGTCGCACCGCCAGCCTCTGCGGGCGAGCCGCCGGTTTTAACGCAAAACGATCGCATCCTGGTGGTCACGCATCGTCAACAGCGCTGGCAGTTCGATCGCGCATCCGGAAACCTGACTCAATGGTGGCGAAATGGCGTTGAAACGCTGCTTTCACCCGTGACGGATAACGTCAGCCGCGCGCCGCTGGACAACGACATTGGGGTGAGCGAAGCGACGCGCATCGATCCAAATGCGTGGGTTGAACGCTGGAAAGCGGCGGGCATGTACGATCTCACCTCGCGCATGCTGCACTGTGAGGCAGAGCAGCATGCGCGTGAGGTGGTGGTTACCACGCTTAATGTCCTGGAGCATCGCGGCAGGGCGCTGTTCCTGAGCCGTAAAATCTGGCGGGTGGACGAGCAGGGTGTTCTGCATGGCGACATTCAGGTCGATATTGCGTCTGATATCCCGGAGCCCGCGCGCATTGGCCTGAGCGTTCATCTCGCTGAAACGCCAGAAAAGGTTGACTGGCTGGGGCTGGGTCCGCATGAAAACTACCCGGACAGAAAGCTGGCGGCGCAGCAGGGGCGCTGGACACTGCCCCTGACAGACATGCACACGCCGTATATCTTCCCGACGGAAAATGGTTTGCGCTGCGATACCCGCAAACTTGTGCTGGGTGCGCATCAGCTGAATGGCGCGTTCCATTTCTCAGTGGGCCGCTATAGCCAGCAGCAGCTGCGTGAGACAACCCATCATCATCTGCTGCGGGAAGAGCCGGGGTGCTGGCTCAACCTCGATGCGTTTCATATGGGGGTGGGCGGCGATGACTCCTGGAGCCCCAGCGTTTCGCCGGAATTTATCCTGCAGACGCGCCAGCTTCGTTATACCTTTAGCTGGCAGCAGACTCTTACCTGACCAGAGAGGCGGCCACCGGGCGTGGCCGCCTGCTTACGCCAGAATGCCGCTCAGGCCATGCAGGCTCATGTAAATCCCTATCACGATAATCAGCGCGGCGGAGATCCACGGCGCTTTGCGGGAAAGTTCGCTGAATCCGGGCCAGCGTTTTGTCGCGTGCTTGAGGCTTAAGGCGGCAATCGCGCCGGAAGCGACCAGCGTTAACGCCAGACCGATGCTGAAGCTGAATACCAGCGTCGCGCCGAGCGCAAAATGCTTCAGCTGCAGGCAGATCAGCAGAACGGTGATGGACGCCGGGCAAGGGATAAGCCCGCCGGTCAGGCCAAACATCGCGATCTGTCCTGTCGTCACGTTTTGTCCGTTAAAACGCCGGTTGATATCCTGCGCGTGCGCGCGCTGGTGGGCGTCCTGCCACTCCTCTTCAACCAGCGGGTGTTCGTGGTGATGGTGATGATCATGGTGGTGGTCATGGTCATGATGGTGGTGGCAATCGTGATGATGATCGTGTGGCCGGCTCTCTTTCCAGGTTCGCCACGCCATCCACAGGGCGATTGCAACGATCAACACCCCGGAGATCAGCTGGAACCAGGGTTCGGACGTATGTGCGTCCCAGCCGCGGCCAAACCATAGTCCTGCCATGGCAATGATCCAGACTACCGCCGTATGGGAAAGCGTAGCCGCCAGACCGAGCAGCACCGCCTGCTTCAGCGTGCCGCGGATAGCCACGATAAAGGCAGCCATCATTGTTTTTGAGTGGCCCGGCTCCAGGCCATGCAGCGCACCGAGCAGGATAGCGCTGGGAACAAACAGCCAGGCATTACCCTGCTGCAGGAGTGAAGCAAAATCGTTCATTGAAATTTCCAGTATGGAAAGCGTGCGCAAATAGTACTCCCCCCCAGTAGGTTAATACTACCCCCCAGTAGAAAAATACTCAGGGGGAGTAGAGCGTGATATGCTTTAAAAGCCAAAACTGAGGGAGACAGAGATGTCACATACCGTTCGCGATAAGAAGATGTTATTGACTCGCCTGAAGAAAATTCAGGGGCAGAGCACCGCGCTGGAGAAAATGCTCAACAGCGATCACGAATGTGCCGAGGTGTTACAGCAGCTGGCGGCGATCCGTGGCGCGGTCAATGGCATGATGATGCAGGTGATTGAAGGGCATCTTACCGATCATGTCGTGAAAGAGCCCGAAGAGGCGCAGCGTGAAGCCGATCTTGGCGTCGTGCTGCAGGTGATCAAATCCTATCTTAAGTAGAGCGCGTGGCGAGGTTGTTCTCTGCCCAAAGGATAAATTCCGTCTTGGGCAGCGCCTTACTGTAGAACCACCCCTGCCCATACTGCACGCCGTGGCGGTGCAGCCAGGTAAGCTGCCCTTCGGTCTCCACGCCTTCCGCCACCATTGCCAGCTGCAGCGACTTCGCCATTTCGATAATGTGCGGCGTTACGTTTTTGTACTCCAGTGCGTCCACGAACGATTTGTCAATTTTTAGCGTGTCGACATCGAGATGCTGCAGATAGCTGAGGCTGGAATAGCCCGTGCCAAAATCATCAATGTAGACAGGGTGGCCCGAACGGCGAAACGCGGCGATAGCCGGCGCGCTGATTTTGGGGTCGGTAAAGCCACGCTCGGTTAACTCAAGGGCGATTTGTCGGGGATGAATCTGCCACTTATTCAGGAGTTGGCTCAGTAAAGGCGGCAGATTACCGGAGGTCAAATCGGCCGGGGCGAGGTTGATGGAGATATGCTGATCGGGGTGGAGCTGCAGCCAGTGGCCCATATCTTCAAACACTTTTTCCATAACTAACTGCGTCAGCTGCGAGATGAGGCCGGTTTGCTCGGCAAGCGGCACAAATATATCAGGCGAGAGACTGCTTCCGTCTGGCTGGGGCCAGCGCGCAAGCGCTTCCGCACCCACGATTTTTCCACTGCACAGCGCCACGATGGGCTGATAGTGAACCACAAAATCGCGGCTGTTAATGGCGTCCAGCAGGCGATTGCGTGGCGACTGGATACGTCGCAGGATCCGCAGGACAAACAGTGCCGCCAGCAGGCTTATCAGGACGCCAAACGGCAGCCAGAAAAGCAGCTGTCGGTGCCAGCTTTCAGCCAGGGGGGTGAGCGATGCCCACGTGACGACAGTAAATCCAAGCTCAGGTACCGGCTTCATCACGTACATGGAGCCCTTGTACTGAACGCTGGAGACGCCTCGATCGTTGATCCGATCGCGGATATGCGGATCAAGCGTGTTACTGCTGGCGAAAATAAGATGCGTTGCGCTTCCCACCAGAGCGGCATCAATGGCAATCGCCCCGAAAGGGATCACATCCACAAGCGAGGCAGGATCGACCAGAACAAGGTAATGGCCCTTCCCGAGCACGGCCATATAGCGGTGAAAGCCAAGATCGTTCTGTGCGGTAAGCCACGCGCTGTAGCCATCTTCGGTGATACGCATGGGGGGAGGATAAGCGGCGGATTTACTGGCCTGCTCAAGCGAAGAGCAGAGGGGTTTAAGGTTGTCGATATAGATCACCTCCTGGATATAGCGCCACGAGAACGCGACCCGACGTATTTCCCTCAAATGCAGCGGACTACAGGGAACGCCCTTAAATCCCTGCAGGTGATTTAACGCTTCTTTAGCCTGATCCACGACCCTGTCGGTGCGCATCAGCACCCGAGAAGCATAGCTATCCAGCGCATCAACAAATTTCTCTTCTGCCTGGCGATGGGCAAGCCAGATGCTGAGGCAAATGGGAACCAGCACGGAAAAGATAAGTACGCCAGTCACCAGACTGACCAGATGTCGGGTTTTCATGCTGTCGTTTCCTTTCTCATATGCCCAAATCCGGACGCTGAGTTTCCTGCCTGAAGAGAAAGATTTTACCGCGAAATGAAATAGTTATAGCACGTGGGGGCAGGGTTTTCATGTTATCTAAAGCAAATTAGAAAATATCCTCAGGAGAGAGAGGGTTGTTTTTTCAACCTTGCCTGGATATTATTTTGTTATGTTATAACAAAACACAAAGGGTTTATGATGAAACCAAACATCCATCCAGCGTATCGCACCGTGGTATTCCACGACACCAGTGCCAATGAATACTTTAAAGTGGGTTCAACCATTAAAACCGACCGCGAAATTGAGCTCGACGGTGAAACGTATCCGTACATCACTATCGAGGTTTCTTCAAAATCGCATCCGTTTTATACCGGTAAGCAAAAAACGTTTTCCACGGATGGCAGCGCAGCGCGCTTCCGCAAGCGTTTTGGCGGTTTTCTTAATGCGAAGCGGGGCTAACCATGCAGGTGCTTAACTCATTGCGCAGCGCAAAACAGCGTCACCCGGATTGCCAGATAGTCAAACGCAAGGGACGCTTATACGTGATTTGCAAATCTAATCCGCGTTTTAAGGCGGTGCAGGGACGTAAAAAAAGACGCTAGACGCGCGTTTCTCGCCAGCTTTCCAGGGATCTTTTCTGTTTGCCATCGGCAGTAAAATTGTCGGTGGCAAGCCAGCCTTCAAAGGCGCTCGCCAGCGCCGGCCACTCTTTGTCGAGAATCGAAAACCAGTCGGTATCCCGGTTACGGCCTTTTATGACCAGCGCCTGGCGAAAACGGCCTTCAAACTGAAAGCCCAGACGCAGTGCCGCTTTGCGTGATGGTTCGTTCAGGCTGTTGCACTTCCATTCATATCGCCGGTAGCCCAGGGTATCGAACGTGTACCGCATCAGCAGATATTGCGCTTCTGTTGACATGGGCGTGCGGCTTAACAGCACGGAGAAGTGAACGTGTCCCACTTCCACAACGCCGTTTTTAGGATCGATCCGCATCAGGGCCAGCGTCCCGACCGGGGCCTGGGTCTGATTATCGATAACGGTAAAGTGCATCGGGTCAGATAACTCACACACGCTTGCCACCCATTCGGCAAACTCAGCGGCCGTGGCATCGGGTTCACGCAGAAGCCACGTCCAGCTTCGGGTGTCTCCGGCCAGAGCATAGGCGGAGAACAGCGCCCCGGCATGCTCCACACGCAGCGGTTCAAGCCGACAATAATGCCCCTGCAGTACCACCCGGGATGGATGAGGGCGAGGCTGCCAGTCGGTAAGGGCTTCGCCCACAGGTTGTCCAAACTCATTGAATATCTTCATCTTTATTTCCGTGACGTTGAGAAGAGTTTCAGATTAGAAAATTACTGGTTCCTTAAAAAGAACCACTCAGCTATGTTTTGGTGGTACCACAAGGAGATGAGATGAACATACCGGGCGATGAACTTTATACCTTGCTCCATGCTGCGCTTAAAACGCGTGGGGAAGAGACGCTCCAGCGCGCGCTCTATCTTGCTTTACGGGAGGCCATACTGGGCGGAAGGCTTCGGTCCGGCAGCCAGCTGTCCGGCTCGCGAACGCTGGCGCAGCAGCTTTCCGTTTCACGGAACACCGTCAATGCGGCGCTGGACCAGCTCACGCTCGAAGGCTATTTGCTGCGTAACCGTCAGGGGACGCGGGTGGCGCAATTCGCCCATCGTGCCAGCCCGCGGGTTCTGACCGATCCTGAGGTCAGGCTGGCAAAACGTGTCGTTCAGCTGCCTGCGCCTGTGCCGCGCGACACCCCGGTGATGGCCTTTACGCCGGGAACGCCCGCCATCAACTATTTCCCCTTGCCGCTGTGGCGGCGATTGTACGATCGCGTCCTGCGGGAGGAGGGGAGCGCTCTGCTGGGCTATGGCGACCCGGCCGGTGAGCCGTCGCTGCGGGCAGCCATCGCCCGTCACCTTGCGCTTTCTCGCGGCATTGACTGCGACGCCAGCCAGATTGTGATAACCGAAGGGGCGCTGGAGGGCGTCAATCTGTGCACGATGCTGTTAAGCGAGCCGGGGGATGTCGCCTGGGTGGAAAATCCCGGCTACAGCGGAGCCAAAAGCGCCTTCGTCAAAACCGGCCTTGCGATGATCGGCATACCGGTGGATGACGAGGGAATGTGCTGGGAAGGGCTGCATGCGCCTTCACCTGCGCTCGTTTTCACTTCGCCGTCGCATCAGTTTCCTTACGGGAGCGTGCTCAGCGCGCGGCGGCGTCTGGCGCTGCTGGAACTGGCCCGCCAGCACAAGGCGTGGATCATTGAGGACGATTATGACAGCGAGTTCCGCTATGTCGGCGAGCCCGTACCGGCGATGCTGGGCATGGTTAACAATGCGCCCGTTGTGTATCTGGGGACGTTTAGTAAAACGCTGTTTCCGTCGCTCCGAATGGGGTTCATGGTGTTACCGCCAGCGCTGGCGAAAGCAGCGCGTCCTGCTATCGGCTCGCTGCTGCGCGGCGGACATCGCGCAGAACAGCGCACCCTGGCGCTGTTTATCGAGGAGGGGCACTATGCCCGTCATCTTGCCGCCATGCGTCGCCTGTATCGTAAGCGTTACCGCCAGCTGCGGGAGGTGCTGAGCGCAGAGCTTTATACTCCGCACCGTGTTCTTGCCGGTGAAGGGGGAATGCACCTGACATTGGCGATTGACGGTATCGACGACCAGCGGCTGGTGGAGAAAGCGAGGGCATTTCAGCTGGCACCTGCTGCGCTGAGCGGCTATTACCTGGAGACGAAGCAGGGGCAAACCGGCCTGGTTTTAGGTTACGGCAACACCTCTGCTTCGCAGTTTGCACCGGGTATCCGACGCCTGCAGGCGTTAATTACGCAGCAGCAGGGCGGGAAAGGGTAAAAACATCATAAAAAGAGAGCTGGCCTTTCGTTGCGACCATTTTCTGCAGCTTCTCTTTGTGCACGGTTTCGACAGCCGGAGAGTGCAGGATGCTGTCGATAAGCTCATTTGGCACAAAACGCGTGTTGTACCATTCGCCGTTGTAGCATACCCGGAAATCGAGGACGTCGATATCTTCGTAACGGTAGCGGGGATTCACGTCGAAAAAGAAAAAGGCGTTAAACACGACAAACAGCACCACCAGCAGCCAGACGGAGTCCACCAGCGTTTCGGACTTCAGCATGACAATCAGCGTCGCCAGCCAGGCGGCATACATGGCAACAAACAGCCCGGGATGTTTGCGGATAAAGCTAATGCTAAAGCGCGGGCGATTGTCTCGCTTTTCGCGGTGGTTAAGATCGTCGATGGTAGCGGTAAGCAGGCGCTGTATCTCGGTCATTTTTGGCCTTTTGAGAGTTGACAATACAGGGTATCTGCCAATTTTAGGGGAGCCATCCGGCTGAAAAAAGTAACAGTCGGGCGCTAAAAGACCATAACAGTTGGCTCCCCGGAGCGTTACAGCGTTTTGATGATTTTCGCCGGGTTGCCGCCCACGACGACGTTAGCCGGCACGTCTTTCGTCACGACGGCACCGGAAGCCACAACCACATTATCCCCGATGGTGACGCCTGGGTTAATGACCGCACGTCCACCAATCCAGACATTATTGCCAATGGTGACGGGCTTACCAAACTCCACTCCGCTGTTACGTTCTTGCGCATCCAGCGGATGGGTGGCCGTATAAATATGAACGCCCGGCGCGAGCATGCAGTTGTCGCCAATATGTACAGGGCAGACATCCAGCATTACGCAATCGAAGTTGGCGTAAAAGTCTTTGCCCAGATAGATGTTATATCCATAGTCACAGCGGAAGCTCGGCTCAATATATGCCCCTTCGCTTTGTCCCAGCAGTTCCGCCAGAATGTTCTGGCGTTCTGTTTTTTCGTCAGGCGCGGTGTGGTTATAGCGGTGAAGCAGATGGCGCGCCCGAAGCCGGTCGGCGCGTAACGTCTCATCACCAGGGCGGTAATGTTCACCTGAAATCATCTTCTGTTTTTCTATGCTCATCGGAAACCTCTCTGGATGTTATTCCTGAAGGGTAATCGCAACAGGCATTAAGGGGAACGTTCCCGGAAGGCCGATGTGACCACAGTCACAACATTGTTGCTGATGAGCGCGTTTAACACGGAGACCTGGCTTTCGCGCAGGGAGCATAATGGGACAGGTGAATACAGCTTATAACGTGGCGTAGAACCTCTACAGACACACTTCAAAGATTAACGGACAAATTTCCATACAGAAGTAGGGATTTTGTCATACAGCTTATTCATCGTTAGCTCTGCAAGGCGATGGTCAGCGGCTGAATAAAATACCGCCAGTTCATTATCAGAAAGCTCGTATTTATTCTTTTCAATGACGCGTTCAAGGGTGTCAATTGACTGACAACGTCGTAAGCGCATCAAATAATCGATTTTTGTGAGTGGTTTATCAGACATAAATTCACCTTAGTAATTGTAATAATTTTAACAGGAAAGACTAACCGGGTTAGCTCTGCTCACGTTGACGAAACAGCGGAATAGCCGGTTTCCCGATTTACGCCATTTTTGCAAATCCTGAGTGTTAATGCCGTAACTGCTGAACAACATAAAGGTGTCGTCCAGGTATTCATCAATTTGCTCAATGAGCTTATTATCTTCATTGTACTTAATTTTATAATTAAGTGCGAAGGTAGCGATATGCTCTATCAGCTCATTCAACTGTAAATTGATGGCAGACGTTGGGTCATTTACCCAGCCATGGTTGCTTTCATCAAGATTGGCAAGGCAGTCATGGTACAAGGATTCGCAGAGAAATTTCAACTGCGCGATATCATGCCTTTTTGGCGAGTACTCGTCCATAGCGCATCCCCTTCTGAGTGATTTCTTACTCACCGAACATCATTGTCGGGATGGATACATCTGACTTAGCTACATGAGCGCTGTGTTCCTGATAACCTAACTATAAGCCACTCCTTCCTGGATTTCACCGCGCTATTACGAAAAATTACAAATAAAACCGCAGGCTGCGAGCGTCTACGCAAATGTTCATCCGAAACTGAACTTTTTTATCAGGATTAACGATAGTTTTTTCGCTTCCTTACATTTCATTGGCTTAGCTTACAGCCATAAGAAAAGTTCACATCCGGAGTTCCGTTTGTCTTAACTTTTAATTAGGAATATTCCTAACAACTTAAGCAGGGAAATAGATTTAAAAAAATCCTGAGTTCACCTATTAAGTTATCAGTTAAATATGATATGTCTGTTTAAGATGACAGAAAATAAATAGGACCTCAATAAGCTTATTTTATGATTTTTTCTGAAAATGAAAAAGGCCGCAAATGCGGCCTTTTTATTATATGAAACCGGTATCAGTGAGGTTCTACCGAATGACTGTGCTCAACATCTTCATTCTTCCGGCTGAAGCGGCGGCGCACCACCACGAAGAACACCGGGACGAAGAAGATAGCCAGTACGGTCGCGGTGATCATACCGCCCATTACACCTGTACCGACCGCGTTCTGCGCACCGGAGCCTGCACCGGAGCTAATAACCAGCGGCATTACGCCGAGGATGAACGCCAGAGAGGTCATCAGGATTGGACGCAGACGCATACGCACCGCTTCCAGCGTCGCCTCAATAAGGCCTTTACCCTCTTTCTCCATCAGATCTTTGGCGAATTCTACGATAAGTATCGCGTTCTTCGCCGACAAGCCAATGGTTGTCAGCAGGCCTACCTGGAAGTACACGTCGTTGGTCAATCCACGGAACGTTGCCGCAAGCAGCGCACCAATAACCCCGAGTGGAACCACCAGCATAACGGAGAACGGAATTGACCAGCTCTCGTACAGCGCCGCCAGACACAGGAAGACCACGATCAGTGAAATGGCGTACAGGGCAGGGGCCTGGTTACCGGACAGACGTTCCTGATAGGACATACCGGTCCAGTCATAGCCGATACCCGCAGGCAGTTTGCTGGCCAGCTCTTCCATCAGGTTCATGGCTTCACCGGTGCTTCGGCCCGGTGCGGCCTGACCCAGGATTTCCATCGACGGCAGACCGTTGTAACGTTCCAGACGCGGAGAGCCGTATTCCCAGTGTGACGTTGAGAAGGATGAGAACGGCACCATCTGACCGTTGCTGCCGCGAACGTACCAGTTGTTGATATCGTTCGGCAACATACGGTACTGCGCTTCGGACATGACGTACACTTTCTTCACGCGACCACGGTCGATGAAGTCGTTGACGTAGCTACCGCCCCAGGCCGCGCCCAGCGTGGTATTGATGTCGCTGATGGACACGCCCAGCGCCTGCGCTTTTTCCTGATCGATGTTGATCTTATACTGCGGCGTATCTTCCAGTCCGTTTGGACGTACGCCGACCAGCAGGTCAGGGTGTTTAGCCACTTCGCCGAACAGCTGGTTACGCGCCTGCGTCAGTTTCTCGTGACCCAGACCGCCCTGGTCGATAAGCTGGAAGTCGAAGCCGGTCGCCGTACCCAGTTCAACAATCGCTGGCAGGTTAAAGGCGAAGACCATCGCATCTTTAATCTGCGAGAAGGTGCCCATGGCACGGCCCGTAATCGCTTCAACTTTATTCTCATCGCCCGGACGATCCGCCCAGTCTTTCAGAGAAACGAAGGCGATACCGGTGTTCTGACCACGACCCGCAAAGCCAAAGCCGTTAACCGCAAACACGGATTCAACGTTCGCTTTCTCTTTGGTGAGATAGTAGTCCGTCACTTCGTCCAGTACCTTCTGGGTACGCTCTTGCGACGCCCCTGCCGGAAGCTGTGCCATCGTCAGGAACACGCCCTGGTCTTCATCTGGCAGGAACGAGCTTGGCAGACGAACGAACAGGAACGCCATCCCCACTACGATGATGATATAGAGCAGCAGATAACGACCGGTGCTGCGCAGGATATTACCCACGCTGTCGGTGTAGTGGTGCGCGCTCTTATCAAACATGCGGTTAAACCAGCCGAAGAACCCTTTATGCTCGCCGTGACCGCCTTTCTGAACCGGCTTCAGCATGGTGGCACACAGCGCTGGCGTCAGGATTAACGCTACCAGTACCGACAGCGCCATCGCGGAGACGATGGTAATGGAGAACTGGCGGTAAATCGCACCCGTAGAGCCCCCGAAGAAGGCCATCGGGATAAATACCGCGGACAGCACCATCGCAATACCGACCAGCGCGCCCTGGATCTGGCCCATAGATTTACGGGTGGCTTCCTTCGGCGGTAAACCTTCTTCCGCCATCACGCGCTCGACGTTTTCTACCACCACGATGGCGTCATCCACCAGCAGGCCGATGGCGAGCACCATCCCGAACATCGTCAGGGTGTTTATCGAGAACCCAAAGGCTGCAAGGATGGCGAAGGTCCCCAGCAGAACGACCGGCACGGCGATGGTTGGGATCAGCGTCGCGCGGAAGTTTTGCAGGAACAGATACATCACCAGGAACACCAGGATGATCGCTTCTACCAGCGTTTTAACCACTTCGTGAATCGAAATTTTAACGAACGGCGTAGTGTCATACGGATAAACGATTTTCAGGCCAGACGGGAAGAACGGTTCCATCTTCTTCAGTTCCGCACGGATCGCCGTCGCGGTGTCCAGGGCGTTCGCGCCTGTCGCCAGTTTGATACCCAGACCGGACGCCGGTTTACCGTTAAACTTCGCGATGATGTCGTAGTTCTCACCACCCAGCTCAACCCTGGCCACGTCGCGCAGACGAACTTGCGAACCGTCCTGGTTCACCTTCAGCAGAATTTTGCTGAACTCATCGGCGGAGGTCAGACGGGTTTGCGCGATAATGGACGCGTTAAGCTGCTGGCCTTTCACCGGCGGCGTACCGCCTAACTGACCGGCTGCCACCTGGGCGTTCTGCGCTTTAATCGCGTTAATCACGTCAACCGGCGTCAGCTGGAAGTTGTTCAGTTTGTTCGGATCCATCCAGATACGCATTGCGTACTGGGAACCGAACAGCTGAACGTCACCCACACCGGACGTACGGCTGATGGCGTCCTTCATGTTGGCGCCCACGTAGTCGGAAATATCCTCCTGCGTCATGGTGCCGTTGGTGTTAATAACGCCGACAACCATCAGGAAGCTGCTGGACGATTTCTCGACGCTCACACCCTGCTGTTGCACTTCCTGCGGCAGAAGAGGCATTGCCAGCTGCAGTTTGTTCTGCACCTGAACCTGCGCAATGTCCGCATCCGTACCGGATTCAAAGGTCAGGGTGATCTGAACCGTACCGGTGGAGTCACTGTTTGAGGACATGTACATCAGGTTATCGATACCATTCATGTTCTGTTCGATAACCTGAGTCACGGTATCCTGCACCGTTTTCGCATCAGCCCCCGGGTAGGTTGCGGAGATCGTTACCGCCGGTGGCGCAATCGTTGGATATTGCGCAACAGGCAGCTTCAGGATCGCAAGTCCCCCGGCCAGCATGATGATAATGGCGATCACCCACGCAAATATGGGGCGATCGATAAAGAAATTAGGCATGTCTTAACGGCTCCTGTTTAAGTTAAGACTTGGTTTGTTCTGACTGGCCAGCGGCCGAAGCTTGTTGTTTATCGTCAGATGTCACTTCCTGTGCTTTTACCTGCGCGCCAGGACGTACTTTTTGCAAACCAGTAACAATCACGCGATCGCCATCTTTCAGACCTTCCGTCACCAGCCATTTATCGCCAATCGCCTGCGTGGCGGTGATATTGCGCGTTTCGACTTTGTTATCTGCCCCAACAACCAGTGCGCTCGCATCGCCGCGTGGCGTACGGGTCACACCCTGCTGTGGAACAAGAAGTGCGGTTGGATTCGTTCCTTCTTCCAGACGCGCGCGAACGAACATACCTGGCAGCAGATTTTTGTCAGGGTTCGGGAAAATCGCACGTAAGGTGATGGAACCGGTGGTCTGGTCGACCGTCACATCAGAGAATTCCAGAGTACCTTCCTGCGGGAACTTGATACCGTCGTTGGTAACCAGCTCCACTTTGGCTTTGCCGTTTTCCTGTTTCAGGGTGCCGTTAGCCAGCTCCTGTTTCAGGCGCAGGAAATCGTTGCTGGACTGCGTCACGTCAACGTAGATCGGATCAAGCTGCTGCACGGTAGCCAGCGCAGTGGTCTGCCCGTTCTGCACCAGCGCCCCTTCCGTCACGGCAGATTTACCAATACGACCGCTGATAGGGGAGGTCACTTTGGTATAGGCCAGGTTAATGCGTGCAGTTTCGACAGCCGCTTTGGCTGCTACCACGGCCGCGTTAGCCTGCTGGGCATCTGCCAGCGCGGTATCGTAATCCTGTTGGCTGATGTACTTCGTGCCGAGCAGTTTCTGATAGCGGTTCAGCGTCAGCTGAGCGATTTTTGCCGCCGCTTGTGCTTTAGCCAGGTCACCTTTCGCGCTTTCATAAGAAGCCTGATAGGTCGCGGGATCAATCTGATACAGAGACTCACCGGCCTTCACATCGCCGCCTTCGGTAAAGTTACGTTTCAGGATAATGCCGCTAACCTGAGGACGCACTTCCGCAATGCGGTAAGCGTTTGTACGGCCTGGTAATTCTGTGGTGATCTGCAGAGGTTCAGATTTGAGTGTCACAACGCCGACTTCTGGCGCCTGCTGAGCTCCTTGTTGAGCCGGTTTGTCGTCACATCCTGTAAGCGCTAAGCTGCCTGAGAGCATCAGAACGACCGCCAGAGGCGTTAACCCTCTGTTTTTGTTCATATGTAAACCTCGAGTGTCCGATTTCAAATTGATCAAGGGTCCTGAGTCTAAAAACCCATTGCTGCGTTTATATTATCGTCATGCTATGGTACATACATTCACAAATGTATGTAAATCTGACTCCTGTAAATTCACCCACCTATGGCACGAAAAACTAAACAACAAGCGCTGGAAACCCGACAACACATTCTGGATGTGGCAATACGTTTGTTCTCTCAGCAGGGTGTTTCTTCTACCTCGCTGGCGCAAATTGCTCAGGCTGCCGGTGTGACGCGGGGAGCGATTTACTGGCACTTTAAAGATAAGTCAGATCTGTTCAGTGAAATCTGGGAGCTTTCAGAGTCCAGCATTAGCGATCTCGAGAGTGAGTATCGGGCAAAATTCCCTGACGATCCACTCTCAGTATTAAGAGAAATATTAGTATATATCCTTGAAGCAACGGTAGTTGAAGAGCGTCGCAGATTAATGATGGAAATTATCTTTCATAAATGTGAGTTCGTGGGCGAAATGGCGGTGGTGCAACAGGCGCAGCGCAGCCTCAGCCTGGAGAGCTACGATCGTATCGAACAGAACCTGAACCTGTGTATGCAAGCAAAGCTGTTACCGGCCAATTTACTCACCCGCCGGGCAGCCATCCTGATGCGCAGCTACATTTCAGGTCTGATGGAAAACTGGCTTTTTGCGCCGCAATCCTTTGACCTCAAAGAGGAAGCCCGCAGCTACGTGGCGATTTTACTGGAAATGCTACAGCTCTGCCCGACGCTGCGCAGCGACGCGCCTTCGCTCACGGCCTGAGCCCTTCCAGGATTTATCTCAGAGGCTTACGTTCTCGCTATTCTGCTTCCGACGAGCGTGATATTCTTCACGCCGGACTATTTTCGGTCATCTGCTGACATCATTCACAACTATGCTGCCCATCAATCGCTCGCAACATCCTGTATTTGCATTGCTCTTTGCTATGCTGTTTTTCTTCTCCACCGCGCCGCTTTCCTGGGCCCGCGCAGACAACAGCACTGATATTCCCTCGCGCAGTGAAATTCAGTCGCAGCTCGACACCCTGAACAAACAAAAAGAGCTCTCTCCTCAGGAGAAACTCACCCAGCAGGATCTGACGGAAACGCTGGAAAACATTGATAAGATTGAGCGCGTTAAAGCTGAAACCACCCAGCTTCGTCAGAAGGTGGCGCAGGCGCCGGAGAACATGCGTAAGGCCACGGAAGCGCTGAGCGCGCTGAGCGACGTCGATAACGACGATGAAACGCGCAAAACGCTCTCCACGCTCTCCTTACGCCAGCTGGAATCGCGCGTCGCGCAATTGCTCGACGATCTGCAAACCGCACAGTCTGACCTCGCGACCTACAACAGTCAGCTCGTCTCCCTGCAAACCCAGCCCGAGCGCGTGCAAAACGCGATGTACGCCGCGTCTCAGCAGCTGCAGCAGATCCGCAACCGCCTGAACGGCACGACGGTAGGGGAGGGCACGCTGCGCCCGACCCAGCAAACCCTGCTGCTGGTTCAGCAGTCGCTGCTCAATGCGCAAATCGAACAGCAGCGTAAAAGCCTGGAAGGGAATACGGTGCTGCAGGACACGCTCCAGAAACAGCGTGATTACGTGACGGCGAATATTAATCGTCTGGAGCATCAGCTTCAGCTGTTGCAGGAGGCGGTAAACAGCAAACGCCTGACCCTGACGGAAAAAACCGCTCAGGAAGCCGTCTCGCCGGACGAAACTGCCCGCATTCAGGCCAACCCGCTGGTGAAACAGGAGCTTGAGGCTAACCACCAGCTCAGCCAGCGCCTAATACTGGCGACGGAAAGCGGCAACTCGCTGGTTCAGCAAAATATCAAAGTGAAGAACTGGCTGGATCGCGCGCTGCAGGCGGAGCGCAACATCAAAGAGCAGATCGCGGTCTTGAAGGGCAGCCTACTGCTGTCGCGTATTCTCTACCAGCAGCAGCAGACGCTGCCGTCTGCCGACGAGCTGGAGGACATGACCAACCGCATTGCGGATTTACGTCTGGAGCAGTTTGACGTCAACCAGCAGCGCGATGCCCTTTTCCAGAGTGATGCTTTCGTCGCCAAAATTGAAGAGGGGCACTCCAGTGACGTAAACCCGGAAGTGCATGACGCGCTGCTCCAGGTGGTGGATATGCGCCGTGAACTGCTGGACCAGCTCAATAAACAGCTGGGCAACCAGCTGATGATGGCAATTAACCTGCAGATCAACCAGCAGCAGCTGGTCAGCGTGTCAAAAAGCCTGCAGGAGATTTTGACGCAGCAGATTTTCTGGGTGAACAGCAACAAGCCGATGGACTGGGACTGGATTAAGTCCTTCCCGGAGACGCTGAAAACGCAGATTAAGAGCATGAAAATCACCGTGAACTGGGAGAAAGCCTGGCCTGCGGTAATGATTGCTTTCCTGGCGGGCTTACCGCTGCTGCTGATTGCCGGTCTGATCCGCTGGCGTTTGAAATGGCTGAAACAGTACCAGGCGAAGCTGGCCTCGGAAGTAGGGCAACTGCGTAACGACAGCCAGCTCCATACGCCAAAAGCGATTCTGATCGATCTCATTCGCGCGCTGCCGGTGTGCCTGATTATTCTGGCCGTGGGCCTGATCCTGCTCACGATGCAGCTTAACGTCAGCGATCTGCTCTGGGCGTTCAGTAAAAAACTGGCACTGTTCTGGCTGGTATTTGGCGTGTGCTGGAAGGTGCTCGAAAAAGACGGCGTGGCGGTGCGTCACTTCAACATGCCTGCGCAGCTGACCAGCCACTGGCGTCGCCAGATTGTGCGCGTCAGCCTGGCGCTCCTGCCGCTGCACTTCTGGTCGGTAGTCTCCGAGCTTTCCCCGCTGCATCTGATGGATGATGTGCTGGGTCAACTGGTCATTCTGCTCAACCTGCTGCTGATTGCGATCCTGATGTGGCCGATGTGCCGCGACAGCTGGCGTGATAAAGAGTCCCACAATATCCGTCTGGCCACCGTGACGGTGCTGGCGATCATTCCGCTGGCGCTGATGGTGCTTACGGCAACGGGCTACTTCTACACCACGCTGCGCCTGTCCGGGCGCTGGATCGAGACGGTCTATCTGGTGATCGTCTGGAACCTGCTCTATCAGACCGTGCTGCGCGGCTTAAGCGTCGCGGCCCGCCGCATTGCTTACCGTCGTGCCATTGCGCGTCGTCAGCATCAGGTGAAAGAGGGGGCTGAAGGCGCGGAGCCGCAGGAAGAGCCGACCATCGCGCTGGAGCAGGTTAACCAGCAGACGCTGCGTATCACCATGCTGGTGATGATCGCGCTGTTTGCGGTGATGTTCTGGGCGATCTGGTCTGATTTAATTACCGTCTTCGCCTATCTCGACAGTATTACCCTCTGGCAGTACAACGGTACCGAAGCCGGCGCGGCGGTGATGAAAAGCGTCACCATGGGCAGCCTGCTGTTTGCGCTGGTGTCGTCGGTAGTGGCCTGGGCGCTGATTCGTAACCTGCCGGGTCTGCTGGAAGTGCTGGTGCTCTCAAGGCTGAACCTGCGTCAGGGGGCGTCTTACGCCATCACCACCATCCTGAATTACGTCATCATTATCGTCGGGGCGATGACGGTATTCGGCTCGCTGGGCGTCTCGTGGGATAAACTGCAGTGGCTGGCGGCGGCCCTCTCGGTCGGTCTTGGTTTTGGCCTGCAGGAGATCTTCGGTAACTTTGTCTCCGGCCTGATTATCCTCTTCGAACGTCCGGTGCGTATCGGCGATACCGTCACCATCGGTACGTTCTCCGGTACCGTCAGCAAGATCCGAATTCGTGCGACCACCATCACTGACTTCGATCGTAAAGAGGTGATCATCCCGAACAAAGCGTTCGTGACCGAGCGTCTGATCAACTGGTCGCTCTCGGATACCACCACGCGCGTGGTGATTCGCCTCGGCGTGGCCTACGGTTCCGATCTGGATAAAGTGAAAGAGGTATTGCTTAAAGCCGCTAAATCGCATCCAAAAGTCATGCACGATCCTGCGCCAGACGTCTTCTTCACCACCTTCGGGCCAAGCACGCTGGATCACGAGCTGCGTTTATACGTGCGTGAATTGCGCGATCGCAGCTACACAGTTGATGAACTGAACCGCGCGATCGACCGCCTGTGCCGTGAAAACAACATTAACATCGCCTTCAACCAGCTTGAGGTTCACCTGCATAATGAGAAAGGTGATGAGCATACGGAAGTGAAGCGCGACATTAAGGGCGACGACCCGACTCCGGCTTAATCTATTTTCCCTCTCCCACAGGGAGAGGGTTAGGGTGAGGGGGAAGTTTCCCCTCAAAATCCCGCCGCACAATCTCCAGCGCTTTAAGCACCGTCTCGGCCGGGATCTCATGATTCTCCAGAAGCATAATTAAGTCGACGGCCAGCTTGACCTCGTCGGGTGCATTTTCCAGTGACATAGATGTGGCTCCAGTTAACGGGTCAGGCGTTCAATCACGCGTTCAATCTCATCCAGCGCCTGACGGCAGCGGACGATGCGGCCTTCCAGCGCGCTAATCTCGCGCATCAATAGCTGCTGCTCTTCCAGCGTTTCGCTGTTGTTCAGGCGGGTTTCGCGCTCGCGCTTCATCTCAAACAGACGCCGCTCAAACTCCTGGTTCTCCAGCCGCTTGCGCTGCCATTTGCCCAGACCAGGCGAGGCGCTGTCCCACGCCCGTAGCGGCCAGGCGGCGATTTCGCGGTGCAGGGCAGTGATCTGCTCGGTAAGATGCTCCGCAAGCCACACCACCTGTTCCTGTTGTTCACTCTCAACCGCGTGGCGAAGCTCATCGAGGTTGGTCTGCATCTCAGCAAGGTAATCCTGAATGACGGTGCTGCGGGTGCGGAAAAGCTGCCGGTCAAAGCGCGGTTTCAGCGTGGCGTGTCCCATCAGCGGCGTGGCCTGCGCCCGCAGAGCGATCAGCTGATTTTGCAGCCTCTCAAGAAGCAGTGCTGTTTTCAATGCGCTCTCCAGTGGTAAAGTAGCCGTTCAGTTTGATAACGATTCGCATTATGCAGCGTACTATTTTAATCATCATTGGCTGGCTCGCGGTAGTGCTGGGTACGCTGGGCATCGTATTGCCCTTGCTGCCGACCACCCCGTTTATCCTGCTGGCCGCCTGGTGCTTCGCCCGCTCGTCGCCGCGTTTTCACCACTGGCTGCTGTATCGCTCGTGGTTTGGCGGCTACCTGCGGCACTGGCAAAAACACCGGGCCATGCCGCCCGGGGCCAAGCCGCGCGCCATTGCCTTTATCCTGATCACCTTCGCCGTTTCGTTATGGCTGGTGAACATGATGTGGGTGCGTATTCTGCTGCTGGCGATCCTGGCCTGCCTGCTGATCTTCATGTGGCGGATCCCCGTGGTTGATGAAAAGCAACAAAAGCACTGAAGCCTCATCATTGCGGTTGCAATTATGGCGCGCAGCCAGTAAATTCGACCGTTTTCGAGCACAGGTGCGCCTGGTCAAAGGTTAAACAACTGTTACTTTGACCGACTCGTCGCGCGCCGTGAGTAACACTGTTTCATTTAGGCACAAACCGATGACCGCAACTGCACAGCAGCTTGAATATCTGAAAAATAGCATCAAAAGCATCCAGGACTATCCAAAGCCTGGCATTCTTTTCCGTGATGTCACCAGCTTGCTGGAAGACCCGAAAGCGTACGCGCTCAGCATTGAACTGCTGGTCGAACGTTATAAAAACGCCGGGATCACCAAAGTAGTAGGTACCGAAGCCCGCGGCTTCCTGTTTGGCGCACCGGTTGCGCTGGCGATGGGCGTGGGTTTTGTGCCGGTGCGTAAGCCGCGCAAACTGCCGCGTGAAACCATCGCCGAGAGCTACGAGCTGGAGTACGGCACCGATCAGCTGGAGATCCACGTTGACGCGATCAAGCCCGGCGACAAAGTGCTGGTGGTGGACGATCTGCTGGCAACCGGCGGCACCATTGAAGCGACCGTCAAGCTGATCCGCCGTCTGGGTGGTGAAGTGACCGACGCGGCCTTCATCATCAACCTGTTCGATCTTGGCGGTGAACAGCGCCTGGAAAAACAGGGCATTACCAGCTACAGCCTGGTGCCTTTCCCGGGTCATTAATCCCGGTTTTCACAACCTCGCTCAATGGGTGAGGTTGTGATAGCATTCCCCTCCATAAATTCACCTTCCAGCGTTGCAGAGCCTGCCCATGAGTTATCAGGTGTTAGCCCGTAAATGGCGACCACAAACCTTTGCTGACGTTGTCGGTCAGGAACATGTGCTGACGGCCCTGGCGAACGGCTTGTCGCTAGGTCGCATCCATCACGCCTATCTTTTTTCCGGCACCCGCGGCGTCGGTAAGACTTCTATTGCCCGTCTGCTGGCGAAAGGTCTGAACTGCGAAACCGGGATCACCGCCACCCCGTGCGGCGTGTGTGACAATTGCCGCGAGATCGAGCAGGGGCGTTTTGTCGATCTGATCGAGATCGACGCCGCCTCGCGTACCAAGGTGGAAGACACCCGCGATCTGCTCGACAACGTGCAGTACGCCCCGGCGCGCGGCCGCTTCAAGGTCTACCTGATCGATGAAGTGCACATGCTGTCGCGCCACAGCTTTAACGCCCTGCTGAAAACGCTGGAAGAGCCGCCCGCGCACGTTAAATTCCTGCTGGCGACCACCGATCCGCAAAAGCTGCCGGTCACCATCCTGTCGCGCTGCCTGCAGTTCCACCTGAAGGCGTTGGACGTTGAGCAGATCCGCGCTCAGCTTGAGCACATCCTTGACGAAGAGAAGATCGTTCACGAGCCGCGCGCCCTGCAGCTGCTGGCCCGCGCGGCTGACGGCAGCCTGCGTGATGCGCTAAGCCTGACCGACCAGGCGATTGCCAGCGGTGACGGCAAGCTCTCGACCGAAGCGGTCAGCACCATGCTCGGCACGCTGGATGACGATCAGGCGCTGTCGCTCATCGAAGCGATGATTGCCGCCAACGGTGAGCGCGTGATGTCGCTGGTGAACGCGGCCGCTGCCCGCGGTATTGAGTGGGAAGCGCTGCTGGTCGAGATGCTCAGCCTGCTGCACCGCGTGGCGATGCTGCAGCTGTCTCCGTCGGCCATCGGTGCGGATATGGCCGCTATTGAACAGCGGATGCGTGAACTTGCCCGCACCGTGCCGCCTGCCGACGTGCAGCTGTATTACCAGACGCTGCTGATTGGCCGCAAAGAGTTACCGTTCGCGCCGGACCCCAGGATGGGCGTCGAAATGACGCTGCTGCGCGCGCTGGCGTTCCACCCGCGCATGCCGTTGCCGGAACCGGAAGCGCCCCGACAGTCCTTTGCGCCGGTTGCTCCGACCGCGGTAATGTCACCGCAGCAGGTGCCACCGCAGCCGACGCCGCCGCCACAGCAAAATGTGCCGCTGTCGGATGCCACCAGTTCGGTGCTTGCCGCACGCAGCCAGCTGCAGCGTGCGCAGGGAGTAACCAAACCAAAAAAGAGTGAACCGGCAGCGCCAGGAAGAGCGCGGCCGGTGAACAACGCCGCGCTTGAACGACTGGCCTCGGTAACGGAGCGCGTACAGTCGCGTCCGGCACCGTCCGCGCTCGAGCAGAAAGCCCCGGTGAAAGAAGAGGCTTACCGCTGGAAGGCGACCACCGTTGTTGAAACGGTCAAGGAAGTGGTCGCCACGCCGAAAGCGCTGAAAAAGGCGCTGGAGCATGAAAAAACGCCGGAGCTTTCCGCGAAGCTCGCCGAAGAATCTATTGCACGCGACGCCTGGGCCGCTGAGGTCAGCCAACTCCAGTTGCCGAAGCTGGTGGAGCAGGTCGCGCTAAACGCCTGGAAAGAGCAGGACGGCAATCAGGTGCGTCTGCACCTGCGTCCGGGCCAGCGGCACCTCAATTCCCCTGGCGCGCAAAAGGCGCTGGCCGAGGCGCTTGCTGCTTTACAGGGTTCACCGGTTGAATTGACTATCATTGAAGATGATAATCCGGCAGTGAAAACGCCGCTCGAGTGGCGCCAGGCCATTTATGAAGAGAAGCTCGCGCAGGCGCGCGAGGCAATTATTGCGGATAACAACATCCAGACCCTGCGCCGGTTCTTCGACGCCGATCTGGATGAAGAGAGTATTCGCCCCATTTGATCGTGAGTCTGACTTACGGTTGTAATCCTTAAACGTGAAAGAAGAGAGAAGCCTATGTTTGGTGGAAAAGGCGGTCTGGGTGGCCTGATGAAGCAGGCTCAGCAGATGCAGGAAAAAATGCAGAAGATGCAGGAAGAGATCGCTCAGCTGGAAGTCACGGGTGAATCCGGTGCCGGTCTGGTCAAGGTGACCATCAACGGTGCGCACAACTGCCGTCGCGTTGAAATCGACCCGAGCCTGCTCGAAGACGACAAAGAAATGCTGGAAGATCTGGTTGCAGCCGCGTTTAACGATGCCGCTCGCCGTATCGACGAAACCCAGAAAGAGAAAATGGCCTCTGTTTCCAGCGGTATGCAGCTGCCGCCGGGCTTTAAGATGCCGTTCTGATGCAAACCAGTCCGCTGCTCACGCAGTTAATGGAAGCACTGCGCTGCCTGCCGGGCGTTGGCCCGAAGTCGGCGCAGCGCATGGCGTTTACGCTATTGCAGCGCGACCGCAGCGGCGGGATGCGCCTGGCGCAGGCTCTGACCCGCGCCATGTCAGAAATTGGTCACTGTGCGGATTGCCGCACCTTTACCGAGCAGGACGTGTGTAACATCTGTACGAACCCGCGTCGTCAGGAAAACGGTCAGATTTGCGTGGTGGAGAGTCCGGCGGACATCTACGCCATCGAACAAACCGGGCAGTTTTCCGGCCGCTATTTTGTGCTGATGGGGCATCTCTCCCCGCTGGACGGCATTGGCCCGGACGATATCGGTCTCGATCGCCTTGAACAGCGTCTTGAGTCCGAAACCATCAAAGAGGTGATCCTCGCCACCAACCCCACGGTGGAAGGGGAGGCAACCGCCAACTATATCGCCGAGCTGTGCGCGCAGTACGGCGTTGACGCCAGCCGCATCGCCCACGGCGTGCCGGTCGGCGGCGAGCTGGAGATGGTCGACGGCACCACGCTGTCGCACTCGCTGGCCGGACGACACAAGATTATTTTCTGACCAAACGGAGGCTGCGCGCGCGGCCTCCGCTTGAAAATTTCCCCCCTTATCCCCATCTCTCACTCAACGTTTTACAACCCCATTAAATGGCATTGTTGAGGTCGACTTAGATGAAAGGACAAGAAACCCGTGGTTTCCAGTCAGAAGTAAAACAGCTTCTGCACCTGATGATCCATTCCCTGTATTCCAACAAAGAAATTTTCCTGCGTGAGCTGATTTCCAACGCCTCCGATGCGGCGGACAAGCTGCGCTTCCGCGCGCTGTCCAACCCGGATCTGTATGAAGGCGACGGCGAGCTGCGCGTGCGCGTCTCTTTCAACAAAGAGAACCGCACCCTGACCATCGCTGATAACGGCATCGGGATGAACCGCGACGAGGTGATCGACCACCTCGGGACCATCGCTAAATCCGGCACCAAAGCGTTCCTGGAGTCCATGGGCTCTGACCAGGCGAAAGACAGCCAGCTGATTGGCCAGTTCGGCGTAGGCTTCTACTCGGCGTTCATCGTGGCGGACAAAGTCACCGTGCGCACCCGCGCGGCGGGCGACAGCGCCGAGAACGGCGTGCTGTGGGAATCCAAAGGGGAAGGCGAATACACCGTTGATGACATCACCAAAGCGGATCGCGGCACCGAAATCACCCTCCACCTGCGCGAAGGGGAAGACGATTTCCTGAACGACTGGCGCGTACGCTCTATCATCAGCAAATATTCCGACCACATCGCGCTGCCGGTAGAGATTGAAAAACAGGAAGAGAAAGACGGTGAAACCGTGGTTTCCTGGGAGAAAATCAACAAGGCGCAGGCGCTGTGGACGCGTAACAAGGCTGAAATCAAAGACGACGAGTACAACGAGTTTTATAAGCACATCGCCCACGACTTTACAGACCCGCTGACCTGGAGCCACAACCGCGTGGAAGGGAAGCAGGAGTACACCAGCCTGCTGTATATCCCGGCACAGGCACCGTGGGACATGTGGAACCGCGATCACAAGCACGGCCTGAAGCTGTACGTGCAGCGCGTCTTCATCATGGACGACGCCGAGCAGTTCATGCCGAACTACCTGCGCTTTGTTCGTGGCCTGATAGACTCCAACGATCTGCCGCTGAACGTCTCCCGCGAAATCCTCCAGGACAGCACCGTCACCCGTAATCTGCGTAACGCCTTGACCAAACGTGCGTTGCAGATGCTGGAAAAACTGGCGAAAGACGACGCGGAAAAATACCAGACCTTCTGGAAACAGTTCGGCCTGGTGCTGAAAGAAGGCCCGGCTGAAGACATGGCGAACGTTGAAATGATCGCTAAACTGCTGCGCTTCGCCTCTACGCACACCGACTCCTCCGCCCAGACCGTGTCGCTGGAAGAGTACGTCTCCCGCATGAAGGAAGGGCAGGAGAAGATCTACTACATCACCGCCGACAGCTATGCGGCAGCGAAGAGCAGCCCGCACCTGGAGCTGCTGCGTAAGAAAGGCATCGAAGTGCTGCTGCTTTCTGACCGCATCGACGAGTGGATGATGAACTACCTGACCGAGTTCGACGGTAAGGCGTTCCAGTCCGTTGCCAAAGCCGACGAGTCCATCGACAAGCTGGCGGATGAAGTGGACGAAAGCGCGAAAGAAGCCGAGAAGGCGCTGGAGCCGTTCGTTGAGCGTGTCAAAACCCTGCTGGGCGACCGCGTGAAAGAGGTGCGCTTTACGCACCGTCTGACCGATACTCCGGCGATTGTCACCACCGATGCCGACGAAATGAGCACCCAGATGGCGAAGCTGTTCGCCGCGGCGGGCCAGGCCGTGCCGGAAGTGAAATATATCTTTGAGCTTAATCCGGATCATCCGCTGGTGAAACGCGCGGCGGATACCCAGGATGAAGCTCGCTTTGCCGAGTGGGTTGAACTCCTGCTGGATCAGTCCCTGCTGGCCGAGCGCGGCACCCTGGAAGATCCTAACCTGTTCATTAAACGTGTGAATGCGCTGCTGCTGGCGTAACTGACCACGTCTCCCCTGGTCTTCTCCCTCTCCCCGTGGGAGAGGGCCGGGGTGAGGGCACCAGACCGCACTCTCCCAAATTATCTCCCCCCATTAACCGTTTCAGCCTTCCCGCCTTCCTTGAGCCACGCCCGTTCTGGTGGTATTGTTTAGCGCTTTTGAAAAATTGAAACGACATTTGAGGGGATTTTCGCAATGCGTATTATTCTGCTTGGCGCTCCGGGCGCGGGTAAAGGAACTCAGGCTCAGTTCATCATGGAGAAATACGGTATTCCGCAAATCTCCACCGGTGACATGCTGCGCGCCGCTGTAAAATCTGGCTCCGAGCTGGGTAAACAAGCGAAAGACATCATGGACGCAGGCAAGCTGGTAACCGACGAGCTGGTTATCGCGCTGGTTAAAGAGCGCATTGCGCAGGAAGACTGCCGCAACGGTTTCCTGCTGGACGGCTTCCCGCGCACCATTCCTCAGGCTGACGCCATGAAAGAAGCGGGCATCAACGTGGACTACGTTCTGGAGTTCGACGTACCGGACGAGCTGATCGTTGACCGTATCGTTGGCCGTCGCGTGCACGCTGCCTCTGGCCGCGTTTACCACATCAAATTCAACCCGCCTAAGGTTGAAGGCAAAGACGACGTGACCGGCGAAGAGCTGACCACCCGTAAAGACGATCAGGAAGAGACCGTGCGTAAACGCCTGGTGGAATACCATCAGATGACCGCGCCGCTGATTGGCTACTACACCAAAGAAGCGCAGGCGGGTAACACCAAATACGCCAAAGTTGACGGCACCAAAGCCGTGGCTGACGTACGTGCAGAGCTGGAAAAAATCCTCGGCTAATCACGCGCCTCTCACCCGGGCTTCCGGGTGAGAAATATTCTCATCTTACCTATTACAGCAATGGGTTTCGTTTAAACGCATTTCCGCTACAATTGACAACCTATCAAATGGTTAAGAGGCGTGAATGAGTCAGGCGAAAACCGGCATCCTGCTTGCCAATCTGGGCACCCCAGAAGCACCCACTCCAGCGGCGGTAAAACGCTACCTGCGACAATTTTTAAGCGACACGCGCGTCGTGGATTTTCCGAGACTGCTGTGGTGGCCGCTGCTGCGTGGCGTCATTCTGCCGATTCGCTCTCCGCGCGTCGCCAAACTTTATCAGTCCGTCTGGATGGAGGAGGGCTCGCCGCTGATGGTGTACAGCCGTCGTCAGGAAAAAGCGCTGGCCGCCCGTCTGCCGGATATGCCCGTCGCACTCGGCATGAGCTACGGTAAACCTTCGCTGGAAAGTGCCGTCGATGCGCTGCTGGCACAGGGCGTGGATCATATCGTCGTGCTGGCCTTGTATCCGCAGTACTCCTGCTCGACGGTGGCCGCCGTCTGGGACGAGCTGGCGCGTATTCTGAAGACGCGTCGCCGCATTCCGGGCGTGACCTTTATTCGCGATTACGCCGATAACGACCTCTACATCAAGGCGCTTGCCAACACCGCCCGAGCATCGTTTGAGAAACACGGCGAGCCGGATCTGCTGCTGCTCTCCTATCACGGTATTCCGCAGCGTTTCGCCAATGAAGGGGATGATTACCCCCAGCGCTGCCGGGATACCACCCGCGAGCTGGTCTCCGCCCTTGGCCTGCCGCCGGAGAAGGTGATGATGACCTTCCAGTCGCGCTTTGGCCGCGAGCCGTGGCTGACGCCGTACACCGATGAAACCCTCAAAATGCTCGGCGAGAAGGGCGTGAAGCACATTCAGGTGATGTCGCCGGGCTTCTCGGCGGACTGCCTTGAAACGCTGGAGGAGATCGCGGTGCAAAACCGGGAATTTTTCCTTGAGGCCGGCGGCGAAAAGTATGAGTACATTCCGGCGCTTAACGACTCACCTGAGCATATCGACATGATGGTCTCGCTGGTGACGAACAGCCGCTGATCGCACTCCGGGCCGGGTTTGTGCTACCATTCCCGGCCCATATTCTTCGTACAGTTCAGACCATGAAATTTCCCGGTAAACGCAAATCCAAACACTACTTTCCCGTCGATGCCCGCGATCCGCTCCTGCAGCAAATCCAGCCTGAAAATGAAACCAGCGCGGCCTGGGTTGTCGGTATCGACCAGACGCTGGTGGACATTGAAGCGAAAGTGGATGATGAGTTTGTCGCCCGTTACGGTCTGAGCGCCGGTCACTCGCTGGTGATTGAGGACGACGTTGCCGAAGCGCTGTACCAGGAGCTGGTGCGCGAAAATCTGATTACCCATCAGTTCGCTGGCGGCACCATCGGCAACACCATGCACAACTACTCGGTGCTGGCAGATGACCGCTCGGTGCTGCTCGGCGTGATGTGCAGCAATATCGAAATCGGTGGCTACGCCTACCGCTACCTGTGCAACACCTCCAGCCGCACCGATCTTAACTATCTCCAGGGCGTAGACGGGCCGATTGGCCGCTGCTTTACGCTGATCGGCGAATCCGGCGAGCGTACCTTTGCCATCAGCCCGGGCCACATGAACAAGCTGCGCGCGGAAAGCATTCCCGAAGAGGTGATCGCGGGCGCGTCTGCGCTGGTACTGACCTCCTACCTGGTGCGCTGCAAGCCGGGCGAGCCTATGCCGGAAGCGACCATGAAGGCGATTGAGTACGCGAAAAAGTACGATGTGCCGGTAGTGTTAACCCTGGGCACCAAATTTGTGATTGCCGATAACCCGGAGTGGTGGCAGACCTTCCTGAAAGAGCACGTCTCGATTCTGGCGATGAACGAAGAAGAGGCCGAGGCGCTGACCGGTGAAAGCGATCCGCTGCTGGCGTCCGACAAAGCGCTGGACTGGGTGGATCTGGTGCTCTGCACCGCGGGTCCGGTTGGGCTGTATATGGCGGGGTTCACGGAAGAAGAGAGCAAGCGCAAAACCCAGCACCCGCTGCTGCCGGGGGCGATTGCGGAGTTCAACCAGTACGAGTTCAGCCGCGGCATGCGCCACAAAGACTGCGTGAATCCGCTGCGTATCTACTCCCACATTGCGCCGTATATGGGCGGGCCGGAGAAGATCATGAACACTAACGGCGCGGGCGACGGCGCGCTGGCCGCGCTGCTGCATGACATTACCGCGAACGCCTATCACAAAACTAACGTGCCGAACTCCAGCAAGCACAAGTTCAGCTGGCTGACCTATTCCTCGCTGGCGCAGGTGTGTAAGTACGCCAACCGCGTGAGCTACCAGGTACTGAACCAGCATTCGCCGCGCTTAACGCGCGGTCTGCCGGAACGAGAAGACAGCCTCGAAGAGGCGTACTGGGACAGGTAAAAGCAAAACGGCAACCTGTGGTTGCCGTTTTTAGTATTTGTTCCCTCTCCCTGTGGGAGAGGGCCAGGGTGAGGGCATCAGGCCGCAGCAAACTTACCCCGTAACCGCCTCTTCAACTGGCGGCTTCGTCAGCAGCGTCAGCATGGTGTTCGCAATCTCACGCTCGCCCATCACCACCTGATTCGCGCCGCGCTCGGTAATGTACTCCACCTCGTCGTCATAGTGCGCTCGGGCAATGATCTCAATACCGGGGCACTTATCACGCGCGGAGGCCACAATCTCACCCGCTTCATAACCGTTTGGAATGGTCAGCAGCAGCCAGCGGGCGCAGTCCAGATGTGCCAGCTCCATGATCTCTTCGTTTGCCGCATTGCCCAGCACCGCACGAATCCCGCGCTCGCGAAGCTCATCCACGCGGGTGCGTGACGTCTCAATCACCACCAGCGGGATCCCCTGAGCCATCAGCTTCTCGCCGAGCAGGCTACCCACGCGGCCAAAGCCCACCAGCAGGGCGTGATTACAAATATCCACCGGGATCTGCTTCTCTTCTTCCGTTGCCTCTTCCAGCGTCTGCTCTTCGAGGGTTTCGGTCTTCTCGAGGTATTTTTCCAGCAGGGCAAACAATACCGGGTTTAGCATGATGGAGAGGATTGCCCCTGCCAGCACCAGATTTTGCCCCGCCTGTGGCAGCAGGTTCAATGCCATGCCCAGACCGGCCAGAATAAAGGCGAACTCACCGATCTGCGCCAGGCTGGCGGCAATGGTCAGCGCCGTGCGCGGGGAGTGGCCGAACATTCGCACCAGGAAGAAAGCCGCGAGCGACTTACCAAAAATAATGATCGCCAGCGTGCCCAGCACGGCCAGCGGCTGCTGGATCAGCACCAGCGGGTCGAACAGCATCCCGACGGAGACGAAGAACAGCACGGCAAACGCATCGCGCAGCGGCAGCGTGTCGTGCGCCGCACGGTGGCTCAGCTCGGATTCGTTCAGCACCATCCCGGCGAAGAACGCCCCCAGGGCAAAGGAGACATCAAACAGCTCAACGGCACCGAAGGCGATGCCCAGCGCCAGCGCAAGGACGGAGAGCGTAAACAGCTCGCGGGAGCCGGTCGCCGCGCTGCGGGACATGATCCACGGCACCAGACGGCGGCCAACCAGCATCATGATGGCGATAAAGGCCACCACCTTACCGATGGTGATGCTCATATCCAGCGCCAGCGAGGCGAAGCCAATGTTCTCTTTTTCCATCATCCCGGCGACGGCGGGCAGCAGCACCAGCGTCAACACCATCACCAGATCTTCCACAATCAGCCAGCCAATCGCGATTTGCCCGCGCTGGCTGTCTATCAGCTGCCTCTCTTCAAGCGCGCGCAGCAGCACCACGGTACTGGCGGTGGAGAGGCACAGCCCAAAGACGATGCCGGTCATCAGCGACCAGCCCAGCACTGCCGAAAGCGCCATGCCCAGCAGCGTCGCCACCCCTATCTGGGCGATCGCTCCGGGTATGGCGATCGACTTTACCGCCATCAGGTCCTTCAGCGAAAAATGCAGACCGACGCCAAACATCAGCAGGATCACGCCCAGTTCCGCCAGCTCTGGCGCCAGTTTGGTATCCGCCACGAAGCCTGGCGTGAAAGGCCCCGCCAGTACACCCGCTAACAAATAGCCGACAAGAGGAGAAATACGCAGCTTATTGGCAATCATGCCAAGGATAAAAGCGAGCACAAGTCCACCAACAATGGTGGTAATAAGCGGTGTGGCGTGGTGCATTCCGTCTCCTTTCGTGGTGAGTGTTCCATTTTTGGCGTGAATACCAAAAAGCCAGGTAATAGTTTATGACAATTTTTACCCTTATGTTTATTAATAATTGTTGAAGTTTGAATAAAACAGCAATATGCGCGTAAAAAAGCGCATTTTGATAAATTACGCAAGAGGAGAAAGAAGAAACCCTTATGGCATCAGGCTGTCAGGCAGCCAAAGTCAAACTTTGGCTGCCCGTAATTTACGCTTTGTGGCGGTTATCAGGCAGGAATATGGTCAACATCCCAAGAAGTGGCAGGAAAGCGCAGATTTTATAAACCAGGAAGATGCTGGTGTGATCCGCAACCATCCCTAATACCGCTGCACCCAGCCCGCCCATGCCGAAGGCGAAACCGAAAAAAAGTCCGGAAACCATACCGATACGACCCGGCAGCAGCTCCTGGGCATAGACCAGAATGGCGGAAAACGCGGAGGCGAGGATAAAACCAATAATCACGGTCAAAATCCCCGTCCATTCAAGGCTGGCGTACGGCAAAATGAGGGTAAACGGCGCCACCCCGAGGATAGAGCCCCAAATGACATATTTACGGCCAATTTTATCCCCCACCGGCCCGCCAATGACCGTTCCTGCGGCCACCGCGAAGAGGAAAGCAAACAGGTGAAACTGTGCGTTTTGTACCGATAATCCGAATTTTTGCATCAGATAAAAGGTGTAATAGCTGCTAATGCTCGCCATATAGAAGTATTTGGAGAAAATCAGCACCAGCAGCACGGAGACCGCAAGAATGACCTTATTACGAGGCAGGGGATTGATAACCTTCGCTTTAGGTTTCCCTTTGTTCACGCGATGCTGCGCGGCATACCAGCGGCTGATTTGCGCCAGCACGACAATCGCCAGCAGGGCGGCCAGCACAAACCAGGCCACATTGCCTTTGCCATACGGGGCGATAATCACCGCCGCCAGCAGCGGGCCGAGGGAGCTACCGAAGTTGCCCCCTACCTGGAAGAGTGACTGCGCCAGCCCGTGACGGCCACCGGAGGCCATACGCGCCACGCGGGACGATTCCGGATGGAAGACGGACGAGCCGGTTCCCACCAGCGCGGCGGCGAGCAGAACCGCTTCAAAACTGCCTGCCATGGCCAGCAGCACCAGCCCGCTTAAGGTAAAGCACATGCCTATCGGCAGCGACCACGGCATCGGGTATTTATCCGTCCAGTAACCCACCACCGGCTGCAGCAGCGACGAGGCCAGCTGGAAGGTCAGGGTGATCATCCCGATCTGTACGAAGGTTAACGAAAACTCGGACTGCAGCAGCGGGTAGATCGCCAGAATCAACGACTGGATCATGTCGTTGAGCAGGTGCGAGAGGCTGATTGCGCCTAAAACTTTAAAAGAGGTGCGCGACGCCGGCGCGCCCGGAGCGGGCTGGGTTGATTCACTGATTGCCATAAATACCACGTCAATTTGTTATTAGAGATGCAGGGAGTAATTATTATCCGACTAACATACTCGTCCGTGACATTTGAAGAAAGTCGCAATTCTGAAAACTTATTTGTCTATTCTTGTTAGTCACTGTAATTTTTGCCTTTGTCTATTGGTCAGGGAGAGAGAAGATGAAGTTAATGAAGCGGGGCGTCGCGCTGGCGCTTATTGCCGCATGGGGCCTGGCAAGCCTGCCCGCGCAGGCGTATGAAAAAGATAAAACCTATAAAATCACCATTCTGCATACCAACGATCATCACGGTCATTTCTGGCGCAGTGAATACGGCGAGTATGGTCTGTCGGCGCAAAAAACGCTGGTGGACGGCATTCGCAAAGAGGTGGCGGCCCAGGGCGGCAGCGTGTTGCTGCTGTCGGGCGGGGATATTAATACCGGCGTGCCGGAATCGGATTTACAGGATGCTGAACCCGATTTCCGCGGCATGAATTTAATCGGTTACGACGCGATGGCCGTCGGCAACCACGAGTTTGACAATCCGCTGAGCGTGCTGCGCCAGCAGGAGAAATGGTCCAAATTCCCGTTCCTCTCCGCCAATATTTACCAGAAAAGCACCGGCGAACGTCTGTTTAAACCGTGGGCGCTGTTTAAGCGTCAGGATCTCAAAATCGCGGTCATCGGCTTAACCACCGACGATACGGCAAAAATCGGTAACCCTGAGTTCTTCACCGATATCGAATTCCGCAAACCGGCAGACGAAGCGAAGCTGGTGATTCAGGAGCTGCAGCAGAACGAAAAGCCGGACGTGATTATCGCCACTACCCACATGGGACACTACGATAACGGCGAGCACGGCTCCAATGCGCCCGGCGACGTGGAGATGGCGCGCAGCCTGCCAGCGGGCTCGCTGGCGATGATTGTGGGCGGTCACTCACAGGATCCGGTGTGCATGGCGTCGGAGAACAAAAAGCAGGTGGACTACGTGCCGGGCACGCCGTGTGCGCCAGATCGTCAGAACGGGATCTGGATTGTGCAGGCCCACGAGTGGGGTAAATACGTGGGTCGGGCGGACTTTGAGTTTCGTAACGGTGAGATGAAGCTGGTGCGCTATCAGCTCATCCCGGTGAACCTGAAGAAGAAAGTCACCTACCCGGACGGGAAAAGCGAGCGCGTACTTTACACGCCAGAGATTGCTGAAAACCAGCAGATGCTCTCCCTGCTGACGCCGTTCCTGAACAAGGGCAAGGCGCAGCTGGACGTGAAAATCGGCACGCTGAACGGTCGTCTGGAAGGGGACCGCAGTAAAGTCCGCTTCGTGCAGACCAACATGGGCCATCTGGTGCTGGCGGCGCAGATGGCGCGCACGAATGCGGACTTCGGCGTGATGAGCGGCGGCGGCATTCGTGACTCCATCGAAGGCGGAAACATCACCTATAAAGACGTGCTGAAGGTGCAGCCGTTCGGCAACGTGGTGGTGTATGCGGATATGAGCGGGAAAGAGGTCGTTGACTACCTGACCGCCGTAGCGCAGATGAAGCCGGACTCGGGTGCCTATCCGCAGTTTGCTAACGTCAGCTTTGTGGCGAAGGACGGCAAGCTCAACGATCTGAAAATCAAAGGCGAGCCGGTAGACCCTGCGAAAACCTACCGTCTGGCGACGTTAAGCTTTAACGCCACCGGTGGCGACGGCTATCCGCACATCGATAATAAACCGGGCTACGTAAACACCGGTTTTATCGATGCGGAAGTGCTGAAGCAGTACATCGAGCAGAACTCGCCGATTGACGTGAATGCCTATGAGCCGAAAGGTGAGGTGAGCTGGCAGTAGTGTTGTGCGGCCTGATGCCCTCACTCCAACCCTCTCCCACCGGGAGAGGGCGCGAACACAAAAAACGGTAACGCCTGTTACCGTTTTGCTTTTACCTCGTAGCCGCCACCCGGCTTTTTTTACTCCCGGCGGGCAATATCCGCAAACTTCGCATCCAGCATTTTCGCCAGATCGCCCGCGGCCAGTTCAATATCCAGCCCGCGTTTACCGCCCGAAATATAGATCGTCTCAAATTCCTGCGAAGGCGCATCGATCAGCGTCGGCAGGCGTTTTTTCTGTCCGAGCGGGCTGATCCCGCCCACCAGATAGCCCGTGGTGCGTTGCGCAACCATCGGGTCCGCCATATCCACCTTTTTCGCCCCCAGCGCTTTCGCTACCTTTTTGAGATCGAGCTGTCCGGCAACGGGCGTTACCGCCACGGCGAGGTGCTTCATATCGCCATTCACCGCCACCAGCAGCGTTTTATAGACCTGGTCAGCGTTCAGCCCCAGCTTGCGCACCACTTCATCACCAAAGTTGGTTTCGTTCGGATCGTGATCGTAGGTATGGATCCGGAAAGAAATATTGTTTTTTTCGAGTAATTTAACGGCGGGAGTCATAGCTATCCTTCTTACGACAGACAATTCATGCAGCCAGCATACGCCTGACGTTTGTCTAAAAAATAGCACCATCTTGCGCAATAGTGTTGGCAGTGATGGTCACTTTGAGCGACAATCGGCTCAGCCGAAGGTCACTTCGGTATAATAAAAACGATGAAATTCCTCTTTGACGGGCCAATAGAGATATTGGCCATTTTTTTATTTCAACAGCGACGGCAAATTCCCTTCGCCGTATAAATGCAGCGCCCCGACTGCGACCACGTACTCCCCCGCAGGTAAAGCATGCAGCGTCTCTCGCCAGGCTTTGTTGCGCGCATTCATCAGCACATCATAAAGCGATTCACTGAACGTCGACGGTAGCGCCAGCTTACCGTCCGCGGGCGGCGCATCCAGCCACCAGCCAATCATGGTTTGCAGCAGACGCGCGTTGGTGTGCCAGTGGGTCAGGGTATCATCCAGCAGCATCAGACCGTCGTCAGGAAGCTGGCGCAGGAGCGCAATCTGGCTGTCCGTCCCTTCCAGCTCGATGATGGGCATACGGCGCGCCCGCGCCACGTTCAGCAGCTGGTAATCAATGCCGTAGTCACCGCGCAGGCCCAGACGCTGCGCCTGCGTGGCCTGCAGCACCATCGCAATTTGCCACAGCGGCAGGTTGTCAATCATGGAGAGCGACACGCCGGTTTCTGCCGCCACGCGCCTCAGCTCCGCGAGCTGGTCGTCGTTCAGGCGCTCCGCCAGCGGGAGATCGCTTTCAAGCCCGGCAAACGGCGACTCGTGGCCGGAAATGTCCGCCTCGACGACCAGCGCGTCGGCGCGCTTCAGGCGTTTTATCAGACCGGATGGCAGAGGAGACATTCCCTGCGTGCCCATATGGATGCTGCCGACCAGGTGCAGGTGTTGCCCGCCGGGAAGCGAGATATCCAGGCCGGGCCAGGCATAGCGGCGGGGAAAGAGGGCGCGAAACGATGCTTTTATACGATTAAACAGACTCATACGCGCTCCATGACCGGAAAGGGTCATGCTAGCGCGTACGAGAACAAGGTTCAATCCTTCGGTTTAAACCGCAGCAGACGGTTGGCGTTGCTCACCACGGTAATGGAGGAGAGTGCCATCGCCGCACCCGCAACCACCGGGTTCAGCAGGGTACCGGTCAGCGGCCACAAAATGCCGGCAGCAACCGGAATACCGAGCGAGTTATAGATGAACGCCCCCAGCAGGTTCTGCTTCATGTTGCGCAACGTGGCTTTCGAAATGGCCAGGGCGTCGGCCACGCCCATCAGGCTGTGGCGCATCAGCGTGATGGCCGCGGTTTCGATGGCGACATCGCTCCCGCCACCCATAGCTATTCCTACGTCCGCCTGGGCCAGCGCCGGGGCGTCGTTGATGCCGTCGCCCACCATCGCCACCTGGCGACCCTGACTTTGCAGGTTCTTGATGGCGTCCGCTTTGCCGTCCGGCAGCACGCCCGCAATCACCTCATCAATACCGGCCTCTTTCGCGATGGCGTTGGCGGTGGTCGGGTTATCCCCGGTCAGCATCACCAGGCGATAGCCCGCGCGGTGCAGGCGCTGTAAGGCATCCACGCTGTCCTGGCGAAGCGGATCGCGCACGGCCAGCAGCGCGGCGGCTTTGCCATCCACCGCCAGCAGAACCGGGGTGGCGCCCCGAGACGCCTGTGCTTTCAGCTCTTCTTCCAGCGCGGACGTATCAACACCGTTTTCATTCAGCAATGCCTGGTTACCCAGCAGCAGCGCGTGGCCGTCGGCTTCACCGCTGACGCCAAGCCCGCGCAGGGTACGGAAATTGCTGACCTGCGGCAGGGCAGAAGCATTCGCCTTATCGAGAATGGCGCGGGCCAGTGGGTGGCTGGAACCTTGCTCCAGCGCGGCGGCAAGGCGCAGCGCATCCTCTTGCGCAATGCCAGCGGTACTCACGGCCACTACCTGCGGTTTGCCTTCGGTCAGCGTACCGGTTTTATCAAAGACAATCGTATCCAGGGTGCTCGCCCGCTGCAGGGCATCCGCATCACGGACCAGCACGCCAAACTCGGCGGCACGGCCCACGCCGGAGATAATCGACATCGGCGTCGCCAGACCAAGAGCGCACGGACAGGCGATGATCAGCACCGTAGTGGCGATGACCAGGGTGTAGACAATTTGAGGTGCCGGGCCGAAGAAATACCAGATCGCCGCGCTGAGCAGAGCAATGCCGACCACTACCGGCACAAAAATGGCCGAGATTTTGTCAGCAAGCTGGCCAATCTCCGGCTTGCTGCTCTGGGCCTGGCGGACCATGCGGATAATACGCGACAGCGTGGTGTGGCTACCGACGGCACTGGCGCGAAACAGCACGCTGCCGTCCTGCACTACCGTACCGGCATGAACCGCATCACCCTGTGATTTTTGCTGGGGGATCGGCTCCCCGGTCAACATCGCTTCATCCAGCCAGGCGTCGCCCTGGGTGATTTCACCGTCGACGGGCACCCGGTCGCCGGTGGTCAGGCGCAGCGTCATGCCCGGCTGTACCTCCGCCAGCGGGACGCTTTTTTCCCCATCGTCCGTGACCACGCGGGCCGTCGGCGGGGTTAAATCGAGCAAGCGTTCCAGCGCTTTCGAGGAGCGCTGACGGGCGCGCGCTTCCAGCATGTGGCCCAGGTTAATCAGGCCGATAATCATGGCGCTGGCTTCATAATAGAGATGGCGGGCTTCCATCGGGAACCACTGGGGCCAGACGTTCACGCTCATGGAGTACAGCCACGCCGCGCCGGTACCGAGCGCAACCAGCGTATCCATCGTCGCCGTGCGGTTTTTCAGGCTCTTCCAGGCGCTGGTATAAAAATGCCCACCTGCAAAGACCATGACCGCAAGGGTAATTAAACCAATCACCAGCCACAGCGTGCGGTTGTCTGCGGTGACCATCATGTTGTCACCCATCATGCCCCACACCATTACCGGAATACCGACCAGCAGGGCGACGATCGCCTGCCAGCGGAAGCGTTTCATGGTGGCAATAGCCGTTTCCTGCTGGCGTTCGCGGCGCTCGGCATCATCTTCAATAGCCTCCGCCCCGTAGCCCGCTTTTTCCACGGCCTGCACTAAATCTGCGGCGGAGGCACTGCCCATCACCAGCGCAGTACGCTCCGCAAGGTTGACCCGTGCCTGTGCGACGCCCGGTACCGCCTGCAGGGCGTTCTGCACGCGGGAGACGCAGCTGGCGCAGCTCATGCCGTTGATCAGCAGCTGTTGGCTGTCATCAATATCATCCGCTGCCGGAAGCTCAGGAGTGGCCGCTGTCAGTGCTTCCGACGGGGATGATGACTCTGCCAGCGGGTTAGCCTTTGGGTGGCTTAACTCCGCCCCATAACCGGCCTGTTTAATGGTATCAATCAGCGCGTCCGCGCTGGCGCTGCCGGTCACGGCGGCATGGTCGATAGTCACTTCAGCGCTTTCAACGTCAGGACGCTGTTCCAGGCTTTCTTTAACGCGTTTGACGCAGTGGCCGCAGGAGAGGCCGTCCAGCGTCAGGTCGATAGTGTGAGACATAACAAAACTCCCGTATAATATATTGGTCAGTTGTTGACCGGAGTAACGCTTTTCGCTAACTGTTATGAAGGTTAAACCTTCCATCAAGGGGAAGGTCAAGAATTTAAATTGCTGATTGAAAGGGATTTTTAAAATCAGCGTCCACATAGCGTCCACACTTCGACAAAAGTGTCCACATTACAATGACAAAGCCCCGCTTGTTGAGCGGGGCTTTTTTCATAACAAGTTACTCTTCATCGTCTGAAGGTAGCTCTGGTTAATGACATAAACTTCGTTTACTTCCAACCACAAGCTTTTTGAAGCGGTTTCATTGCATCTGAAAGGCCCTTCAGATCGAAGGTTGCGCTCACAGGGGCTTCATTGTATGGGGTGATTCTGGTGAACATTTTGTCTGCTTTAGCTAGAGATTTAATGAAATCGATGTCACTACCCTTGTAAAAAACTGCTTTGGTATCAGTTGAGATAGACCATTCTTTTTCAACTGCTTTCTGCTTATCCAGGCGGTAGAGCATGCTAGTTTGCTCAAGACCTAGGTACACATCCCAGTTAATGAATACCTCCGTTTTCTTTTCGCGGCAGGCTACATACATTGTTGGAATCACACTTTCTCCAAAAGGAGTTCGAATGTAATCATTACTGTTAAGTGAGAGGATTATGTTTTTTGAGTCGTCTACCGGCGAGGTGCTAATTGATGTTTGCCACTTGCCAGGGTTAGAAACAGAATTTTCTACAGCTTCAGTTTCTGCGGATGTAGTCTGCGGGAATAGCTTGTCGAAACATGCCAGCCTTTTAGTGCCATTAATTTCACTTTGGCACTCTAACAACTTAGCTCGGTCAGGTTGCTGATAATCAGTTTTTGCTGACGTGTTTATCGTGCTTGTTGTAGCTTTAAACGTTGGTGAGAAGAAGCGATCGTAACAAGATAGTCGTTTATCGTTATCTTTCTCCTCAGGGCATTGATCTCTACTCTCGAATTTATCAGCATTTTGTGTTCGTGATGGCGGTATTGATTTGTCGTAACAAGAAAGTCGTTCAGCATTATTTTCCATAGCCCGACATTCAAGTACTGCATTGAAGTTTTTATGTTCACTTCCTGCGTATACAGACGCTGCATTGAGTGCCATAAATGATGCTATTGCATTTAAAAACAGCTTTTTCATTTAATCATCCCTTTGGTCTTGTGAGGAATACAAGGATACCGATGATTATGTCGCCTATAACCCAGACACTAGCGATTGCCATTAAACCTAGACCGGTACCAATTGCAGCCCCAGCTCTTTCTGCATCGGAAGTTGCGTGATTTATTACTTCACCACTCCCACCTAATCCTGCGAAGAGGCAGTAGATCATAAATAAGTTGAACAGTATAAAAGCCCACTTGATGACTTTTCCAAAAAGTGAACGCCGTGGCTTTTTAAGCTGCTTCCCACATGACGGGCAGCGTAATGCTGTATCACTTACATCCTTAAGACACTCTGGACAGCTGACCAATGCCATAAACAAATCTCCTTAAATGAAAATCTTATCTTTTTGTTACAAATCATTGGGATTTTATCGGATTTGGACACATTGACAAGTGAAAAGCCCCGTTACATTGCGGGGCTTTTGTTTAAATAATCAGGCTAAGTTGATTATTTCCATAGTGCGAGGCGGGAAAGGCATCGCGGGGGATGAAGTCTGGCGGTAACGGTGCAGTACCTGCACGCTTTGTTACCTCCCTTTCTACGCTGTTAAGCGTGGTGAATGACCGGCTACATTCCAGATTCTGACACTGGTGATATTGCCGGATTGTCATATCGGTTATTTTACGGCTGGTACGGGTGCGGGCCATAGCGCCGCAAAAAGGACATCTGAACATAATGATGGCTCCCCTGTGGGAGTTGAACTCCATTTCATTTTATTCAGTTTCCGCTATCCAGTCAGGTATTTTCGCTTCCAGCTCCAGCCGGGTGGTAAAGCCGCTGTCGTCTATGACGTGCTCAGCGCGCGCAATAATCCAGTCCTGATTATCTATTTCATCCTTAAAACCGCTAACCGTGACGTGCATTTCGGGGTAAAGCTCAGCGCGGCCACGCGCCAGGGTGATCGAGAACTCGGCTGCACCACGCTGAAGCTGTTGCCATTTTGCCGCTGCTGCACGTTTTGCCGCTTCTTCATTCTGGTAGGTCTTGCGCAGCACATAGATGTTACCGTCTGCGCCTTCCATGTAATCGCCCTCACGGCTGCTGCTCTTCTCTTTTTTGGGCTTTGCTGGCTTACGGCGCTTAACGCTGACCTTTTTCTTTTTGCCGAAATTGAGATCCAGCCAGTAAGCCCTGACGCCGGTATACGCATCCCGATCGGCAATACGAAAGCGGTGCCGATCGCCGCTCGTCCGGTCAATACTGGCAGAGGGTAACGCCTTCCCGTCAGCGGTAACACCTCCGCCCGGGAGGATAAACAGCAGACTGCCGTTCTTTACGGTGGCAATTGCGCCCAGCATTTCCGCCATGCGGGTAAGGAATGACATATCGCTTTCCTGCGTCTGGTCAGCGTGATCAATCTCAATATCCATGAGCATTTCACTGATCTGCGCTTTCAGGCCGTAGCGGTGTGCAATGGCCGATACAACGCGCTCAACGGTCACGTCATGCCATGAGACTTCGCGCTTTACGTTGAACTCTTCACGAAAATCAGCGCTGCGGGCAGTAATACCAATGATATCACCCGGCCCTTCATGGGATACCTCATCAACCGTGTACAGTCCCTTGTAAATCAGCGGCTCACCCAGCCAGCCAATTGATACCGCAAGCTCAGCGCCACGCGGAGGCAGAGCAACCATACCGTCACTATCATCAACAGAAATGGAAAGCTGATCGGCATCAAAACCCCGATTGTCCGTCAGTGACAACGACATGATCCGCTCGTCAAGCTGCGTCCGTACCTTGCCGCCCATCGTTATGCTGAATCCCGGACTTTTTACCGCCTCGGTCAGTGAATCGTTATAACTGCTAACGGCGTCGTTAAGTGATTTTGTCAGGTCTGTAAGTGCCATGCTTTCCCCCTTCTTTCGGCGAAGGATCCCACGCGCGCGGGAGAGGCCAAATCGGTTTTTGTTGTCGCCGTCCGGCCAGACCCGCAATAGCGTGAGTGACATTCAGACATGAGGGATTATCACTGCGAACTCAATAACGTAATGGTGGCTAACATGTCAGAGACACGTTTCCACGGTGTACGCGTCCGGGAGAATACCGACCTGGTGACGGCCATCAATGACATTGAATCAAGTGTCATTGGGGTCGTTGCCGTAGCGGATGATGCCGACGCGGAAACCTTTCCCCTGAATACCCCCGTGTTGCTGACGCGGGTTAACAACGTGCTGGGTAAGGCGGGTAAAACCGGCTCCCTGTACAAAACGCTTAAAGCCATCGCTGACCAGACCAGTCCGAAGGTTATCGTTGTGCGCGTGGCAGCAGCCACGGAAGAGGAAGGCGGTAAAACGCAGTCGCAGCTCATCATGGGTGGCACGGCAGAAGACGGCAGCTATACCGGCATGTACGCGTTTCTTACTGCCGAGCAGAAGGTGGGTTATCGTCCGCGCATTCTGGCCGTGCCGGGCTACGACACGGAAGAAGTGACCTCCGCGCTGTGCGTCATTGCACAAAACCTGCGCGCGTTTGTTTACGCCAGTTGCTATGGATGCAAAACGATGGCTGAAGCCACCGCATATCGTGCGACCTTCGCCTATCGCGAGCTAATGCTTATCTGGCCTGATTTCATCGCATACAACCCGCAGACAGGAGAAAACGAAACCTTCCCGGCCCCTGCGTATGCCTGCGGCCTGCGTGCGCTGATTGACAACAATCAGGGCTGGCATAAATCGCTTTCCAATGTATCGGTAAGCAACGTGCTGGGTATTTCGCAGGATGTTTTCTGGTCGCTTCAGGCCGAAGACAGCGACGCGAACGAATTGAACAACAAGGAGATCACGACGCTCATCAAGCGTAACGGTTTCCGGTTCTGGGGCAACCGCGTTACGGACACCAAAGACTATATCTTTGAGGTTTACACCCGTACGGCACAGATTCTGGCTGACAGTATCGCTGAGGCGCAATTTGAATCAGTGGACGAACCGCTAACCCCGTCCAACGTCAAGGACGTGGTCAGCGGCATCAGCGGCAAACTCAATTCGCTGGTGACGCAGGGGCGGCTAATTGGTGCTGAATGCTGGTTTGATATCCTGGATAACCCGACAACCGGTCTCCGTCATGGTCAGGTACGCATTCGCTATAAATATACACCGGTTCCGCCAATGGAAGATCTGACGCTCTACCAGACCTTCACGGACGAGTATTTCGAATCGGCGTTTTCTTCCCTGGGAGGTGCATAAATGGCGGTTCCTCACAAACTGCGCCTGTTCACCTGCTTTGTGAACGGCAGCAACTGCATCGGCAAAGTCTCTTCCGTGACGCTGCCAAAACTGACCCGTAAAACTGAAGATTTTCAGGGCGGCGGGATGATTGGCTCCGCTGCGGTGGATCTCGGTCTGGACAGTGGCGCGCTGGACACCACGATGGTGGTTGGTGGTCTGGTTCAGTCGCTTCTGCTGAACTACTGCGGCGATATCGACGAGACCCGCTTCCGCTTCGCCGGTGAGTATTACACCGATGGTGAAAGCCTGCTGGTAGAGGTCGAACTGCGCGGCCGGATCACCGAAATGGACGGCGGCGAAAGCAAGCAGGGAGAAGACACCTCCGTCAGTTACACGATGAAGAACACCTATTACAAGCTCACCATCGACGATAAGCCGCTGTTTGAGTTTGATCTGCTGAACTTCATCTACAAGAAAGACGGCAAGAATATCTACCCTGACCGCATCACGTCTGCGCTGGGAATGGGTAACTGATTAACCAGATAAGTGGCGGCACAGCCGTGCCGCCCGGAGCATTCAACAATGAGCAAAAAAAACGATAACGCGATTACGCTGGCAAAACCCGTTGTTCGCGGCGATGAGAAAATTACTCAGGTAACGATCACGGATGAGATCAAACAGGCTGGTTCCCTGCGTGGGCTGAAGCTTGTCAACGTGATGAATATGGATGTGGATTCTGTGGCGGTGCTGCTGACCCGCGTCACGTCACCGCGCCTCAAACAGACCGAAATTAACGAAATGGATACCCGCGATTTCGTCAGCCTGTCAGAAGCGCTCGTCCCTTTTTTGACACCTGCGGCGTCTGGAGCATCGAGCGAGGCGGAGACGGAGAATCAGTAACACTCCTGCGGTTCGACCTGATCGACGATCTGGTTGCTGATATCGCGGTTGTTTTCAACTGGCCGCCCTCTGAAGTCTTCACGATGGAACTGGGCGAAGTCATAGCCTGGCGTGAGCGGGCGGCTGTCCGAAGTGGAGCCAGTGACAGTGAAAAGCCTTAATATCCGCGTCGCGTTCAGCGCGATCGATAAACTTACCCGCCCGGTCAATGCCGCCCGCCAGAGTGCGGGCGGTTTGTCTGAATCCCTCAAAAAAACGCAGTCCCGCATTAAAGATCTGGACAGTCAGTCACGCACGTTCAACCGTCTGCGTGACAGCGTACAAAAGACCTCCCGCAAAATCGACGACGCCAGCCGGACTCTCGAAGGGCTGAATCAGGCACAGCGGGAAGGTACACAGCTTACAGACAAGCAAAAAGCACATATGGCAGCGCTGGCCGCAAAGCTGGAGCGCCTTAACTCTGCACGCACGCAGGAAATGGTTAAGCTGCGCGCCGCCTCCCAGGCGCTGCGCAGCCACGGCGTTTCGCTGGTCGGCAGCGATCGCACCATTCAGAGCGCCATACGTCGAACCGAGCAGTACAACCAGACGCTTGAGCGAGAGCGAAGACAGCTTGCCGCTGTCACGCAGGCACGTGCGCGCTACGACCAGATGCAGCAAACGGCGGGCAAACTTCGCGGCGGTGGCACGATGGCCGTTGCCGGGGCCACTGCTGCCGGTTATGCAGCGGGGCGCTTTTTATCCCCTGCCGTTGGGTTTGACCGTGAAATGTCCCGCGTACAGGCGCTTACCCGCATAGATAAAAGCTCAGCAGACTTTTCGGCACTCCGCGATCAGGCCAAAAAGCTGGGTGCCGAAACGCAATTCACAACAACCGATGCCGCCAGCGGGCAGGCGTTTCTCGCTATGGCCGGCTTCACTCCGCAGGCCATTCAGGCCGCACTGCCTGGCGTGCTCAATATGGCGCTGGCCGGTGGCATGGATTTAGGCGAAAGCGCCGATATCAGCTCAAATATCCTGTCTCAGTTCCGCCTCGATCCCAAAGAAATGGATCGCGTCAGTGACGTATTAACTGGCGCATTCACCCGTACCAACACCGATCTGCAAAATATAGGTGAAGCAATGAAGTACGCCGGGACAGGTCTTTCCAGCCTTGGCGTCAGCGTCGAACAGACCACGGCCATGATCGGCGTGATGGCGAACGTAGGTTTGCGCGGGAGTATCGCCGGGACAGGATTACAGGCCGCGTTTTCTCGCCTTGCCGCCCCAACCGGCAGAGCAAAAACCGCACTCAAGGAGCTGGGCGTAGACGTTGCTGACGCCACGGGGAAAATGCGCCCTGCTGAAGAGGTTCTCACTGAACTCTATAAAAAGATCAGCAAGTACGGCGATACCGACAAGCTCTCTTTCTTCAAAGATATTGCCGGTGAAGAAGCGTCAAAATCATTGCAGGCACTGGTTATGTCAGCCGGGAGCGGGGAACTCCAGAGGTTACTGGAAGCTCTGAAAAACGCCAAAGGTGAAGCACAGAAAGCCGCCAAAATAATGGCGGATAACCTTGATGGCGATCTCAAGAATCTGGACAGCGCCTGGGAAGGCTTCCGCATCCAGATTAACGATCTCGTCGATAATCAGCTCCGCGCCCTGACTCAGGGACTGAGTGACGTTGTGGGGAATATGACACAGTGGGCGAAGGAGAATCCGAAGTTCGCCCAATCCCTGCTGGTTGTCGGTGGTAGCGTTCTGGCACTGACCGCCGCCATTGGCGGCACATCGCTGGCGATCGGCCTGCTGATGGGGCCGCTGGCTAAACTCCAGCTAGGCTTTACCCTGCTGACAGGAGGCAGGGGCATAACCGGAACTATTGCCGCTCTGCGAACTCTCGGCACGACTTCCGGCCCGGCAATGGCCAGCGTGCGCGGATGGGGGCCAGTTCTCGGCTCGTTAGCAGGGAAAATGCGGGGAGTTTCAACAATCATCCCCGCTATACGCGGCGCACTTATGGGGGTATTTCTTGCACCTGGCGCCGCGTTGGGCGCACTGACTAAAAATATCGGGATGCTTGCCCTTCGACTGACTGGCTTGCCAGCAATATGGGGCATGATCACTACTGCGGTATCTGTGCTTGGTACAGCGCTGTCACTGCTGTTTAGTCCCATTGGCCTGATAGTGGCGGCGTTTGTTGCAGCTGGCGTGCTTATCTGGCGGTATTGGGAACCTCTTAAGGTATTCTTTGCTGGCGTGTTCACCGGCATCATGGAAAGGCTGGCCCCATTACGCGAGACCTTCGCGCAATTCAGCCCCATCTTTGACGCGATAGGCAGCGCGGTTAGCCAGGTCTTTAACTGGTTCAAATCTCTGCTTTCCCCGATGGAATCCAGCAAGGAAACGCTGGATAAATGCGCCAGCGCCGGGGAGGTGTTCGGCAACGTTCTTGGTGGCGCGCTCCAGCTTGTTCTTGCACCTGCCAAAATACTGCTGGATACACTGGCATGGATCCTTGAAAAGCTCGGTGTTCTTCCTGATGAGGCGGAAAAAGCCAGGAAGAAAATCGAAGACGCGCAGCGCATGGCCGTTCTTCAGGACAAAATTGCCCTTCTTCAGGGGGATATAGCTAAAGTTGCACCGAAAAAAGTTGAGGTTAATAACGTTCCACCCGGAGCACCGCACACCACTTCACCGCTGACCGGCGATAACGGCACTATGCGCCGGTTGCAGAGTATCGACAGCAACACCAAAGCGACAGCCGACAACACGAAGAAGATCGGCCCCGGCGATATCGTATTTAAAAACCTGCCGCGTGCACTGGCCGTTCGTGGTGAATGGAAGGAGTCGCAGCTTGCCAGCACCACTACGGCAGGTCGGTTAAGTGAACGTCCCGCAAAAGTGGGGGAGGAGTGGAAGGAGCCACAACCTGCTAACACTACCACGGTGGGCCGATTAAGTGCGCGTCCCGCAGCGGTAGGGGAGGGGTGGAAGGAACCACAACCTGCTAACACTACCACGGCAAGCCGGGTAAGTGCGCGTCCCGTGGTAATGGGTGAGGAATGGAAGGCGGCACAACTTGCCAGCACTACCACGGCAGACCGGGTAAGTGCGCGTCCCGCAGTAGTGGGGGAGGAATGGAAGGAACCACAACTTGCCAGCACCACCACGGTGGGCCGATTAAGTGCGCGTCCCGCAGCGGTAGGGGAGGGGTGGAAGGAACCACAACTTGCCACCCCCACGGCAGGTCGGTTAAGTAAACGCCCCGCAGTGGTGGCGGCATCGCTTCCAGTCAAACAGGCGGAACTTCAGCCAGTTAGCCGCAGCGCCAGCAATATACCTGTTGCCGCAGGCGGCTTTACTGGGGAAATCCACGTACACCTGCACGGCGTTGACCGGCAGGACGCGCGCGAAATTGGCCGGATTGTTGCCGATCAAGTAAATGCCGAACTGGCCCGCCGTGAACGGCTTAATCGCGGCAGCTTCAAAGACAGAGATTAAGGGGAGGCAACATTATGATGATGATATACGGGATGTTCGTTTTCGAACTGAAGACACTACCTTACCAGCAGCTGCGCCACTCGCTGAACTGGCGTCATGTGAAGAATGATCGCATTAACCGATCGGCAAAATGGCAGTACATCGGCGCGGGGGAGACGCAGATTAACCTGGATGGTGTGCTCTACCCTGAAATTACGGGCGGTGACGTGTCTCTTACCGTTCTGGCAACGCAGGCATACACCGGGCGTCCGTGGCCTTTAATCAGTGGTGCGGGGCAGATTTACGGGATGTATGTGCTGACCGGGCTACAGGCCACGCATACGGAATTTGACCGCTACGGAAAGGCAAAAAAAATTGAGTTTTCGATCAGCTTTCAGCGCTGTGATGAAGATTTACGGGAGCGCTTGCAAGCGTCGTCTGTTGGCGATTTACTTGCTGGCTTGAAGGATAAAGCCACGTCCGCCTACAACTCTGCCAGTAGTACGCTGTCTGGCCTGCTCTGACAGCATCCACATAAAACTAAAGCGGGCATTTGCCCGCTTCATCTTCCGGAACACACCGCCATAACTGACTGTGCTACAGCACCGTTAAAAATGACTGTACTCGATACATATGGCCAGCACGGTTAGAATCGGCAGTACTTGCCGGTATGCAAACTTATTCCGGCTTAACCGACCAGGTAATTTCCGGCGCTTTCGACGTATCCACAGCCTGCACTGCCTTGATGTAGTTCATCCAGGCGATCAGGCTGGCTTTATCTTCATCGCTGATAATGCCTAACTGTAATTCCGTCTGCCACAGGCTGATCGTCGTTTGTGCCTCTGCAAGTAACGCAGCTTTCTGTTGTTCTGCTGCCTCCACATCTGCCTTGTGCTGTGCTTCGTTATCCGTCACCCACTCGCTACCGTCCCACGTATCGTAAGGCGTGGACGGTGCCAGAGTGGTTGTGCCCTCCGGGTAATCACCGGGCAAAGAAACGATCACCGATTCCCCTGTTTCAGTGCTGTACACCGTTTCACCACGGTGATCGGCGACGTATTCCCAGGCGGTAAAGTCTGCTGTCCGGCAAATGGTGAAATCTTCTTTGCTTTTTCCTGGCTCGTCAGTGCAGGAGTTGGCTGGCAGGCCAACGCCAACAGCCAGATATTCCACGGATGTAGACAGGTATTCCCGCGTCTCACCATCATAATTAAACACGGTAATATCACCCGCCACAGTGGCAATAAGTTCGCTATTCAGTTTTGCCTTCGCCATTATGCAGCCCTCACGATGTAGTTAAACGCGGTGTTACATGGTGCGGTTTCGTTCTGGCCCTCGTCGGATAAATACACGCCACTGCTCCCCGAATATGCAAAATAAACGGTCGCTGAACTCTTACGGTAAGATTCATGAACAGCAGGAGTTTCGCCCCCGTCTCCATTACCAAACAATAATGCATGAGTGTGCTTCCTCAACTTATCAGCAGCATACGACAGAATAGCGCGGCCACTATCCAGCCCCCGCCCATCGTCCCAGCCGCGAATAAACACGCCGCGCAAATCAGGCAGACTACCTGATGGATATGCAACAGCCAGTTTGGGGTATTTTGCCTTGTCAAAAGCTGCGCCATTGCACTTGAGAAAACCCGCTGGCGGTGTTGCCTGCGGCCACGGAAGCGGAAAACCTGCCGGGAAAAATTTATCAAAATCTGATTCCAGCAAATACTGCGTATGCGGATCAGCCGCGGCAATATGCGCCGCCAGCTGTTGATCCACATATGACTTAACTTCAATGACGGCATCATCGACATATTTACGGGTTGCCAGTACCACGGACGGATCGATTTTCAGCGTTACCGCCTCGGTACTGCTGACGATCAGGATCACGCGAATGACCTGCACACGCCCGCTGCCTTCCTGCAACTGCGGTTTATAGGTCTCCGCGCAGTTGGCAACTGCAATCATATCGCCGTCTTTATCAAACAGGCCGATTTCACGGATCCACCATCCGCCCACGTCTTCCGGTATGACCTGTTCCGCAATGATCTGATTGGTATTTACCGGGTCGATAGTCAGCATGTTAAGTTGCGCGCGGCGCAGCTCATGCGTCAGCGCGGTTTGTGCCGGGTTCGGTGTAGGTAGCGCACCATTGCCATCACCTACGGCCATCTGGGTGATCTCAACCTTCGCACCCAATGCCGTGGCGTTTGCCAGTTTTGCCGCCCCGATATTGGTTAACAGGGCAAAATATTTAGTCGCCACTTGCGATCTCCACGGTATCAATTAAATGGACTGCCGCGCCGGTGTAGTCACCACCGCCCACGGATATGGTTTCAGGAAAATAGGGGTAAACGGTCAGCGTATCGCCGATATAACATCCCGCCCCGGCTTCGATATACCCCTGCGACTGAAGCGAAAGAGAAAGGCCAGTAAGGTGGCGGCTTCTCGGCTTGGCATCGTCAATAAGGCGCTCAAGCTCAAGATAGGTTTCCTCCGTAATCCCCTGCTCCTGAATACCGATTTCGAGCTTGAATGTTCCCGGTTCTTCGCCGCTCTGCCACCACTCGATCACGCGAAGCAGAAAGCCGAACGGTTCAACGACGCGACGCAAAGCGGAAATAGTGCCCTTCTGACGGTGAACCAGCCAGGAGGCTTTAATCACCTGCCGCTTGGTCTGTTCTGACCAGTTCTTATCCCAGCGGTCAACTGACAGCGCCCAGGCGAGATAAGGCAGAAGATCAGCGGGGCATTCGTCCGGGTTCCACAGCTTGCGCAGATCAACAGGAATATCGGTAAGCCGCTCCGTCACCTTCTCTGTATTGCGCATAAAACCGCTGGCCGAAGGCGGCAGCATGTTCTTATTCATCAGTGCCCCCGGTTTCTATCGCGAAGGACTCGCACCGCGCTGCCTGCGTATCGGCGATCACAATATCACTGGCAGGCTCCAGCAGCTCCACCCTCTGCACGCCTTGAACATGAAGTGCCGCCATAATGGCTGAGCGGGCAACGTCACGGCCAATCTTGCCCTGCTGATTCAGCCAGGACTGAAGCGCGTCCTGCGCGGCGGTATGGATTGGTTCAGACTCCGGGCCGGGATAGAAATACAGCATCGCATTGATCTGATAATTCACTATCTCTGCTGCCTGAACGGTCAGACGATCGGCAACGGGGCGCTTATCGTCAGCAGACAGCGCTTTATCCACCGTCGCCAGCAGTTCCGCACTGGCAGTGCCGTCACCTTCGGTAGACAGCACAGAGACCACCACCACAGCAGGCGACGGGCTGATCGCTTTGGCGTCCGCCACTTTGCCGCTGGCACTTTTGGCAAAATATTCATATGCACCGGTTGGCCCCGCCACGCTTAGCCCTTCAAACGCAGCCTGCGCGCGCAGACGCAGTGCGGTATCACTTTCTGTTACCGCGTCAGTGGTTGCCGTCTCCGGGGTGATGATCAGGCGTTCGGTGTTCAGGTTGCCCGCGAGATTATCAAGATCGGACGATACGGCATGGCTCAACATACACGCCGCCGCACCGTCATTAATCCGCTGCCTGAGCATCATTTCACGGTAAGCAACTACCTGGGCGATCACGTTCAGCGGTTCGGATTCCAGCTCCAGCGCAGCGGCAACAGAAGCCTGCTGTTCCTGCGGGAATGCCGCCAGCATGACGGCTTTGACCTCGCTGAGAATGACTTCAAAGTCCAGCACTTCGATAATTTGCGGCTGCGGTAGCTGCGATAAATCAACTGTTGCCATTGCTGCCACTCCTGAGCGTTAGCGCACTGCCTGCCGTCTGCATGGTTTCGGTGATAATACCGACCAGTTCAGCGGTAACAGCGCCATCCTTTGAATAACTGATATTGATGCCGTTCAGGGCAATACGCGGCTCCCACATCGTCAGGGCGATCACTGCCGCACTCATACATTGCAGGCGCGTCACTTCGTTCTGTGGTTCATCCAGCAGATCGGGGATCATGCTGCCGTAGTCCCTCCGCATAACCCGGCTTGCCAGCGGCGTGGTCAGTATGTCGCGTACTGAATTCCACAGCTGATCTGTATCGGTAAGCTGGCCCGTGCCGTCCGGGTTCATCCCGGTATAGCGGACTGTCATTTCGGCCCCCCTGTGTTGCTGCTGCCACCCTGCACACCACCATGCACGTGCGAATGAACAGTCACCCCGTTAGACGAAAGCGATCCGCCAGAATGGGTAACATTGCCCTTCATCGTGCCACCCTCCGACAGTTCGAACGTCCGCGCTTTCAGATGGTTGGTGCATTCTACAATTGGTGTTTCAAGCGTGACGCTGGCAGAGGCTTTGATATGTGCTGTCTTCATGCCCTGCGCTTCCAGCGCGCTGGCCTCTGCGTCATAGCGGAAAGAGGCACCGTCTGGTGCTGTCAGCACAATCTCTTTCAGGCTGCTGCCCGGCGCAGGGTGGTCAATGCTGTAGAGACTGCCGATAATGACCGCCGTTTCAGGGTTGCCACCGATACAGCCCAGCCAGACCTGCTCACCCACGGAAGGCGGCACCCAGATACTGAATGCCCCGGCGCGCGTGGTGGTCCAGCGCAGCCAGTCGGTCTGAAGTTCGCCGCTTTGCACGCGCACGCGCCAGCTCTCTTCATCAACGTCAATAACGACGCCGACGCGGAGGATATTTTCCAGCAGGCGGATCAGTTCAGCGCTCATCTTGCGGCACTCCCCAGGCTGTTAACCACCTGCTCCGTAATCATCCGCTCATCGCCAGCGGTAACGCCCAGCAGCTCACGCACCGGATATTTAGCAAAAGCACCCGGCCCGACCTGATCGCGCTGGCCGTACTGGTGCACACGCGCAATGCGCGCGGCCACGCCGTCATAACCCACGGAAGTACCGCCAGCATCAGCGCGCATTTTGAGAAAGCGATAACTGCGCAACCTCTGAAACATCGGCACCTTCTTCGCAGTGCTGCGGCGCACTGAGCGCGTATTGATCTCGATGTAACGCTCAATATCGCTGCGGTAAAACGTGCGAATATCGTTGCGCTCTTCGTCAAAGCCGGTAATGGTTCGCCCGTATTTTCCCCGGCCACCGTGCCAGTTTTTCAGGCGGCGGATCTCACCCTGCCAGACAAAAACAATACCTTGTTGAGAGCGCAACACCCGGCGACGGCGGGCAGGATATGGCGAGCCTTCAGGGTTTTGCTGTGCTTTGATGCGCTGTTGCTGGCTCTTTCGCAGTGCCTGGCCAATAGCGCGGGCAGTGCGAACACGTCCGGCCTGCGAGGTGCCCGCGAGTATGTCGCTGAATACCTGATCCAGCTCACGGAAGAGATCGTTACTCATGCGCGTCACCCTCCCACGTCACATCCTCAAAGATGGCGCTCCAGTCTCCGTCCGCTGACGGGATGCGTGGTTTAGGTTCCGGCAAATGCTCCGCCCGGGGAATACCGTTTTCATCCAGAGTGACCCTCACACGCTCGCGCAGCGGCATTTCAAACAGAATGTCGGCGGTATCGTCGTTGTTGATAAGGGTCGTAAATTTAATGTTCCTGTTCTTCTCCGGGTTCAGCAGCAGATCGGGCTGGTTGTGCCAGAGCCATGCCATTAACGGCAACGTGAAATCATCAATATCACCGGCAAAATTCATCACAAACAGCACCAGGGTATAGCGGTACATAAACGATGGTGTTTCGCCGGTCGTCTCGATATTCCCTTCTTCCACAAATACGGTGAAGGCTTCAGGATTGGCCCTGCACCATTTGTTAGCGCGGGTCAGGGTCTCGCGTAGTGAGTCAGCTTTCAGCATGGTGATACCTTCTTAACGCCCGAAACGTTCAATCGCGCCCGCAATGATCAGCAGATAAATAAGCGTCCAGTAAGGGTGAGCGCTCAGGTAGTCGAATAAAGTCATGGTTTTGCCCTCGCGTGGTCAGTCAGTCTTTTCAGGCGGCGCAGATCGAGATCGGCTATCGCCGCCTTATCGGCATTGCAGGTATCCAGCGCATCGTGCAGGCGATCACTCCAGATAGCTATCGCGCCCCACGTGACCGGGGCGGTCAGTTCCGGCGCTGGCGTTGCTGCCGTCAGGCTTTCCGGCACCGGTTCGTGCACGATTTTCATTTGCGGCTGCGGCGGTACGGTGTTGCAGGCTGTTACTGACAGAAGTAGGCACAACAGTGTTGGCACAAGTATCGTCTTTGATGGCATCGCGCATGTTTTCACGTCGCTTTTCTCCCTGGGCGTTTCTTTGCTGTTCGGTTGCCCGCAACTGTGCAAGGACTTCGCGGGCGTCAGTAGTCAGTGCCCGCAGCTCATCCAGCACCTCACCATTACTCTTTACCTCGCGTGAAAGTGCTTCAGTGCGCACGGAGTCTTTACCGCGTTGATGCGTCTGCCAGAGCAGGCCACCAGAGGCCAGCGCCAGTAGCGCACATAAAATGGCTGTAATCTTCACTTAACAGCCTCCACGTCACGCAGGCACCACGCCTTAAAATCCGTTCTCCGGTTAACCAGCCCCTGGCTGCGTTTACCGCCGCTGTTCACAAAGTCCGTCAGCCGGTTACACATCGCCTGCCATTCATGCGCCTGCGCCTTCTTCCAGATGGTCGTGCGCTGCTTTCGCTTCTGGCCGTCCGTGAACCACATCAGGCCAGTACACCCCACATTAAGACTGGCATCCGTCATGGCCTCAAAGGCGGACTGTGGCATATGCCCGCCTTCAAAATTCTGGTTAATACAGTTTTCAGCGTGCCGCATATCGTTAATCCATCGACCGGCGATCTCGCTGTCACTGTACTTCCGCTTCTCAACGCGCCCCGTCGAACCAATTCCGACCGTGAGCACACCAGCCGTGCAGTAGTAGGGCGTATTCCGGCAGTCTTCCCAGCCAGCAATCTTCTGCTGGCCTTCAGGCGTTGTACGCAACGCACCCGGACTCAGCGAGATCCCCAGCGCAACAATGGCCGCAATGGAGCATTTTTTAATAAGCTGTTTCATCTTCCGGCTCATTCTGTTGCAGGAGGTCAAGCGCCCGGCGCTCTGACCCGCTCATCTGCCTGTGTTCTGCCTGCTCAAGGATCTGGTTAATCAGTTCGTTACGACGCTTCTGCCCCCGTTCGATGCGGGCGCGATAGAGCCATCCACGGGCACCAAAAACCATCCCGACGAGAAGACCGGCCAGCGCAATCTTTTCGCTCAGTGTCATGACGCCGATACTCGTGACCATGGCTGACATCGTGAATGTCAGCCAGTCATTCAGGCGCTGAAAGAAACTTAATCCCATAGCTGCACCATCTCCTGTGTCGCTTTGTGCGCGATTTCCGGCAGTTCAATCTCCTGACCGGCTTCAAGAAAAACCTGCTGACTCAGTCCGGGATTGGCAGATAACACTTTTTCAGTTACACCCTGCGTGGTGCCGTAGTGACGCCAGCAAAGCAAATCCACCGTATCCCCCTGCAATGCTTTCACTTTCATCAGCAAAGCTCCGCATAGAGGCGTGGCGTGTCGCGAATGTCGGCGATACTCCAGCGGGCATCCCGCCAGAGATCATCCCGTTGCAGGTCAAGCGCGGCGGCGTCTTTGTCGCCTTTCGCCGTGGTATCAACATCGCGATAACCTTCAAGTACCAGCGCCCTGGCAATCGAATAAACCGCACGCCGGAAGCGGTACACCTTCACGTTTTCACCGTTGATAACCAGCTTTTCCATCTCACCTGACGGCAGGACGGAGGGCACATCTTCCAGCGTGTGAAAACCTGCTTTGAGCTGACCGGCGCGCCAGTCCAGCAACTGCGCGGTGACATGGGCTACCGCTTCCGTGGTGACGTGCATCAGCCTGGACGTAGTGATACCGCCAGTGATACGCGCGGCCAGACGGAGATCGGCCAGTTTAATCACCGGCCAGAAGTCCCCGGCGCTGACAGTGGTATCACCATCATCAACATCGGGGGTATCACTGTCGGCAGGCAACACGCGCTTATTTGCCACAAGGCTGCTCATGCACTTATCTCCCATAAATCAGGCGGTGGGCGGGTGGTTAAAAGACCGTATACGGGCAGATATCCACCCGCGCCGCCTGTCGGACGGGGCCGAAGTCGTTAATTCTTTTTCTGGCTGGCAGGTTTGCGCTTGGTCGCTTTGCCTGTCACCGTCTTAGTCGTGGTTTTGCGCGTCGGCGCTTTACCTGCTGCGCTGGCGGTGGCGATCTTTTCAGGAACAGGCTCTGCAGTACCGTCAGTTTTGTCGGTGCTGGCCGTATCGCCTTCACCCGTGCCGCCGTCCGCAGACAGCTTCTTAACTTCACGGGCCAGCGTGGCAATCTCTTTTTTTACCCCGGCGTTGGGGTTGCGCGTCAGCGCTTCACGGAACAGCGCCAGCGCTTCCGCTTTGGTCGTGATATCAGTCGCACCACGGCGGGCAAGCGCACGGGCCTTGCACAACTTGGCGCGCACCACATCCGGCATATCACTGTCGGCGACAATTTCCGCTACTTCGTCAAGCACGGCGACACCAGACGATAAATCAGCGTCAGCATCAGCAGCGGCAAGCGTCAGCAACGGCTTGCTCATTTCTTCGGTCAGGAATGTTGCTGCCGTGCGGTTGAAGTTATCCGGCAGCGTCAGCCCGTGGCGCACCACATAGCGCCCCAGCCTCAACGCAAGCGCATAATCACGGCAGTCAATCGCCCAGACCATCAGCCGGGTAATGACTTCATCCTGTCGCCCGTTGTCGCCGTCGAGCGTGCCTTCAATCCATCCCTCATATTCAGGCAGCATGGATTTTTTCATTTCGGCTTTGGTTTCTTCGGACTGCACGCCGCTGAGGCGGGACAAGTCCATACGCAGGCGATGCAGAATTTGCTCATGCGCGGTGCGCTGGATATCGGATTCTTCATCCGCCTGGCCCCGGCGCTCTGCCATGACCTTCTGAAAATGTTTTTGTGCCGGTGTTAACATCGTCACTTCTCCCCGTCATGGCGGGGGAATTCCCCCGCCGCGTCTGTCACTCTCCAGCCTGTTCGGCCTGGGCGAACTGAATGCCGTCAATGAACGCAACATTGCCGTAGTCTTCAATGACGAAGTCATCGTTTGAAGACTGATACGTTGCGACACGGTTGTATTCCGGCTCTTCTTTGATCGTCCGGCGCAGACCGCCGCGCTGGTAGTACACCGACAGGTTTTTGAATGGGGTGATCAGCACGCCATTCACCGGGAAGTAAGGCGCGATAAAGGTCGGCATGTTGCCTACGCGCTCCTGTGCGACAATCAGCTGACCGGCCAGCATTTCGGTATTCGGGTTGGTCTGGCTTAATGCGTTGATGGCCGAGAAATTGCTGCTCGTCAGCAGGTCGCCCGCCAGAATCACCACGTTATCCGGGTTACGTTTGTGCCATTCATCCATCAGGCTGTTTTTGGCGTCGTACACCGCAGCGCCAATGTTGCCGTAGGTGCCTTTTGCAACAATCTTGTTATCTTCATCGCGCGAGGTGATCGTCACATTGGAAATGACGCGGTGCGGCGCTTCCTGGCGGATTTTTTCCAGCCAGCCAATGCCACAGTCCTGCAACAGCGGGTTAGCGGCACGGTCAGACGGGTCGCTGTACTTCACGCCGTTAAAGCCAATCATGATGCGGTCAAGCGACATCTGGCGGGCCATCGCCTTACTGATCAGCGGCTGGAACTCCGGCATGTGCGCCCACGCATCAAGCTGTTCATAGCTGATGCCGTAGTCATAGTTGACCTTGCGGCACATGTAATCGAACGGCTCCATTGAATGATTTGAGCCAGGGTTGCGACGACTGGTAACACTGTTGTTTACGCCAGCCATCGGGCCTTTGCTGCCGATCAGGACTTTCTGACCGATCTGCTGGTTGACGCCAAAAACGTTAATTTTGCTCAGGAAAGAATCATCCTGCTGTGCGGCCTGCTCAAGGCGCTGCTGACGCGTCGGATCTACGGCAAATTTTGCAGCAACGGCGGCGGTTGATACGCCGTTGAGCTGTGCCTGCCGGGCGATGTACTGATCAAATAGCTGGCGGGTATTGTTATCCATGTTCTCTGCTCTCTTTGTGAATATCAGTAATCAGCCAGTTGCGCGTTAGCGCCACCGCTCGCGGGTGCCCGCTGGCTGAAATTGCCGTCTGTGCTTCCCAGCTTGCTGGTCAGCGCGGCAAGGTCGGAGGTCAGCTTCTGAATGGCCTGGCTGTCCTGCTCGCGGGCGCGGCTTAGGTCGTTGAAGCTGTCCAGCAGAACGGCATGGGACTGGGCGACGTTCTCCACGGCGTCACGCACCTGGCTGAATTGCTCACCGTCAGATTTACGGCCTTTGCCGATAATCCCCATGACGCGCGCGAACCACTGTTTACCCTCATCGCTGCGCTGCTCAGCCAGTTCGATGATTTCTGCCTCAATGGCATCGGTGAACAGCGGGGCTTCACCCTGCTGATTGTTGAAGGACATAACCTGCTGACGCTGCTGCGCGGCAAACTTCAGACGCTCGGTGCCGAGGCTCGCCGGGGTATCGGTCATTGCCAGCCCCATGACATAAGCCTTGCCGTTAAGCGCAAACTGCGGGTGCAGCTCAATGCTGGAGTAAATTTTCTTACCTTCTTCCGTCAGCTTCTTCATGCGCTCAGAAGGTTCAATCTCGGCGTAAAGCGCGGTGCGTCCGGCGAGCGGGCCTTCGCTGATATCTTCAGCACTCAGAGCCGTCACATCCCCCATTGCGCCGAAATCACTGCCGGGGAACGGCGAAAGATAGTGCTCCACGTTGACGCGTGCGCCGTACACGTCCGGGCTGTAGTTTGCTGCTGCATCACGAAGGTGCTCAGGGCGAATCTCACGCCCGTCAACGGTTGCACCAGAGACAGCAACGCGGAATTTCTTACGGGCTGGTTTAGCTGCGCTAGCCATGTCGATAATCCTGTTGAGTGGTTTCTGTACGGTCATGATGGCAGAGCGTAACTTGCTGTCTCAACGAGGTTTTGTTGTCGGAGGAAGGCGAGACCTTAAAGTGGGCGATAGGGGGATCGCGCGCGGGGTAATCTTCACCACATCAACGGTGGAGGGCAGATGATACAGGACGCTTTTGTACGTCAGAGAGCAAAACAACTTTACTGGCAGGGCTACCCGCCAGCGGAGATCGCGCGTCTGATGGGAATTAATCAGAACACAATTTATTCATGGAAAAAACGCGATGAATGGGATGAAACGCCGCCCGTCCAGCGCGTCAGCCAGTCTATGGATGCCCGCCTCATCCAACTGACGGACAAGAAAGACAAGACAGGGGGAGACTTCAAAGAGATTGATCTGCTTACCCGGCAACTGAAAAAGCTGTCTGACGGACAGCAGGCAGAGACTGGAGCGGGCAAAAAGCCGCGCAAGCGCAAGCAGAAAAATCACTTCACCGAAGAACAGATCGTCGCGCTGCGGGAGAAAATACTGGATTCGCTGTCGTGGCATCAACGTGGCTGGTATGAGCAACGCCACCACCGAAACCGCATGATACTGAAGTCCCGCCAGATTGGCGCAACCTGGTACTTTGCCCGCGAGGCGTTACTTGATGCGTTGCGTGATGATGTGAAATACCCGTACCAGCGCAACCAGATATTTCTGTCTGCATCCCGCCGCCAGGCTCACCAGTTCAGGGGATTCATTCAGAGAGTTGCCGAAGAGGTAGATGTTGAGCTTAAGGGGGGCGACAAAATTGTACTGAGTAACGGCGCAGAGCTGCATTTCCTCGGCACGTCTGCGGCGACGGCGCAGTCCTATACGGGCAACCTGAAGTTTGACGAATTCTTCTGGGTCAGCAACTTCACCAATCTGCGAAAGGTTGCAGGTGCGATGGCAACGCTGAAGGGGCTGACGCGTACCTACTTTTCCACGCCGTCAGGCGAGACCCATGAGGCCTACCCGTTCTGGACGGGCGATCGCTGGAATGAGAAACGCCCGAAGGCACAGCGCAAAGCGTTTGATGTGGGCTGGAAAACGCTGAACAGTGGCTTGTTATGCCCGGATAAAACCTGGCGCCAGATTGTCACCCTGAAGGATGTGATAGAAAACGGCTGGGAATACACCGACCTTGAAGAGATCCAGGATGAAAACAGTGAGGATGAATTCCGCAACCTGTACATGTGCGAGTTCGTTCGCGATGGCGAGTCAGCCTTCAACCTTAACGCACTGATTGGCTGCGGAGCAGATGGTTATGACGAATGGCCGGACTGGAAGCCTTTCGCGTCCAGGCCGATGGGTAATCGCCCGGTCTGGATAGGCTATGACGCCAACGGCAGCAGCGGCAACGGTGACAGCGGCGCGATTTGCGTTGTGGTTCCGCCACTGGTGCCGGGCGGTAAATTCCGCACGGTGGAAACGGAACAGGTGCGCGGCCTTGAATTTGAAGAGCAGGCGAAAGTTATCGAAAACTTCACCTTCAAATACAACGTTCAGCATGTCGGCATCGACGTGACGGGCGGTAATGGTGAAGCCGTTTACCAGATAGTGAAGAAGTTTTTCCCGATGGCGATGCCCTACACCATGTCAATGACGTCAAAGCGCGCCCTGGTGCTGAAAATGCTACAGCTGATCCGCGCCGGGCGATGGGAATATGACCGCAGCGAGCGCGCCCTGATAAACGCCTTTAACTCTGTTCGCAAGGTAAAGACGCCGGGCGGATTCATCACCTATGACACTGACCGCTCGCGCGGCGTCAGCCACGGGGATTTAGCTTGGGCGACTATGCTCGCCATTATTAACGAACCGCTGGGCCAGGAGAGTGGCAGCGGCGGGTTTGCTATGGAGTTCTGATGAAGAAGCGCACCTACAAAAACAAACACACTGCCAGCAGCGGCAGTGCCGGACAGCCTGATATCTCTGACGCGCTCAGAAGCGATCCGGCGCTCAGCGCCTTCACGTTTGACGGGCCATATTCAGTGACAGACGGCTACGATCTGCTGGACAACATGTGCTGCGTCGATAACGGACGGTACTACGAAACACCAATAGACTGGAAGGGGTTAATCCGTGCGTTCGCACAATCCCCGCTGCATCAGTCGGCGCTTTACTTCAAACGCAATGTGCTGACCGGGTGTTATATCCCTCACCCATTACTCTCACGTCAGGCCTTCTCTGCTTTTGCGCTGGACTGGTTTGTCTTCGGCAATGCCTACCTTGAACGTCGCTCTAACCTCCTGGGCGCACCGCTCAAACTCCAGCATGTTCCGGCCCTGAACACACGGCGGGGGAGTGACCTTGATACTTACTGGTTTATCCGGCAGTGGAAAGATGAATACGAGTTTAAGACGGGGCAGATCTGCCACATCATGAACCCGGATATTCATCAGGAAATCTATGGTATGCCTGAATACATGGGGGCGCTGCTGTCCGCCAGCCTGTCCCATTCTGCCGACAGGTTCCGCAAACTCTACTATGACAACGGCTCTCACGCCGGATGTATTCTCTATGTCGGTTCGGAGAAGGTGGATCAGGAAAGCATAAAGGTGGTGCAGAAGACGCTGTCGCAGGCCAGAGGTAAAGGCTCCTTCAAAAACGTGCTGATCCACGCACCGGGCGGCGGCAAAGACGGCGTGCAACTGTTGCCGTTCAGCCAGATATCGGCAAAGGATGAGTTTCTTAACATCAAATCAGCAACGCGCAACGATTTACGCGACGCTCATCGCATCCCGCCGCAACTGATGGGCGCAATGCCGGAAGGCAACGGCTCGCTAGGTGATGTTGAGAAGGCCGCGCGCGTCTTCGCCATTAACGAAATGTTGCCCGTGATGGAAGCCATGAAGGGCGTCAATGACTGGCTCGGTCAGGAAGTGATTCGCTTTAATCCCTACGCTCTGCTCAAAGACGAGTGATCCGCACCATCCGCCGCACATCCTGCGGCGGTTATCCTTCAGTAATTTTCAATCTTCGCATGACCGGCCACCACCCGATCACCGCCCGGTACGACCTTTAACGCCCCTCACTCAGTGCGCATGCGCGCCATTCTGGCTGGTGCAAACTGCAATCGACCCGCACGCATCCATAATCGAGAAAGCGCGCGCAGAAAGCAGGGAAGGCCAAAGCATGGCATTTAAAGGCATCCCCTACAGACCCCTGTCGCGTGGGCTGTTCCCCCGTCACCTGCGCGCGACATTTGCTTCGTTTTTTGTGCATTTGCCGAACCGTGGCCAGACCACACTGCCACAGGGCAGAAAGGGTATAAATAGCGTCAAAAAAATTGTGCAAGTTTGTGCACTATTGTGCGACAGAGAAAAGAGGCCAAGAAGAAAGGAATGCCGCCAAATCTAGCGGCGTAGACAGGAAGGAGTCAGGCGTGATTCATTCTGATATCCCACCCCTCAGCGCGCTCATTCCCCCCGCCTTGCCTGCGCGCCAAACGTGCCTCTTTTTGTGCACTTTTGAAATACAGCCGGAACCGTATCAGAACTGGCGCGGAAGGGGATTAATAACATCAAAATAAAATGTGCTAATTCGCTCATATTCTTGCAGCGATAAAAAAAGCCTCAAACATGAGGCTTTTTGATAGGTAACTAAGTTCTGACAGGGACAGTAGCTTGAGGCTGAATAGGTGCCAAAATTTGGTTATAACTTCGTAATATATCGTTATACAAATCCGGGTGTTTATTTGCGGTTATCGTAAGTATCAAAGCATATTTAATTTTGTCAGCTTTGTTACTTTGTATCGCACCTCCTCCTTGCCTTGCATTATAATGAATGTCGAAAACAGGTTTATTTAGAGACGTGCCACGCATACTTTTTGATGCATGTAGTACTGTCTCCCATTTCCCCATATCAGAACGACGCTCTTGTTCATTAGCATATTTTTTAAGCTCAAAAAAACCTTTAGTATCAGCGTTCTGAGCGCCTTGCTTTTTCTTATTCTCATCCGGTCGGAACGAAATTTCGAGGCCTGCCTTTGTGTAAGAGGCTGAATCCTGAGGGTCGACAGATGTTGAATAACAAAAGGTTGCTGTTAGGTTCACCATACCATTAAGACCGCCATCAGGTATTGGCAGTGCTGCCCTGAGATATTTGCCAGGCTTCAACTCTCCTTGATACACGATTCTGGCGACTCCATCAGGGCTTATAATTATATCATTAACATCTTCAGGTAGTTTTCCCCAACCAACTTCGGCATGGGAATAATTTTTTTGAGAACATGAATGAATCATCAGCGCTTTAATCGCTAAAGTTGTTAGATTTCCACCCAAAAGGGCCTTGATTCCAACCGCAGTCCGTAATGCATATGGTGCAGCAAAGCTTGTACCCATTAGAGGTGCTATTACTGGATTTACATCTTCAGTTAGTACATGAAAATATTCGCTTTCTTCGCCCCCAAAAGCAACTAAGTCAGGCTTAATAACGCCAGGGCTTCTGCCTGGCCCCATAGCACTATACGAGGAACGCGCCCATTTATCAGAATCTGTAGAATTAGCCGCTCCTATCGAAAGACCATTCACTGAGTCAGAAGGAACTTGAATCCTGGCATTGCCGGACTCTTGATCCATCTCACCATTGTTTCCTACAGCGATTGTCATGAGCGTTTCACCATCACTGAGCAGATCATCGATCACAGAAGTCCATGCATGAACTTCTGAATCCTCGATAGGCAAATTAGGCCCTAAACTCAAGTTAATAAATTGATACTGTCTAGAAAGAAGCACCTCTTCAATCAACCCTAGTGTTCTATAAAGCTCAAGCGGGTGTTCATTACAGATATCAGCATCTAAGACTCTCAAGTGATCAACATAAGAGTATGGACGTGGAGCCATATTTCTTGCTTTTAATGGGCCAAAAAGAAAAGCAGAAGTTACTGCAAGGCCATGCTGCAATGCATCGCTATCATCTGCTGCACCATCATCCATAACTCGATATGAATTGAGCCATTTCTGTATTGAGTGTTGTTTAGGCAGGCCACCATCTAAAATAGCTGCTCTTAAATCACTTACTGGCGGATCACTTGGTAATAGCGTTTGAACTTGAGCTCCAGCGGCTCTTTGTATTGGACGAATACCGCGCAAAGGAGGTACGGGTCGGATTACCCTAACGAAAGTGAATAAGGATAAAATCTCAATTTTTTCTTTCCCACACTGTACAGGGACAAACCAAAGGTTACCCGCAGTAAAAGAAAGCTCTGAGTAAGGTGTAATATCGTTAACTTCGGCATAACGCATAAAAGCAGACTGGACAAGGTCACTATTGTCACTAGGTAAAAGATGTACACCTACCTCGTAGAAGTCACCAGCCTCCTTCTTGCTAAAGGGTACGATTCTTTCTTCTGGCTTATAAGCAGAAAACGCTTCAATTCGCGCAAAGTCTATCGCTTGATCACTGCCAGCGTCTAGAGACTGTACCCAGGGCAGGATATTTTTAAAAGAAGAACGCTTACCCGCCACAAAGATCTGGGTAGTTGGAAACTCAGTCACTTCGACTTTGCGCTTCCAGCCGTCAGGCTTAATTTTAACGGTTTTACTTCCTATTGATTGCAGGTTGTTTTCTCTGAGTAAAGTGTCAGGAAAAAAAGAACGCGCAATATAACTAGGATTAAGTGTTAAACTAGCAACAGCATAATCGTTTGGGCAGGCACTAGCGGGTAAATCATCCAAATCAGATGTTGCTTGTTGAACTTGAGGTATTAGCCTTTGCTTTGCTTCAGCAAATGTATAAACCTCTGATTTATCCATACCACGGCGAGGGCCTGAAACAGCACTCGCCAGCAACTCCCCACGACCTATTAGAAAGTTAGTAGCCATTACAATTCCTTTTATGCAATTGTGCCCTCAGAGGCACGACGTTTACGGATAGTATCTCGACTAACCCCGGTAATATCTGAGATAGAATGCTGTGAGAGCTTTGTCTCTTTACTGAGACTTAAGGCCACCTCCAGCTTCTCAGGCCTTTCCAATATAGAAATCCTACTTTTTATAAACTCTTCAATCAGTTCCTGATCAGATGCAATCCCTAATGCAACAGCTCTACGGAATTTATTTATTTCTTTTTCAATATTACTAAACGATTCATTTTTAAACGTTAAAGTCAAGATATCAACCCAACGTGAAAACATCGCAAAATCAGGCCCTGAAAATCTTCTTATTGCATCAGCAATATTTTCGGCATCCGGCCTGTCAAAGTTAACAATCATGTCGAAGCGACGCCATAATGCAGGATCAATTAACTCTTCGTGATTTGTGGCCGCCAACAGCAGAGAATCTGTCGGCCATTCATCAACTTCCTGCAAGATGACGGTTACCAACCTTTTGAGTTCTCCAATATCAGAGTCATCACTGCGTTTTTTGGCTATTGAATCAATTTCATCAAGTAATAAGATGCATGGTTTTTTCTTCGCATAATCCAGTGCAGCTCGCAGGTTGTTACCGCTTTTTCCAAGATAACTACTCATAACAGCAGTTAAATCAAGTATATAAAAAGGTACATTAAGTTGTTTCGCCAACCAAGCCGCAGTTAAGGTTTTTCCCACCCCTGGTGGGCCTACAAAAATTGCAGATCGTGTTGGTGACAGTCCCAAATCGTTTAACCGTTGGATGCTTTTACGCTCAAGTATGAGCCTGTCTAATACCAATTCATTTTTTTCCGAAAGCACTGGTTTCTCAAGTTCATCTTTCAAAACCGGCGTTTTTAGCAAACTCAGGCGCGACTCATCATCAACAGGCAAAGGCTGTTGAGAAATTGCAGGTGCAGGACTGGACGTCTTACGCAAACTGTTATGGCTACCCGCAGGTTTCGAACGCAAGTATTGATCAAGCTGAGCCGCTAAGTCAGGTGATGAGTCACGATACTTACGCACTAAGCGAGCGACATACAACCGAACATCATCATATTGTTCGGCTATAACCAGCCTGACTAGTTGGGCTAAATCTGACTGAATACCACTTAATTCGCCCATTGTGATTCTAACCTCTTAATTTTAAATGAAAAACACAAAAACATTATTGGACTACTTTTATAGTATTGCACTTATTCTCCGAACAGGAAAGGGGAATGCTATATGAATTTACAGTATGTTTTATGAATCACACTTACCTGGACGCCTGCCGCCAACGGTTGATCAGTAAGTCCGCCTTGTGCCGAGCGAGTGTCTTACGCCAGTGCTTGTCCGCACCGGTCGTAACCAGTTCCCCGGTTATTAGATTGGCCCTATAAGTTGTATCGAGTACGGTAACTTCTCTCCCTTGTGCTAGCTTCATCGCCTGCACCGAGTTGATTTGGATTTTTCTTAATTTTGCCCAACTGATGATCTCATCTGACAGTACTGCAACATCCTCGCTTGCTGCATTTTCTTCTTGGCGTATAGCGTGTGCAGCTTTGAGATAACTTTCGGCCCTAGCCCGGTCAAAATCGGTACAGTCATAAGCTGTAATGCTGTAAGCGAGCGTTTCAAAATGATCAGCTGGTGAAAGGCGCTGATTTGATTTGTGGTTTATGAGGTCATCCGCAATTTTTTTTCTCTGATCTCGACTCAATTGTCCGATCGCGATTTGCTCTGGCCCATCAGCGCCAGCTGATACGGCTATTTCTGACGGTGCTGATAGTGGCGGAGTTGTTTGTTTTTTAGCCTCAGTACAGTTATTGACACGAGTCCAAGAGGGCGCAGACGCGCCCTTAAGGTCAAAACCCGGATCGGCGCGGTCTGAAGATTTAGGCTTCATCTTCACAATACGATAAGAATGGAGGCGCGTTTCTACGGGCGGAATGCTGGATGCTGGCATAACCAGACCCTTGATAGCTTTCTGATACTCGCCGTAACTGCTTGGCTCGTTTTTGTATTGATACCAGGCGCGCAGCACCAACTTGGAACGGGAAACAAAAGGGCCACCCTGCAAAGTGATGTACCCCTGCCAATCTCCCGCGTGAGCCGCGCGGTGCAGCTCACCAAAAACAGGACTAACCCTGTCGGCTAAATCCTGATTTTTCAGGCGGCGCAGTTCACGCCAGACTGACACCGGCGCGCCCCCTAAAAACTGGAATTGACGTATACCCCAGCATGACGCCCAGGCCGTTGCGTGCTTCGCGGTTTCCTTCAGTGGGCGTCCACTTTCGTGATCGCTCTCGCCGTCCAGGGCGTAACCATCAATGTTTTTTGAGATGTATTTGACGACATAACCCGTAGCGCTACCCAAAGCCGGATCAATCGGCTTAAGTTCAAAGCGGGGCTGCTTACCAGACTTACCAGTTAATTCTTCCGCATCCTCACGCGTTGCGTAGTCTTCCATGACCTCTTTCAACTCCGCAGTATGCTCTGGGGCTGTAAACAGCAGACCGTGCCAGTGCGGAGTACCGTCATGATGGGATTCAGCGACGCGAAGACCGAAAATAGGAATTTCGCGGCGTGAGAGTTCAGCGCGAATCTGTTGCCATATTTGATTGAGATACCGCTGAGATCGGCGTGGGCTTGCCCCGTTCCACTTGTGGTTACGGTGTCCAAACGCGGTATAGGCGTGATATTTAGACGGGGCGGTTAGCGTGAAGAAACTTCCGGCATAACCGCTTTCCGTTGCCACCTTCTCAAAGCCTCCAATACGCGTCATAAGTTCTACGCGGCGTTTTTCAGGGTTCGATATGCTTTTATCAATCTGCTCTATAAGCGACATGCGCTCACCCGTAACCTGATCTTCAAGCTCCAGGCGGCTCATGATTTCCCTGCTACGCTTGCGACGCGCATCCCACTGTTTAACGTGGTTTTTGCTGCAATAGGGGGAAACATCGCGACGCACATCACCAAAGGCAATATGCAGATGTTCACGCCAGCGGCGTGCGTACTTTCGCAGCAGGCGTGACCAAAAACGATCATCAAGAATTTTTCGAATTGAAGCTGCCATTTCATCAAGTGGCATTTTGCGCCGTGAAGCCCAGGGCGCGATTAACCCGAAATAAGCAACCAGCCTTGAGCCTTCACGCAGCATTCGCTTGCTGTACTCCTCAGGGCTAAGTACAGCACAGGTTTCACTCACTTCAGCTAAGGCAGCATTTGCATAAATCGCGATATCCTGAGCAAGTAAATCAATGTCTTCGTCCGTACTGTCAGCCAAATGATTGAACCGGCGTGTTAGCTCGCGAAGGTTTTCAAACGTATGAAACAGTGGGTTTAATTCGGAAGAAATGATCCAGTCGCTGCCAACAGGCACGGCGTATTGCTCTGCAACTGCTCGCACGTGGGGAAGGTCGCGCGCCACGATATTGCGAAGGGTTAACTTTGCGATGTGACGCCCTTTGTCAGCGTGTACGGCATTTATGCGGGAGGAAACGCGGCGGCGGATAAATGTAGGTAGTGGCTTGAGGGTATCTTCAACCCACGCGAAAAACTCCTGCTCTTGACCCAATTCATAGAGATCAACAGCGGGAGTCTTATCGACAGCAATGGCCTGTTTGGGTTCATTCCACGGATAGGGGTAGCGGGCCGCCTCGTTAAAGCTGCCCGGTTTATCCGTAGTCATAGAGTGAACACGACGCGCCTGAGTCACCGGCTCACCCTAGATTGTCACAGTGTCGCCGGGCCTTACTTCCCGCGCGTCACGTTCGGAATAACTGATTATCTCGGTGTTGCTGTAACCTCCCTCACTAAGAACCTCAACGCGCGTGATCCAGAAATTACGGTATGGGCGAACGTCCAGAACCTTTGTTACTACCGGCTCAACTGTATTCATCAGAACACCTCCTGATCTTCAAAAGCACCAGAAGCAACCATTTCTAAATAAGTCGCATCGCCCATCACCGCCCCACAATCAGGACAGCCACCGCCCACGCGCCCACAGCAATCACAGACACGCAGCGTGCCAATCACCTCGCCAGCCAGGTTGCGCGTTTTAGCCCCAACTGAGCGCCGAACTTCATAAGGTTTAAGGGTGAACGGGTAATAAATTTGGCGTGTGTCCTCGGTGTCACTACCTGAAAAAACGGACACACAACCTTCATTGTTATGGGCGGTGATTAATGCCCCAACCAGGTCACGGTGATCAGTCGCCGTGAAGGGCTTTCCATAAGCGGTGAAATCAGCCGTTGCGCTGGCTGGCAGGTATGGCGGATCACAGTAAATTACTGTGTTCTCAAATACACGGCTTGCAACGGGAATGGTGTAGCGGAAATCTGAACAAAGAAACTGAGCGCCTTTCTCATATGCCCTTTTAGCAAAGTGCTGAATCTCCGCCACAGGGAAAATTGGCTTGCGACGATGTCCAAAAGGTACGTTGAATTCATTCTTTGCATTTACACGATATAAACCGTTATAGCAGTGACGATTCAGATAAAGGAATAAGGCGGCGAATCTTATTAACTCTTCAGAATAATACAGCCTGTTATCGCTCCCTTTATTATCAGTGCAGGAACGAAAATCACGATTGAATACATTAAATTCATTTCGATACTGATAATATGATTCTTTACAATTTCCGCCTTTAAAAAGCTCAGCGGCGGCATTCAACAAATCTTCAGTGTTACTTTTCAGAATCGAATAAAAATTGATAAGCGCGGCATTGCTATCGCACAGAATATAAGTTTTATAGTCAGTATTCAGGAAAACACTACCACTGCCCACGAAAGGCTCAACCAGGCAATCACCGAGGGGCAAAGCATCAAGCACATGCGACATAGCGCGAGACTTGCCGCCCGCCCAGATAAGAGGGGAGTTAACCATTTTTACGCTCCTTGTTTACTGCGACCTGTTCTCTGTTGGCGATCCAATCTTCCAGGCTGCGGTAAATTTCATTAGTGGAAAGCTTTTCTTTCTTCATCAGGTTTAATTTGATTCGCAACAACCCAAGCAGGTGCGCGCGGTCATTAGTTTGAATTGTCATGTTCAATCCCCTGAGAAAAGATAAAACGAAGCCCCGGCAAAAATGCCGTATATAAATCAGTTCATAGTGCCGTTATTAAATCAGCGCGCGGCGCTATTCCAGTACGCTTCTAATTCTGCGGCGAATAATTCGCAAATTGAGCCACCCGGAAGAATTGAAAATTGAATACCTGTTTCTTTACAACGCACCTCAAAACCATTTCGCGCAATATCGGAAAGAGCCATACCCTGAACAACATTACGCGATCTGCTGTATTGATGATCGGGGCCGTAACCTCTACGCGATAAAGTGCGTGCACCATTTTGTCTTGTCGCATTCAAACGGTTTCGCGCTTCGATAACTGCTGCTGTTGAAGTTGCCATTAGTGCCTCCGATGTAGCTGATCAATAGTCTGTCGAGCCTGAGACAATCCGAAGTCCAGCCCCAGATAATTACCATCTTTAGTTATTTGATATCGCTGACGTGAATACGGCTTTTTACGTGGCAACTTCAGGATTGTGAAGCCGCGATAGATTGCTGTTTTGCTATTGATCTGGATAAGCATTTTCAATCCCTGTACCTGTAGGTCCGCTATTGTCATGCAATGCGGCGTTGCTGGCTGTGACTGTTGCGCTTGTGCGTTGAATGCTGGTTACCAGTTACACGGCGATATGTTTTCTTATCTCGCATCAACCGATCAATGAAGTGCTTTTCTTCTGGAGTAATGAGTGCGCGGCAATGAGCTACAGCATTCCAATATTCTTGCAGCATTATGAAACGCTTAGGACGTTTAGAACCGGGCATCCCTTCGCGATGAACTGGTAATTGTGCGCGGTCCATCAGGTTGCGAACGCTCTTTAACGTGCGGCCAGTCAGATAAGCAAACTCGACCGGCGTAACGAAAATCTGTTTTTGCAGTTCTTCGGTATTCATATCCCGGATGCTTTCAGCCTGCGCGGTGGTCATTTTGCAGGTGCGAGCAACGCGAGCATTGTCTAACGGGAATTGGCGTAAATGTTGAGATCCCGCCGTTAAATCAATTTCTCGTAATTGTGTCATTTGTTAGACTCCATACGTTGAGGTCATTTGAGGCTTAATGAGCACTAATCGGCTTCGGGTGGCACTGTGGGCAAATGTTGCCTGTGTGCTTAATTTTTATGATTGTGATGAGATCTTATCATTATGTCAATGACGCAAGGCGAAAAACTGGCGCTTATTCGCGACTCTGAACGTTTAACTAAAAGGCAAATGTCTGAATTAACAGGTTTAAATTATTCAAGTTATGGGGGGTATGAGCGTGATAAGACGAAAATGACGCTCGAAGCAGCAGTGAGTATTTTTGGACACCCTCGTTTTCATAAGTATCAAGACTGGTTTATGTATGACCGGATCGACCCAAGCCGGGGCCAGATCGCACCGGCTCTCGCACACTTTGGGCAACAGACTACGCAATCAGACCACTCCGGGAAACAGATTGGTTAACTTTATATAAACATTACATTTTCACTATTTGTTACCAGGATAGTGAACTGACAATCGGAGGGTCTTCTTATGTCCGTTAAGAAACTCGAAGATGGTCGCTATGAAGTGGATGTAAGGCCGCGCGGGCGCGATGGAAAACGCATTCGGCGGAAGTTTGACAGAAAGGCAGAAGCGCACGCATTTGAGCGCAGTATCATTGCCAAATTTCAGAATCATGATTATCTGAATAAACCGGCTGATAAACGAAAGCTAAGCGAGTTTATTGCGCTTTGGTGGCAGTTGATTGGACGAAACAAAAACTATGCGAACCGCAGACTAAGCGCGGTTAATTGCATCTGCAAGGATATGGGCGACCCTATGCTTTACCAGCTTGATGCACGTTGCATTATTGATTACCGAGCATACCGGCTGGAGCAGGGGATTAAGGCTTCAACGATAAATCATGACCTTTTCGCCTTGAGTGGAATTTTCAAGTCAATGGCGGAGATCGACGAGTTCCACGGGGAAAATCCCGTGACATCGGTTGCCGCGTTGAAAGAGCCCAAAACCGAAATGTCATATCTGACACAGACCGAGGTTGATCGGCTCTTGTCGCTATGTTCCGGTGATTACTACCGCATAGCGATTTTGCTGCTGGCTACCGGTGCAAGGTGGGGGGAGGCATACAATTTGAAAGCGGAAAATATTGTCGGTAACAGAGTCATGTTTACCCTGACAAAAAACGGTGAAAGGCGCGTTGTTCCGATATCGGATGATATCGCCAGGATAATTAAACACAGGGAATCAGGTCGACTTTTCCGGGTGAGTTACAAAACGTTCCGCTTGAGGATGAAAGAAGCAAAACCCAATTTGCCAGATGGACAGGCCGCCCATGCTTTGCGGCACACGTTCGCGACGCACTTCATGATGAAGGGGGGCAACATCATTGCCTTACAGAGAATCTTGGGTCATGCGGATATTTCGCAAACGATGGTTTACGCGCACTTCGCTCCAGATTATTTACTGGACGCTGTGAGCTATAATCCTCTCAGCGGAATGTCCACATTGTGTCCACACTCTGGAGGCAAAGCGGGGGATTTGCGGGTTAGTTAAGTCTGTAAAATACTGATTCGGCGCAGTACCTTAAGGGGCTGCGCCTGTCAGAATCCCACCATCAAGGGGAAGGTCAAGGGGGAAATGTGAATATCAGTGACGTGGCAAAAAAAACCGGCTTAACCAGCAAGGCGATCCGCTTTTATGAAGAGAAGGGGCTGGTAACGCCACCGCTGCGCAGTGAAAACGGCTACCGCAGCTACACGCAGCTGCATCTCGATGAGCTGACGCTGCTGCGCCAGGCAAGACAGGTGGGGTTTAACCTGGAAGAGTGCGGCGAGCTGGTTAACCTGTTTAACGATCCGAAGCGCCACAGCGCGGACGTGAAAAAACGCACGCTGGAAAAAGTGGCGGAGATCGAGCGCCACATCATCGAGCTACAGGCGATGCGCGAACAGCTGCTGCAGCTGGCGGAATCCTGTCCGGGTGATGACAGCGCCGACTGCCCGATTATTGATAATCTTGCCGGCTGCTGCCATCGCAAAACCCACGTCTAGCAGGCTTTTACCCGCAGCGTAATCCCTTCCACCGCAATGACCTCAACCTGCGTTCCGGCGCTGAGGTCGTCGTCGGCCACCACCGGCCACGAGCTGTCGCCCACGCGCATGTGCCCGCGCCCGTTCACCAGCGCGGCGTCGAGCGTAAAGCGCTTGCCGACAATCTGCTGTCCGCGCTGGTTAAGATGCGCGTCCAGCGGTTTCTGCTCTTTGACCTGACGGTTAAGCCAGCGCCACCACAGCCAGGCGGCAACCAGCGTCAGCACGGCAAACAGCGCGCCCTGCCACGCCCAGCCCAGAGGAAGGATCCAGACCAGCAGGCCCGTAATGACAGCGGCAACACCGCTCCAGAGCAGGTAGCCGTTGCCGCCAAGCATCTCCGCCGCCAGCAATAAGCCACCGAGGCTTAGCCAGAAGGCATGAGGATGTGCAACGATGAGCTCAATCATTTTTTACGCTCGTTTCCGCTGTCTTTGATCAGTTCGGCGATCCCTGCGATAGAGCCCATCAGGCTGCTGGCGTCCAGGGGCATCATCACCACTTTGCTGTTGTTCGCGGAGCCGATCTCTTTCAGTGCATCGGTATATTTTTGCGCCACGAAGTAGTTCACGGCCTGGATATCACCGGCGGCAATCGCCTCGGAGACCATCTGCGTTGCGCGGGCTTCCGCTTCTGCGGAACGTTCACGCGCTTCCGCCTGTAAGAACGCGGACTGACGGTCGCCTTCGGCTTTCAGGATCTGCGACTGTTTTTCCCCTTCCGCTTTGAGGATCTCCGCCTGACGGACCCCTTCGGCTTCCAGAATATAGGCACGCTTGGTACGCTCGGCCTTCATCTGCGCGTTCATGGAGGCGATTAGCTCTGCCGGTGGGCGCACGTCGCGGATCTCAATACGGGTGACTTTGATCCCCCACGGGTTCGTTGCCTCGTCAACAATGTGCAGCAGGCGGGTATTGATGCTGTCGCGCTGGGAGAGCATTTCGTCCAGCTCCATCGAGCCGAGCACGGTACGGATGTTGGTCATCGTCAGGTTGACGATCGCCAGCTCCAGGTTGCTCACCTCATAGGCCGCTTTCGGCGCATCAATCACCTGAATAAAGCAGACGGCATCAATGGTAACGTTGGCGTTATCTTTGGAGATCACTTCCTGAGAGGGGATATCTAGCACCTGCTCCATCATGTTGATCTTGCGGCCAATCCGGTCCATGAACGGAACAATCAGGCTCAGGCCGGGCTGCAGCGTGTTGGTATAGCGGCCGAAGCGCTCGACGGTCCACTGGTAACCCTGAGGGACAATTTTGACACCTGCGCCCACGATAACCAGCGCGACGAATATAAGGACGGGAACAACGATGAGCATAAAAACCTCCTGTTTTGCATGCTTTGATGAGAAAAAGCGCGTGTTTGCTATTCGTAAGTATATCGGCTAATGGGCTAAAATTCGCCCCGTCCGACGGGCGGGGCAGAGCGTTAGTGGTAGCTGTAGGTAAAGTCAGCGATCAGCGCATCGTCACCCGCATCGGCGATGGCTTTCGACAGGCCGTGATAGAAGGTCTCCAGCCCAATCTCTTCGACCTGGCGCAGCTGCTCGCGGATCGGCGCGCAGAACAGTTCCGCATTGCCAGCGCCCACGCGCTTGTTGTTCGGCGGAAGCTGACCGGTGATCCCTTTGAACCAGGTGCGAACCGCGCCCTTCAGAGAGGTGGGCGCGTCGTTGACGGCGTCGTGTCCCGTCAGAATTTGCAGCGTCGGGAACTGGTCCGCGCAGACTGCCGTTTTCATACGCGCATAAAACTGGCTGAAGAGTTCGAAAGACTGCAGATCGGTGACTTTGGGTTTGGTCGTTTTGCCCTGAACGTTACCTGTCTTTTTCGCCGCGGGCTGCGCGGGCGCCAGCTTATTGAGCTGCAGATCGAACAGCAGGTTCGCGTGTTCGCGTCGTTTGCTTACGTCCGGGAAGCGCTCAATAAACGCGCGGATAAATTCCGGCGTCATCAGGTCCGCAAAATCATGGTTGACCAGCCACTGGCCGCGGGCAAACTCACCGGGAGACTGGAACCAGGCCGGAACCTTGCCCGGCTCGAACTCTTTGACATTCCCTCTGCCGTCGATTTCAACGAAGCGAGTGCCGTTATCAAACGCAAAGCGGCAATTCTTCAGCTGAATGACCGGCTTCATCTTCAGCAGGCCCTTAACGAACCGGACAAGCTCTCCCCCGAACACATAAGCCGTAACGGATTCTGAAGCAATGGCAGCAAGAAGCTGATCGATGGTTTTCACGCCGGGTTCAAGTTCAGAAAACTCATAAAAAGTGTGAATATTAGACATTCTTGTACTTCCTTATTGTGTTGCGGGCAGAGCTTAACACCACTTTAACGAATGTTCTAAACCAGGGATACGGAAGTGTCGCTAAGGTCACGGCGTGAACTGTAAAGCGAAAGTGTAAAGCATGTCTAATGAATGCACGGTAAACACAATCGGAAGTCTTGATGGCGAAAGGGGGCGCTAAAACGCGTTGTGACGAACGTGCGGCACGGATTATGCTAATAACGCTCAGGAGTTACTGGAAAAAATATGAACAACGAAAATGCAGTTTTGCAGATAAAGGACGTCGGCTTTCGTGTCGCAAATAACACGATCCTTCAGCACGTCGGGTTTAACCTTTTTCCCGGTGAGTTCAAGCTGATAACGGGGCCGTCAGGCTGCGGTAAAAGCACCTTACTGAAGATCGTGGCCTCACTGATGAGCCCAACGGAGGGAACCATTCTGTTTGAAGGGCAGGATATTGCGTCACTTTCCCCGGAAAGCTATCGCCAGCAGGTCTCCTATTGCGTACAAACGCCCGTGCTTTTTGGCGACACGGTTTTTGATAACCTGATTTTTCCGTGGCAAATCCGCAATAAAACGCCGGAGCCGGAAAAATTCATCGACGATCTGGCCCGTTTTGGCCTGGCGAAGGAGACGCTGACCAAATCCATCAGTGAGCTCTCGGGCGGCGAAAAGCAGCGCGTCTCGCTGATCCGTAATCTGCAGTTCTTACCGAAGGTATTGCTGCTGGATGAGATCACCAGCGCGCTCGATGATACCAACAAACGCAACGTCAACGAGATTATTCATCGTTACGCCCGCGAGCAGAATATTGCCGTGCTGTGGGTGACGCACGACTCAAACGAAATTACCCATGCGGATGACGTGATTACTCTCCAGCCGCACGGCGGGAAAATGCAGGAGGCCAACCGTGGGTGAGCATAACATTACCAATGCATCTCTGGCGTTTTCGATGGTGCTGGTGCTGATCGCTATCGTCGTCAGCTACCGGGAAAAGCTGGGCCTGGAAAAAGATATTGTCTGGAGTATCTGCCGCGCGGTGGTTCAGCTCATCATCGTCGGCTATGTGCTGAAGTATATTTTCAACGTCAACCACGCGGTGCTGACGCTGCTGATGGTGCTCTTCATCTGCTTTAACGCGGCGTGGAACGCGCAGAAACGCAGTAAATATATTGATAAGGCGTTTATCTCGTCATTTATCGCGATTACCACCGGGACGGCGCTCACCCTGGCGGTGCTGGTGCTCTCTGGCTCGATTGAGTTTACGCCGATGCAGGTGATCCCTATCTCCGGGATGATTGCGGGAAACGCTATGGTGGCCGTTGGCCTGTGCTACAACAACCTCGGCCAGCGTTTCAGCAGTGAACAGCAGCAGCTGCAGGAGAAGTTAAGCCTGGGGGCGACGCCAAAAGTGGCTTCAGCGCGGCTGATTCGTGAGAGCATTCGCTCATCGCTGATCCCGACCGTGGATTCTGCCAAAACGGTGGGGCTGGTGAGCCTGCCGGGCATGATGTCGGGGCTGATCTTTGCCGGTATCGATCCGGTAAAAGCGATTAAGTATCAGATCATGGTGACGTTTATGCTGCTTTCCACGGCGAGCCTGTCAACCATCATTGCCTGCTACCTGACCTATCGGAAGTTCTACAACCCGCGCCACCAGCTGGTGGTGACGCAGTTGAAAAAGACGGGGTAATATCGGTTTTTGTAGGCCCGGTAAGCGTTAGCGTCACCGGGCATTTTTTGTTAGTAGAGCAGCGCGTACAACTGACGACGATACTTCGACGCCAGCGCGTCTCCGGTGCCCAGCGCGGCCAGGATCTCCTGGAACATCTTGCGCGCCTGACCGTCTGCGGCAGCCAGATCTTTCTGCAGGTGGCTGAACAGCAGCTCCAGCGCCTCTTCGTTACGTCCCACCTGATGCAGCTGGAGCGCCAGCTGGCTTGCCAGCGCGGCATCCGCCGGGTTGTCGGCCACCTGCTGCTGCAGCTGCTGAATTTCCGGGGTGTCCGCCGCCTGCTTCAGCAGCTCAATCTGCGCCACCAGCCCCTGATAGCGGGTGTCCTGATCCTGCATTGGAACCGTCTTGAGCACGGCTTCCGCGTCTTCTGAACGGTGCAGGGCGATCTGCGTTTCCGCCAGCAGCAGGCCGATCTGGCTGTTCTGGTTCGACAGCTGCCACGCCTCTTTCAGCAGCGGCAGCGCCTCGTCGTATTTGCCTTCCTGCATCAGCGCCATCGCTTCCTGCGCTTTCAGCTCTTCTTCGCGCGGCAGCACTTTATCCAGCAGGGCGCGAATCGCCTCTTCCGGCTGGGGGCCCTGGAAGCCATCGACAGGCTGGCCGTTCTGGAACAGATAAACGGTTGGAATGGCGCTCAGACCAAACTGCGACGCCACCATCGGTTCGGCGTCACAATCCAGTTTCGCCAGAATGAACTGACCGTTGTACTGCGCGGCAAGGCTTTCCAGCACCGGCGTCAGCTGCAGACAGTGCTGGCTGCGCTCAGACCAGAAGTAGAACAGCACCGGTTTAGCCATCGACTGTTCGAGGACCTGTTGCAGGTTTGCTTCTGTAATATTGACGATATTCTGTACGGACATGCGGCTTTCTCTTTTGTCGGTTTACTCTTTACATGGGGATGAGCGTCGTCGCTTCAACTCAGCCGTGCAAAATTTTGTCCATTATCCTGCCCGGCAGCAGGCGCTTTAACCAGCCGACGGCATGGGTGACCAGCGTCACCGGATAGCGCATTTTGGGATGCTCGCTCTCAAAAGCATGGCGCACTTTGGCAACCACCGCCTCTGGCCCGAGGGTAAAACGTGCGGCGATGCCGGGGTTTTCGACCGGCTTGTCCGCCTGGGTCTGGTTCACGTTTTCGGTAAAGCGGGTGCGGATCGGGCCGGGTTCAATCAGGCTGACCTTGATGCCGCTGTGGCGCAGCTCCATGCGCAGGGCGTCGGACCAGGCTTCCAGCGCATATTTGCTGGCGGCGTAGGCGCCGCGGCCCGGGGTGGAAATCAGCCCCATCACTGACGATGTCATCACGATGCGCCCTTCGCCGTGCGGCAGCATGGCCGGGAGCAGACGCATGGTGAGCTGATGGACGCCGAAGAAATTGGTTGAAAACTGCTTCTCCAGCGTTTCGCGCGAGAGCGTATCCAGCGGGCCATACACGCCGTAACCGGCATTATTAAAGAGACCGTACAGACGGCCTTCGGTCAGGGCTATCACCTCGTCGGCGGCGCGTTCAACGCTCTCCGGCGAGTCCATATCCAGCTGTATGCCGGTAAAGCCCAGCCCGTTCATGCGCTCGACATCGTCAGGCTTGCGGCACGCTGCCAGCACCCTAAATCCCTGGCGCTTTAGTTCAAGCGCGCTCTCAAGGCCGATTCCGCTGGAACATCCTGTAATTAAGACCGATTTTTGCATAACTTTACCTGTCAGGAACTCCGCTGAATTACGAGTCATGTTTAACTAAAGGAGCCAGCCGCGTTGCCATCCAGTCGGCAATAAACGGCTGCGCATCGCGATTGGGGTGGATACCGTCGTCCTGCATCCACTGGGGTTTGAGATAGACCTCTTCCATGAAAAATGGCAGGAGCGGAATATCAAACTCTTTGGCAAGCTTAGGGTAGATCGCGCTAAAGGCCTCATTATACCGACGACCGTAGTTGGCGGGCAGGCGAATTTGCATCAGCAGCGGCTGGGCGTTTGCCGCCTTGATGTCCCGCAAAATGGTGCGCAGCGTTTGCTCGGTTTGCTGAGGCTGGAAGCCACGCAGGCCGTCATTACCGCCAAGCTCAACCAGCACCCAGCGCGGCTGATGCTGCTTAAGCAGCGCAGGCAGGCGCGACAGACCCTGCTGCGAGGTATCGCCGCTGATGCTGCCGTTGATAACGGTCGTCTTGCTTTGCCATTTGTCATTGAGCAGAGCCGGCCAGGCCGCGCTGGCCGCCATGCGGTAGCCCGCGCTCAGGCTGTCGCCAAGAATCAGTAACGTGTCCGCTGCCGCCGCGCGGAAGGTCATCAGCATCAAAAACAGGAAGGGCAAATGCCAGCGGAAAACAGTGTTGAAGTTCATCGTCTTAAGAAGTCCGTCGGTCAGGGGGAGCAGGAGCTTTCAATCCTTACCGGAGTTGAACTCGTTGTCAAACGCGCCGAAACCATCGCGCTGATTGGCGAATCCGGTTCCGGCAAGTCTACGCTGCTGGCGATTCTGGCCGGTCTGGACGACGGCAGCAGCGGAGAAGTCCACCTGGTCGGGCAACCGCTGCACCAGCTTGATGAAGAGGCGCGAGCCGCGCTGCGCGCGCGGCATATCGGTTTTGTTTTTCAGTCCTTTATGCTGATCCCGACCCTGAACGCGCTGGAAAACGTCGAGCTCCCGGCGCTGCTGCGCGGCGAAAAGAGTCGCGAAAGCCGCACGCATGCGAAGGCGCTGCTGGAACAGCTCGGCCTGGGCAAGCGCCTCGACCATCTTCCGGCACAGCTTTCTGGTGGCGAGCAGCAGCGCGTGGCGCTGGCGCGGGCGTTTAACGGCCGCCCGGAAGTGCTGTTTGCCGATGAACCCACCGGCAACCTTGACCGTAAAACCGGCGACAAAATTGCTGATCTGCTGTTTTCGCTTAACCGCGAACATGGCACCACGCTGATCCTCGTGACCCACGATCCGCAGCTGGCCGCCCGCTGCGACCGCCGCCTGCGGCTGGTGAACGGTATTCTTCAGGAGGAAGCATGATCGCCCGCTGGTTCTGGCGCGAATGGCGCTCGCCCTCGCTGCTGATTGTCTGGCTGGCGTTAAGTCTGGCGGTGGCCTGCGTGCTGGCGCTCGGCAGCGTCAGCGACCGTATGGAAAAAGGGCTCAGCCAGCAGAGCCGCGAATTTATGGCCGGGGACCGGGCGCTGCAAAGCTCGCGTCCTGTGCCGCCTGGCTGGATTGAGGAAGCGCGCAAGGAAGGGCTAAAGGTGGGGGAGCAGCTCACCTTCCAGACCATGACCTTCGCGGGGGACACCCCGCAGCTCGCCAGCGTGAAGGCCGTGGACGACATCTACCCGATGTACGGGGAATTACAAACCAGCCCGCCGGGGCTAAAGCCGACGCCCGGCACGGTGCTGCTGGCATCGCGCCTGATGGCACTTCTCAACCTGAAACCCGGCGACAGTATTGACGTTGGCGATGCCACGCTGAAAATCGCCGGGGAAGTGGTGCAGGAGCCCGACTCCGGCTTTAACCCGTTCCAGCTCGCGCCGCGCCTGCTGATGAACACCGCCGATGTCGCGAAAACCAACGCCGTCCAGCCGGGAAGCCGCGTCACCTGGCGCTACAAGTTTGGCGGCACGCCCGCGCAGCTGGAGGCGTATGAAAAATGGCTTCTGCCGCAGCTCAAGCCGGAACACCGCTGGTACGGGCTGGAGCAGGACGAAGGGGCGCTCGGCAAATCCCTCGAACGTTCCCAACAGTTCCTGCTGCTGTCGGCGCTGTTAACCCTGCTGCTGGCGGTAGCGGCGGTTGCCGTGGCGATGGGGCACTACTGCCGCAGCCGCTACGACCTGGTGGCGATCCTTAAAACCCTCGGCGCGGGGCGGGCGCAGCTGCGCAAGCTGATCGTCGGCCAGTGGCTGATGCTGCTGGCCCTCTCTGCGCTTACCGGCGGAATAATAGGCCTGCTGTTTGAAAAACTGCTGATGGTGATGCTGAAACCGGTGCTGCCAGCCGCCTTGCCCCCGGCAAGCCTCTGGCCGTGGCTGTGGGCGATGGGCGCGATGACGGTGATCTCGGTGCTGGTGGGGCTGCGCCCGTACCGCCTGCTGCTCGCGACACAGCCGCTGCGGGTGCTGCGCAATGATGTGGTGGCGAACGTCTGGCCGCTGAAGTTCTATCTTCCGGCGATTATTGCTGTTGCGGTCGGGCTGCTGGCCTGGCTGATGGGCGGCAGCACCCTGCTGTGGGCCGTGCTGGCCGGCGCGGTGGTACTGGCGCTGCTGTGCGGCGTGCTGGGCTGGATACTGCTCAACGTCCTGAAAAGGCTGACGGTAAAATCCCTGCCGGTGCGGCTGGCGGTCAACCGCCTGCTGCATCAGCCCTGGTCAACGCTCAGCCAGCTGTCGGCCTTTTCGCTGTCGTTTATGCTGCTGGCGCTGCTTCTCGTGCTTCGCGGGGATCTGCTGGATCGCTGGCAGCAGCAGCTTCCGCCGGAAAGCCCGAACTATTTCCTGATCAACATCGCACCGGAACAGGTGACGCCGCTGAAGGGTTTCCTGTCGGAGCATCACATTATCCCCGAGTCGTTCTATCCCATCGTCCGTGCGCGTCTGACGCAGATCAACGGCCAGTCAACCGAGGGGAACAAGGACGAGTCGCTTAACCGCGAACTCAACCTGACCTGGCAGGAGAAACGTCCCGACCATAACCCGATTACCGCCGGTAGCTGGCCGCCGAAAGCGGGAGAGGTGTCGATGGAAGAGGGGCTGGCGACGCGCCTGAACGTGAAGCTCGGGGACAGCGTGACCTTCACCGGTGATACCCAGGATTTTACCGCCAAAGTCACCAGCCTCCGTAAAGTGGACTGGGAAAGCCTGCGGCCAAACTTCTTCTTCATCTTCCCGCCGGGCGCGCTGGACGGGCAGCCGCAGAGCTGGCTGACCAGCTTCCGCTGGGAAAACGGCAACGGCATGCTGACGCAGCTTAACCGGGAGTTCCCGACGGTGAGCCTGCTGGATATTGGCGCGATCCTCAAACAGGTCGGGCAGGTGCTGGAGCAGGTGAGCCGCGCGCTGGAGGTGATGGTGGTGCTGGTGACAATCTGCGGCATATTGCTGCTGCTGGCGCAGGTGCAGGTGGGCATGCGCCAGCGTCATCAGGAACTGATAGTCTACCGCACGCTCGGCGCGGGTAAGCGGCTGCTGCGGGCGACGCTCTGGAGCGAGTTTGCGCTGCTTGGGCTGGTGGCGGGTCTGGTTGCGGCGATTGGCGCGGAGACGGCGCTGGCGGTGCTGCAGACAAAGGTCTTCGACTTCCCGTGGGAGCCTGACTGGCGTCTCTGGCTAGTACTCCCTCTCTGCGGCGCGGTGCTGCTCTCCCTCTGCGGGGGCTGGCTCGGGGCGCGATTGTTAAAGGGCAAGGCCCTGTTCCGGCAGTTTGTGAATTGATTTGGCATGGTAATAATTACGCACCGGTTTTTATGCCGGTGCGTAATGCTTAAATAGCACAAAGTGATAATGCCAGCGCATTTAGTAGCACAAAACATTAAAAACCCGCCCACACAGCCCGAAAATTTCCGGTTAATATTCACCAGCTAAATATTTAGCAGCGTGTCTATTAAGGAAAAATAATGACTATAAAAAAATCAGCGCTGGCGGCAACGATCGGCGCGGCAGTGGCATTGACTACTTTTGCATCTCAGGCAGAAATCACCGTACTTAAGCAGGATCCTCAGGCGGGTAACCCGCTGAGCCGCCTGAACTTCACCGTTGGCGGTAGTATTCGTCCGCAATTCCAGAACATGACCGGCGATGACGGCAAAAACGGCTACAAGCGTAACGGCTTTGACGGCGGAACCCGCTTCCGTTTCGCGGCAGACTACTACCTGTTCGATGACATCAGCTGGATCAGCTACTACGAGCTGGGGGTGAACATTCCGGCGCAGTTTAACTGGGATAACCACTACGCCGACGGCGCGCACGACACCTCACGCCGTATGCTCTACACCGGCCTGAAGAGCGATACCTGGGGTACGCTGACCTTCGGCCAGCAGAACAGCGTGTACTACGATGTGGTGGGCGCGAAAACCGATATCTGGGACTACGACATGATCGGCCAGGCGCCGGGTAATGGGATCAACGGCGACTACGACGGCTCTTACCGTTCACGCCAGATGCTGAAATATAAGAAAACCGTGGGCGATGCGGACATCTATGCATCCTACCTGTTTGAAGACAGCGAATACCTGCCGGGCAACGGCCTGCGCTACAAGCGTAAAGGCGGCGGCTCACTGGGTATCGATTACCACCTGACCACCGATCTGACCTGGGGCGCTGCGTGGAACTACACCCGCGCGGACATGCGTAACCCGGACAACGGCGACAGCAAATCCTACGACCAGAATATTGTCGGTACTGCGCTGAGCTGGACGCCGGACAACTGGACCTTCTCCGCTGGCGGCGGCTGGTACCAGAACTTCCTGACCACCAAAAAAGTGTCTGTTAACGACTACTTTGCGGGCGACGCGTGGGGTATTGAATACTTCGCTGGGTACAAATTCCCAATCGGTCAGTACGCGGTGAAATCCATCCAGCCTTACTTCATGGGTGACCGCATTGAGTACGTGAACGGCCGTAACTACCAGCGCATCGACAACGGCGTCGGTATCAGCTTCCAGCTGGATTACGGTTTCCGCGTGGATTACGAACACGTGTTCACCTCCAGCACCGACAACCTGGGCGACATGAACCTGGTGCGTCTGCGTTACGACTTCTAAGGTGTCATGTAGGGTGCGGCCTGATGCTCTCACCCTGACCCTCTCCCACGGGGAGAGGGAAAAAACATTAAAAACGGCAACCCAGGTTGCCGTTTTGCTTTTACCTCGCCACCCGGCCTTTTTTAGCGATTAAGCCACTCGGCAATTTCTGCGAACATCCCGCGAAAGACAATCTTCTCCGCTTTCTTCTCCAGCTGATAGCCGTACATCGGGTCGTAATAGTCCTTCAGCAGCGGTACAAGCCAGCTGAAGTGCGCGTCGGTGCTGCCCGTTCGCTGTTGTTCGGCAAGTGCCGCGTCCAGCAGCGCCGTAAATTCCGCAAAACGCTGTAGCCCAAGCCGACGGCGAATGGCAAACAGGCCGTGGTGCAGGTACTCGCTGTACTCCTTCCAGCCCGCCTCCTCACCGTACGCGGCAGAAAAATCCGCCCACATGTGGTCAAAATACTCTTCGCGCAGGCGCTCAAGTCGGGTTTCAAACGGGTCTTCGACGACAACGATAGGGGCGTCAACCATGCGGTCGCGCAGGCACTCCGGCAGGTGGTTGGAGCCAATCATCCGGCCCTCGTCCTCCAGCACCCAGCGCGCGGCGTCTTTTTTCAATAGCTCAACCGCAAGGTGATTCTCGAAGCTCGCCTGGGAAAGCTGCGGCGTAAGCGTGCGGCCAAACGACGAGCCGCGATGGTGCGCCAGCCCTTCCAGATCGATGCCCTGCGCGTGCTGCTTCACCAGCAGCGTTTTACCGTTGCCCGTACAGCCGCCAATAAGCACCATCGGCTTTTGCGACTGCTCAATGGTGACCTGAATCGCCGTCTGGCGCAGAGCCTTATAGCCGCCGCGGATCAGCGGATAGTCGATGCCAGCCTCTTTCAGCCAGGCCTGAGAGATATGCGAGCGCTGACCGCCGCGCGCGCAGCAGAGATAGCCCTCGGGGTGCGCAAGGCTGGCTTCGCGCCAGGCGTTAATGCGCGCCTCCCGCGTCTCGCCGCTCACCAGGCTATGGCCGAGCGCCAGCGCGGCGTCGGGTCCCTGGCGCTTGTAGCAGGTACCGACGGCGGCACGTTCGTCGTCGTTCATTAAGGGCAGGTTGAGTGCGGCGGGCATCGCACCCTGGGCAAATTCGATCGGCGCGCGAACGTCGATTAAAGGGGTATCAGACGCGAGGATCGCGCGATAGTCCGTTCCATCGTTCATGGTGATTCCAGAAGAAAACTCAGCAGCAATGGGCGGGGATTGTACGCCGGGGAAGGGGAAGGTCAACTCCCCGGCGCAGATGTCTTACTTGAGCTTTGACTGTGCCCAGACAATTCCGCTCGCGTATTCTGGCGGCAGGAGAGGAACGATCGCCTCCAGGGTGGCGCTCAGGCGGTCGGTATCGCTGTCGTTCAGGTTGAGATGACCCACTTTACGACCCGCGCGAACCTCTTTGTCATACCAGTGCAGATGCACCAGCGGCAGCTTCAGCCAGTCGTAGTTCAGATCGGTCCCGATCAGGTTGATCATCACCGACGGGCTGTTAACGACGGGCTGTGGCAGCGGCAGGTCGGTGATGGCGCGCAGGTGCAGTTCGAACTGGCTGATAGAGGCGCCGTTTTGCGTCCAGTGGCCGCTGTTGTGCACGCGCGGCGCCAGCTCGTTGATCAGCAGGCCCGACGGCGTGACGAAGCACTCCATCGCCATCACGCCCACGTAGCCCAGCTCGTGCATGATGGCAGAAAGCATCTCTTCCGCCTGCGCCTGCTGGTCGGCATTGGCCTGCGGGAAGGCGACGCTGGTGCGCAGAATGCCGTCCTGATGCAGGTTATGCGTCAGCGGGTAAAACACCGTGCGGCCATCGTGCCCGCGTGCGCCAACCAGCGACACTTCGCCGCTGAAGTTGATGCCCTGCTCAACGATGCACTCGCCGTAGCAGTCGTCCGGCAGCTCGGCGGTGTCGCCTGCGCGCAGGCGCCACTGGCCGCGGCCGTCGTAGCCACCCACTCGGCGCTTCACAATCGCCAGTTCGCCCAGCATGGCGAAGATGTCATTCCACTCGCTTTTATCAGACAACAGCTGCCACGGGGCAGTTGCGAGGCCCAGCTTGTCGAACAGCTGCTTCTGCGTCAGACGGTCGGCAATGATCGGGAACACGTCGCGGTTCACAAAGGCGTTATGGCGCGCCAGCTCGCGGGTCAGGGCGGTTTCCGGCCAGCGTTCAATTTCGGCGGTGATTACGCTCTGATGGAACGGCACCGCTTCCGGCTCGGCGTCCAGCCCGACGGGCCAGACGGCAATCCCCAACGGTTCGCCAGCCTGACGCAGCATGCGGCCCAGCTGGCCGTTGCCGAGGACGCAAACCTGCTTCATGCCGCACCCCGCGGGTCCGGGTTATCCAGTACCTCGTCGGTCTGGGCTTTACGCCACTCCGCCAGGCGCTGGTGTAAATCTTTGTCGTGCGTTGCAAGAATTTGCGCGGCCAGCAGGGCGGCGTTCGCCGCGCCCGCTTTGCCAATTGCCAGCGTGCCGACAGGAATACCGCGCGGCATCTGGACGATGGAGTAGAGGCTATCGACACCGCTTAACGCGGCGCTTTGTACCGGGACGCCCAGAACCGGCACCAGCGTTTTGGCGGCAATCATGCCCGGCAGATGTGCTGCGCCGCCCGCACCGGCAATAATCACCTCATACCCATTCTCTTCGGCGCTTTCGGCGAAGCTGAACAGTTTGTCCGGCGTACGGTGTGCGGAAACCACTTCAACGTGGTGCGGAACATTCAGGATTTCAAAGATTTCGGCGGCGAACTGCATGGTAGCCCAGTCGCTTTTGGACCCCATCACGATGGCGACACGCGCCGGATTATTGCGGGAAGACATGCGTCTTAAAACTCCTGTGGTGCGAAACACACTGCTTTCGAGGGCACAGAGAATAGCATGTTATACGGGCAAGGAAAACGGTTGCGTGGCTGAGAAACAAGCGAAATGACGAGAAAACGTTAAAACGGAAAAGCGATCAGTTCGACACCGTCGGGAGTGACTTTGACCATCGAACCCTCAGTGTGCCATGCGCCCAATACCACGCGATGGGCCGGTTCACCGTTGGCGCTCAGAGAATGCACGTCAGGGCGATGGGTATGACCGTGGATCAGCCACTGAACGCCATGCTTTTCCATCACGCTCACCACAGCTTGCGGGTTGACGTCCATGATGGTCAGGGATTTACTGCTGTTGGCGGCTTTGCTGCCCGCACGCATTCTGGCGGCGATGCGGTTGCGGATAAACAGCGGCAGGGCAAGGAACACCTTCTGGATCCATGGGGTGTGGACCTTGGCGCGAAACGCCAGGTAGCCAGTATCGTCGGTGCAGAGCGTGTCGCCGTGCATGATGAGTACCTTGCGGCCATAGAGATCGAGCACCTGTTCTTCCGGCAGCAGCGTCATACCGCTTTCGCGGGCATAGCGCTTGCCGAGCAGGAAATCACGGTTGCCGTGAATGAAGTAGCAGGGGACGCCGGAATCTACCAGCGTTTTAATGGCGGCAGCCATTTCACGGTGCAGCGGGTTAGGATCGTCGTCGCCAATCCAGGCTTCAAACAGATCGCCCAGGATGTACAGCGCATCGGCGCTTTTCGCTTCACCGCGTAAAAAACGCAGAAAACCGGCGGTTATCGCCGGTTCTTCTGTTTGCAGATGCAGATCCGCAATAAAGAGTGTCGCCACGAATTACTCGCTGACGGTCACGCTTGTAATCACAACGTCTTCTTTAGGAACGTCCTGGTGCATGCCGCTGCGGCCGGTAGAGACGGCTTTGATCTTGTCGACCACGTCCATACCTTCAACCACTTCTGCGAACACGCAGTAGCCCCAACCCTGCAGGCTTTCGCCGGAGAAGTTCAGGAAGTCGTTGTCCGCTACGTTGATGAAGAACTGCGCGGTGGCAGAGTGTGGTGCCTGAGTACGGGCCATTGCCAGCGTACCGCGGGTGTTTTTCAGGCCGTTGTTCGCTTCGTTTTTGATCGCCTCTTTGGTCTCTTTCTGGCGCATGCCAGGCTCGAAACCGCCGCCCTGGATCATAAAGCCGTTGATCACGCGGTGGAAAATAGTGTTGTTGTAGAAACCTTCGCGGCAGTAGTCCAGGAAGTTTTTAACTGTTTCAGGCGCTTTGTCATCAAAGGTCTTGATTACGATATCGCCATGATTAGTGTGGAAAGTAACCATTTTTGCATCCTGTTCCGTTATTGTGGTACGTCGACCCGCCTTCGGGTCATATATAGGGGCTTGTTATAGCATAACCACAGGACGCGATCACCTTGCATTGTGTGCTGATCCTATTCCGAATTATGGGTATTATATGGAACAAACAACTCACACACGTGTTTACATGGAATCTTCGATGTTAAAAATCTTTAATACAATGACGCGCCAGAAAGAGGAATTTAAACCTATCCATGCCGGGGAAGTCGGCATGTACGTGTGTGGTATTACGGTTTACGATCTCTGTCATATCGGCCATGGCCGTACCTTTGTCGCGTTCGACGTGGTCTCTCGCTACCTGCGCTTCCTGGGCTATAACCTGAAGTACGTGCGTAACATCACCGACATCGACGACAAAATCATCAAGCGCGCTAATGAAAACGGCGAAAGCTTTGTTGCGCTGGTGGATCGCATGATTGTTGAGATGCACAAAGATTTTGATGCCCTCAATATTCTGCGTCCGGACAGCGAGCCGCGTGCGACCCACCATATCCACGAAATTATCGAGATCACCGAAAAGCTGATCGAACGCGGTCATGCGTACGTAGCGGAAAACGGCGACGTGATGTTCTCCGTGCCGACGGACCCAACCTACGGCGCGCTTTCCCGTCAGGATCTGGACCAGCTGCAGGCCGGCGCGCGCGTGGACGTGGTTGACGTGAAGCGTAACCCGATGGACTTCGTGCTGTGGAAGATGTCCAAAGAGGGCGAGCCGAGCTGGCCATCCCCGTGGGGCGAAGGCCGTCCGGGCTGGCACATTGAATGTTCCGCGATGAACTGCAAGCAGCTGGGCAACCACTTCGACATTCACGGCGGCGGTTCGGATCTGATGTTCCCGCACCACGAAAACGAAATCGCGCAGTCTACCTGCGCCCACGGCGGCGAGTACGTTAACTACTGGATGCACTCCGGGATGGTGATGGTTGACCGCGAGAAGATGTCGAAATCGCTGGGCAATTTCTTCACCGTGCGCGACGTGCTGAAGTATTACGATGCGGAAACCGTGCGCTACTTCCTGATGTCTGGCCACTATCGTAGCCAGCTGAACTACAGCGAAGAGAACCTGAAGCAGGCGCGCTCGGCGCTGGAGCGTCTGTACACCGCGCTGCGCGGCACCGACAAATCTGTGCCTGCGGCGGGCGGCGAAGCGTTCGAAGCGCGCTTCGTTGAGGTGATGAACGATGACTTCAACACCCCGGAGGCCTACTCCGTACTGTTCGACATGGCGCGTGAGGTGAACCGCCTGAAGTCAGAGGACATGGCAGCGGCGAATGCGCTGGCGTCCCATCTGCGCAAGCTCTCTTCCGTGCTCGGCCTGCTGGAGCAGGAGCCGGACGCGTTCCTGCAGAGCGGTGCGCAGGCGGACGACGGTGAAGTGGCGGAAATTGAAGCGCTGATTAAAGCGCGTCTGGAAGCGCGTCAGGCCAAAGACTGGGCGGCGGCGGATGCGGCGCGTAACCGTCTGACCGAGATGGGGATCATTCTGGAAGACGGCCCGCAGGGGACGACCTGGCGTCGTAAGTAAGTCTGTAACGCCCGGTGGCGCTAACGCTTACCGGGCCTACTTTTACCTTCTTTTCCACCACAACATCCCCATCAGCACCACCCCCGGCAGCCACACCCACAGCAGTTCCGAGATAATGACCTCATGCCCGTACGGCGTGGCGTAGCGCGACAGCGCAAACGGCGCGACCTTAATCACCTGCCACGGCGCAAAGAAGCGCTCGTCTGACCACGGCCACAGCCAGCCGACGCCTTTTCCGCCGGTGGTAACGGAATCCAGCAGGCTGTGCGACAGCAGTGAAACGGTTAAGAACAGCCAGCAGCGCGTCAGGCTGGCCCGGAACCATCGTCGGCCAATCAGCACGCAGAGTATCGGTACCGCAAAGGCAAACAGCAGCGAATGGGTAAAGCCGCGGTGGCCGAAAATATTCCCGTAGGCGACGCCGAATTTGAACGCCAGCACGTCGGCGTCCGGCAGCATGGCGAGCACGATCCCGGCAAACAGCAGGCGGGGAGGGATGACTTTCGTTCCCAGACCTAAGCCCAGGCAAAGGGGAACAGCAGCGTGAGTGATAACGGTAGGCATTGCAATTATCCATGGCAAATCACAGCAATATAGCAGCGAATCCGCTGCAGCAAACCTGTGTCAAATTCTGATTTTACGCCGACTCGCGGGCGATAAGCTGCCCGGACAGCGTTATGCGCTGGGTTTGCAGATCCGGCTCCTTTAGCTTGCGGATAATCAGCCCCGCCGCCTGTCGTCCGGTTTCATCGCTGGCCGAAGAGACGTAGGTGAAGGAAGGGGAGGTGAGGTTGACGTGGAGCATATCTTCAAAACCGATCAGCGCCACCTGCTGGGTCAGGAACACGTCTTTCCCCACGGTGCGGCCCACCTGATGAATGCCGGAAATGGAGCCGATCATCGCATCCGGGGAGTGGCAAAGCAGGGCGGTGATGGAGCTGTTTTTCTCCAGCAGCTGGCGCGTTGCCATCGCGGCGGCCTGGGTGTCGTCGCTGCAGGCCGGTGAATAATCATCGCGCCAGACCAGCCCGTTTTGCGTCATCGCGCTGCGAAAGCCGAGCAGGCGCTGCTCGCGGATAAGACAGCCCTCGCGCCCGCCAATGTAGGCGATCGTGCGGTGTCCGCGTTCGATAAGATAGCGTGCGGCAAGGTTCGCCGCCTGGCGATTATCGCGCATGACCAGATTGCATTTTTCGTCCAGCAGAGACTGCGAGACCGCCACCAGCGGCAGCGGGCACTGGCGGATCTGCTCCGGTAAAGCGGCGTTACGGGTGTCAGACGCCAGATAAATAACGCCCGCGACGCCCTGCTGCTTAAACGACAGCAGGGTCCGTTCCAGATGTTCCTGGTCGTTCAGCGGCTGGCCGAGAAACACCATATAACCCTGCTTCTCCAGCTCCTGAACGATGCTCGCCATCACCTTGATGGAAAAGCTGTCGCTGAAGTCGCGCAGGATCAGGCCGATAAGATTGGAGGTGTTGGCGCGGAGGTTGGCAGCGGCAACGTTATGAACATAGCCCAGCGTCGTGATGGCGGCATTGACCTTCTCGATCGTCGCCTCTGAGATTTTCCCTTTCTGACGTAGCACCAGCGACACGGTAGAGACCGAGACGCCCGCGTGCTTTGCGACATCAATGATGCTGACTTTCTTCAAAACCGCTCCCTGAAATTTACCGATTATCAGCCGGATAAGACACGTCTCCCAGCGTACAGGAGACGTGTCGTTCAGGCATCTTATTATTTGCCGATCATGGTGGACATGGTCTGGGCGATAAACTGTGCTCTGGCACCGAAAATCACCTGGATCCCGTTGTCGCCGACGAAGACCACGCCGCGTGCGCCAAGCCCGTTCAGTCCGTCCCTGTCCACCGCATCGCTCTTCGCCACTTCCAGACGCAGGCGGGTGATGCAGGAGCCGACGGAGTCAATGTTCTGCGCGCCGCCCAGCAGGCCGATGATTTCGGTGGCAAGTTCGGAATCGGACTTGTCATTCGCGCTGGCGGTCACCTCCGTACGGCCCGGCGTTTTCACGTCGAAACGACGGATCACGAAGCGGAACGTGAAGTAGTAAATCAGCGCCATCGGAATGCCGATGATAATGGCACTCAGGAAGTTGGTCTGATAGCCGTTAAACGACGGCAGGATCCCGAACGACAGGTAGTCGATAAAGCCCGCCGAGAACGATTTGGCGATATGCGCGTGCAGCAGGTACATAGTCATGTACGCCAGGCCCGCCATGATGGCGTTGAAGACGTACAGAATCGGCGCCACGAAGATAAAGGTGAACTCTACCGGCTCGGTGATCCCCGTCAGGAAGCAGGTGAGGGCAGCGGAGAACAGAATACCGGCCGCGATTTTCTTATTCTTCGTATGCGCTTCGTGGTACATCGCCAGGCATGCAGCAGGCAGCGCGAACAGCATCAGCGGGAACTCGCCCTGCATGAACTTACCGGCGTTCTGGTAGGTGTCGCTGCTGAAGGATTTCACCCCCTCTTCGAGCATCTTGAACCAGATGGTCTGGTCACCGTGGATCACCTGGCCCGCCTGGGTGGTGTAATCCCCGAACGAATACCAGAAGGACGGATACCAGATGTGGTGCAGGCCGAGCGGGATCAGCGCGCGCTCCACCAGCCCGAAGATAAAGGTCGATGCCGCCTGGTTATCACCGTTTACGATCACGGAGAGCGCGTCGATACCGGCCTGAATATGCTGCCAGACGTACGGTAGCAGCAGTCCCATCAGGAAAGAGAGGAACGCCGTGGCGATCGCCACAAAGCGCTTCCCGGAGAAGAAGCCGAGGAACTCCGGCAGCTGCATGGTGTGGAAGCGGTTGTAGCACCAGGCTGCGAGAATGCCGCAGATAAGCCCGCCGAAGACGCCCATCTGCAGCGTCGGGATGCCGACCACCATGGCATATTTTCCGCCCTGTGAGGCCATTTCCGGCGTAATGCTTAGCACGGTGCTGATGGTGATGTTGGTGACAAACACCGACACCGCCGCCGAGAGTGCTGCAATGCCGGATTCCGAGGCCAGACCGACAGCAGAGCCGATGGCAAACAGCATCGGCAGGTTATCAAAGATAACCCCGCCAGCGTTCATCATTAGCGGCAGGTGGAACTTATCGCCGAAGGCCAGCAGCAGGCCCGCAGCGGGAAGCAGTGAAATTGGCAGCATTAAGGCGCGACCAATCATCGATAACTTAGACAGCGATTTAACAAACCCTGATATCAGACTCATGCTGATTTCCCCCGAGTAGCGCTTTTTGAGCGCTGTTATTGTAAGTAGAACGTTTTAGTAGAACGTTCTACTTATCGTGGGGAAAGAGTGAAAAACGCGCAACTGAAATCTCACCTTTCAACAGATGAAATAGTGATTATTTGAAGTTGATCGATAAATAACCGTGATGGATATGGGGGGATTTTTGATCCCCTCTCCCCTTTGGGGAGAGGGTGAGGAGGACTCAGGCCGTCACGGTCACGCTCTGCCCTTCAAAGCTCACGGTCTGGCCGGCGACAATCTTGCAGCGCTTGCGGGTTTCCACCACGCCGTCGACTAAAACCCGCCCGTCGGCGATAACGATTTTCGCCTGCGCGCCGCTTTCGCTCCAGCCTTCGAGCTTGAGCAGATCGCACAGCTCAACGTGCGGGTGTTTGCCTAATGAAAATGTGGCCATCTTATGCTTCCTCTACATCGTGGTACTCTTCGCATGCCTGCAAAGTATTCTGAATCAGCGTTGCTACAGTCATCGGGCCAACGCCGCCCGGCACTGGTGTAATGTAAGATGCGCGAGCCGCCGCATCTTCGTACACCACGTCGCCGACCACTTTGCCGTTTTCCAGACGGTTAATCCCGACGTCCACGACAATCGCGCCCTCTTTGATCCACTCGCCTGGAATAAAGCCCGGCTTGCCGACCGCGACGATCAGCAGATCGGCGTTTTCAACGTGGTGACGAAGGTTTTTGGTAAAGCGGTGGGTCACGGTGGTGGTGCAGCCGGCCAGCAGCAGCTCCATGCTCATCGGGCGGCCCACGATATTGGACGCGCCGATGACCACGGCGTTCAGGCCGTAGGTGTCGATGTTATAACGCTCCAGCAGCGTCACGATGCCGCGCGGGGTGCACGGGCGCAGACGCGGCGCGCGCTGGCACAGGCGGCCTACGTTGTACGGATGGAAACCGTCGACGTCTTTATCTGGCGCGATACGCTCCAGCACCTTCACGTTGTCGATGCCCGCAGGCAGCGGCAGCTGAACCAGAATGCCGTCGATCTCTTTATCGGCATTCAGGGTGTCAATAAGTTCCAGCAGTTCCGCTTCGCTGGTGGTTTCCGGCAAATCGTAAGAGCGGGAGACGAACCCCACCTCTTCACACGCTTTGCGTTTGCTGCCGACATAAATCTGTGATGCCGGGTTGCTGCCAACCAGCACAACGGCCAGCCCGGGAGCGCGTTTTCCGGCGGCTTTACGCGCCTTCACTTTTTCCGCGACCTCAGAGCGCACCTGCTGCGCAATCGTTTTACCGTCAATAATCTTTGCTGCCATCAGAGAGAAGATTCCGTCTGTAACGTTTGAAAGGGGGGATTGCCTGTATTTTGTCAGAAGCGAGCGCCGCTGTCAGTCACCCTTTACGAGTTTTCATCCGTGAGACGCAAAAACCCTTCTTAAGTGATGGTCAATTTCTTAGACGGGATTAGGATGTGACCTGGCGAAATGGCAGTGTTTTGACATATTTAAAAATTACATCCTGAGCTACTTTGTCTCCTCCGAAATAAGTTTTCAATTATGCAATTGAACGTATTTCTTATTCCCGATTTTTCGCGGGAAGGGTTATTTACATTTTAAAGGAATAGACATGAAACTCAGCAACATTGCTTCTTCTGTTATTGCAACACTGGCCCTGGTCGCGGGTGCCGCTAATGCAGCCGATCCCGTTACGCCGGTTACCGTAAATGGCGGTACCGTGCATTTTAAAGGTGAACTGGTTAATGCTGCTTGTTCAGTAAATACCGATTCTTCCGAGCAGACGGTTAATCTCGGTCAGTATCGTACCGCGAAATTCACCAAAGTGGGCGACACCACCTCTAATATTCCGTTCAACATTGAACTGAATGACTGCGATCCGCTGGTTGCGAAAACCGCTGCCGTTGCTTTCACCGGCCAGATCGACGCGACCGACAAAACCCTGCTGGCCGTGACGTCCGGTAACAACGACAACACCGCGAAAGGCGTGGGTATCGAGATCCTCGACAGCAAATCCAGCGTGCTGACCCCGGACGGTGCCACCTTCTCTGCCGCGAAAGACCTGATTAAAGGGACTAACACCCTGCAATTCACCGCGCGCTACAAATCAACGGCTGCAACCACCGAGCCAGGCCAGGCGAACGCTGACGCCACCTTCGTAATGAAATACGAATAATACCCTCGCACAGGGATGTTCAGGCCTCAGGGACGAGGCCCGTCATACGCTACTGCCAGGAACGAAGGATGACAAGGACTGGAACACTACTGCTGTTAACCCTTGCGATGGCCTGCCCGGCATCGGCGCATACCGTGGTGATCGAAGGCGGCAAGGTGCATCTTCGGGGAGAACTGGTAAACGGCGGCTGCGCCGTGGCGCCCGACAGCCAGAATATGCGCATCGACATGGGGCAGTACCGAACCAATTCATTTTCCGGTGTGGGCAGCTTTTCAACGGTTAATGTGCCGTTCACCGTGCGGCTGCTGGACTGCAGCGTGGATGTCTCCCGCATCGTGGGGATCCAGTTTCAGGGCGTGACGCCCGCGGAAGATCCGCAGGTTTTTCTGGCGACATCGCGGCCAGGTGAAACGCCTGTCAGCAGCGGCGTGGGGCTGGCGCTTTTTGATGAGCAGCAGCGTCAGATTATCCCGAATGCGACGGCCGTCAGCTGGTTGCCCGTGAATACCAGCGAGCTCGCATTTCATTTTAGCGCCCGCTATCGCGCTATTTCCGAACACCTCGTGCCAGGCAATATTCAGTCGGATGTCTGGTTTACGTTGATTTATCCATAACACCTGCGAACACATTATTAAAGGTACGGTTTTGATGAATATGCTAATTAAACCAGGACTGCTTTTATCGTTTATTTTAATGATGGTTTCTGCTTGCGCGAATGCTTCCGGCGGTATTGCGCTGGGGGCCACGCGCGTTATTTATCCGGCGGATGCGAAGCAAACGTCGCTGGCGATCACCAACAGCAATAAACAAGAACGCTACTTAATTAACGCGTGGATCGAAAATGCCAGCGGGCAAAAGGAAAAAACCTTTGCCGTCACGCCGCCGCTGTTCGTTAGCGAGCCGGACAGCGAAAACACGCTGCGTATTATTTACGCCGGGCCCGCGCTGCCCGCCGATCGCGAATCGCTCTTTTACATGAACGTGAAGGCGATCCCGTCAGTGAACAAAGCGAAAACGGAAAACAATAACGTGCTGCAGCTGGCGATCCTTTCGCGCATCAAGCTGTTTGTGCGCCCGAATAACCTGGCGATGCAGCCGGATGAGGCGCTTTCCCAGCTGCGCTTTGAGCGCGTGGGGAACCATCTCAAAGTCAGCAACGCCTCACCCTATTACATCACTCTGGTCAACCTGAAGCTGGGCGGTCAGACGCTGGAAAACCTGATGGTCGCGCCGAAAAACTCGGCTCAGCAGGTGCTGCCCGCCGGGGCCGGCGGTACGCTCTCCTGGCAGAGCGTGAATGACTACGGCGCCATTACACCGGCGCGCAGCGTCAACCTGTGAGCAGAGTCAGGGCGATGAAAAACCACCAGGGACGTTACTGCCCGGTTGCACTGGCGCTGATGGCCGCGCTCTGGCCGCAGGCTGGCTGGAGCGAAAGCTACTTCAACCCGGCCTTCTTATCCGACGACACCGCCAGCGTGGCGGATTTGTCGCGTTTTGAACAGGGGCACCAGCAGGCACCCGGCATCTATCGCGTGGATATCTGGCGTAACGATGAGTTTATCGGTACCCAGGACGTGCGTTTTGAACAGGCCGAGAACACGCCGCCGGTGGCGGGCGGCCTGTCGCCGTGCATTACGCGCGCGATGCTCGATCGCTTTGGCGTCAACGTTGCCGCATTTCCCGAGCTGGCGAAGGTGCAGGGTGAAACGTGCGTTCCATTGACCACGGCCATTCCCGGCAGCGAAACGGTATTTAACTTTGCTTCACAGCGCCTGAACGTCAGCCTGCCGCAGGTGGCAATGCAAAACAGCGCGCGCGGCTATATTCCGCCTGAACAGTGGGATGAAGGCATTCCCGCCGCGCTGGTGAACTACAGCTTTACGGGCAACCGGGGAAGCGAAGACGACAGCTATTACCTGAACCTGCAGAGCGGGCTGAACTATGGTGCCTGGCGTTTACGTAACAACGGCGCATGGCGCTACACGCAAAATAACGGAAAGCGGCGCAGCGAGTGGCAGAATATTGGCACCTGGGCGCAGCGCACCGTTATCCCACTGAAAAGTGAGCTGGTGCTGGGCGACAGCAACACCGGGAATGACGTTTTCGACAGCGTCGGTTTTCGCGGCGGGCGGCTCTATTCGTCTGACAGCATGTACCCCGACAGCCTGCAGGGTTACGCGCCGACCGTACGCGGTATTGCCCGTACGCCTGCCAAAGTGGTGGTTCGCCAGAACGGCTACGTTATCTATCAAAGCTACGTCCAGCCCGGCGCGTTCGCCATTACCGATCTTAACCCGACCTCCTCCAGCGGTGACCTTGACGTCACGGTGGAAGAGAAAGACGGCAGCCAGCAGCGCTACACCGTGCCGTACTCCACCGTGCCGCTCCTGCAGCGTGAAGGGCGCTGGAAATATGACCTCGTGGCGGGGGATTACCGCAGCGGTAACAGCGACCAGGATACACCGTTCTTCGCCCAGGGCACACTGATTACCGGCCTTGCTAACGGCTTTACGCTCTATGGCGGCACCCAGCTGGCGTCACGCTATACCGCAGTGGCCGTCGGTGCCGGGAAAAACCTCGGTGACTGGGGCGCAGTCTCCGTCGATATCACCCACGCCCGCAGCCAGCTCGCGGACGACAGCAAACATGAAGGTCAGTCCCTGCGTTTTCTGTATGCAAAATCGCTGAACGGGTTTGGCACCAACTTCCAGCTGCTGGGCTACCGCTACTCAACGAAGGGGTTTTACACCCTGGACGACGTGGCCTGGCGCTCAATGGAGGGCTACCAGTATGCCGATAGCCAGGACGATAACGATGTGCCGGACGTGCAGAGCTATCACAACCTGACGTGGAATAAAAAAGGCCGCTTCCAGCTCAACATTTCCCAGTCGCTGGGGGATTACGGCTCGGTCTATATCTCCGGGAGTGAGCAAACCTACTGGGGGACGGACGAAACGAACCTCTGGTATCAGCTGGGCTACGCGGGGGGCCTGAAGGGGATCAATTACTCCCTGTCATGGTCGTGGAACAAATCCGTCGGGATCGACGGTACCGACCGGATCGCGTCGTTTAACGTCTCCGTGCCGTTTAGCCTCTTTACCCGCCAGGGCTATCGCCGGGACAGCGCGATCGATCGCGCCTATGCCACCGCATCCGCCAGCCGAAACAGCGATGGCGACACGAGCTGGCAAACCGGCGTCAGCGGCACGCTGCTTGAGGACCGCAACCTGAACTACAGCGTGACCCAGGGACACGCCAGCACCAACGGCTCAAGCGGAAGCGCCAGCGCCAACTGGCAGGCAACCTACGGCACGCTGGGCGTGGGCTACAACTATTCCCGCGATCAGCACGATCTCAACTGGCAGCTCTCCGGTGGAGTGGTTGGCCATTCAGACGGCGTGACCTTCAGCCAGCCGCTGGGCGATACCAACGTGCTGATTAAGGCGCCGGGGGCATCAGGCGTCAGCGTGGAAAACCAGACCGGCGTGAAGACCGACTGGCGAGGCTACGCGGTCATGCCGTATGCCACCGTCTACCGCTACAACCGCGTGGCGCTGGATACCAATACCATGAGCAACAACACCGACATCGAAAACAACGTGAGCAGCGTGGTGCCGACCAAAGGCGCGCTGGTCCGCGCCAGCTTTGATACCCGCATTGGCGTGCGCGCCCTGCTGACGGTAACGCGCGGCAACCAGCCGGTGCCGTTCGGCGCCGTGGTGCGCGAAACCCAGAGCGGCGTGACCAGCATGGTGGGGGATGAAGGGCAAATTTACCTGAGTGGGCTGCCGCTGGAAGGCGAACTGCTGGTCCAGTGGGGTAACGGGGCGCAGTCCCAGTGCCGTGCGCCTTACAGCTTGCCTGAAAAGAGCCTGCAACAGGCGATCACACTTAAGGGGATCCGCTGTGATTAAAATCCATATCTTTGCCTTGTCGCTTCTGGCACTCCTGCCCGCGACAAACGCGTTAGCCACCGTGTGCGTCAATGAAAAGGGCGTGCCGACGGAGGTGCATTACGACCTGACGGATAAATTCAACAGCTCGAATAACCAGGTTGGGCAGGTTGTCACCCTCAGCGAGAAATCGCAGTGGGTGGGGGTAAACGCCGTTTGCCCGAAGGGCACCGTCGGGAATACCACCAAGCGCAGCTACGTGACGGATTACCCGATCACCGGGACCAGCGATGGCTATCAGTATCTGAAGCTTAACGACTATCTGGACGGGGCGATGAAGATCACGGACAGCTATGCTGGCGCGTTTTATCCACCCAAAAGCTATATCCAGATGGGGAGCCATCCGAATGTTTCAAAAAACAAACCGTTTGGCGTGCAGGATTCCAGCCTTATTTTCCGTCTTAAGGTGACCCGACGCTTTATCAATATGGTGGTGATCCCGCGTGCCACCATGTTCCGCGTTTACGTCACTACCACCTCCTCCGATCCGTTGACCACGCCGGTCTACACCATCAGCTACAGCGGAACCATTCAGGTGCCGCAGAGCTGCGCCATCAACGCCGGCAATGTGGTTGAATTTGATTTCGGCGACATTGGCGCCTCCCTGTTCAGCAAGGCGGGCGTGGGTAACAAGCCGGAGGGCGTCTCATCGCAAAGTAAAACCATCGCGATTAAATGCACCAACGTGGAGGCAAACGCCATGCTGACGATGCGCGTCGAGGCTGAAAAGGTCTCCAATAATGTGGTGGTGTCGGATAACCCGGATGTGGGGTTTATCATTGCCAACGAGAGCGGTGCGCCGCTCACGCCTAACAACCTGACGAGCAAAATTCCGTTCCGCCTGGACGACAGCGCGCAGGCGCAGGTGGGGATCCGGGTCTGGCCGGTGAGCGTGACGGGCAACAAGCCAGCGGAAGGGCGCTTTACCTCGCGCGGATATTTGCGTGTGGATTACGACTAAGGAGCAGACATGCGAAACGGGATCCGTTTTATCACCGTGGCGCTCTTTGCGCTTTGCACCCAGGCTCAGGCGGAAACCGCATTGGGCGAAATTAATATTCGGCTCTACGGCAATATTGTCGATTTCACCTGCGTGGCAGAGGGTAACGATAGCGACAAAACGGTCACGCTGGGCACCTGGCCCACGAAGCAGCTCAACACCACGGGGAGCCGCACGCAGCCTATGCCCTTCACGCTGAAGCTGACCGGTTGTCCGCCCGGGGCGGCGTCCATTACGTTCTCGGGTAAGGCTGACGGGAGCAATAGCGGGTTGCTGGCGCTGAATGATGCCAGTACAGCGAGCCACGTCGCCGTCGAGATCAGGGATGCGGATAAAACGCGTCTGGCGCTTCAGCAGGCCAGCCAGCCGGTCACGGTTGATGCACAGGGGAATGCGACTCTATCATTTTATGCCAATTATATTGCCACGGCCGATAACCCTCAGCCCGGACGGGCTGATGCGGATGCTACCTTCATGATTAATTATAATTAGCACTGACCGCACTCCCTGCAGCTCGGATAAACTGCAGGGAGTGAATTCAGGTTATAGCAGCTCGTGCGCTTTGGCGTAATCTATTAATTCCACGATGCTTTGTACGCCAAGCTTGGAATAAATATTGGATTTGTGCGCGCTGATGGTCTTATTGCTCAACAGTAACTGTTCAGCAATCTCCTTATTGGATAATCCATTCGCCAGATAACGTAATACCGTGACCTCGCGATTCGATAATGGCATATCCGCTGCCATCCCTTTTCCCGAACCCATATGGTTTATAAAATTCAGCGTTTCCGACGGGAAAAAAGAATAGCCCATCAAAATCATCTCTACGGCGTTGTAGATCTCACCCAAATCTTTTCGTTTACTGACGAAGCCGTTGGCCCCGGCGCGAATCGCACGACCCGCGTAAAATAACTCTGATTTAGAGGAGAGAAACAGAATCTTGATGTCTTTGTTTAAGTTTCTGATTCTCTTCAGTAAAGCGAAGGCGTCTGTGCCCGTAAGTTCGATGTCAAGGATCACCAAATCGATAGGATGATTACGAATACAGTCAAGAACTTCATGGCTATCGCCAGACTTAAGCTTGACTGTGATATTTTTATTTTTCTGTAGCAGGACCTCTATCGACATTCTGACGATAGGATGTTCGTCCATAATGATAACGGATGCCGGTTTCATTTTTAATGCCTCAGATTGTTAAAAGCGTTATGCAGAGTTTTGTAAAACTCTCGAAATGCCGGAAGGATATAAAGTGCAGATCCCTATACCGTAGTATTTCCCTGGAAAGAGCGAAAGCATCCTTGTTTACGTAATGAAAAGAACAGTGCCTCAGCGCGGTCATCTCATTTGGCTGGTGTTGGCAAAAAGATTTTTCTTATTCAGATTTGGTACGCATCTTATTATACAGAGTAAGTTTTTTCCGAAAACCCTGTAAATTAGTCTCCGCTTATTGGTTTGTATTATCTTCTGGATCTTAATGGCTATGTTTTTAAATTTAGCGGAAATATCCTGTTATCCCATTTACCGCATCTTTTCATCTTTATGTAATAACAAAAAATAACAGATGTCACTTTATGTTGCGTAATTGTTAATAAAAAAGACCGTCGATTCGGCGGGCGACCCAGGGTCAAAGAGGCGAAAAAGTGCCCTCGCAAGGTGTCAAACCTTCATCTGAAAGTGCTTAAGGCGCATCAACGTCACGCCATCATCGCGCAGGAGAACATGCTATTCACTTTGCTTTCCGCTCCAGGAGAGTGAAGCGAAGCTGCTTGTTTTTACATCATTATCATCTTATTAACGCCTTCTGCATTCACTTAACGGATGGAGGAAAGTGCTGCCTTTGGTTCATTCTGTGACATTTCACATGGTTCCGAACCATAAATTAGGAATAGTTATAAAATCGAATACATTGTTAAAATTTAACCATTTCATAACATGCGTGGTAAGTAAATTCCTAAAGCGCTTTAGGAAATAAGAAGTTAGTGCGTAAGTTAAAACGTGCAGTCAGAGAAGTTATTAAGAAGGTGTAACAATTCCTGGCGATGGCTCAGCCCCAGCTTAAGCAGGATGCAGCTGAGACGATAGATAATGCGGCTATAGGGGCGATTCTGCAGAAGGGCAATCTGACGCAGCGTCTTACCGCGGGCAAGCTCCTGCAAAATGGGCCATTCATTGCGGGAAAACCAGTCTTTATCGGACCCCTGCGGCGGGCGGGCATCCATCAGGCTGTGTTGAAGCCCTGCCGCGTTCATCTGACGTTCCAGCACGTGAAAAGGCCCCGCCGCTTTGCAGAAGAGGCGGGTATCATAATTATCTGCCCGGACCAGTAGCCACGGCGTCAGGAAGGGGGGATACAGGCTATGCCTTCTTAACTGATCCAGTTGATCAATTAGCCCGGTGGAACGGCTTTCTACATCTACCACCAGACGCGCTGAAGGCCATTGTGCCTGAGCGCCGAGCGCATCATCCAGTGAGATATAGTCGCAACAGCTGCTCAGGGGAAACTGCCCATTGAGAAAACCGGTGCGCAGAAAATGATCCTCCGTGACCAGAATGATAAACGGAGCGTCGGTTTTTCGGGGCTGGCTGATGGACTGGCTCAAAAACTCGAGCCGGTCGAAAAAGGGGGGAGCAAAAGGTGAGCGCGTAAATCCCAGTGCATCACTTCCTGTACGCCGCCGCCGGTAACGGCGCACTGTCATTCGCATGGTCTCCCTCCTGGAAATGGCTCTTTAATCCTCCGGCCATGTCCAGGACGGCCAGTAATATCCCTGGCCGAGATCTGCGCCTGCCTGCAGTGCCCAGGTGCGATCGCGTTCAGTCTCAATACCTTCGATGAGCACGCTCCCGGCCAGCTGAAAGCAACGTGAAACCAGCTGCCTCAGCGCGGGTGTGGCGCGTAAACGCCAGAATGCGCCCTTATCAATTTTGATGCCGTTCAACGGTAATCGACAAAATAAAAACGGCTGAATGACCGTTTCGTCGATGTCATCCAGCCATATACTGTGCCCCTGTTCCCGGAGTTTCGACAGGTTTTGAATGACGCGCTGCTTCTGTGCGGCAGAGAAAGCCAGAAAGGCAGAGAGATCAACAATCTCGATATTCAGCGGCGTGTTTTTCAGATTGATGAGCCGCTGAAAAGACGCTGGCTCTGTCATAACGGTTATCGGCAGATTAATAAAAAGGTTATTACCGTGCGGCGTCTTTTTTAGTGCGGCAAGCTGCGCTTCAAGCAGCGTCATTGACCAGCCTGCCGACTGATGGCGAAAAAAATCCTCGCTGTGCTGCGTTTCGGACAGAATGCTAAGCACCTCCACGCCAACCTGACGCTGAGAGGTGAGGGCGACGACAGGCTCCAGTTTGATGCCGACGATGTCCTGAGAAATAAACTGTAATCGGGGGGGCGTATCGAACGGGTTTTGCGCTGTCACTCCATTGTCCTGTTGTCTGTCAGCCTCCAGGCGGCCGGGAAACCTCGCTCTAGTGTGACGAGCCGACGAGCAGGAAAACAGCAGGCGTTACTTAAATACAACTAAGCCTTTTCGCAGCGCTAAATTTTACGGTGAAACAGCGAGAAATGTTGAGAAAATAGCCGTATTTACAATCGGCTAGCGGTAATTGCCCCCGAAAACGGAAAAGGCATTGACTCACCTGACATTGACCGTATAATTCTTCGCGTTTCACCACCGCGAAGTTCACTCTTCTCAGTGCGCCCTTAGCTCAGTTGGATAGAGCAACGGCCTTCTAAGCCGTAGGTCGTAGGTTCGAATCCTACAGGGCGTGCCATTTAGAAACAGGCACTTACGCCAGTTTCAAACCATCCTGATTTTCTCCTTGTGTCGTATTTGCGTCATGGTTGCCAAAATGGCCTCATTTTCCGTGCGTGTGATCTCAAAGGGTTCAGCGCAAGGTGAGCATCCCCTTTTATCACGCATTAATTTGAGCAGGATCCTGCAGAGATTTGTGCTTGCCAAAGCATAGATAATGCGTATAGTTCTCATTTGCATTGCAACCAATATATTCTAAAGCCCGTCCACGGGCTATTTTTGCGCGCACTTTCAAACGAGTTAACGATGAACAACACCAAAATGCACAAAACGCTGCTGGCGCTCGCCATTGGCGCGGTTACACATTCCGCCTGGGCGGCAGAGGATAAAAAAGAAGACACCATCGTTGTGCAGTCTGCACCTGCCGGTGACTTTAAACCCGGTGGCGACCAGCTGGTGCCGGCCTTCCTTGACGGGCAGGTGGCCAACGGCGGGCGAATGGGGATGCTCGGCCAGCAGAACGCCATGGACGTGCCGTTCAACATCATCAGCTACACCTCAAAGCTGGTGGAAGATCAGCAGGCGAAAACCATTGCTGACGTGGTCGCCAACGACGCGGGCGTGCAGTTTGTGCAGGGTTACGGCAACAGCGCGGAAACCTTCCGCATTCGCGGCCTGAAGTTTGACGGCGACGACATGACCTTCGGTGGCCTCTCCGGCGTGCTGCCGCGTCAGGTGGTGGATGCCCAGATGGTTGACCGCATTGAGATCTTCAAAGGGGCCAACTCCCTGATGAACGGCGCGGCAAGCTCGGGCGTGGGCGGGATGATTAACCTTGAGCCAAAGCATGCCGGGGAAACGCCGCAGGCGAAAGTGGGCGTGGACTACACCTCGGATTCCCAGATTGGCACCACGCTGGATGCGGGGCGTCGCTTTGGCGATAACGACCAGTTCGGCGCGCGCGTGAACCTCGTGCATCGTGAAGGGGAAACCGGCGTACCGAATGACCGCCGCCGCACCACGCTGCTCTCCACCGGCCTGGACTACAAAGGCGACCGCTTCCGCACCTCGCTGGATCTGGGCTATCAGAAAAAAACCTTCCACGGCAGCCCGACCAGCGTCAACATCTCGGCGGTGGACTTCGTGCCTGAACCACCGAAGAACGATCGTAACTTCTCGCAGAAGTGGGCCTACAGCGATATCGAAAACGAGTTCGGGATGTGGCGCAGCGAGTATGACATCACTGACAGCTGGACCGCCTATACCGGCCTCGGCGCGCAGCACGCGCACGAAGAGGGGATCTACAGCGCGCCGAAGCTGATGGACAAAAACGGTAATGCGGTGGTCAGCCGTCTGGATACCAACCGCATCAGCGATTCCGTCAGCGGGATGGCGGGCATTCGCGGTAACTTCACTACCGGCTTCGTCTCGCACAAGGTCAACGTGGGGTACTCCGCGATGACCAAAAACGAAAAAATCGCCTGGAAAATGTCGGCGACGGCGGATAACCCGACCACCAACATTTATCACAACACCGGCGTCGCGATGCCGGACAGCACCAACTTCAACGGCTCCGGCGGTAAATACAGCGATCCGCTGACCAGCGGGCGCACCCGCACCCAGGGCTGGCTGCTGAGCGATACCCTGGGCGTGTTTGATGACAAGCTGCTGTTCACCGCAGGCGCGCGCCATCAGAAAGTGGTCGTTCGCGGGTATAACAAAATTACCGGCGCAGAAAACGACGCGGACGGCTTCGACGGCAGCCGCTGGATGCCAACCTACGGCGTGGTTTACAAACCGTGGGAAGAAATTTCCCTCTACGCCAACCACACCGAAGCGCTGCAGCCGGGCAAAACCGCACCTAACACCGCCACCAACTACGGCCAGAGCACCGGCATCGTTCACTCTAAGCAGAACGAAGTGGGCGTGAAGGCGGACTTCGGGCGCGTGGGCGGCTCTCTGGCGCTGTTTGAGATTAAAATGCCCTCGGCGATCCTCGATGCTAACAATCACTACGGCCTGGACGCTGAACAGCGCAACCGTGGCGTGGAGCTGAACGTCTTCGGCGAGCCGATGCTCGGGATGCGTCTGAACGCCAGCGCCACCTGGCTGCAGGCGGAGCTAACCAAAACCAAAAACGGCGTGAACCAGGGCAACGATGCGATCGGTATTCCGAACTTCTACGCCGTGCTGGGTGCGGAGTACGACATCAAGCCGGTTGACGGCCTGACAGCGACCGCGCGCGTGAACCACTCCGGCACGCAGTATGCCGACCTCGCGAACAGCAAAAAGCTGGATAGCTACACCACGCTGGATCTGGGCATGCGCTATCGCTTCGCGGTGAACCACAACGCAAACCAGATGACCGTGCGCGCGGGCATCGACAACGTGACCAATGAGAACTACTGGGCCAGCGTGGACGATTCCGGTACCTACATCACTCAGGGCGAACCGCGTACCTTTAAGGTCTCGGTTGGCTACGAGTTCTAAGCGTTCCACCTCGTTATCCGGGGCACGGATGCCCCCATCCTTCCGTCATCGCGTTATAAAATTGTAATAAAAGCTTCTTACACTGGTCGCCAACTCTTTACCTCTTGGCCAATGACAGGAAGCCGCTATGGGCAGACCCCTCAAATCCGTTTTTAAAAAAGAACATCGCGACGACATCGCTAACCGCAGCGCAAACCCGGTATTCTCCGAGGTGGCGGAGGTGTTCCTCTCCCGCCGCCGTTTTCTCCAGATGGGGGCCGTTGCGGGGGCCGCCGTATCATTCCCGTTTCTGATCAAACCTGAGAACGCCATTGCCGCGGTATCGAAACCGTCCGCGCTGGCAAAAGCGGTGTCGCTTGGGTTTACCAGCATCTCTGTTTCCACCGAAGATACGGTCAGGGTGCCGGAAGGCTATATTGCCCGCCCGTTCTATCGCTGGGGCGATCCGACGGGTCTCAAAGACAACATGCCGGCCTTTAAGCCGGATGCCAGCAATACCACGGACGAACAGGCCGCGCAGGCGGGCATGCATCACGACGGCATGGCGTGGTTTAGCCTGCCGCAGGGGGGGCAAAGCCCGGAGCATGGCCTGCTGGCGATGAACCATGAATACATCGACAACGGGATGCTGTTTACCGACGGTACGGCGAACTGGAGCCTCGACAAGGCCCGCAAGGGGCAGAACGCGATGGGCGTGTCGGTAGTGGAAGTGAAAAAAGCGGGCAGCGACTGGCAGGTGGTACGCCCGTCTTCATATGCCCGCCGCATCACCGTCAATACGCCGATGCAGCTTACCGGCCCGGCGCGGCATCAGGACTTAATGAAAACCGCCGCCGACCCGCAGGGGGAGCGCGTGCTGGGCACCATGCAAAACTGCGCTAACGGCCACACGCCGTGGGGCACCTACCTCACCTGCGAGGAAAACTGGTCGGATATTTTTGTCAAAAAAGCCGATCTCAATCCGCTGGAAAAACGCTACGGCATCAGCGACAGCGATGAATCCTACCGCTGGAACGAGGTGGACGAGCGGTTCAGCGTCGATAAAACTCCTAACGAACCCAACCGTTTCGGCTGGGTCGTGGAGATCGATCCCTACGACCCCACCTCCACACCGCGCAAGCACACCGCCCTGGGCCGCTTTAAGCATGAGGGGGCAGCCGTCACGCTCGCCGCCGATAACCGCGTGGTGGTCTACATGGGGGACGATCAGAAGTTTGAGTACATCTATAAGTTTGTCTCGGACAAAAAATACGATCCCGCGAACCGTGAAGCCAATATGCAACTGCTGACCTCCGGCACGCTGTACGTCGCCAGGTTCAACGAGGACGGGAGCGGAGACTGGCTGCCGCTGATCTTCGGTCAAAATGGCCTGGATAAGAGTAAAGGGTTTGAAAGCCAGGGGGATCTGCTGATTAAAACCCGCCTGGCGGCCGACGCGGTGGGGGCGACCAAAATGGATCGCCCCGAATGGATAGCCGTCGATCCGCACGCCAGCGGCAGCGTCTACTGTACGCTCACCAACAACAGCGATCGCGGGAAAGAGGGGAAAGCGCCGGTGGATGCCGCCAACCCGCGCGCCAACAACGTGTTTGGGCATATCATGCACTGGCACGAAGACGGCGCGGACCCTGCTGCTGCACGCTTTAAGTGGGATATTCTGGTCATGGCCGGACGCACCGACGGCGACGATCCGAAGGCCAAAGGCTCCATGCAGGGCGCGGCATTCGGCAGTCCTGATGGACTCTCTTTCGATCATCAGGGCGTCCTGTGGATCCAGACCGACGTCTCCTCCAGCACCATCAATAAGAAAGCGTACGAGGGGATGGGCAATAACCAGATGGTGGCGACCATTCCGGGCACCAACGAGTATCGCCGTTTCCTGACCGGACCGCGCGGGTGTGAGATCACCGGCATTGCGTTTACACCAGACAACCGCACGCTGTTTATCAACATTCAGCACCCAGGGGAGGGCGGGGATGATATTACCGACCCGGCCAATCCTCGCGCCGTCTCCAACTGGCCGGACGCCAGTCCGAACGGACGCCCGCGATCGTCCACGGTGGTGATCGTTAAAGCGGACGGCGGAATTATCGGGTCGTGACGTTTATCCGCCGGGCGCACGCGCTGGCCCGGCGTTAAGCTTGCTACCACCAGCATGAAGTGTTAAAACGTGCCCCTTCTAAAAAAGAGACAGGGGTAGGGCGTGAAAGACGCGTCATCCGCTTCAGGCCATGGTCGCGCTGAAGCCTCGTCGGATCAGAATCCGACGCTGCAACGTGGTTTGCAAAATCGACATATTCAGTTAATTGCCCTCGGCGGCGCAATCGGTACCGGGCTGTTTCTCGGCATCGGCCCCGCCATTCAGATGGCCGGTCCGGCGGTTCTGCTGGGTTACGCTATCGCCGGGATTATCGCCTTCCTGATCATGCGCCAGCTCGGCGAGATGGTCGTTGAAGAGCCGGTGTCAGGCTCCTTCGCGCACTTTGCCTATAAATACTGGGGCCCGTTCGCAGGCTTCCTCTCCGGCTGGAACTACTGGGTGATGTTCGTGCTGGTGGGGATGGCGGAGCTGACCGCCGCCGGCATCTACATGCAGTACTGGCTGCCGGACGTGCCCACGTGGATCTGGGCGGCGGCCTTCTTCATCATCATTAACGCCGTTAACCTCGTCAACGTGCGCCTTTATGGTGAAACCGAGTTCTGGTTTGCGCTGATTAAGGTGCTGGCAATTATCGGCATGATCGGCTTTGGCCTGTGGCTGCTGTTCTCCGGCCACGGCGGCGAGCGTGCCACTATCGACAACCTGTGGCAGCACGGCGGCTTCCTGGCGACCGGCTGGAAAGGGCTCATCCTCTCGCTGGCGGTGATTATGTTCTCCTTCGGCGGTCTGGAGCTGATTGGCATTACCGCGGCCGAAGCGCGCGATCCGCACAAAAGCATTCCGAAAGCGGTCAACCAGGTGGTGTACCGTATTCTGCTGTTCTATATCGGCTCGCTGGTGGTGCTGCTGGCGCTTTACCCGTGGGTGGAAGTGAAGTCCAACAGCAGCCCGTTCGTGATGATTTTCCACGATCTCAACAGCAACGTGGTCGCTTCGGCACTGAACTTCGTCATTCTGGTGGCCTCTTTGTCGGTGTACAACAGCGGGGTCTACTCCAACAGCCGTATGCTGTTTGGCCTCTCCGTACAGGGCAACGCACCGAAGTTCCTTACCCGCGTCAGCCGCCGCGGCGTGCCGGTGAATTCGCTGTTCCTTTCCGGCGCGATTACGTCTCTGGTAGTGCTAATTAACTACCTGCTGCCGAAACAGGCCTTCGGCCTGCTGATGGCGCTGGTTGTCGCCACGCTGCTGCTGAACTGGATCATGATCTGCCTGGCGCACCTGCGTTTCCGCGCGGCGATGCGCCGTAAGGGACGCGAGACGCAGTTCAAAGCGCTGCTCTATCCGGCGGGGAACTACCTCTGTATCGCGTTCCTGGCGTTGATTCTGGTGCTGATGTGCACCATGGATGAGATGCGGCTTTCAGCAATGCTGCTGCCGGTATGGGTGGTGTTCCTGTTTATCGCGTTTAAGCTTTCACGCAAAAAGTAACCCGTTTTTCTCCCTCTCCTTGTGGGAGAGGGCCGGGGTGAGGGCAACAGACCGCACCAAACCAGACCGCACCTGCCTTCACGCCCGGTGGCGCTGCGCTTACCGGGCCTACAAAACACTGCTTCATCTTTATCGTGACCCCCCTCCCAAATCTTCTACGATCCAAAGGATCTTTATTTTGTAATCGATTACTTTTCATTTGAGTTGTTTTGTAATCGATTACTTTTTCCGGGTGAGGCTTATCATGGTGTCAACTGAAAGTAGTGAAAAGGCGATAGCGCAGCACCGGCTGCTGGTGCCGCGGCTGTCGCTGATGATGTTTCTGCAATTTTTTATCTGGGGTAGCTGGTCGGTCACGCTTGGCCTGGTGATGACCCAGCACAACATGTCTCTGCTGATTGGCGATGCCTTCTCCGCCGGGCCCATCGCCTCGATTCTTTCGCCGTTCGTGCTCGGGATGCTGGTGGACCGCTTCTTCGCCTCGCAGAAGGTGATGGCGGTGATGCACCTCGCGGGCGCGGCGATCCTCTGGTTCGTGCCGGGGGCGCTGATGGCCGAGAACGGCGCGCTGCTGATTGGCCTGCTGTTTGGCTACACGCTCTGCTACATGCCGACGCTGGCGCTGACCAACAACATCGCGTTCCATAGCCTGGCGAACGTGGATAAAACCTTCCCGGTGGTGCGCGTGTTCGGCACCATCGGCTGGATCGTGGCGGGCATTTTCATTGGCGTCACCGGCGTGGCGTCCAGCGTTACCATCTTTCAGGTAGCGGCGGCCAGCTCCGTGCTGCTGGCGCTTTACAGCCTGACGCTGCCGCACACGCCTGCGCCCGCGAAAGGCCTGCCGGTGAAGGTGCGGGATCTCTTCTGCGCGGATGCCTTTGCGCTGCTCAAAACCCGCCACTTTTTCGTCTTCTCCGTCTGCGCGATGCTGATCTCCGTCCCGCTCGGCACCTATTACGCCTACACCGCCTCGTATCTGGCGGATGCAGGAATTGCCGACGTCAGCACCGCCATGTCCTTCGGGCAGATGTCCGAGATCTTCTTCATGCTGGTCATTCCGCTGCTGTTCCGCCGTCTGGGCGTGAAGGTCATGCTGCTGATCGGCATGCTGGCGTGGTTTGTGCGCTACGCCATGTTCGCGCTGGGCGTCAGCGAGGAAGGGCGCATTCTGCTGTATCTCGGCATTCTGCTCCACGGCGTCTGCTACGATTTCTTCTTTGTCGTCGGCTTTATCTACACCGACCGGGTGGCAGGTGAAAAGGTCAAAGGCCAGGCGCAGAGCATGATCGTGATGTTCACCTACGGCATCGGCATGCTGCTTGGCTCGCAAATTTCCGGCGCGCTCTATAACCGCCTGGTGGCAGGGCAGACCGTGCCGCAGGCGTGGGTGACATTCTGGTGGATCCCGGCGGTAGCGGCCGCGGCGATCGCGCTGATTTTCCTTTTCACGTTTAAGTATGACGATGACAAGGCGTAACGTTCAGGAGGTGGTATGAGGACGATGAAAGGCCCCGGCATTTTTCTGTCGCAGTTTATTGGCGCAGAAGCGCCGTTTAATTCGCTTGACGGGCTGGCTGAATGGGCGGCAGGTAAAGGTTATAAGGCGGTGCAGATCCCCTGCAACCATCCGCACATCTTTGACGTCGAGAAAGCCGCAGAGAGCCAGGCCTACTGCGATGACATCGCCGCAAAGCTGGCCGCGCACGGGCTGGTTATCAGCGAACTGTCGACCCATCTCGAAGGGCAGCTCGTGGCGGTGAACCCCGCCTACAGCGACGCGTTTGACCACTTCGCGCCCGCCGCCGTGCGCGGTAACGAGGCGGCGCGACGGGCGTGGGCAACCGAAAAACTGAAGCAGGCGGCGGTCGCCTCGGCCAGATTAGGGCTTAAGGCGCACGCCACCTTCTCCGGCTCGCTGGCGTGGCCGTTTTTCTATCCGTGGCCGCCGCACAACGAGCAGCGTTTTCAGGAAGCGTTCGAGGAGCTGGCAACCCGCTGGCGGCCAATACTGGATACCTTTGGCGAGCAGGGGGTGGACGTCTGCTTTGAGCTGCATCCCGGGGAAGATCTGCACGACGGCGTGACCTTCGAGCGTTTTCTGGCGCTGGTGGATAACCATCCGCGCTGCAACATCCTCTTTGATCCGAGCCATATGCTGCTCCAGCAGATGGACTATCTGGCCTTTATCGACATCTTCCATGCGCGCATCAAGGCGTTCCACGTGAAGGATGCCGAGTTCCGCCCCAGCGGGCGCAGCGGCGTGTACGGCGGCTACCAGCCGTGGATCAACCGCGCCGGTCGCTTCCGTTCGCCCGGCGACGGGCAGATCGACTTTAAGGGCATTTTCAGCAAGCTGACCCAGTACGACTACGACGGCTGGGCGGTGCTGGAGTGGGAGTGCTGCCTGAAGGATGGCGATACCGGGGCGAGTGAAGGCAGCGAATTTATCCGCCGCCATATCATTCCCGTTTCCGGACGGGCGTTTGACGATTTCGCCGCAGGGGGCAGTCATGATTAACGTCGGGATCGTCGGCAGCGGGTTTATTGGCCCGGCACATATCGAGGCGCTCAGGCGCCTCGGGTTTGTTCAGGTGGTCGCGCTGTGTGACGGCTCGCTCGTTAAGGCGCAGGAAAAGGCGCGCCTGCTAAACGTACCGCACGCGTACGGCAGCGTTGAGGAGCTGCTCGCGCACCCTGATTTGCACGTGGTGCACAACTGCACGCCGAACCACCTGCATGCACAGATTAACCGCCAGATCCTGTGCGCGGGCAAGCACGTGTTTTCCGAAAAGCCGTTGTGCATGACGCCTGAGGAGGCGCGCGAGCTGGTGGCGCTGGCGGAGCAGGCGGGCGTGGTGCATGGCGTGAGCTTTGTCTATCGCCAGTTTGCGATGGTGCGCCAGGCGGCGAGCATGCTGCGCGCAAGCAGCCTCGGGCGGATTTTTGCCTCACACGGCAGCTACCTCCAGGACTGGATGCTGCTGGAAACCGACTACAACTGGCGGGTGGATGCCGCGCTCGGCGGCGCATCGCGCGCGGTGGCGGATATCGGCTCCCACTGGTGCGACACGGTGCAGTTCGTCACCGGGCGGCGCATTACCGAGGTGATGGCTGATTTATCCATCGTCTGGCCGACGCGCAGGGCCAGCAAGGGCGGGAATCAAACCTTCTCCCATGACGAACAGGCGGAGTATGAAGACAAACCAGTCACGACCGAAGACTTCGGCTCGGTGCTGTTCCGCTTTGACGACGGCAGCAAGGGCTGCTTTAGCGTCTCGCAGGTGAGCGCCGGGCGTAAAAACCGCCTGACGTTTGAGATAAACGGCAGCGAGCGGTCGGTGGCATGGGATCAGGAGATCCCGCAGCAGCTGTGGATCGGCCATCGTGCGCAGGCCAACCAGACGCTCACCGACGATCCGGGCCTGATGAACCCTGACGTGGCCGACAGCGCCCATTTCCCCGGCGGGCACATTGAAGGCTGGCCGGATGCCTTCAAAAATATGATGGCGCAGTTCTACCGCGCCGTGCAGGCGGGCGCAATGCCGGAGACGCCGCAGTTTGCGACGTTTCACGATGGCGCAAACGTGATGTATATCATTGATGCCATTGTGAAAAGCCATCAGCAGCAGCGCTGGGTGCGCGTGGAATGCTGACGCATTGCCCGGTTCGCCGGGCAACAAATTTATGGTAGCCTGCACAAAACGCTAACCGCAGGATGTATCGTCGCTATGTCAATTCAGAAAATCGCTCAGCTGGCCGGGGTTTCCGTGGCGACGGTCTCCCGCGTGCTGAATAACAGCGACACCGTGAAGGCGAAAAACCGCGAGCGCGTTCTGCAGGCGATTCAGGAAAGCAACTACCAGCCAAACCTGCTCGCCCGTCAGCTGCGCACCGCCCGCAGCTATATGATCCTGGTGATGGTGTCCAACATCGCCAACCCGTTCTGCGCCGAAGTGGTGAAGGGCATCGAAGCCGAGGCGGAGAAAAACGGCTACCGCATTCTGCTGTGCAACTCCGGCTCGGACATCGAGCGCTCCCGCTCGGGCTTGAGCCTGCTTTCAGGCAAAATCGTCGACGGCATTATCACCATGGACGCCTTCTCGAAGCTGCCGGAACTTGCCGCGCTGATTGGTTCTGCACCGTGGGTGCAGTGCGCCGAATACGCCGATGCGGGCGCGGTCTCCTGCGTCGGCATCAATGATGTGGACGCTTCACAGCATGCCGTCAGCCAGCTGGCCGACGGCGGCCGCAAGCGTATCGCGATGATCAACCACGATCTCAGCTACAAATATGCCCGCCTGCGCGAACGCGGCTACAAGAGTGTGCTCCACCTGCGGGATCTGGACTATCAGGCGGTGGAGTATGCCAGCGATCTCAGCTCCGGGGCGGGCATGGCGGCGATGCAAAACCTGTTAAAAGATAATCCGCCGGATGCGGTATTTGTCGTTTCCGATACGCTGGCGGCGGGCGCGCTGCGCGCCATTCAGCAGGCAGGTCTGCGGGTGCCAGAGGATATTGCCGTGGTCGGCTTTGACGGTACGGAGCTGGCGGACATGATTTCACTTACCACCATCGAACAGCCGTCGCGCGATATCGGGCGCAAGGCGGTCAATCTTCTCTTAAACAAAATCGACAACCCGGATGCGCCCACGGAAAGGGTGATGATGGACTGGCGCTTTATTTCCCGCGCCAGCACCTGATTATCTGGCAATAACGCCTGCCAGGGAGCGAATATCGTTCCCGGTCGGCGACTGGTGAATACGCAGGCCAAACTCATCCACTACCGCGAAAATATGGTCGAAGATATCGGCCTGAATATCTTCGTATTCCGCCCAGATTACCGTATTGGTAAAGGCATATATTTCAATCGGCAGCCCGTTGGCATCCGGCGCCAGCTGGCGCACCATCAGCGTCATATCTTTACGAATACGCGGATGATTACGCAGATATTCATTCAGGTAAGCGCGGAAGGTGCCGATATTGGTCATCTTGCGCAGGTTTAATACCGATTCCCCTTCGCCGTTCTGCTGATTCCACAGGCTAATTTCCTCATGGCGCGCGGCCAGATAAGGCTTCAGCAGTTTCGCCTGAATCAGCTTCTGCTGCTCCTGCTCGTCGAGAAAATGAATGCTGGTGGTATCGATATTCAGGCTGCGCTTGATGCGTCGCCCGCCGGAGGCGGACATCCCACTCCAGTTGATAAAAGCGTCGGAGACCAGCGCCCACGTCGGAATGGTGGTGATGGTGTTATCGAAGTTGCGTACTTTAACGGTCGTCAGGCCGATGTCCGTCACCGTACCATTAGCGCCGTACTTCGGCATCTCCAGCCAGTCGCCGAGCTTGAGCATGTCGTTGGCGGAAAGCTGAATACCCGCCACAAGGCCGAGTATCGGGTCTTTAAACACCAGCATCAGAACGGCGGCCATCGCACCCAGACCGCTGATCAGAATCGCCGGGGACTGGCCGATCAGCAGGGAGATAATCAATATCCCCACCAGGATAGCGCTCACCAGCTTGATGCCCTGGAAGATCCCCTTCAGCGGCAACTGCGAGGCGGTCGCCATCTTTTGCGACAGATTAAATATCACGTCCAGCAGCGAGAAGAAGGAGAGCAGGGCATACACCATCACCCACAGCTTCGCGCAGGTGGTGAGTATTTCCGCCGCTTCGCTGCCTTTTTGCAGCCACAGTACCGCCTGAACGTTGACGATTATCCCCTGCAGGGTAAAGGCCAGACGGTGAAATAATTTATTCTGGGTAATGATTTGCAGCCATAAATGGCTACTGGCCTGCGCGCGTTTCTCGAATGCGCGCAGCACCAGTTTGTGCAAAATAAAATGAACAATGATGGCGGTGAGAAAAATAATACCAAAGATAATCACTAAAGAGGTGGTGTGATTAATTTCAATCCCTAACTCTTCAACCTGAGCAATTAATTCCTGCATAACGTCTCCTGTATTGTTGCAGCCCCATAATGGCGGCTGCGGATCTATTATGCAAATTCACAGGGTTATTTGGCGGCCTCACAGACCTTCACTACCGGCAGGCAGAGACGATGACGCATGCGCAGCGTCGCCAGCGCCAGGATAACCATCAGGCAGGTTTCCACCGCCAGGAAAAGGGTAATCGCCTGCGCGTAATCCCCGTGGTAATGCTGCAGCCCGTGCAGCAAAATCGCCCCGAAAATGGCCGGTCCCAGACCCAGCGCGGCCTGCTGCAGCGTGCTGAGAATGGCGCTTGCGGCCCCTGCGTCGTCAGGCTGGATATCGCGCATCCCGATGCGGTAGAAGCTGTTTACAATCAGCGCCTGACCGTAGCCCACCAGCCCGGTGGCAGGGGCCAGCGTCAGCGCGGTGTTGTTTACGCCCCAAATCCGGAACGTCGCGATGAGCGCCAGCAGGCCGATTATCTGAATTGCCAGACCCGTCAGCAGAATCGTGCTGGTACTGTAGCGGGCAATCAACCGCGGCGCGAACCAGGCAGAGATAAAATAGGTCACGCCCAGGGCGATAAAGCTGTTTCCGGACTGCCACGGCGCCATCCCCAGACCGGTCTGCATGGTCAGCGCCATACAGAACATAAACCCGGACCAGACGCTGAAAAAGAGCAGCGCAATCACGATGCCAAAGCGAACGCTGCGAAGCTGAAGCAGGCGTGGCGGGATCAGCGGATGGGCATTCTCTCGCTCCTTTTTGCGCGCGTTCCGCGCCATCAGCCAGGCCAGCGGAATAATGGCTAGAAGCATAACCTTCAGCGACCACGGCCAGTGCCACTGCGGACCGAGCGCCATCGGGAACAGCAGGCAGCAAAGAATGAGGGCCAGCAGCACGGTGCCTGTCCAGTCGATGCGCGACGGCGTTTCACGACGGGTTTCCGGCACGTAGCGGCGGCTTAACGCCAGCACCACCAGACAAATCGGCACGTTGATAAAGAAGGCGTTACGCCAGCCCAGCCCGGCGATATCCGCCGACACCAGCCAGCCGCCGCCCATCTGCCCGACGATAAACGCAATCCCGCCAATGCCGCCAAACAGGCTAATGGCTTTCGCGTGGGCGCTCCCTTTTAGCGTGACGTGCAGCGTGGCGAGGATCTGCGGCATGATGAGCGCTGCCCCCGCGCCCTGAACGATGCGTGCGGCCAGCAGTAGTTCAATATTTCCCGCCATCCCGCACAGCAGCGAGGCCAGCCCAAAAACGGCCACGCCCCACATAAACAGGCGACGGCGGCCACGGTTATCCCCCAGCTTGCTGCCGAGCGCAAGGCAGACGGCAAAGGCCACGCCGTAGAGAGCGACAATGAGCTCCAGCTCGGTGGCGGTGGCGTGCAGCGAGTGGGTGATGGCGTCCAGCGCCACGTTGGTGATTGAGGTATCAATCATCGGCAGCATCTGGCCGGTTAACAGCAATATCAGGCCTGCGCGACCCGGTGAAACAACTGACGTATTCATGGTAACTCCATTGCGTCATTCATCAGATGGTCGTAGCATCAACCATCTGATAAACGGGTACCAGTTCTTGCTTATACTGGTACTGGCACTACCATGCAGGGGGATTTATGGCCTTGATGTCTGAACCCGTCACCTCACTTCAGGATGACACCCGAAAACAGCTGGGGGCATTTTTACGCGCCCGGCGGGAAAGCCTCGATCCCCAGCGTCTCGGCCTGCCGCGCAGCGGTCGGCGGCGCACGCCGGGCCTGCGCCGGGAAGAGGTGGCGATGCTCGCTGACGTGGGCGTGACCTGGTACACCTGGCTTGAGCAGGGCAGGGACGTCAACCCCTCCAGCGCAGTGATGGCCGCCATCGCAAAAGCGCTGCAGTGCACCCCGACCGAGGCCCGGCATCTTTTCGTGCTCGCCGGCTTGCCGCCGGGTGAAGCCCCGCAGGCGGTCTGCTGCGAGGGCATCAGCGAAGGCACGCGCCGCCTGCTCGATACCCTGATGCCTAAACCCGCCAGCATTCAGAAGCCCAACTTCGACATCGTCGCGTGGAATGACAGCTTCGGGCACCTGATGGGCGTTGATTTCAATGACATCCCGCCGGAAGACCGCAACTGTATTTACCTGTTCCTTACCCATCCGGCGTGGCGCGCGCGTCTCGGCAGACGCGACGACGTGCTGCCGATTTTCGTCTCCTATTTCCGCGCGGCGATGGCCGAGCACCGGGGCGACCCGCTGTGGGAAGCCAAACTGGCGCGCTTCTTCGCGGTGTCCGAAGAGTTCAAAACCCTGTGGCACCAGCGCAACGACGTGCGCGGCGTGGAGAACCAGCTCAAGCTGTTTACCCATCCAGAACTGGGAGATTTTACGCTGCAGCAGATGTACTGGTACTCCGCGCCGCGAAACGGATCGCGGCTACTGGTGTATCTCCCGGTGGATGAGGCGGGGGAAAGGGCGATGGAATGGCTGGCGGCGCAGGGGAAGTAAGTTTTTTGCGAGGCGCTTTCAGGTAATCAAAGCGGCTCCGGTTCTTCCTGTTAAAAATGGGTAAGGTGGGACACGAAAAGCTAAATTAGCCTTTAATGCAAATTGCCTTATATGCTAATATCATCAGGGATGAAATATCGTGTTCAGACTTATCGTTCATGAGGCGGTAAGGGAAGAGATTCTCTTACTACCTGCTGGGGTGAAGGCGAAGCTGATTCGCCAGCTTGATAAATTGCGTTTAAACCCGACGGCTCTTCGGGAACCTGACAGCAAACCATTGCCGCATGGCCTGTTTGAAATAAGGACCGTTGGGCTGATCCATACCCGAGGTATCTATGTTTACCAGCGGGAAAAGACGATTTTTCTTTTGCGCGTGTTTGTTAAGAAGACGCAAAAAACGCCCTCTGCTGAACTTCGTCTGGCACTGAAGCGACAACAGGAGATGTTGGATGAGCAAGAAGATTATTGACTGGGATGAACTCAGGGCTGAACTGTTAAGCGATTCAGAGGTTCAGGCTTCCTTTGATGCAGAAGAGCGCAAGGAGCGTTTGCGGGAGATGCTGGCGCAATGGCGCAATCATGCTGGCCTGACGCGCGCCCAGGTGGCGGAGCGGATGGGCGTCAGCGCACCAACGGTATCAAGAATGGAAGCGAATATTACCCGGGCAAGTCTCGATACATTAACGCGTTATGCGCTGGTGTGCGGGATCAAGCATCCGCAGATTACGCTTTATTGACGCTTAATCAACTTACTGAATTTACGCGATTTCTATTGGAAGTTAAGTTGACTATACTTATGCGATGAGAAACAACTAATGATTGATTCCGCAGAGTTCAGCCAAAAACTTGGGCTTATCTCCCGAAACGTCGAACATACCGAAGCATTTCTGGCGCGGGGTACTGCGGATTTTCATCTGCCGGGGTTCTTGCTGCCTGTCGGATACCGGCTTTTAAAATCGCGTTATGGTGATGAATATCGTCTCGTGACTACCGATGACGGTAAGCCTTATACGGCGTATGCCGTGAAGCTTACATTTCATAAAGAAATTACCTTTCCCCACGGTGCCGCCACGCAGGTGATGGTATGGCGCACCCCGCGCGCCGTCCACCAGCGCGTAATAAGCGGATTACCGCAATTATTTTTCCAGTGGGTGCTCAGCGAATACGACATCGTAGTCTCCGACAGCGAGCAAACGGGGGACGGACAACGGTTCTGGCTGCGCATGATCGACTGGGCGTTCACCATGAACTATCGCATTAGCGTGGCAGACGGTACAGTGGGAGAAGAATGGACGTTAACGCCCGTAAACTGTTACGCCGAGCTGGAAGAGCGCTGGATTGCCTTTGCCTGGGGAAGCGATCGCGATGTGCATCCACACCGCAGGCTGGTCATCAGTAAAACGTAACGGGCCGCGTGCAGCGACCCGTTTGAATCAGCACTCAGTCACAATCGTGCTCAGCGGCAGACGAGACTTCGGCAGCGTGGCGTTAAAATCTTCCACGCTGTGATGCCCAACCGGGACCACCACCAGGCTGGTGAAGCCTTTCTCTTTCAGACCAAACTCTTCATCCAGAATCGCCGCGTCAAAGCCTTCAATCGGCACCGCGTCCAGGCCCATCGCGCCCACGCCCAGCAGGAAGTTACCGACGTTCAGGTAAACCTGTTTCGCCATCCACTGGTCGTCATCTTTCAGATCCACACGGTGCATGTCGGCGAAGTAGGTGCGGCCCTTATGGTTCGCGGCTTTGGCTTCCGGCGTGTTGAAACGGCCATCGGCCTCTTCCTGGTCGACAACGCGTTCAAGCCAGGCGTCGTCCATCGCGGTTTTCGCGCAGAACACCACCACGTGAGAGGCGTCCAGCATTTTGCGTTCGTTGAACACGTAAGTGCCCGCCGCGGATTTCGCCACGCGGGCTTTACCTTCCTCGGTGCTGGCCACAATGAAGTGCCACGGCTGGGAGTTGGTGCTGGACGGGCTGTACTGCAGCAGGGTTTTGATTTTCTCTGCTTCTTCAGCGGTCAGTTTTTTGGTTGGGTCGAACGCCTTGGTAGAGTGGCGTTTCAGGGCGACAGAAATGATATCCATAACTACTCCTGGTAATGAAATTCGCCCGTGCGCGGGCGCGAAAGGAGAGCAGATTACCGCGCGAAGCGGCAAAAGATAAGTGCGATTCGAGCGGTTATACTGTTCGGGACAGACGAACAATCAGGCAGGGCGTATCCATTTCTGGTCTTTTTTCGGCAGCTTATCGACGACCAGGTTCCACGAATCCTCGATCAGGTCGGCGACCAGTTCTGGCGTGATGTCCTCGGTGCCGTAAAGCGAAATCCAGTGTTTTTTATTGAGGTGGTAGCCCGGCTCAACGCCACGGTAAATCTGCTGATTTAACAGGGATTTTTCCGGGTCGGATTTCAGGCTAACGTGGGGGCGTCCGTGCGCGGTGGCCATCAGCATAAAAATTTTCCCGCCCACCTTAAACACGTCGTACTCGGGGCCAAACGGCCAGCAGTGTTCGGTGAAAGGCATCTCCAGCGCGACGCGTTTTGCGTGCGCCTGCAGGGATTTACTGTCCATCGTTATCCTCCTGAGCCAGCCCGCGCCACATGGCTTCGAAACCCAGCGCTTTAAAATCGGTGGCGCGGGACGGATCGCGGGTGGCAAACTCCATGGTGGTTTCCGCCAGCGATAAGAAAAGCGCATCGCCAAACGTTTTGAATTCATCGGACATAAACACCGGGCGCACCGAACGGCGGCATAGCTCGTGAAGTTCCGGGAACATCTCTTTCACCGCCTGTTCCGTTTCAGCGCTCAGCTTTTCACTCACGCCAATCTGGCGGATCGCCGCATGCGCCACGGGGTTACGAATCCCCCAGTCCACGTAGCTGTTCCAGATATTGCGGGTATGCTCTTTAGGAAGCGTGAGGGTGCGATCGAGGTTCGCCAGCATGGTCTGGCAGAGATCCTGCTTGAGGTGCAGGTAAAGGGCATTCAGCAGATCGTCTTTAGTAGCAAAGTAGCGAAACAGCGTGCCTTCAGCGACGCCCGCATTACGGGCAATTAACGCCGTTGAGGCGGCAATACCTGACTGTGCAAATGCCACCGTCGCGGCTTCCAGTAAGGCCTGTTTTTTATCTTCACTCTTCGGACGTGCCACTAAATTTTTCCCCCTTTCAATTATAAAAACCCTGATTGAAACACGTGCTTTGACACGCTGCAACGCGGAATGTCAAAGATCGAAAACGTCTTGACGACTTTATCATCATATCTATAATGAGTGCTTACTCACTCATAATCAAGTTTCCCTCGCGTAAACCATCGGATGGCGCGCGTTTTCGGGTCAGGATATGAAAAAGCCTCTCTTCATCTGCGTGGTGTTCCTCATGATTATTGCTTCAGCTACGAGTTTACCGTTTGTTCTGAATGCCGGATTTGGCCAGCCGCCGCAGGGTGCGCAGCTCACACAAGTGGAGGCTTCTCCGCACTATCGCGACGGAAAGTTCCACAACGCGCTCCCGACGCCTGGCTTTACCGGGCAGCAAAACATGCTGGTGGCGTGGTGGCAGTTCCTGACCCGTAAAACCGAAAACGCTCGTCCGGCGCAGCCGCTGCCGCTGGTGAAAACCGATCTGGCGAGCCTGCCTCTGGAGCAGGATACGCTGGTGTGGCTCGGCCACTCCTCGTGGTATATGCAGCTGGCGGGAAAACGCATTCTGATCGACCCGGTCCTCGGCAACTACGCCGCGCCGTTCTCGTTCCTCAATAAAGCGTTTGCGGGAGAGTATCCGTGGCGCGCGGAGAGCATGCCGGAAATCGACCTGCTGATTATCTCGCACGATCACTACGACCATCTGGACTACGCCACCTTCCGGGCGCTGCTGCCGAAGGTGAAGCGCGTCGTTACGCCGCTCGGCGTGGGATCCCACCTGCGCTACTGGGGAATGAAGCCTGAGATTATCGACGAACAGGACTGGAACCAGTCGGTGCACATCAGCGATGCGCTGACGGTTCATGTCCTGCCCGCGCGCCACTTCTCGGGGCGCGGCATTAAGCGTGACCAGACCCTGTGGGGCAGCTTCATGTTTGTCACGCCAGAGCAGAAGGTCTACTACAGCGGCGATTCCGGTTATGGCCCGCACTTTAAGGCCATCGGCGAACAGTTTGGTGAAGTGGATTTAGCCATCATGGAAAACGGCCAGTACGACCAGGACTGGAAGTACATCCACATGCTGCCGGATGAAACGGCGCAGGCCTCGGCGGACCTCAATGCGAAAGCGGTGGTGCCGGGGCATAACGGACGCTTCGTGCTGGCGAAACACACCTGGAACGATCCGCTGATCCAGCTGGCGCGGGCCAGCAAGGACAAAAACTATCGGCTGCTGACGCCGGAACTGGGTGAGCCGGTCCGGGTGAGCGATAGCACGCAACAATTTCGTGAGTGGTGGGAATAATGTTGAACCAAGAAACAGAGGGGGAGAGCAGCATGACGATTTCCGCTCAGGTCATTGATACGATTGTCGAATGGATCGATGACAACCTACACCAGCCGCTACGCATCGAAGAGATCGCCCGCCACGCGGGTTACTCCAAGTGGCATTTACAACGGCTGTTTATGCAGTACAAAGGCGAAAGCCTGGGGCGCTACATCCGCGAGCGCAAGCTGCTGCTGGCGGCGCGGGATCTGCGTGAATCTGACGAGCGCGTGTACGAAATCTGCCTGCGCTACGGCTTTGAATCGCAGCAGACGTTTACGCGCATCTTTACCCGCACCTTCCATCAGCCGCCCGGGGCTTACCGCAAAGAGAACCATAGTCGGGCGCATTGAAATTGACGAAACAAAGGCCGGGTAAGGCATCGCTGCTACCCGGCTTTTTTATTGGCCTACGACGCCAGTGAAAACCAGCGGCGCCAGACGAAACGCAGGATGAAGAATTCGATAGCGCCGAGCAGTAAAAACCACACGCAGAACAAAATGGTGTAGAGCTGGTTCAGGTCGACCATATGAAAGGTTTGAACCAGCTTCTGCGCCAGCACCAGACCCAGCGACGGCGCGGGTAGCAGTAAGCAAGAGATCAGGGCCATCAATAAAATGCCCCCCGCAGTCAGCAGCGATTCCAACGGGTGTTTCATCGTAATGTTAATCGTCAGTTAAAAATGTCATTGTCCGGCATCCTTTAACGTAAAGCAATATCAACCCGTCGGCCCTTTTTTAATTAAATAATTCCTTCACCCGAAGAATAATGCTCGGAAGGAGAATAATTTAATCCTGATGATTAAATTAATATCGCGCTATGTAAATAAATGTCTGCATCACGAAAATAATTTTACAAACATATAGGTGCTATATCCAATTAACGTCGCAATAACAATGGCTGCGACAATGTATAACGCCAGGCGCCGTCCGCGATAAATACCAAACATGGTTCCCCCTCGTTTAGGATTGGTTTAGAAATATTTTGTAAAAATCAGCTCGTCGAAATAATTTTAATCAATTTTGAATAACCCAGTGGTAAATATATTGCGGTAGATCAATTTTACCCACAAGACTTTAAAATCAATTTATTTAAGCCAGAAAGGAATTCAGGCTTCTGTTCACCGGATATTGAAGGAAAAATATGATGACTGAAAAAAAATACTCCCCAAACGTGCCGCCTTCCGGCGGGCTGGCATACCAGCAGACCGCAGAGCAGGTGCTTACCCACGTGCAGAGCCAGGCCAGCGGTCTGGATCGTGCAGAGGCGCAGGCGCGTCTGCAAAAAACAGGGCCGAACGCGCTGCCGGAGAAAAAAGGCAAACCCGCCTGGCTGCGTTTTTTGGCCCATTTTAACGATGTGCTGATTTACGTTCTGCTGGCCGCCGCGGTATTAACGGCGGTAATGGGTCACTGGGTCGATACGCTGGTAATTTTGGGCGTGGCGGTCATCAATGCGCTAATTGGCCACATTCAGGAAAGCAACGCGGAAAAATCGCTGAAGAGTATTCGCAATATGCTTTCCAGCGAGGCGCGCGTTATTCGTAACGGCAGCCATGAAACCATACCAACGACGGAAATAGTTCCGGGCGATATTATTGTATTGCGCGCGGGGGATCGTATTCCGGCGGATATGCGTTTAATCGAGGCGCATAATTTACGCGTGGAGGAGGCGATTCTCACCGGTGAGTCCACCGTGGTGGATAAACACACGAATCCGCTGAGCGGCGAATTACCGCTGGGCGACCGCACCAATATGGTCTTTTCCGGGACGACCGTGAGCGCAGGCGGCGGCGTCGGCGTGGTCACCGCGACCGGTAAGGATACGGAGCTCGGCCACATCAACCAGATGATGGCGGGCATTGAAAAGCACCGCACCCCGCTGCTGGTGCAGATGGACAAGCTGGGTAAAGCCATCTTCGTCATTATTCTGGCGATGATGGCCGCGCTGTTCGTCTTCAGCCTGATGTTCCGCGAGATCCCGATGGGCGAGCTGCTGCTCTCCCTGATCAGCCTGGCGGTCGCCTCCGTACCGGAAGGCCTGCCGGCGATTATCTCCATCATCCTCTCCCTGGGCGTACAGGCGATGGCGCGCAAGCGGGCGATTATCCGCAAGCTGCCGACGGTTGAAACCCTGGGCGCGATGACCGTGGTCTGCTCGGATAAAACCGGGACCCTGACCATGAACGAGATGACGGTAAAAGCCATCATCACCGCCGACGTCTGCTACCGCGTGGACGGCAACAGCTACGAGCCGGTAGGCAATATCTACCTGGAAGGCAGCGACGAGCCGGTGCAGATCCAGCCGGGCACCGTCCTGGAGCAGTATCTGCGCACCGTTGACCTGTGCAACGACAGCCAGCTGATTCAGGACGAGCGCGGCCTGTGGGGCATTACCGGTGGGCCGACCGAGGGCGCGCTGAAGGTGCTGGCGGCGAAGGCCAGCCTTGAGCCGGTGGCGACCACGCTGATTAACAAGATCCCGTTCGATTCTCAGTACAAGTACATGAGCACCCACTACCAGATTGGCGGTGAGGATCAGATTTTGATTACCGGCGCGCCGGACGTCATTTTCGCCCTGTGCAACCAGCAGCAGACGCGTAACGGTGCGCAAGCGTTCAACCGTGCGTACTGGGAAACGGAGATGGAGCGCTATGCGCGTCAGGGGCTGCGCATGGTCGCCGCGGCGTTCAAGCCGGCGAACGGCGGGCAGGAGCTGACGCACGACGACCTGAGCCACGGCCTGATCTTCCTCGGCATCGCCGGAATGATGGATCCGCCGCGCCCGGAAGCGATTGATGCGATTAACGCCTGCCAGCAGGCGGGGATCCGCGTCAAGATGATCACCGGCGATCACCCGCAGACGGCGATGAGCATCGGCCAGATGCTGGGGATCAGCAACAGCGAGCAGGCGGTCACCGGCTATCAGCTGGAGAAAATGGACGACGCCGAGCTGGCGGAAGCGGCGGTGAAGTATGACATCTTCGCCCGTACCAGCCCGGAGCATAAGCTGCGCCTGGTAAAAGCGTTGCAGGATAAAGGCGAAATTGTCGGCATGACCGGCGACGGCGTAAACGATGCCCCGGCGCTGCGCCAGGCGGACGTCGGCATCGCGATGGGCATCAAAGGCACGGAAGTCACCAAAGAGGCGGCGGACATGGTCCTGACGGACGATAACTTCGCCACCATCGCCAGCGCGGTGAAAGAGGGGCGTCGCGTTTACGACAACCTGAAGAAAACCATCCTGTTCATCATGCCGACCAACCTGGCGCAGGGGCTGCTGATTGTGATTGCGCTGCTGGCGGGGAACATCATTCCGCTAACGCCAGTGCTGATTTTGTGGATGAACATGGCGACCTCCGCCACGCTCTCCTTCGGCCTGGCCTTTGAGGCCGCCGAGCGCAACATCATGCGCCGCCCGCCGCGCCAGACCGGGCAGCACGTAATGGACGCCTACGCCGTGTGGCGCGTGGCCTTCGTCGGCACCATGATTGCCATCGCCGCCTTTGCGCTTGAAGCCTGGCTGGCCCCGCGCGGGCACAGCGCGGAGTTCATCCGCACCGTGCTGCTGCAGATGCTGGTCTGCGCCCAGTGGGTGTACATGATTAACTGCCGCAACACCGAAGGGTTCTCCCTCAACCGCGGCCTGCTGGCGAACAAAGGGATCTGGCTGGTGACGGGCGTACTGTTCCTGCTCCAGGCGGCGATTATCTACCTGCCGTTTATGCAGATGCTGTTCGGCACCGAAGCGCTGCCGCTGCGCTACTGGTTCGTGACGCTGGCGGTGGCTGGGGGGATGTTCTTCGTCGTCGAAATCGAGAAGCGACTGACCCGCAGGTTCCGTAAGGCTGCATAACGAAAATCTTACCCCTCACCCTAACCCTCGCCCCTTTGGGGAGAGAGCCGGGGTGGGGGGAGAAACAACGCTGAGGTACTCCCATGAAACTTCCACTCCTGTTCGCCCTTCTTGTCAGTACCCTGCAACCCGTCTTCGCCGCCGCGGTCCCCGTTCGCGTCGCCACCGTGGAGCAGACCGCCCATGCCGCCGAGCGCCAGATCCCAGGCCGCATCGAAGCCATTCACACCGTTGAGCTGCGCGCGCGTACGGAAGGCGTGATAACGAAAATCAACTTCCGCGACGGGCAGTACGTGAAAAAAGGCGACGTGCTGTTCGAGCTGGACGACGCCGAGCCGCGCGCTGCCCTGCGTCTGGCGCAGGCCGAAGTGAGAAGCGCTGAAGCCACGCTGCGTCAGGCGCAGCAGCAGCTTTCCCGCTTCGAAAGCCTGGGCAACAGCAACGCCATCAGCCGTCACGACGTGGACAACGCCCGCATGCAGCGCGACGTGGCGAGCGCCGCGCTGGAGCAGGCGAAAGCCCGGCTCGACACCCGCAGCGTCACCCTGAACTACACCCGCATCACCTCGCCGATTGACGGTCGCGTGGGCCACAGCCAGTTCCATGTGGGCAGCCTGGTGAATCCTGCCAGCGGCGTGCTGGTGGAGGTGGTGCAGCTCGATCCCATCCGCATCGCCTTTGCGCTGGAGGAGGGGGCGTTTGCCACCAAAGCCGGACAGCACGCAGATATCAGCGCCATGAAGCAGGCCTGGCAGGCGCTGATCGACAGCAACGGTCAGCGCGTCGGCGGGGAACTGACGTCCGTGGACAACCGCATCGACCCGCGCACCGCCAGCGTGATGCTGCGCGCCGAGTTCGCTAACCCGCGCCACCAGCTGCTGCCCGGCGGCAACGTGAATGTCTACCTGCGTCCGGCGAGCGAGTTGCCGGTGCTGACGCTGCCTGCCGCCGCGGTCCAGCAGAACGGCGACGGGTTCTTCGCCTGGGTGGTTAACGCCGACGGCAACGCCGAAAGGCGCCCGCTGAACGTGGCCGGCCAGATCGGCCAGCAGTTTCAGATTGCCTCCGGCGTGAAGCCCGGTGAGCGAGCGATTACCGACGGCGCGCAGCGCGTGCAGCCCGGCGCTGCCGTCCAGATACTCAATTAAGGAGCCATCATGCTGACGTTTTTTATCAAACGCCCGCGCTTCGCGATGGTGATTGCGCTGGTCATCACCCTGCTGGGGGCCATCGCGCTGAGGATTATTCCGGTAGAGCAGTATCCGCAGATCACCCCGCCGGTGGTGAATGTTTCTGCCAGCTGGCCGGGCGCCAGCTCGGCTGACGTGGCGGAGGCCATCGCCACGCCGCTGGAGACGCAGCTTAACGGGGTGGATCATATGCTCTATATGGAGTCCACCAGCTCGGATGAAGGCACCTACAGCCTGAACATCACTTTTGCGGCGGGGACCGATCCGGACCTCGCCGCCATCGACGTGCAAAACCGCGTGGCGCAGGCCGTGGCGCAGCTGCCGACCGAGGCACAGCAAAACGGCGTGCAGGTGCGCAAGCGCGCCACCAACCTGATGATGGGTGTAAGCCTTTACTCACCGAACAACACCCACACGCCGCTGTTTGTCAGCAACTACGCCAGCACGCAGGTGCGCGAGGCGCTGTCGCGTCTGCCGGGCGTGGGACAGGTGCAGATGTTTGGCGCGCGGGACTACAGCATGCGCATCTGGCTGCGTCCGGACCGCATGAACGCCCTGAACGTGACCACCGATGACGTGGCGCAGGCGCTGCGCGAGCAGAACGTGCAGGGAGCGGCGGGCCAGATCGGTACGCCACCGGTATTCAACGGCCAGCAGCAGACGCTGACCATCAACGGGCTGGGGCGCTTAAGCCAGGCCGAAGACTTTGCCGACATCATTATTCGCGCCGGGGAGATGGGCCAGCTGGTGCGCCTGAAGGACGTCGCCACCATCGAGCTCGGCTCGCGCAGCTACAGCTCCGGCGCCCAGCTGAACGGGCATGACTCCGCCTACCTTGGCATCTACCCAACGCCGTCCGCCAACGCCCTGCGCGTGGCCGACGCGGTGCGCGCGGAGCTGGATCGTCTCTCGACGCGCTTCCCGGACGACCTGGTCTACGAGGTAAAATTCGACACCACCACCTTTGTTGCCGCCACCATTAAAGAGATTGGCGTCTCGCTGGCGCTGACCATGCTGGCGGTTGTGGTGGTCGTTTCCCTGTTCCTGCAAAGCTGGCGCGCGACGCTGATTGTCGCCCTCGCCATTCCGGTGTCGCTGGTGGGCACCTTTGCGGTACTCTACGCGCTTGGCTACTCCGCCAACACGCTGAGCCTGTTCGCCATTATTCTGGCGCTGACCATGGTGGTGGATGATGCCATCGTGGTGGTTGAGAGCGTCGAAACCCTGATGGCGGAAGGGCAGAGCCGCACGGCGGCGACCGCGCTGGCGCTGCGCCAGATCGCCGGGCCGGTGATTGCTACCACGCTGGTGCTGCTGGCGGTGTTTGTGCCGGTGGCGCTCCTGCCGGGAATTGTGGGCGAGCTGTACCGCCAGTTCGCGGTGACGCTCTCCACCGCCGTCACGCTCTCAAGCCTGGTGGCGCTGACCCTGACGCCCGCGCTCTGCGCGATGCTACTGCGCCCGCGTCCGGCGAAGCCTGCCGCCATTTTCCGTGGGTTCAACCGTGGGCTGGACGCCACGCGCACGCTTTACACCCGGATAGTGAGCGTATTCAACCGGCGTCCGTGGCTGGCGCTGCTGGCCACCGCAGGCGCGGCGGCAGTAGTGGCGTTCAGCTTTATGTCGATGCCAAAGGGCTTCCTTCCGCAGGAAGATCAGGGCTACTTCTTCGCCAGCGTCCAGCTGCCGGAGGCGGCCTCGCTGGAGCGCACCGAAGCGGTGATGGCTACCGCGCGCGCGCTGATCGCTAAAAACCCGGCGGTGGAAGACGTCATTCAGGTCTCCGGGTTTAACATCCTCAACGGCACCAGCGCCTCCAACGGCGGGTTTATCTCCATCATGCTGAAGGACTGGAGCGAGCGCCCGCCGCTGGACGAGGTGATGGGCACCCTTCAGCGCCAGCTGCTGGCCCTGCCGGAAGCGACCATCATGACCTTCGCGCCGCCGACGCTGCCGGGGCTGGGCAACGCCTCTGGCTTCGACCTGCGCATTCAGGCGCAGGCGGGGCAGAGCCCGGCGGAGCTGGAGCGCGTCACGCGTGAGGTGCTGGCGAAAGCCAACCAGCATCCGCAGCTGAGCCGCGTGTTCACCACCTGGAGCAGCAACGTGCCGCAGCTGACGCTGACCGTTGACCGCGAGCGTGCGGCTCGCCTCGACGTGCCGGTGTCGCGCATCTTCAGCAGCCTGCAAACCGCCTTCGGCGGCACCCGCGCCGGGGATTTCAGCGTCAACAACCGCGTCTACCACGTGGTGATGCAGAACGAGATGCAGTGGCGCGAGCGCGCGGAGCAAATCAGCGAGCTGTTCGTGCGCAGCAACAGCGGCGAGCGGGTGCGTCTGAGCAACCTCGTCACCATCACGCCGACCGTCGGCGCGCCATTTATTCAGCAGTACAACCAGTTCCCGTCGGTATCGGTAAGCGGTTCGGCAGCGGAAGGGGTAAGCAGCAGCACCGCGATGGCGGCGATGGGCGAAATTCTGGCGCAGAGCCTGCCTGCCGGGTACGACTACGCCTGGAGCGGCATGTCGTATCAGGAGCAGCAGACCGGCAACCAGGCGGTATGGATTGTGCTGGCGGCGGTGGTGATGGCGTGGCTGTTCCTCGTCGCCCAGTACGAGAGCTGGACGCTCCCGGCGAGCGTGATGCTTTCGGTGCTGTTCGCCATCGGCGGGGCGCTGGTCTGGCTGTGGCTGGCGGGCTACGCCAACGACGTATACGTCCAGATCGGTCTGGTCTTGCTGATCGCGTTAGCGGCGAAAAACGCGATTCTTATCGTGGAGTTCGCCCGCGCGCGGCGGATGGACGGGATGGCGATTGTCGATGCCGCGCGGGAAGGGGCATCGCGCCGCTTCCGCGCGGTGATGATGACCGCCGTGTCGTTCATCATCGGCGTCCTGCCAATGATGCTGGCGACCGGGGCGGGTGCCCAGAGCCGCCGCATCATTGGCACCACGGTGTTCAGCGGCATGCTGGTGGCAACCGTGGTAGGGATTGTGTTTATCCCCGCGCTGTTCGTGCTGTTCCAGCGCCTGCGCGAGTGGGGCCACGGCCTTACGGACTCGTCGCCCACAGCTCGCAGTGCTTCTGAACCAGAGAAATAAGCGAGCCGCCGTCGGCGATGAAGTCCCGCATGCGCTGCGCCTCGCTCTTGCCCTGCTTTAACAGCAGGGCAATTTCATTAATTGCGCTCGTTGCGCCGAGCTTCTCGGCCGACGGCGCAACCTGCTCCAGCAGCCAGGCGATATCCTCCGCCACGGTTTTGTGCTCGCCGGTATGCACGTCCGTCAGAACCCCCTCCAGCCCGTAGCGACACGCCTGAAAACGGTTAAAGCGGTACAGCAGAAAATCCCGCTCCTGATGCTTATACGGCCGCGTGGTCAGCAGCCAGTGGGACGTCGCCTGGATCAGCCCGGCGATGTTAATCGCGTGGCCGAGCGTCAGCGGGGTATCCATCACCCGTACCTCAACGGTGCCAAAGTGCGGGCTGGGGCGAATATCCCAGTGCAGATCTTTAATGCTGTCGATCATGCTGGTAGCGCTCAGGCGTCGGAAAAGCCCCTCGAACTCCTGCCAGCTGTTAACCCACGGCATCTGGCCGTTATCCGGGAACCCGGAGAAGATATTGAGCCGCGACGAGGAGAACTTCGTGTCGGTGCCCTGCATGTACGGCGAGGCGGCCGCCAGGGCGATAAAGTGCGGCACGAAGCGCGACAGGCCGTGCAGGAGATAAATGGCGTCATCCCCGGTCCGGCAGCCGACGTGCACGTGCTGTCCGAACACCGTTGCCTGCAAAATCAGGTAGCCAAAGCGCTCCAGCGTGACGTTATAGCGCTCGTCGTCGCACACCTCCTGACGCTGCCACTTCTGGAACGGGTGCGTCCCGCCGCCGCAGATCTGGATGTGCTGCTCCGCCGCCGCGCGCAGGATGCTCTGCTGCATCACCGAGAACTGCGCCGCCGCCTGGTCAATGTTCTGGCACACGCCGGTGGCGATTTCGAGCATGCTTTCGGTGATGTCGTGTTTGACTTCGCCCCCTTTGATGTCGTCTTTGACGGCGGCGATGAGGGCAGAGGAGTCCTGGCTCAGATCGTAGCCCGGCGGGTTAACCACCTGCAGTTCGAGTTCGATACCGAGGGTGAACGGTTCAGAGGATTTGAAATCAGGTAAAGGCATGGCGCACTCCGTTGTCTGTTGTGTGTTGAGTATAGACAACGACGTGGCGCTCACTTTTCAGGGTGGTATAACTGTTAGCAGGCTTAGCGAAAAGAGGGGTTAACCATGTCTGAGAATCCAGTGATTGCGCTGATTGGTCCCGGTGCGATTGGCACCACCATTGCCGCGGTGTTGCATGACGCTGGCCGCACGCCGCTACTCTGCGGACGCACCGCGCATCCGGAATTACGCCTGCGTTACGACGAGGGGGAAACGGTTGTGCCCGGTCCGGTATTCACCGATCCGTCCGTCATTACTCGCCCCGCAGATCTTGTTTTTGTGGCGGTAAAAACGACGCAAAATTCCGACAGCGCCGGATGGCTGCGCGCGCTGTGCGATGAAAACACCGTGGTCTGCGCGCTGCAAAACGGCGTAGAGCAGAAGGCGCAGCTTGAGCCTTTGGTCAGTGGCGCAACGGTGCTGCCGTCGGTGGTCTGGTTCCCGGCGCAGCGCGAGCCGGATGCCTCCGTCTGGCTCCGGGCGAAGCCGCGCCTGACGCTACCGGACGCGCCCCAGGCGCAGCGGGTAGTCGAAGCGCTTCGTGATACGCGCTGCGCGGTTGAGCTCTCGGAAGATTTCGCCACCGTCGCCTGGCGCAAGCTGCTGCAAAACGCGGTCGCCGGGCTTATGGTGCTGGCCAACCGCCGCGCCGGGATGTTCAGGCGAGAGGATGTCAGCGAGCTGGCGCTGGCCTACCTGCGCGAAGGGCTGACCGTCGCCCGCGCTGAAGGGGCGAAGCTGAACGATGACGTGGCGCAGGATATCCTGGCGAACTTCCAACGCGCGCCCGTGGATTTGGGTACGTCGATTCTCGCTGACCGTCAGGCGGATCGCCCGATGGAGTGGGATATCCGTAACGGCGTCATCCAGCGCTACGGCCGCAAACACGGCATTGCGGTGCCCATCAGCGATGTAGTGGTGCCGCTGCTGGCGGCGGGGAGCGAGGGGCCGGGGTGAGCCTGGGTCTGGAGTGAAGGAAAGACCCGGCCGTTGTGCGCCGGGTAGCGTCTCTACTTAGCCTGACGGGCTTTCTCTGCTTTCAACTCTTCCATTGTTGCCTCCAGGATCCAGAGGCACTGAGCACCCTCAACCGTCTCCAGCAGCGCCCGGCGGGTACGCTGATAGAACGCGTCGATTTCTTCGGGGGATTTCTCTAAAGGCGGCGTGCAGACAATATCGCTGCCTATCATGTGCGGCCACTTTCCGGCGTCAATGGCGCGGAGCGCTTTCAGCGTTGCGTTCGTGTTTGTTATGAGCGCTGCGGCTAAGGCGTCCTCCAGCTGTTGCGCCTGCTTGACGTCAGCCGTAGCAGACAGGGTAGGAGCTTGCTCAATCCAGTGTGCATCACCAGAGGCGATTCCATTAAGTGCTGATGACCAGTCAGTGCTGGCTGCAATGGCTGGGACGGCGAGCGCACATAGCAGGAGTACGATAGGGTATTTCATCGCACGACCTCAAGGTCACCGCCGTCACGAAGGATTTTACGTCGCGTTGACAGTGAGAGAATGATGCACCCCTCTGATGCAAACCCGGCTGGACCATACTTGTGGTCACCATGAATGCGGAATTCTGAGCGACCAAAACTCTCTCCGGAGGTTTGCTCAAGGATGATTGTAATTGGTCCTTTTGAATTCGAATGACCCGCGATTTTATATGTCCCGCGAGGCAGTGGCCCCAGTCCCTTTACATGCTGACGGTCCGGGTTGTTTTTATTCGTAAGAGCACCGGAATATCCGGTCTCAATTAATTTACCGTCTTTATACATCCTGCCGGTAGACTGCTCATACTTCCATCCCATAACGTTCTCCTTATGCCGTTTTGCGATCATTTCAGCTATCAGAATGCATGATGTTACCGTCGACATAGCGCCAGGTAATTTTTTCATACAGCAGTTCTACCAGCTCAAGATGTTTATGTTTCTCATAGTCAGGATCTTTGACGTCAAGCATCATTGGACAGACGCTGAGGATCGTCACTCCCTCCATAATTGTGGAAAAATATTCCACTTCCTGGCCGGCATCGTTGATATGGTAAAACTTCACCTCTGCGGATTTTAGCTTCTGGCCTGTACTGACTGCCTTGTACAAATAGGGGCTGGAGGCGTCGATCTCTTTATCGAAAGAATAAGGGGAATGGACGCGAAGACTTGTTGCTTTGCCGTTATGCTTGTCCGTGGGTTGCATTACGCCGTGGTTCAGTGCGATTAACTCAATACTTCCTTCACGACCATGTATATCGACAGAGCCTTTGATGTCGGCACCACCGTCGTCTTTGAGCCATAAATAAGCGGGAATAGCCATTTGTATAAAACTCCATTTAAGAAAATCCTGAAAAAGCCTTTTGGTTAAGTTGGTTAGGTAACCATGGTGACGCTAGCGCTTATAAAGTGGGTCGTCAATTTTTGTACGATTTGGATATGAAATGATCTGCATTTTTGTTGATATAAATTAAGAAAATGTGGGATCTTACGGTTTGAAACTGGAAAATTTATTAATGTTTAATGCCGTGGTTTTACTTAAGTATTAATCAAGTAAATATTGATTGAAAGTCTAATAAATATTTGGTTTGTTATTAGGTTTATATCTATTTAACGATTTATTGATTGGTTAAAAGCTCATAACGGTTCGTCAGAATACCCGCAAATCCCTAGCGACATGCCTGAAACGGTTAAAGAGGTTAAGCAGAAAATCCTACTTCCGATGCTTATATAGCCGTCTGGTTAGCTGCCAGTGCAGATCTTTTATGCTGTCATTCCTGGCCGACCGTCAGGCGGATCGCCCGATGGAGTGGGATATCCGCAACGGCGTCATCCAGCGCTACGGCCGCAAACACGGCATTGCGGTGCCCATCAGCGACGTGGTGGTGCCGCTGCTGGCGGCGGGGAGCGAGGGGCCGGGCTAACGGCCGCTGTTTTTCCATTCGGCAAAGTAATGGGCGGCCGTGCTGCCCATCGCTTTTCTAAACAAAATGATAAACGCATTCATACCTGAGAGTGGAGGCGGGCCGATAGAGAGGAAGGGAGATGAATATGAATGTCCGCTCTGTGCCAAAAGCAGACGTTGAAAACATTGTAGAATCGAATATTGCTATAAAAGCTAGAAGAATTAATAAGCCGCCAGCAGACGGCTTATGTGTAGAAAGGTAGATTCAGCTGTATTCAACGATATTAATGTCCGCTCTGTGCCAAAAGCAGACGTTGAAAACATTGTAGAATCGAATATTGCTATAAAAGCTAGAAGAATTAATAAGCCGCCAGCAGACGGCTTATGTGTAGAAAGGTAGATTCAGCTGTATTCAACGATATTAAACCCTTCATCAGCAGTTGGTTCTGAGAAATAATGCGTTATGATTTCAAATTGTTGATCTGAGGTCGAAAATTCATGTTCTCCTTCTGCATTACGCACGCGTAAGCGGGATTTACATACGTCATCRGAAACTTTCAGATAGTGCAGCTGATTACTGGCACCTGACTCCATAATAATGCTCATCATCCATTCACGATTTGTTTGTGTGTTTGCCGGAAAATCAAGAACTACTGATAAACCAGCTTTTAGTAGTGACACCAGATGAGGCTTCATGGCNGAAACTTTCAGATAGTGCAGCTGATTACTGGCACCTGACTCCATAATAATGCTCATCATCCATTCACGATTTGTTTGTGTGTTTGCCGGAAAATCAAGAACTACTGATAAACCAGCTTTTAGTAGTGACACCAGATGAGGCTTCATGGCATTTCTTAGTCTTAATGAATACTGCACATAATCAGATATGGATTGCATTTCATTAGCAAAGAGGGTAGCCAGCCAGTGATCCTCGCTGACAATTACAGTCCCAGGTGATGATCCTAATTTTGCTGACAACGTGGATTTTCCTGATGCAATTTTTCCACATAACAAGTGCAGGACAGGTTTTTCAGGCGTCGTGACTGCATTTATGTCCATTGTTTACCTCACTGGATTGTTACCGGTAAGGCCCGCCTTACCGGCGGGAAAATGGCGAACGTTATCCCACCTGAATTCGACAGGTGATAATAATGATTGATTCGAATAGCACAAAGTGTGTTTTCATCGACATTCAAGTTAACAGGGT